>JAZQGR010000096.1:0-134833 GCA_045540115.1 Eubacteriales bacterium
ACCTCGTAGTTGAAGTCTACGTGACCGGGTGTGTCGATCAGATTGAGATCGTATGTCATTCCGTCGGAGGCTGTGTAATTCAGCTTTACCGCACGGGCTTTTATCGTTATTCCGCGCTCTCTTTCAAGATCCATATTGTCAAGCAGACGCGATTCCATATCACGCTGTGATACTGTGCGCGTTGCTTCGAGAAGACGGTCTGCGAGAGTAGATTTACCGTGGTCGATATGCGCGATAATTGAGAAATTTCTTATTTTTTTCTGTTTTTCGTTCATTTGATCATAAATGTCCTGTTTGATAATTTTGTTAAGGTTGATTTTAAAATTTTATTAGGTTGTCGGTACTGTAGGATCAGTGCCCGTGCCGGGATCGGTACCTGCACCCGGATCCTCGCCCGTGCCCGGATCGTCGGGATTTTGCGAAGGATCATCGGGATTTTGCGAAGGATCATCGGGATTTTGCGAAGGATCGTCGGGATTTTGTGAAGGATCGTCGGGATTCAGTGAAGGATCGTCGGGATTTTGCGAAGGATCGTCGGGATTTAGCGAAGGATCATCGGGCGGTAATGTCGAGGGGTCAACACCAAGACTTACAACGATAGATACCTCGGTCACATGCGAAAGAACAACAGAGCCGTAGTAAGGAAATTGACTTATTACCTGACCTGCGGGAACGGTTTCCGAATACTGATAGGTCACCTCTCCGAGACGGAGCTTGTTTTCGATCAGTATAGCGTGGATCGCACTTGCATTTCTGCCCGAAAGATCGGGTAGAGTAACGTAAGAAAGCTCCTGACCGCGGCTGACGTATATTGTTATACGGGTATCGCTGGTTATATAGGATCCCGCCTTCGGGAAGGTGTCTATTACGTGACCGTTGGGAATGGAGGAATTGTACTCGCGAATTATTTCGTAGGAGAATCCGATCGCACCGAGATCGATTATAACCTCCTTGTTGTTCATACCGATGTAGTTTTTAAGCGTGGTCATAGTTTCACCGCTGCTGACGTACAGGGTGATCTCGCATTTCTTTTCACCGGGAATTATAACTCGCTTTGAGCCTGCCTCGGGCGACTGCGAGATTATCGTGTTTACCATATGGTTCTTGTCTTGCTTTTTTATAACGGTAACAGAATAACCGAGCTTTTTCATTTGCTTAAGAAGCTCTTCGTCGCAGGTACGGTTTACAAAATCCTCGACCTCAATAAGCTGAGAGTCGCTTGAGCTGAGTGATTCTGCGATAAAATTGTTGTATACGTAGTAAACGGTCATTACGGCGACTATAAGACAAGCAAGCAAAGCGCCTGCGATTATCGAAATAAATGAAACGCGTGAGGGCTTTGTTTCAACGACTGTGCTTACTACCTTTTGAGTTTTCGGACGTTTTTTTACTGTATCTTTTCTTTTTTTGTTCAAAACCTTTTCCTCGTCTTGCGGATCGATAAGATCGGTCTGCTTTTCGTTTGACGGAACGACGATTATGTCGTCGCTGCTTTGCGGAGCCGCCTTGAAGAAGCGGCTGTCAGCAGGGACAGAAACAAAATCGAAGATGGCGTCGGGTGTTTCTCTGAAGCGTTTTAACGCCGCAAGCATCTGACCTGCATCGCTGAAACGATCGTCGGGATCCTTTTCTATAGCGCGCAGAATTATCTGCTCAAGACCCTTGGGAAGCTCTGTTATTTCAGATGGCTTCTGCGGCTCGTCGTTTATCTGCATATAAGCTACTTCCATGGGATCGTCGGATGTGAAGGGAAGCTTTCCGCATATAAGCTCGTAAAGCATTATTCCGACCGAATATATATCTCCGCGGGCATCGATGTTTTGACCTCTTGCCTGCTCGGGGCTGATATAATATACGGTTCCCACGCCCTTTTCCTCAGGCTCGGTGATACGGGGATCATACTGCTTTGCGATACCGAAATCGGTTATTTTTATGGTATTGTCCGATACGACTATTATATTCTGCGGCTTTATGTCGCGATGAACGATTCCCTTGGAATGAGTGTGATCGAGAGCGTCGAGTATCTGCGTGATAAAATTAAGTGCTTCCTCGTGCGATATCGAGCCCTTTTCCTTGACATAGCTCTTGAGAGTCGGACCGTCGAGATATTCCATTGTGAGATATTTGTGCTCACCCGTCATGGAAATGTCATATATTTGGCGAATATTGGGATGTGAAAGCATAGAGATGGCGCGTGATTCGCTGTCAAAGCATTCAAAAGCAGACTCATCGGAAAGAACCTCTTCCTTGAGTATCTTAATTGCTATATCACGCTCCTCGCGCTTGTCGTAAGCACGAAATACTACTGCCATACCGCCGATACCGAGAATTTCCTTTATCTCGTACCGCTCGTCGATAAGCATTCCGATATATTTATCAAACTGCGTCATTATGACCGTTCCTTTCGTAATATTCTTGTTTAAGTGTTTGCAACTATCAGCACGGTTATGTTGTCATACGCTCCGCGCTCTTTTGCGGTTTTTATAAAGCGTCCGACCTTTTCGAGAGGTGGGAGGTCTTCGCTTAATACATCTTCGATCTCGCTGTCGCTGAGATGGAGAGTAAGTCCGTCTGAGCACAGTAAAAAGCATTTTGCTTTGGATGAAGACATCACCGAAATATCCGGAGAAACGAAATCCTCTGTACCGATAGCCTTTGTTAGAATATGCCTTTGAGGATGTGTTTCAGCATCACTCTGACTTATTTGCTTTGTGTCTATAAGGTACTGCACAAGCGTGTGATCGGTCGTCAGGCGGTGAAGTCTGCCCGAAGCAAGCGCGTACACGCGGCTGTCACCTACGTGAAAAATATAAGTTTTCTTCGGCGTTTTGAGAATTGCCGCCAGAGTTGTTCCCATACTTTTATGCTCTGGAGATTTAAGAGAGCACATATATACCTCGTGCGAGGCAAATGCCACCGCATCCGATATCAGATCTTGCATTTCGCGGTCGCTCGGATGATCGTTTTTGAACTGCTTCAAGCCGTTTGAGAGATACTTGACAAGCTTTTCTTTGGCAAGAGATGAAGCAACAGAACCGGAGGACAGACCGCCCATACCGTCAAAAACGGCGGCAAGAAAATGATCTTCATTTATTTCGGAAAATACGAAGCTGTCCTGATTTTCGCGACGGACAAGACCCGTGTCGCTTTCACCGTAGAAAAACAAAATATCACCCGATTTCAGAATTAGTTTGCGCTTTTTATATCTTTGTTATGAATATATTTTACTGTTTTTTATCCGAAGAAGCCTTGTGGCGAAGCTGACCGCAGGATGCGTCGATATCCGGACCGAGACGTCTGCGGACCGTTGCATTTACGTGAAGCGAGTTGAGCGTATCGCAGAATCGCTTTACGTCCTCGCGGCTTCCCGCCGAAAAAGCTCTTTCGTCAACATGATTGAGCGGAATGAGATTAACGTGCACGGGACGGCTTCCGAAATATTTTTTTATAAGCTGTGCAAGCTTTTTTGCTTGCTCAACCGAATCGTTTTCGCCCGAAATAAGAGTGTATTCAAATGAAATACGTCTTCCCGTTTTATCGAAATATTTTCTGCAGGCTGTCAGAAGAGCATCTATATTCCAAGCGTTATTCACCGGCATTATGCGCGAGCGATCCTCGTCGCACGATGCGTGAAGAGAAATTGAAAGCGTTATCGGGAAATTTTCATCCGCAAGCTTATTTATTTTGTCTACAAGACCGCACGTTGAAAGAGAAATGTGGCGGTATCCGATGTTAAGAGAATCCTTGCTTCCGACGATGTCGAGGAATCTCATAACGTTATCGTAATTATCAAGAGGCTCTCCGATTCCCATCATAACGACGCCCGAGATACGCTCACCGAAGTCGCGCTGTGCTGATATTATCTGACCGAGTATCTCACCCGCCGAAAGGTCTCTCACCTTACCGCCGAGAGTCGATGCGCAGAATTTACATCCCATACGGCAACCCGCCTGCGTTGACACGCATATAGTATTTCCGTGCTCGTATTTCATTACTACGCTCTCAATATACTGACCGTCGGAAAGGGAATAAAGAAGCTTTACAGTGCCGTCAATTTTTGAGACAAGCTTCTTTTCGATCTTCGGAAGATCAACGCAGTAGCCGTTTTCAGTCAGCTTTTCCTTGAATGCCTTCGGCAGATTATTCATCTCGTCATAAGACGCGCCCTTATTGAGCCATTGATAAAGCTGCTTTGCACGGAAGACAGGAAATCCGAGTCTTGTGACGATGTCGAGGATCTCGCCGTATGTCATTGTCAGAATATCAGTCGCCATAGATTCACCGAAATACTAACCTTAGAAATATTAATTCACTATATTATATCACAACATAAGGGTAAATGCAAATGTTTTATCATAAAATTGGGGAATTTTCTCGTTTTTTTATAAAACTCTCGGTTTATATTATGACTGGAAACACAAACTTAACAAAAAATTTACAATATAATGGTCAAAAAAAGGCGGGCCACCATGTGTTGACCGACTTTTTCGTAATTATTCATCCGCTGCAAACTTGCTGACTACGGAGTAAATATCCTCGTCGCTTTCGCACCATACTTCGTCCCACTCCATTGAGTAAACTGCTCCGAGCATACTCTTTGCGCTTACTATGAAGTTTCTGTCCTTATCGGTAAGGAAAACGTTTGCGCCTGTTTTCGTCATTGCGCCGACGAATGCGTTGATCTGTGACATGGTGTCAAGGTGGATTTTGATTCTCATAGTTTTATTCCTTTCTTGTTTTATGCAATTTGCTTATTCGTCGTCAAGCTTGAGAACCGCCATGAAGGCCTCGGGCGAGACCTCAACGGATCCGAGCTGACGCATTTTCTTTTTACCTTCCTTCTGTTTTTCAAGAAGCTTCTTTTTACGGGTGATGTCACCGCCGTAGCACTTAGCAAGTACATCCTTACGAAGCGCCTTAACGGTCTCACGTGCGATAATCTTTCCTCCGATAGCCGCCTGGATCGGAATCTCGAAAAGCTGACGCGGAATGTTTTCCTTGAGCTTTTCAGCAATCTTGCGAGCTCTTGCATAAGCCTTTTCTTCGTGAACTATGAATGAGAGAGCATCGACAATATCGCCGTTAAGGAGAATATCGAGCTTGACAAGCTTACTCGGCACATAGCCGTTAAGCTCGTAATCGAGAGAAGCATAACCGCGGCTGCGGCTCTTAAGTGCGTCGAAGAAATCGTATACGATTTCATTCAGGGGAAGATCATAGTGAAGCTCAGTGCGGTTTGCATCGAGATATTTCATGTCGATGAAGCTGCCTCTTCTGTCCTGACAGAGATCCATTATGTTTCCAACGTATTCGACAGGAGTTATTATGCTTGCCTTGACCATTGGCTCGTATGCAGTTTCGATCTCATCAGGTGGCGGGTAATTTGAAGGGTTATCAATGCGGATAAGCTCTCCATTACGCTTCTTAATTTCATAGATAACGCTGGGCGCTGTTGTGATAATATCAAGATTATACTCTCTTTCAAGTCGCTCTTGAATTATCTCCATGTGCAGAAGACCGAGGAAGCCGCAACGGAAGCCGAAGCCGAGAGCGATGGACGTTTCGGGCTCGAAGGCAAGTGCAGCATCGTTTAGCTGAAGCTTTTCAAGAGCATCACGAAGATCGTTGTATTTCGCACCGTCAGCGGGATAAATTCCCGAGAATACCATCGGAAGTGCCTGACTGAAGCCGGGGCAGGGCGTATCCGTCGGATCGAGCGCGCTCGTTACGGTATCTCCGACGCGTGTTTCGGATACTGTCTTTATGCTTGCTGTAAAGTAACCGACGTCACCTGCTGAAAGCTTGCTTCCCGGACGGAGTCCAAAGGGAGCAAGGGTTCCGACCTCGACCGTTTCAAATATCGATCCGGTGCTCATCATGGTAACGGTATCTCCGACGGCAAGTGTTCCGTCAATAATTCTGACAAGAACTACGACGCCAAGATAAGGATCATAATAGGAGTCGAATATCAGTGCCTTCAGCTTGCCGTTTTCGTCGCCCTTAGGGGCGGGTATACCCGAAACGACAGCCTCAAGTACGTCCTCAATATTTAGACCTGTTTTTGCGGAAACGGCAGGGCAGTCCTCGGCAGGAATGCCGATAACGTCCTCAATCTCGTTACGTGTTCCTTCGATATCTGCTGACGGAAGGTCGATCTTATTTATTACCGGTATGATCTCAAGGTCACTCTCGACCGCAAGATAAGCGTTCGCAAGAGTCTGTGCCTCGATTCCCTGTGTAGCATCGACTACTAAAAGCGCACCCTCGCAGGCGTTGAGCGATCGTGAGACCTCGTAGTTAAAGTCTACGTGACCGGGGGTATCGATGAGATTAAGGTTATAGGTTTCGCCATCCTTTGCTTCGTAGGCGAGATTTACCGCGCGTGCCTTTATCGTAATTCCGCGCTCTCTTTCAAGATCCATATTGTCAAGAAGCTGAGATTCCATCTCGCGGGTCGATACCGTTTTGGTGTGCTCAAGAAGTCTGTCTGCGAGTGTGCTCTTGCCGTGGTCAATATGGGCGATGATTGAGAAGTTTCTGATTTTTTCCTGTCTTGAGCTCATATATTATCGTCCTTTGTTAGTTCTTTTAACGCCTTTGTAACGGCACAAATGGGAAGTCCCATTATCGAGAAGAAGTCGCCTTCGATCCTCTCGACAAATGCGCCCGCCTTTCCTTGTATACCGTACGCGCCCGCCTTGTCAAATGGCTCACGCGACGCGATATAATCGTCAAGCTCGTCGCCATCAATGGCTCTGAAAAAGACCTTGGCGGTGTCTGTCAAATTAATCTCTTTGCACTTGTATATTACCGATATTCCCGTGTGAACGTAGTGAATACTGCCCGAGAGCAGCATAAGCATTCTTCTTGCATCGGCTTCATCCTTGGGCTTCCCGAGTATCTCGCCGTTCACCTCAACGAGGGTATCAGCGGCAACTATTGGCAGATCGGTATTTACAATCTCATTTGCAACCGCAAGCGCCTTCGTGTGCGCGAGCTTTGATGCAAGCAGAGCAGGGGTATCTGCTGTGATCGAATCCTCGTCAACGTCTGATACGACTGTTTTTAAATTATAACCGAGCATTGAAAGCAGCTCGTGGCGCCGAGGGGATTTCGACGCGAGGATCAGCTCGTTTATCATCTTCTTCTACCGCGCCTTCCTGTTACCTGATATGATATAACAACTGCGATCGATACGAAAATTATTACGGAGATATTCAGATTGAAGGCAAGACCGAGCGAAAGCTTGAGGACGCTCAGGTCAAGAACGAACGGCTCCGTAAGTCCGAAATTCAGCCCGTAAGAAAGCCACGAAAGGGCTTTTATATCAGAGGTCAGATTCGCGACAAGCGAACCGGTCACGATTCCTGCGCATACGAAAAACAGAACGATAAGTGAATTTTTCATTTATTTTCTCCGTAATTTATTTTAACTCTATCATTATATCACATTTTGTCGTAAAATGCAACTTTTTTCTTATTTTACAAATAATCTTTCAATTTACAAAAAATTCATAATTAAATTTTAAAAAGGTCTTGCAAAATCCAAAGAACTGTGCTATAATTCTAACCGTGCCAATGAGGCCTGTTGGTCAAGAGGCTAAGACGCCGCCCTCTCACGGCGGAAACAGGGGTTCGATTCCCCTACGGGTCACCATATAGCGCAGGCTTGCCTGCGCTTTTTACTTTTCATAAATTATTCGGAGGTAATTATGGTATTAAAGGGAAATGCGATCGTCGGTCAGTCGGGCGGTCCTACCGCGGCAATCAACGCAACACTCAGCGGTGTAATTCGCGGTGCGCTCGAAAATGAGAATATCGAAACTATCTTCGGGATGTACCACGGTATTGAAGGTATTCTCGGCGACAGATTCTGTGATCTTACCGAGATGTTTTCCGATGAAAGCAAGCTCGTAACGCTCGAAAAGACACCTGCCGCCGCTCTCGGCTCCTGCCGTAAGAAGCTTCCTTCTCTTGCAAATATGTCGGACAGTGATAAGGCTGTATATGAAAAGGTTTTCTCCTTTTTTAAGAAGCATAATATCCGCTATTTCTTCTATATCGGTGGCAACGATTCCATGGATACCGTAGCGAAGCTTTCAGCTTATTCCAAGACAGTCGATTATGAAATGCGTATCATGGGCGTTCCGAAGACTATCGATAACGACGTTATGGGAACAGACCATACTCCCGGCTATGGATCCGCGGCAAAGTATATCGCGGCATCGGTTTCGGAAATGCTTCGTGACTGCGCGGTTTATACGGTAAAGGCAGTTACGATCATCGAGATCATGGGACGAGATGCGGGCTGGCTTACTGCTGCGGCGGCTCTTACGAGAGCAACGGGATTTGAGCCCGATCTGATTTATCTTCCCGAACGCGTATTTAATTATGACGAGTTCTTTGCTGATGTTCGTGCTTGCCTTGAAAAGCACCCGAACGTAGTCGTTTGCGTTTCCGAGGGCATTCGCCTTTCTGACGGACGATACGTCGGTGAGGGAACCCAGAGCGGCGTAGCCGATGCATTTGGGCACAAATATCTTTCCGGTACGGGTAAGGCACTTGAGCTTGCCGTCAAGGAAGAAATCGGCTGTAAGGTTCGATCCGTTGAGCTCAACATTCTTCAGAGATGCGCTTCTCATATTGCTTCGCTTACCGATATTACTGAATCGGTTGCAGTCGGCAAGGCTGCAGTTGAGAATGCAGTTAACGGCGTCAGCGGAAAGATGATGACCTTCGTTCGTACAAGCAACGATCCTTACACCTGCATTCCGGGATATGAGGATATTGATAAGATAGCAAATATGGTCAGAACCGTCCCCGATAACTTTATAAACGAGCGCGGAAACGGTATAACAAACGAAGGCGTTATGTATCTCCTTCCTCTCATTGAGGGCGAGAGCTATCCTGAGTATAAAAACGGTCTTCCCGTTCATATATCCCTTAAATAAATAGCATATAAACGGCCTCCGCCGAATATAGTAGTATCGCTTATCAAAAAGCGGACGAAAGATTCGGCGGAGGTTTAATTATGCACTTATGTAAATACAATCCTGAGGGAATCGTTCTCTCAATGCCCGAAAACAGGGAATATCTGTCAAGTGAAAACGGACTCATTCGCGCAATGAACGAGGGTGTGATACTTGAGGCTATGGCAGTTCGTTGTGACGCAAGCTATACACTGACTGTTGACCTTGGATGTATGCTCGGAGTCATTGAGCGTTCTGACGTTGAGTATGACAGAAACGGAAATGATATTCGTGATATTGCAGTCATTACCCGAGTAGGGAAGGCGATTTGCTTTAAGGTTATCGGTTTTTTCTATCAGAACGGTGTCAAGGTGGCGCGACTATCGCGCAAGGAAGCCCAGAGAGAGTGCTGTGAGGCGTTTCTTGACAGCTGTTCAGCGGGAGATATAATCGATGCAAAGATAACCCACCTTGAAACCTTTGGAGCATTTGTCGATATCGGATGCGGTGTTATTTCTCTTTTATCCATTGACTGCATTTCGGTATCGCGTATTAGTCATCCATCAGATCGTTTTTCTGTTGGAGACCGTATAAGGGTCGCGATAAAAAGCAACGATGGAAAGAGAATATACGTAACTCACAAGGAGCTTCTCGGTACCTGGGAGGAAAACGCGTCAATGTTTTCCGTCGGACAAACGGTCGCCGGAATAGTAAGAAGTATTGAGGATTATGGAATATTCGTTGAACTGACGCCAAATCTCGCAGGTCTTGCAGAGTATCGTTCGGACATTACTGTCGGACAGACAACGGCGGTCTACATAAAGAATATTATCCCGGAAAGAATGAAGTTGAAGCTTGTTATAATCGATTCCTATAAAGGTGAGAATATGCCGACGCGTGAAATTCGTCCTTATAGTGAGGAGGTTACACATATTGATTCCTGGTGCTATTCACCGGGCGGAAGCCGACGGGTTATCGAAACCGTCTTCAACTGAAAAACAGCCCGCAATTGCGGGCTGTTTTTCAGTTTATATGATTTCAAGACGGCGACCGAGGCGGGAATATATCTCGTTTGTAATCGTTCCTGCCTGATCTGCGACCTCCTCGGCGGTGATCGTTTCGCTGCCGTCGGTGCCAATGACCGTTACAATGTCGCCAATCCTGGCTTCTTCAACCTCGGTTACGTCGATCATAAGCTGATCCATACAGATGCGTCCGACCATCGGAACACGCTTCCCACATACGAGAACGCTTGCCTTGCCTGAGAGGCATCTCGGAATACCGTCTCCGTAACCGATCGGCAGAACGGCAATTCGCGTTTCGCGCTCGGTACGGAAGGCTCTTCCGTAGCCGATTGATTCGCCGCTTTGATAGGTACGAAGCTGAATTATCTTCGTTTTTATCGACATTACGGGGGATAGAGCGACATCCGAGTTACTCGTGTAGCCGTATTCACTGTCGGAGCCGTAGAGTGAGATGCCCATTCTCGCGTAACTGCATTTGATCTCAGGGTAATTGAGAAGTCCGTAGCTTGCCTGAATGTGCTGTGCTTTTACGGGCAGTTCCTTTGCCTTAAGCTTTTCGACAAGGTTATTAAATGCAGTTATCTGATTTCTTGTATACTCGATATCGTCCTTAGTTTTTGAGTCGCTTGCGCAAAGATGAGAGAATACTCCGTCGACCGTAAGGTTATCGAGGGCGTATACTGCTTCTATTGCGTCAATATCGCTTGACGGAATGCCGATTCTGTGCATACCTGTATCGACTGCAATATGCACCTTGATCCTCTTGCCTCGAGAGTTAAGCTCACTGGCATAATCAATGTCAAATACCGTTTGTGTTATTTTGTATTTCTTCAGGTCTTTGGCTCTTATCGGATCGGTGTAGCCGAGAACAAGGATAAGTCCCTTGACACCGTATTTGCGGATCGCGATGCCCTCGTCGATAGTAGCAACGCCGTAAGCGTCGACGCCGAGCGACTGAAGCTCATTCGTTATCTCAAATGCTCCGTGACCGTAGCCCTCGTCCTTGACTATCGCAAGAAGCTTACAGCCTTCGGGCATTATACGCCGAAATTCGTTTACGTTGTTTTGCAGGGCGTTTCTGTCAATCTCTATCCATGCTCGTTGTTTTTTATTTACAGGGAGCTTTCCGGGAAGCTTTGAAAGAAGACAGGTGCAGACAAATGCAAATGCAAAAGAAGTAACGGTTACAGTCGTGAACGTAATGATCTCGGTATCAATAAAAAATTTTTCAAGACCGAGGATATCCGATGCAAAGCGAAGCGCAACGATAAATACGGGATGAATAATATAGACAATAAGTGAAACGTCACGCGCTCGGCGCAGTCTCTTGCCTCTGAATGTCACAAGAAACGTGAAAATAAAGAAGGAAGCTGCGGGGAGAAGCAGATACATACTGTCATGGAGCTGAAGCTTGTTTTCGCGAAGAATGAATCCCTCCGCTATCATTGCGGAAAGCGAAAGGATAAGCCCTATAAGCGATGCTGTTCTTCCGGGGAGCTTATCGCTTCTGCTGAATATATATGCGCCGATAATAATAAACAGAGGAGCGAAGAATATACCGTTCTGCGTCGAATCCATTATGACGAAAATTTCATCATAAAGTGCCTTAATGAAGGGAACAGAACGAATAATTCCGTAATAACCGTTGCCAAAGAGCCCGATCAGATAAAGCGGAATTGAAATACAGAATGCAAGCTTATATCCGAATTTACGGACGAGATACCACGCTATGATTCCGCCGATTATCGATGCGGGAAGATACCACAGGTGATAGAGCGTGCCGTTGAAGAATAAATTCTTGATTATTGACGGCAGAAGCGGACGAATCGAAAAGTCGCCCTTGTAGATCTGAAGCGGCAGACAAACGATAATTGCAATGGCGTATATTATTACGCTTTTCTTAACAAAGCTTTTCAGCCTGTCGTTATCTCTTTCAACGTCCCTGATAAGGAAAAACCCGGTCGTCATAAAGAAAAAGGGAACGGCAAGTCGAGAAAGGAGACTAGTAAGAACGAAGTTAGCGCTCGAAGAATAGTCGAGAAGAGGAGAAGTATGGTTTGTTATAACGAGAACGGCAGCGATCAAGCGGAATATATCAATTCCCGTATAGGCCTTCTTGTTTTCCATATTTTCATCCTTTCGTAGTTTTTATCAGATATAAAGAGCGATAAGCTTATCGAGCATTTTGTCAAAGGTAAGCCCGATACCCTTCATCATATTGGGATAACGGCTGTGCGATGTAAAGCCGGGAATGGTATTTACCTCATTAAATACTATGCGCTTGTCGGGAGTAAGAAACATGTCCACACGCGCAAAGCCCGAGCAGGCAAGTGCCTTGTATATTACCTTTGCCGTTTCTCTTATGCGCTCCTCGGTTTCGGGATCGATACGAGCGGGCATATAAATGTTTGATGTAATGAGATTGTATTTTTCTGTAAAGTCGAAGAAGCCGTGAGAAAGCTCAATTTCATCGACGCGTCCGACGGTAAGCTCATCAATTCCGAGAACCGCACAACCCACCTCAAAGCCGTCAATGTTTTCTTCGACGATCACCTCATCGTCGTGCTCGAAAGCAAAGTTAACGGCAGAAACAAGCTCTTCCTCGCGGTATATTTTGGTAATCCCGAAGGAGGATCCCGCGCGAACAGGCTTTACGAACAGAGGGTACGTAAGCCCTGCAGTCATCGCGGGTGCCTCTCCCTGCTGATATTTTCTTATCGTTATAGCCTTGGGAACCTCAATTCCCGCAAGCTCAACGAGCTTGTGTGCGCGGTCCTTATCCATGCAGAGAGCAGAGGAAAGCGCTGAGCATCCGACAAGCGGGATTCCGGAAAGCTCAAACAGTCCCTGAACCGTTCCGTCCTCACCGTTTTTTCCGTGAAGAATGGGCAGAGCAAGATCGACCTCGGTAAGTATATTTCCGTTTTCTGTAAGCTCAATTATTCCCTTGGAAGAACGGCTGTGGGAAATTACGACGGGAGTAAGAAGCTCGGGATCGTTCATCCAGGTGTTATTCGGAAGATTCTCATAGCTTCCGTAGTAACGGTACCAGTCGCCGTCACGGGTTATTCCGAGAGGTATAACGTCATATTTATCGGGATCGAGATTATCGAGAACCGAAAAAGCAGACTGAAGAGAAATTTCGTATTCTGTTGAGTTTCCGCCGAATACTACGGCGATTCTGATTTTAGCCATTGAAAGCTCCTTGATACTGTAATTACACAATTAATATAATTATAACTCCGAATGCGAAAATTGTCAACCATTACTTATATATAATCGGTATTGACTATTTTGTAAAACTGTAGTATAATATACAAGATTAATTATTTGAGGGGGGATTCTTTTTGGATCCGTTATGGGGTCAATTAATACTCCAGTTTATACTTATTTTTATTAACGCAATTTTTGCCTGCTCCGAGATGGCAGTCGTTTCTCTGAACGAGAAGAAGATGGAAAAGCTTGCAGAGGATGGCAATAAAAAAGCGGCAAAGCTTCTGAAGATGCTTCAGAATCCGGACAGATTTCTGTCTACGATCCAGATCAGCATTACGCTTGCCGGCTTCCTTGCATCGGCTTTCGCGGCAGATAACATCGCAAACCGACTGACAAAGTGGCTTTATTCCGACGTTGGATTTACGTCTATCGGAATTACCGCTCTCGATACGATCTGCGTCGTCGTGATAACGATAGTTCTTTCCTACTTCACGCTTATTCTCGGCGAGCTCGTTCCTAAAAGAATCGCGATGAAGGATCCCGAAAAGATGGCGATGCGCCTTTGCTCACTCGTCGGCTTCTTTGCAGTTATATTCCGTCCTGCGGTATGGTTCTTGTCAGTATCGACGAACCTTGTTCTAAAAATGCTTCGTATTGACCCGAAGCACGAGGACGAGGAGGTGACCGAGGAGGAGATCCGCCTCATGGTCGAATCGAGCGAGGAAGACGGAAACATTCAGGCGGACGAAAAGGAAATGATCGAGAATATCTTCGAGTTCAACAATACCACCGCCGCCGATATCATGGTACACCGTACTGAAATATCGGCCATCGAAATAAACGAGAGCTTCGAGGATATTATTAAGACGATAAACGAAACCGGTTATTCGCGTTTCCCGGTCTACGAGGACGACGTTGATAACATAATCGGTGTGCTCAGCACGAGAAGATTTCTTCTCAATATCTGCGAAAAATCGCCCAAAACGCTGAGGGAGCTTATATTCGAGCCGAATTTTGTGCCCGAATCTGTTCGCGCCGATCTTCTCTTCCGCGATATGCAAGAGAAAAAGTCGCACATGGCAATCGTCCTTGACGAGTACGGCGGCACAGCAGGTCTTGTTACGATGGAAGATCTTATCGAGCAGATCGTCGGGAATATTTACGATGAGACTGACGAGACCTTTGAGGAAGAGGAAATCGAGGAGCTTGCAGAGAATCTCTATCGAATTGACGGCAGCGTTTCGCTTGACGTCGTCGAGGAGACTCTCGGAATTGATTTCTCGCCCGAGGACGACGATCTTTCAACCTTATCGGGACTTATTTTCAGCAAATTTACAACGATTCCTGCCGACGGAGAGACACCCGAGCTCGTAATCGACCGACTGCACATCAAGGTCGAGGAAATAACGGAGCACAGGGTTGTTACCGCCGTAGTTGAGCTTCTTCCCGAGGAAGAAACAGGGGACGAAGAGGAATAAATAAAGGCAACTGCAGTTTTGCAGTTGCCTTATTTTTTATAGCTTGAGAAGAAGCTTGGCGAGCTCTTTTGCATCATTTACGATGAAGTCGGCTCCGGCTTCGGTAAGCTCTTTTTCGCTTCCGTAGCCAAACGTAACGCCGATGCTGTCAATATGCGATTTTTTTGCGCCATAGATATCGTAATGACGGTCACCGACCATTATTATTCGGCTTCTGTCAGTTACTTCAGCGGTCTGAATCGCATATTCAATGACCTCGTGCTTATCGGTGCGTCTATGATCCATTTCGGCACCGCATACGTGAGTGAAATAATCGTAAATGTTGAAATATTTGAGTATCTGATTAGCGTATATCTCGGGCTTCGAGGTTGCAAGAACGATAGTTTTGTTCGCTTTCGTTAATGCTTCAAGCATATCGACAATACCGTCGTACAGCGAGTTTTCAAATATCCCCTTGACCGCGTAGTATTCGCGGTAATAGACAACGGCAAGATCCGCCTTTTCTTTCGACATACCGTAAAGATCACGGAAACTTCCCACAAGAGGAGGACCGATAAACTTGTTCAGCTCGTTTTTATCCTGGACGTCGATACCGAATTTGTTAAGGGCGTAGGCGGCGGAATTTTTTATTCCGTCGCCCGAGTCCGTTATTGTTCCGTCAAGGTCTAAAAATATAATGTCCTTCATATTTCTGTTCCGATGATTTATTCAGTACGTAGCGCTACAACGGGATCCTTCTTTGCCGCACCGCGTGAGGGAATAAGTCCCGAGAAGAGCGTAAGAAGCACGCTTATCGCGATAAGAGCGATGGCGACTCTTATATCAAGAGTAGCACGTAGATTTGCTATTCCCGTAAGAGCATAAAGTATAACGTTGATCGGTATGCAGATGAGATAGGTGAAGAGCACACCGATAAGTCCGGATGAGAAGCCGATGATCACGGTCTCCGCATTGAACATACTGCAAACGTTGCGCTTTGATGCACCTATCGCGCGGAGAATACCAATTTCCTTCGTTCTTTCCTGAACGGAAATTAAGGTTATGACGCCGATCATTATTGACGAAACGATGAGCGAAACGCTGACAAATGCGATAAGAACGTACTTGATCGCGTTAATGATCGTTGTTATCGAGGACATCATGATTCCCATATAGTCGGTATACTCAATTCTGGATATTTCGTCAACGCCTTTGTTGTAGGTGTTGATCATCTCTTCGATTACGTCCTTGTCTGCAAACGAGGAAGCAAATAGGTTGATAGTCGTAGGCTGTTCAAGATCAATGTATCCGAGCTTGTGCATATTCAGCTCATAAGTCGAATTGGAGAACTCAAATACGCTATCGTAGTATCCGGCGCATTGTTCGTCTGTATAGGAGAGAATTGCTTCATCAAACATAAAGGCAAGCTCGTCAGGCGTTTTTTCAGAATAAATAGCTTCTTGCTCAGCTGCGTATTTTGCGGTTTCCTGTTCAGCAAGGAATCCGCTGACAAGCGCTGTGACCTCATCGTCCGACATTTTGCTTATATAATCCCTGATCTGTTCCTCAGAAATGGCTGTTGAAGTTGAGAGGATCTGGGAAACGACCGCTTCTCTCATCATTTCTTGAGTCATATTCGCAAGTATCTGACCAATCTTGCCGGCGAGATACTCCTGTGAAGGTATCGAAAGGATAGAAAGGTAAGTCTTTGCCTTTTCTTCGGCTGTCATGCCGCTTACGTGTGTGCGGAAGGTCTCTGCCTTCTTTGCGTCATCGATCGCACCCTCAGTATCGGCGAAGGGAAGTCCTGTAAAAATATCGATCGTCGGATTATTAATCTGATGGATTATTGATTCAGCTTTTTTGTTCTCCTCGGCTACGTATTCGGTAAGGTGATATGTGTATCCGATTGTTCCCGAAACGAGAGTTGAGGACGTGCCTTCGTGGAGTTTGATGATTCCCGTTACCTTGAGCGGAATGGCGTTCTGATAGAGGATGCGCAGACTCGTCATATCTGAGGAAATGTCCTGATATATGCCGTCTCTCATGGAGAAGCACTTGGCGTTCAGAATGGTTCTGAACTCCATATTGCAAATGTCCTTATATGACCATTTCTGCGTTTCAAATTCAAGGGGCTGGTCCTTTGCGGCTGACGTTACGATCTTATCGATCTCTTCGTCGGATATAAGTCCGAGTGCGTAAAGTGTCATATCGTCGATCTCGTTATTTTCGTCTACGACGATGACGATCTCGTTATATGCATTCGGCCAATCTCCGTAAATAAGATCGTACTGCTTTTTAATAAGCGGGTTGATCGCCGCGCCGTCCTTTGCGGGCAGAAGCTCCTGCCATACTCTCATCATAGACGACATTCCACCGCCCGAGAGCATCGAAAGCATACTTGTGTCGCCGCCGATCTCCGATCCGGAAATTTCCCCCATGTATTTAAGGAGCATCTTCTGAATAAGCTCCTCGGTATCGCTCTTGATGATCGTTCCGTCAACGTTCTTCGTATAAATGTTAAGACCGATTCCATAGGAATATTGAATGCCGTTTATTGCGGCGTTGAATCTATTGTTTTCCTTGTCGCCCAGCTTCGTTTCAAGATATTTCTTGAAGGAACGAAGGTCGTTTTCCTTCGCTTCTATTTGGCTGAGTGTATTTACAAGATCGTAAAGGACTGGATTTTGGTAAACCGCATCGTTCGGATGCTTTTCCTTCTCTTTTGCTGCACCTATGAAGGTCTCCATAAGTGTACCAATGCTTACGTGCTGAGCTTCAAGGGTTATCGGGTAAGAGGAAAGGGTGCTTTCCTGAACGTATGAAATGTAATTTGTCGTACCCTCGGAAACTGCGTAGATCAGCGCGATTCCTATGATTCCGATGCTTCCGGCAAAGGAGGTAAGAACGGTTCTGCCTTTCTTCGTAAAGAGGTTTCTTATAGATAGACCAAATGAGGTGAAGAAGGACATGGAAGGCTTCTTTTCCTTCTTTTGCATCCTGCCGTGAATGATGGCATTCTGCCTGTCATACTCTTCTTTCTCGGCGTTAATTTCGTCCTCCGTCAAGGGCATCGAGTCGGATATTATAACGCCGTCGAGCATTCTGACGGTTCTTGTCGAGTATTCCTCGGCAAGCTCGGGGTTATGAGTGACCATAACGACAAGGCGTTCCTTGGAGATTTCTTTTAATATCTCCATTACCTGAACGCTCGTTTCCGAGTCAAGCGCTCCCGTGGGTTCATCGGCAAGAATGATATCGGGATTATTAACGATCGCACGTGCGATAGCGACCCTCTGCATCTGACCGCCGGACATCTCACTCGGTTTCTTTTTGAGCTGAGAGGAAAGTCCTACAGCGGTAAGAGCCTCCTTCGCTCTTTTTCTGCGTTCGCTCTTGGAAACACCCGAAAGTGTAAGCGCGAGCTCGACGTTCTGAAGAACGGTCTGATGCGGGATCAGATTGTAGCTCTGGAAAACGAAGCCTACTGAGTGGTTACGGTATGAATCCCAATCTCTGTCCTTATAGTTTTTTGTCGACCTTCCGTTGATTATCAGGTCGCCTTCCGTATATCTGTCAAGTCCTCCAATGATATTAAGAAGCGTTGTTTTTCCGCATCCCGACTGACCGAGAATGCTTACGAATTCGCTTTTGCGAAACGATAGCGATACGCCCTTTAATGCGTGTACGGTTTCGTTTCCCGTAGGATAATCCTTTTTGATGTTTCTTAATTCAAGCATTGTTCTACCTTCTAACATTAAACTTGGTGTTATTGTAATCCCACTTTTTGAATACTCAATGAATATATATGAATTTTTTTGTGAAAAATCGAAAAACCGCTGATTTTTATCAGCGGTTCGATATAGGTGTCGGAGTCTTGACCTCGGGGTAGGGGCTTACGTATTTGCAATACGTGGTAATGTATGACGATCCGAAGGTCATTGCGAATATATTTGAGTAAGGAACGGTTATCGGCTTTTCTGCCCAGTTGCCGCTACCGTCGAAGGTACGGACTCTGATTCCTTGCTCGCCTACTGCAAGCACGCGTCCTATTATGAAATACTTACTTGCGCTGTTAGGAGCGTAGCCTTCAATGCTTACGGTCTCTCCCGATGCGAGGATTGAATTGAAGGCGTGGCGCCAGCTCTTTATGTTTATCGGAGGTGTCGAAATGCGGGCGATATTTCCTTCCGCCTGATGGATCTTCAGATAGGTTCCCTTGATTTGCTCGGCAGAAAGAACGTCGGATAACTGACGTACGGTAAAGCCGTCAAGACGGAAATCTCTTTCACTTATCGCCATAAACAGATCGTCGGAGATAGCGACGGGAAAGAAAAATTCTTCGTACTGCTGATATTCAAACGCTACCTTGCATATAGCGGCAGGGGATATGCACGAACGGATCTTTGCGGCCATTTCGTTTACTGCCATAATTATTCTCCTTCCCGATTTCAATGCTGTTTTACATTATAACAGATTATTCCGCATAAATCAAGATATAAATGAAAGAAATCTCCCGACGGAAGCCGTCGGGAGAAAGTTTTAAAGATTCAGCATCTTTTTGAGAGTAGGAAGAATTGCGTATGCCATGCTGACAAATCCCGCATCAGTCGGATGTGTGTTGTCAACGAGACAGCATTCTCTTACCTGTTCGTTAAGAAGCTCGGGACCGGGAATGAAGTAAACGTTATAGTCGCCTTCAGACATTGCCTTTTCGTACGTAGCCTTTACGACCTCAAGTCTTTTTCGCTCATCGGCATTAAGATGATACTTGGGACGCGAAAGGAAAAGGATCGGAATATCGGGGTGCTTTCTTCTTACCTCTCGGTAGAGCTTTTCGTGTGTAGCGGCAAGATGAGAAACGGAGGGAGCGTTGTGATCGTAGTCCGAAACAAAGGCGGACATTGGAAGATCCGATACGTAATCGATGATCGCGTCCTCACCGCGAGCGCCTCCCGAGAAGCCCATATTTATATGGTCAACATTAAGCTCTCTTGTCAGGATCGCCTGATATGCAACACCGGGTCTTGATGCGCAGCCTCCCTGTGTGATCGAGGAGCCGTAATATACGACGGGCTTATCGAGGCGGTATGGTGTAGGGATCTTAAGAACGGAGCCCTCCTTGATGCCGATGAAAAGACGCGTTACTCCCGAATACAGAGGGAGATTTATCGTATATTCACGCTCCTCGCCGTCTAAGTCGATGACGCTCTCGAAAGCATTCTGAACTCCGAACGGCGGCACGAAAGTACCGTAATATCTTGTACCTGAATAAAGATCCATTCCTACGCTTCCCGTAATTGGAAAATGATTCATTTTAAGAACGCTTACAAGTTCAACGTGAATGGCGATATAGGGGCTATTCGTGATGAATCTTACGCGTCCGCCCGCGGTGCGGTCGTGCATCTCGTCCACACATTCGTTGACGCTTTTCGCGATATCCTCGGGCAGGCGGCGGTATTTGCCATCGATAAGCTTGATATCGCCGTGAAGAACCATTTCCTCACAGTCTTCAATATCGTAATACTTGAGCCCATCGCGCTTGATGTTTGTTTCAACCATGAAGTTTTTATCGCGGATTACGGGTTCCATATTTCCCTCGCTTGTAGTTTAATATCAGTTATTCGGATAACCCTCGGGATTCTTTTTGACAGCCTCCCATGCGTCACGGCACATATCGTCGATGGTGAGCTCAGCCTTCCACTTAAGACCGTTCATTGCCTTATCGGGAGAAGCGTAGCAAGCAGCTATGTCGCCCTCGCGTCTGGGAGCGATCTTATAGGGAAGGGGATTTCCGCTTGCTTTCTCGAATGCCTTAACAACGTCAAGGACGGAATATCCGTTACCCGTGCCGAGGTTAAATACCTCAATACCGGTATTTGCGTCGGCATATTCGATAGCCGCAACGTGTCCCTTGGCAAGGTCGGAAACGTGGATGTAGTCACGAACACCGGTTCCATCCGGAGTGGGGTAATCGTCACCGAATACGTTAAGGTGAGGCATCTTGCCCATTGCAACCTTGAGAATGTAGGGCATAAGGTTATTCGGGATACCGTTGGGATCCTCGACGAGAAGTCCGCTCTTGTGTGCGCCGATGGGATTGAAGTAGCGGAGCAGAACGACGGAAAGCTCGCTGTCGGCGTGACAGGTATCCTTAAGAATCTCCTCGATCATGTACTTGGTCTTTCCGTAGGGGTTGGAGCAGTTACCAACGTGCATATCCTCGGTTATCGGTACCTTCTCGGGATCGCCGTAAACAGTTGCGGAAGAGCTGAAGATAAGTTTGTTACAGCCGTATTTCTTCATCGTTTCGAGAAGAGTGAGAGTAGAATCGAGGTTATTTCTATAATAGAGAACCGGAAGCTTAACGGACTCGCCGACTGCCTTGAGGCCTGCAAAGTGGATAACGGCGTCGATCTTGTTCTCCTCAAAGATCTTTTCGAGAGCCGCCTTGTCAGCAACGTCGTCAACGTAAAGCTTGATCTTCGTGCCGGTAATTGCTTCAACACGTCTTATTGACTCGGGCTTGCTGTTGACAAAGTTGTCAACGACAACTACGTTGTGTCCCTTTTCAATAAGCTCAACTGCGGTGTGGGAACCGATGAAGCCGGCTCCGCCTGTAAGAAGTACGTTCATAATATTTTCTCCTTTTTGTGAAATGATAATATTGATTACTGGATGGGTTCAGTTACGCCTTCCTCAGGAAGGACGGGCTGATTTTGCTTGATTATCTGCTCCTGTATCTCGACCTCAAGCTCTGCGAAGTTTATATTTTCCGTTGCGTCGGGAAGCTTGTAGGGAAAATCAAGGGATAGATAGTTACCGTTTTGGTCTGTATCTCGGACAATTGTTATCCTGTTTCTTTCGGTGTCAAGAGAAATATCAAGATTGATAAAACATCTCTTTGCAAATTCAAGCGGGATATGAAGCTTGCCTTCATAGAGAAATGCATTTCCGCCGGTTCGCTCTGAAACTCCGTTTATGTACGCAATGCTTTCTCCGATGACAAATTCTACCGATTCTCCGCTTTCTCTTACAACGTAGCGGAGGTGCTTACCGTCACCTGTCGTTGTCAGCTTGCAGTACTCGGCAAGTGAATCCATATCGATATAATATACTCCGTCGCGGTATATGCGGAAGTATGAATAGGTCTTTCTCCAAAGAGTGCTTTTGCCTTCACCGAGCTGATATCTGAAGTCGTTTGCAGAAGCTTTTACGCTTGTTTTGAGAAGCAGATTTGCGGTAGTGATAACCAAGGGGAGAAGTATCAGATAGCATATTACGCCGAAAACAAGCACTTTCTTAAAAAAGGAACGGTTTGTTTTTCTTTTATCTCTTTTGCGGCGTCGGCTTCCTTCGTTTTTGATCCTGAAGTGCTGTGTGGCAGTCCTTCGAACAGTTCCCGGCTCGCTCGGAGTGCTGTTCTTTTTCATTTGTCTTTGAAGGGGAGTCTGCGAACGAAGGTTATCACTCAATCCTGACTGATTTCTTCGAGCGGGAGGCTGAGTATCTTGACGCTTTACTGTCGAACGAGGTTGCGATCGGCTTTGAGAATGAGGCTTTTGCGCTTGTGCTGTCTCTCTTTGACGAGGGCTTTGGTGTGGATTGTGCGGTCTAACAGCTGCCTGACGATGCTGATCCTGCTGAAAACTTGTAGACATTTTCGCGGTCTGCGTCGGCTGAGCCGGGTGTTTTTGCGTCCTTCTACTGTTACTATTCAAGGCACAACCTCCTTACAAAGTTTACATACACAATAATTTTATCACGGAAACGCATAAATTTCAAGAGATAATCAAATAAATATTAAAAGTTCACAGAAAAAAATATTTTATTTACATTTTTTTCATTTCAGGTACTTGTTAAATCGAAAAAGTTATGATATAATCACTACATAAGGCAACGCCTTTGTTAAATGATTAAAAATTGGGGGTAAAAAATTATGAACAAGACTCTTAGTGTACTTCTCAAGGTTTTCCTTGCTGTGGGAATCGTAGCAGGTATCTGCGTTATCGCGAAGATTCTTTACGACAGATACAAGAAGAACCTCTGTTGCCTCTGCGAGGATGATTGCGACTGCGATTTTGAGTGCCTCGAAAACGATGAACTCGATTGCGATTGCGATAACTGCCAGTACCTTAAGAAGGATGAAGCGGAAGAAGCAACCGAGGAAGTAGTAGAAGAATAATTATTCTTAACGGCAAAAACCGCGAATTTCGCGGTTTTTGTTTTTTTGTCTTGAAATAATCGTAAGTTGCGGTTATAATTGAACTATAAAGAGATTTGGAGATAATTATGCAGAGCTATGAACCGATTGCCGCGATATCCACTCCCTACGGCAGAGGCGGTATTGCAGTTATAAGACTGAGCGGGGAAGGCAGCATCGAGCTTGCTGAGAGGATCTTCGTTCCGAAATCAAAAAAACGTCTATCTGAAATTGAATCGGGCTTTGCCGTCTACGGAGATATTCTGCGGGGCGGTACCCGTATTGACGATGGAATCGCAACGGTCTTCCGAGCACCACGCTCATTTACGGGTGAAGATACTGTTGAAATTTCCTGCCACGGCGGAATACTTTTGACCGAGAACGTTCTGACCTCAGCTCTTGAATGCGGATTCCGTCTTGCTCTCGGAGGCGAATTCAGTAAACGCGCGTTTCTTAACGGAAAAATGTCGCTTACCGAAGCAGAGGCTGTCATTGGACTGATAGATGCAGAAAGTGACGAGCAGCTGAAGCTTTCGGCATCCATCACGAACGGCGTTCTCAAAAAGGGTGTAAATAAGCTGTGCGACGAGATAACGGAGCTTCTTGCGTCGGTGTATGCATATATAGATTACCCCGATGAGGATCTTACCGACGTGTCGGTTGACGAGCTTACTCTTCGCGCAGAGAGACTCCTTGAGGAAATTAACGGACTTGTATCAAGCTATCGAAGCGGTAAAGCAGTCAGTAACGGAATAAAGACCGCGATCGTCGGTAAACCTAATGCGGGTAAATCCTCGGTTCTTAACCGTCTCCTCGGATATGAGCGAGCGATCGTTACGTCTGTTGCGGGAACGACGCGCGACACCGTTGAAGAGACCGCAATTATCGGAAGAGTAACTCTGCGCCTTTGCGATACTGCCGGAATCCGCGAGTCCGATGATGAGGTTGAGCGAATCGGTATTGAGCGCAGTATCGGAAAACTGAATGATGCCGAGCTGATACTTGCCGTTTTTGATGGCTCGTCTCCCCTTGACGAGCTTGATAGCGAGGTAATTGATCATATCAAAAAAACTGATGCTGAGGTAATTGCGATTATAAATAAATCGGATATAGTATCGAATAATTATTCCGAAATTCCATTCAGGTCAGTTACCGTATCGGCCCTTGACGGGACGGGCTTTGAGGATCTTAAAAAGACGATATCTGACCTTTACGTCGATGAAAAGCTTAATTACGATACGACTCCCGTTCTGACAAATGCGCGCCAGTTTGCTGCCGCTTCTGAGGCTAAAGTCCGACTTGAGAGCGCTGTTGATGCGTTGAAGAACGGCTTCACGCAGGATATTGCCGGAATGGATCTTGAGCTTTCGCTTTCCGCACTGCGTGAGATAGACGGCAGAAACGTAAGCGAGGAGATCACAGACCGGATCTTCAGCCGTTTTTGCGTAGGAAAATAATCCTTGATTCTTTTTGTCACGGCATATTCGCATTTTCATAGGATATAATAATAGTAAATATGTAAATGCGAGGTATGAAATGAGCGAAAAGAAGAACAATACGTGTCGATATGAGGTCGTCGAAAGATACTGCCCGAGATGCGAGGAGAACGTTATTATGCGGAAAACCTTCGGTAAGGATCCCGTTCTCAAATGCATGAATTACGATAAATGCGAGCAAAGCAAGGACAGCTTCTGCGGCGGTAACGTCGTAAATTGAATGCTGTGGTAATTTGCAACAAAAAATTACTTTGAAATTTGTAATATGTTGTCGGGAAAAATCTCAAAATGCAATTGACTTTTCATATTTATATATGATATAATAAGCGTGTTGAGATTTTCCGCAACTGACGGATGGGTGGGCAACCACCGGGGAACGGAAAATTATAAAGCCGACCGTCTGGGCAGTTTTGCATTATAAGGCAAGACTGCCCATTTTTCATTTCGGTCTATCATACGGAGGTATTTATGAGCATTAAAAAGGTTGGAATCGTGATGGGAAGCGACAGCGATCTTCCCGTTGTGGAGAAAGCAATAAACGTGCTTAAGGAATATGGGGTGCCTTTTGAGGTTCACGTATATTCTGCGCACAGAACTCCCGTCGAGGCGAAGGAATTTGCACTCAATGCAAGAACTAACGGCTTCGGCGTTATAATTGCCGCTGCGGGTATGGCGGCTCATCTTGCCGGCGCTATTGCCGCCAATACGACTCTTCCCGTTATCGGAATACCTGTAAAAAGTAAAAATCTCGACGGCATTGACGCGCTTCTTTCGACGGTACAGATGCCGACAGGAATACCTGTCGCAACCGTAGCTATCGATGGAGCTGCCAATGCCGCTATGCTTTCTATTCAGATACTTGCAGTAAATGACGGCGCTCTTGCCGCTCGTCTTGACAGGGCAAGAAGCGAAGGCGCAGAAAAGGTGCTCGAAAAGAACAAGGCAATAGAAGAAAAATTTAACGCTTAAAGGAGTTATCAATGGGCGGATATTTTGGATCGGCACTTAAGTGCGACGCAATCTCTGACGTATTTTTCGGTACTGACTATCATTCACACCTTGGAACGAAATGCGGCGGAATTGCCGCATATCACGACCTTGTCGGTCTGCAGAGAGAAATACATAATATTCAAAATTCTCCATTCAGAACAAAGTTCGAGCACGTATTCGATGATATGAAGGGTAACTCGGCGATCGGTTGTATCAGCGACTTTGATCCTCAGCCGCTTCTTGTCAGATCGCGTCTCGGCAAGTTCGCTATTTGCTTCGTCGGTATAATCAACAACGCTGAGCAGCTTATATCCGATCATCTCTCGGAGTGCTCGGGTCATTTTAACGCTATGACCGGCGGAAACGTAAACTCGACAGAGCTCGTCGCAGCGCTTATCGGTCAGAAGGATAATTTTGTTGACGGTATACATTTTGCGCAGAGAGTTATTGAAGGCACTGCATCGATAATAATTCTTAAGGACGATGGAAAGATCATCGCCGCACGCGACCGTCTCGGACGAATCCCTGTTCAGATCGGACGGAAGGACGAGGGATACTGCGTATCATTTGAAGCGTACGCGTATCAGAAGCTCGGATACGAGTATCATAAGGAGCTCGGCCCGGGTGAAATAGTTGAGCTCTGCTCGGATTACTGCCGTCAGCTTGCAGTGCCGGGAAAAGAAATGAGGATATGCTCATTTCTTTGGAGCTATTACGGCTATCCGACTTCGACCTATGAGGGAGTTAACGTTGAGATAATGCGTTATCGAAACGGTCAGATAATGGCTGAAAATGATAGAAAAGCCGGTCTTGATGAGAATATCGAGTATGTTGTCGGCGTTCCCGACTCAGGTACACCCCATGCTATCGGTTATTCGAACGCAAGCCATCTTCCGTTTGCAAGGGCATTTATAAAGTATACACCTACTTGGTCGCGATCCTTTACGCCCACTACTCAGGCGGCAAGAAGCAAGGTCGCAAAGATGAAACAGATACCCGTTCTTGAGCTTATAAAGGACAAGCACCTGATGTTCGTCGACGACTCTATCGTCCGTGGTACACAACTAAAGGAAACGGTCGACTTCCTTTATGACAACGGTGCGAAGAGCGTTCACATGCGCTCGGCTTGCCCTCCGATAATGTATGGCTGTAAATATCTGAATTTCAGCCGCGCGACCTCTGATATGGAGCTTATTGCTCGCAGAATCATAAACGAGCTTGAGGGCGAAGAAGGATTCAATTATATTGAAGAATACAGCGACGGATCTACCGAGAGAGGTAAAGCGCTTCGTAAGACAATTTGCGAGCGATTCCACTTTGATTCGCTTGATTTCCAGTCTCTTGAAGGCGTAATAAAGGCAATAGGCATTGATCCATGCAAGCTTTGCACCTATTGCTGGAATGGTAAAGAATAATAATTTGAAAGGAATAAAGGTATGAAAAGCAGTTACAGCGAAAGCTACAAGCAGGCGGGCGTTGATATTACAGCAGGTTATAAAGCAGTTGAGCTTATGAAAGCACATATTGCACGCACAAGAAACGAGGGCTGTCTTGACGACGTCGGCGGCTTCGGCGGATGCTTCGGTCTTCCCATCAGCGGAATGGAGGAGCCGGTCCTCGTTTCGGGAACTGACGGTTGCGGAACGAAGGTAAAGCTTGCGATCCTCATGGACAAGCACGATACCATCGGTATCGACGCCGTCGCAATGTGTGTAAACGATATCATTTGTGTAGGTGCGAAGCCCCTATTTTTCCTTGATTACATTGCATGCGGTAAGAACATTCCTGAGAAGATCGCGTCTATCGTTTCGGGTGTTGCAGAGGGCTGTGTTCAGTCCGGTGCGGCTCTGATCGGCGGCGAGACCGCCGAGCATCCCGGACTTATGCCGATAGAGGATTATGACCTCGCCGGCTTTGCAGTTGGAATTGTTGACAAAAAGAAGATAATCGACAACAAGAAGATGCAGGAGGGCGATGTTGTGATCGCACTTCCGTCAACCGGTATTCACAGCAACGGCTTCTCGCTTTGCCGCAAGGTATTCAATATTGATAATAACGATCCTCTTCTTTACGTCGAGAGGGAAGAGCTTGGCGGTAAAACGATAGCTGAGGCACTCCTTACTCCTACTAAGATATACGTGAAGCCCGTCCTCGCGCTTCTTAATGAAGTGGACGTTCACGGTATATCCCATATCACGGGCGGCGGATTCTACGAGAATATTCCGAGAAGCATTCCCGACGGTCTCGGTGCGGTTATCGACAAGGCGTCCGTTAAGATCCTTCCTATTTTTGATCTTATCGCAAAGTTCGGTAACATTCCCGAAAGAGATATGTTTAATACATATAATATGGGCGTTGGAATGAGCATTGTAGTTCCCGCCGCACAGGCAGACAAGGCAATCGAGATACTTAAGAATAACGGTATTGATGCTTACACTATCGGTAAGATAGTTAAGAGCGAGGAAAAGGTCGTAATATGCTGAAGGGAACTATAGACGGTATTCTTGCCGGTATTATGATAGGTATCGGAGGAACGGTGCTTCTCTCAGTCGGCGGCGGTATTCCGGGTGCGTGCTTCTTTACGATAGCGCTTCTTATAATCTGCTATCGCGGTTACTCCCTTTATACAGGCAAGATCGGATTTATGGTGTATAACCACAAGGGAAGCGATTTCGTCACACTTTTGACAGGTCTTTTCGGTAACGTCATCGGAACGCTAATTTCGGGACTCGCTGTCAGTTTTGCGCTTTTAGATAGAGCCAAGCTTGCTAAAGCTATGTGCGAAGCGAAGCTCGATGATGATCTCCTCGGTGTATTCATCAAGGCGATATTCTGCGGAATACTCATGTATCTCGCAGTCGCGGTATTTAAGGAAAACAAATCTCCGCTTGCTATCTTCTTCTGTGTTCCCGTATTTATTCTAAGCGGATTTGAGCATTCAATTGCCGATATGTTTTACTTCTTCACTGCAAGAATATTTTCCCTTGAAATGCTTGTTTTCCTCCTTATAGTAATTCTCGGAAATACCGTTGGCGGACTTTTGTTCCCCACGCTGACCATGCTTAAAGGCGAAAAGAAGGAGGGCTGATATGAGTAAAACAAGAATAGCTGTCCTCATTTCGGGAGGCGGGACTAACCTTCAGGCGCTTATTGATGCGCAGAACAGCGGCATAATTAAAAGCGGCGAGATCGCCTGCGTAATTTCTTCGCAGCCCGATGCTTTTGGTCTGACAAGAGCAAAGAATGCAGGCATTCCGACGGAGGTCGTCTGTAAACGTCTTCTTAACGGCTCGCAGGAGCTTTTTGAAAAGGGAATTATTGAGGTGCTTGACCGCTACGGTATCGAGCTTATCGTACTTGCGGGCTTTATGTCAATTCTGACCGAGAATTTCACCTCGCGTTATCCCGAGAGGATAATTAACGTTCACCCCTCTCTGATCCCGTCGTTTTGCGGCAAGGGTTTCTACGGTCTGCGCGTCCACGAGGCGGCGCTTGAATACGGCGTTAAGGTAACGGGCGCGACGGTTCATTTTGTTAATGAGATCCCCGACGGCGGCAGAATTATTATGCAAAAAGCCGTCAAGATATGTAAGAACGATACCCCCGAGACTCTTCAAAAAAGAGTTATGAAGCAGGCGGAGTGGAAGATACTTCCTCTTTCTTGCGAAAAGGTATCAAAAGAAATAATGGATGCGAAAGGAAATAACTGATATGGCACTTTACGATCTTACTAAGCTTTTGAGCGAAAACACTTATCCCGGACGCGGAATCGTTATCGGTAAATCCGCAGACGGAAAGAGCGCACTTATCGCGTACTTCATTATGGGCAGAAGCGTTAACTCCCGTAACAGAGTTTTCGAAATGCACGAAAACGGTATGCGTACAAAGGCATTCGACGAATCGAAGCTGACCGACCCGCATCTTATTATTTACAATCCTTATCTTCGCGCAAAGGGTGGAAATATTGACATCATCACAAACGGCGATCAGACCGATACGATCTATAACTTCATAAATGACGGTAGCTGCTTCGAGGATGCGCTCCGTACCCGTGAATTTGAGGACGACGCTCCTAACTATACGCCCCGTATTTCAGGTGCTCTTTATTACTGCTTCCCTCGTAATACCTTTACTTACAAAATGTCTATTCTTAAGAGCAATAACGGCAACCCCGATGCATGTCAGAGATACTTCTTCGACTATGCGCCGCTTAACGGAATAGGTCACTTTATTCACACCTATAAGTGCGACGGAAATCCTATCCCGTCCTTCTACGGCGAGCCGGAGGAGGTTGAGCTTCCCAATACCGCAGAAGAACTTGCGGATATTTGCTGGAAGAATCTGAATGAAGACAATAAGGTCTCGCTTTTCGTTCGTCAGATTCCTCTTGACGGAAGCGAGCCGACAGAAATAATCATCAATAAGAACGTATAAGGAGAAACGGAAATGAAAGAATTTGAACTTAAATACGGCTGTAACCCCAATCAGAAGCCCTCGAAGATATATATGCACGATGGCTCAGATCTTCCTATTGAGATCTTGAACGGTCGTCCCGGATACATAAATTTTCTTGACGCGTTCAACTCGTGGCAACTCGTAAAGGAGCTCAAGGAAGCTCTCGGAATGCCTGCTGTTACCTCGTTCAAGCACGTTTCTCCGACGTCAGCCGCTATTGGTCTTCCGCTTACAGAGAAGCTCAAAAAGGCGTGCTTCGTTGACGACATTGAAGGACTTGACGAGTCGCCTCTCGCTTGCGCTTACGCAAGAGCAAGAGGAACGGACAGAATGTGCTCCTTCGGTGACTGGGTAGCTCTTTCCGACGTTTGCGACGTTACGACTGCGCTCATGATTAAGCGCGAGGTCTCCGACGGTGTTATCGCTCCCGGATACGAGCCCGAAGCTCTTGAGATCCTCAAGTCCAAGAGAAAGGGAAGCTATAATATCGTTAAGATTGACCCGAACTTCGTTCCCGACGAGGCTGAGCGCAAGCAGGTCTACGGTATCACCTTTGAGCAGGGAAGAAACAACTTCAAGATCAATAAAGAGCTTCTTTCTAACGTAGTTACCGCAAATAAGGATATGCCCGAAAGCGCAGTCCGTGACCTTATAATCGCGCTTATTACCCTTAAGTATACACAGTCTAATTCTGTTTGCTTTGCAGTTGACGGACAGGCGATCGGCGTTGGAGCAGGTCAGCAGTCCCGTGTTCACTGTACTCGTCTTGCGGGCGGTAAGGCGGACACCTGGTTCCTTCGTCAGTCTGACAAGGTTCTCAACCTTCCTTTCAAGGACACTATCGGACGTCCTGACCGCGATAACGTTATTGACGGCTATATAAATCAAAATGAAGAGGATGTTTGCGCAGACGGTAACTGGCAGAAGTACTTTACGTCTCAGCCCGCGCCCTTCACTAAGGAAGAGCAGAGAGCTTACCTTGATACTATTGACGGTGTTGCACTCGGCTCCGACGCATTCTTCCCGTTCAGCGACAACATCGAAAGAGCAAAGAAGAGTGGCGTTAAGTACATAGCAGAGCCCGGCGGCTCCATCCGTGACGACATCGTCATCGAGTGCTGCGATAAGTACGGAATGGCTATGGCGTTCACCGGAATGAGACTTTTCCATCACTAATACAATTTTTTGGTGCAGCTATGAAAATAATGGTAGTTGGCGGTGGCGGCAGAGAGCACGCCATCATTAAAAAGCTGAAAGAAAATAAAGATATTGACGTAATATACGCACTCCCCGGTAATGGTGGCATTGCCGCCGATGCCGTATGCGTAAATATCGGCGCGAAGGATATTCCCGCAATAGTTGATTTTGCTGTTAAGGAGAATATCGACTATGCAGTCGTCGCTCCCGACGATCCGCTTGTTTTGGGTGCCGTTGATGCACTTACCGAAAAGGGGATCCCTTGCTTCGGCCCTGACGCAAAGGCGGCGGAGATCGAGGGAAGTAAGATCTTTTCAAAGAATCTTATGAAGAAATACGGTATTCCGACGGCAGAATACGAGACCTTTGATAACGAATCCGATGCTCTTAATTATCTGAACAACTGCAAGATTCCGATAGTTATCAAGGCAGACGGTCTTGCTCTCGGCAAGGGCGTTATAATCGCCATGACAAAAGAGGAAGCAATCGACGCTGTCAAGAGTATGATGAGCGATAAGGTCTTCGGTAACAGCGGTTCAAGAGTTGTTATCGAGGAATTCCTCACAGGTCCCGAGGTTTCAGTTCTCGCGTTTACCGATGGAAAGACCGTAAAGCCGATGGTTTCATCTATGGACCACAAGAGAGCGCACGATAACGACGAGGGACTCAATACGGGCGGTATGGGAACGGTTGCTCCTAACCCGTATTACACAAAGGAAGTTGCGGAAGTATGTATGAATACGATCTTCCTTCCGACTGTAAACGCTATGATAAAAGAGGGCAGACCATTTAAGGGATGCCTCTACTTCGGGCTTATGATAACACCCGACGGACCGAAGGTCATTGAGTATAACTGCCGTTTCGGAGACCCCGAAACGCAGGTGGTGCTTCCTCTTCTTAAGAGCGATCTTCTTACCGTTATGCAGGCAACGACAAACGGAACGCTTGACGAGACCGAGGTCGTTTTCGAGGATAAGCACGCTTGCTGTGTAATTATGGCGTCAAACGGCTATCCGCAGAGCTATGAAAAGGGATTTGAGATAAAGATCCCCGATGAAATTGCAGACAACGTTTATGTAGCAGGCGCGGCTGAAAAGGACGGAAAGCTGGTTACGTCGGGCGGACGAGTCCTCGGCGCAACCGCAGTTGCAGACACGCTCCCCGAAGCAATTAACGACGCGTATAAGCTCGTAAGCAAGATAAGCTTTGGTAACGCCTTCTACCGTAAGGACATCGGTGCGCGCGCACTTAAAGCGCTGGAGGAATAATATGGTATACAGAATATTTGTAGAAAAAAAGCCCGAGCTTGCACACGAGGCGAGCGGCTTATATAATGAGCTGAAGAATCTTGTAGGCATTGATAACCTTACGTCTGTACGTGTAATTAACCGTTACGATGTCGAAAATATCGATGAAGCTCTTTTTGATCAGGCGGTGAAGACTGTATTCTCCGAGCCGCAGCTTGATAACGTATCGAAGGAGCTTGAAAATGTTGACGGTATCGTATTTGCCGTTGAGCCGCTTCCCGGGCAGTTCGATCAGAGAGCTGATTCTGCCGCGCAGTGTATTCAGCTTCAGAGCCAGGGCGAGCGTCCCACCGTTCGCTCGGCTAAGGTATATATTCTCGGCGGAAACCTTACTGAAGACGATGTAAATACCGTCAAAAAGTACGTAATCAACGCAGTTGAAAGCCGCGAAGCGGAGCTTAGCAAGCCCGAAACGCTCGCTATCGATTACGCAATTCCCGAGACGGTCGCAACTGTCGACGGCTTTATTTCCCTCAATGAAAAGGGCTTATCCGACCTTCTTGATTCTCTCGGTCTCGCTATGGACCTTGATGATCTTAAGTTCCTTCAGAATTATTTTAAGAATGAAGAGAACCGCGACCCGACTATAACGGAGATCAGAGTCGTTGACACGTATTGGTCTGACCATTGCCGTCACACTACCTTCTCGACACATATTGATAACGTCAAAATATCCGACAAAGCAGTCGCTGAAGCTTACGAACGTTACATAAACGCACGTATTGAGATATACGGCGAGGAAAAGGCGGCTAAGCGTCCGCAGACGCTTATGGATATTGCGACCATCGCAGGAAAGGTTCTTAAAAAGAGAGGTCTTCTTCCCGAGCTCGACGAGAGCGAGGAGATCAACGCTTGCTCGATCCACGTGACCGCTAACGTAAATGGCGAGGATCAGGATTGGCTTCTCATGTTCAAGAATGAAACGCACAACCACCCGACCGAAATTGAGCCGTTCGGCGGCGCGGCAACCTGTATCGGCGGATGTATCCGCGACCCGCTTTCGGGACGTGCATACGTTCATCAGGCAATGCGTGTAACCGGTGCGGCTGATCCCCGCAAACCTCTTAATGAAACTCTTTCGGGCAAGCTTCCGCAGAGAAAGCTTTGTCAGACTGCGGCGGCCGGATATTCCTCATACGGTAACCAGATAGGTCTTGCGACCGGACACGTAGCGGAAATCTACCACGACGGATACGTTGCAAAGCGCCTTGAATGCGGCGCAGTTGTTGCTGCAGCTCCTGCGTACAATGTGCGCCGTGAGCGCCCCGAGCCGGGAGACGTAATAATTCTTCTCGGCGGCAGAACAGGTCGTGACGGTATCGGCGGTGCAACCGGATCATCAAAGAGCCACAATATGAAGTCTCTTACAACGATGGCGTCCGAGGTTCAGAAAGGAAATGCTCCCGAGGAAAGAAAAATTCAGCGTCTCTTCAGAAACCCCGACGTTACCCGTCTTATCAAGCGTTGTAACGACTTTGGTGCAGGCGGTGTGTCGGTTGCTATTGGAGAGCTTGCTGACGGACTTAAGATAGATCTTGATGCTGTACGCAAAAAGTACGACGGTCTTGACGGAACCGAGCTTGCAATTTCGGAATCTCAGGAAAGAATGGCAGTCGTCGTTGAAGCATCCGACGCAGATAAATTCATCGAATATGCAGAGAGCGAAAACCTCGAAGCTTACCGCGTTGCTATCGTAACCGAGGAAGCAAGAATGGTCATGAGCTGGAAGGGACAGACGATAGCTGATCTTTCCCGTGAATTTCTTAATACTAACGGTGCTGATAAGCACACTAACCTTGAAGTGACCGAGAAGGATCTTTCGGTATTCTCGAATGCTCTTTACGGTGATCTGCGCGAAATGGCGTCTGATCTCAAGACAGCAAGCAGACGCGGACTTGTCGAGCGTTTTGACGGCTCTATCGGTGCAGGCTCGATTCTTATGCCCTTTGGCGGAAAAACGCAGAAAACTCCCGCTCAGTCAATGGCAGCAGTTCTTCCCGTGCTTCCCGGTCAGTTTACCGAGCAGGCGAGCGTAATGGCTTGGGGACTGGATCCAGATGCTATGTGCGTAGATCCCTATTCGGGCGCACGTGCCGCAGTATATAACTCGATGGCGAAGATCGTCGCATCGGGTGCAGATTATAAGAACGCGTATCTTACGCTTCAGGAGTTCTTTGAAAAGCTCCGTAACGAGCCGATACGTTGGGGCAAGCCCTTTGCGGCACTCCTCGGCGCCATGGACGCGCAACTCGAGCTTGATGCTGCTGCAATCGGCGGTAAGGATTCAATGTCGGGAACATTCCTTGATAAGGACGTTCCTCCTACGCTTATCTCCTTTGCTATCGCTCCTATAAACGCGAAGGACGTTATCTCTCCCGAGTTTAAGGAAGCAGGTCACCCCGTATATCTTTTTGCTCCTATAGACGAAACTGCCAATTCCACAAAGGCTGCTTGGGAATCCTTCCACAAGCTCTGCAATGATGGCAAAGTAAAGGCTGCCTACGCCGTTGAAAACGGAATTGCCGAGGCGGTAATGAAGATGTCGTTCGGTAACGAGATCGGCTTCGTTTCAAACGGTGCTATCAAGGATGCTTGGTATAATACGATGATGTACGATTTCATCGTTGCGGAGCTGAGTGAGGATGTAACTGCAGATTACGCTGTAAAGATCGGTATGACCTCTGACGAGAAGGTTATCGACCTCATAAGCGAAAAGGCAACGATCTCCGAGCTTCTCGCGCTTAACGAGGGAACTCTTGAAGACGTATACCCGACCGACGCAAAGGCAGAAGGCGATAATATTCCCGCGTTTGCATACAACGGCGGCGTAGTTGCTTCTCCTGCAGTCAAAACTGCTCGCCCGAAGGCACTTATTCCAGTATTCCCGGGTACTAACTGTGAATACGATTCCGCACGTGCTCTTGAAAATGCGGGAGCTGAGGCGGAAATAGTTGTTATACGTAACCTTACGTCAGATGACGTAAGCCGCAGCGTTGAGCTTGTTTCAAAGAAGCTTGCCGAAAGCAATATGGTATTTATTCCCGGAGGATTTTCCGGTGGTGACGAGCCTGACGGTTCTGCGAAGTTTATAACGGCATTCTTCCGTAACCCCGAGATAAAGGAGCAGGTAGGAAACCTGCTTGACAACCGCGACGGTCTTATGCTCGGTATCTGTAACGGCTTCCAGGCACTTATAAAGCTCGGACTTGTTCCTTACGGAAAGATAATTGATACCGACGAAAACTGCCCGACTCTTACCTATAATATAATCGGACGCCATCAGTCAAAGCTCGTTCGTACGAGAGTTTGTACAAACAAGTCTCCGTGGCTGAGCGGCACCGAGGTCGGTCAGATATACACCGTTCCGATCTCCCACGGCGAGGGACGCTTCCTTGCCGATGAGACACTTATCCGCAAGCTTGCTGAAAACGGACAGATCGCAACGCAGTACGTTGATCTTGACGGCGTTCCGACTATGGATACCGCGTTCAACCCGAACGGATCTATCCTTGCGGTCGAGGGTATAACCTCGCCCGACGGACGCGTTCTCGGTAAAATGGGACACAGCGAGCGTATCGGTAAGAACCTCTATAAGAACGTAATTGGTCAGTACGATATGAAGCTCTTTGCTTCTGCAGTAAATTATTTCAAGAAATAAGGAGAACACTTAAATGGCATATTTAAGCGATATTGAAATAGCACAGTCTGTCGAAATGGAGCCGATCGGAAAGATCGCGGCTAAGATCGACGTAGACGAGGACACCTATGAGCCGTACGGCAAATATAAGGCAAAGCTTGATCTTTCGATCCTTAACCGTAAAAATGAAAACGGCAAGCTCATTCTTGTAACAGCTATTACTCCTACTCCTGCCGGTGAGGGAAAGACAACTACCACGATCGGACTTTCTGACGGTCTGCGTAAGATAGGCAAAAAGTCTGTAGTAGCTCTCCGCGAGCCGTCGCTCGGACCGGTATTCGGAGTTAAGGGCGGCGCGGCAGGCGGAGGATACGCTCAGGTCGTTCCGATGGAGGACATCAACCTTCATTTCACGGGTGATTTCCACGCGATCGGCGCAGCAAACAACCTTCTTGCCGCTATGCTTGACAACCATATATATCAGGGTAACGCCCTCAATATCGACCCTCGCCGTATTACATGGCACAGATGCGTCGATATGAACGACCGCCAGCTCCGCTTCGTTACGAACGGTCTCGGCGGACGCGTTAACGGTGTTCCGCGTGAGGACGCTTACGATATTACGGTTGCATCGGAAATTATGGCAGTTCTTTGCCTTTCCGAATCGCTTTCCGACCTTAAGGCACGCCTTTCGCGCATAATCGTCGGTTATACATATAACGACGAGCCAGTAACCGCAGGCGATCTTAAGGCGGCAGGCGCTATGACCGCGCTTCTTCGCGACGCGCTCAAGCCGAATCTTGTTCAGACGCTTGAGGGAACCCCCGCGATCGTTCACGGCGGACCTTTTGCGAATATCGCTCATGGCTGTAACTCTGTTATTGCTACCAGAATGGCAATGAAGCTCGGCGATTACGCCGTTACCGAAGCGGGCTTCGGTGCCGATCTCGGAGCTGAAAAGTTCCTTGATATCAAGTGTCGTGTTGCAGGACTTAAGCCCTCTGCGGTCGTTGTAGTTGCTACAGTACGCGCACTCAAGATGCACGGCGGCAGAGCAAAGACTGAGCTTGGTCAGGAAGATCTTATTGCTCTTGAAAAGGGACTTCCTAACCTTCTTCGCCACGTTTCCAATATTACCGAGGTATACAAGCTTCCCGCAGTTGTTGCGGTTAACCGTTTCCCGACCGATACTGATGCAGAGGTCGCACTCGTCATCAAGAAGTGTGCCGAACTCGGCGTAAAGGCTATACTTTCCGACGTATGGGCAAAGGGCGGAGAAGGCGGCACTGAGCTTGCCGAGGAGGTCGTACGACTCTGCGACGAGGGTGAAAACAACTTCTCGTTCAGCTATCCCGACGAGTATTCTATTGAAAAGAAGATCGAAGCAGTTGTTCAGCGCGTATATCGCGGCGCAGGAATCAATATCGTTCCTGCCGCACAGAAGCAGATCGACAAGCTGACTTCTATGGGTCTTTCTAACCTCCCCGTATGTATTGCTAAGACGCAGTATTCCTTCTCCGACGATATGACGAAGCTCGGCGCGCCCGAGGACTTCACTGTCACCGTCCGTAACGTCAAGGTTTCGGCAGGCGCTGGTTTTATCGTTGTTCTTACAGGCGATATTATGACGATGCCGGGACTTCCCAAGGTTCCTGCAGCTGAAAAGATCGACGTCCTTGAGGACGGCACGATGGTTGGTCTTTTCTGATTGTAGTAATGGATAAGATATATATTTGGGAAAAGGGAAAGACTCCCCATTTTAATCCTGAATACGGTCAGGACGAACCTAACCTTACCCCTTACCTGATAAAAGACGGTAAAAAACGAGGCGCTGTAATAATCGCTCCCGGCGGCGCGTATGTCGGCAAAGCTTTTCAGCACGAGGGTTATGATGTTGCTGAGAAGCTCAATACATTCGGAATCAATGCTTTTGTTATCGATTACCGTGTAGCACCGTATCAATATCCTGCAATTACGGGTGATATTCTTCGCGCGATCCGATACGTTCGTTATCATGCAGATGAAATGAATATTGATCCGACGAAAATCGCTGTTCTCGGTTTTTCCTCGGGCGGTCACCTCTGCAACAGCGCGATGTGTGCGTTTGATTACGGGATAGACGGTGATGAGATAGACAACGTTTCCTCGCGCCCCGATGCTGTCATTCTTTGCTATCCGGTTGTTACCCTTGTTGAGGACTATATGCATATCGGCTCACGTGTCCGTCTCCTCGGCGGGCTTCCCGATGAGGAAAAGCTTGCGACGTGTCTTTCGGGCGAAAAATCTGTAAAAAAGGATACGCCCCCTTGCTTTATATGGCACACTCAGGACGATGACGGTGTTTCGGTATGGAATTCGCTTAACCTTTATGAGTCACTCGTTAAGCATAACATTCCGTCCGAGCTTCACGTCTTTCCGCACGGTGAACACGGACTCGGAATGGCACCGGACAGAAATGACATAAGTCAGTGGACGTCACTTCTTAACACTTGGCTAACTAATCTCGGATTTAACTGATAAAAAACGGCAGAGACGAAATCTCTGCCGTTTTTATTATTTCTTTGTATATGGCTTAATGCTCTGCATTCCGCTTTTCATGATGATCTTTCTTGTAAACGGTGTGCAGAGGAACGCTCTTTTAATTGATTTGGTTCGGAGCTTTGTGCGAAGAGAACGGGTCTTTTTGCGGTAGCTCTTCTGAATATCTTTGTAAGCTTTTCCCTCGATAAATGAATCGGCTAAAAGCTTTCCGCTTAACATCGCACTGCTAAGCCCTTCAAAAGAGCTTGCGCTGATAAATCCTGCGGCTTCACCAAGTAGAAATACGTTATCCTTTCCTGTACGATAATCCTTGAATCCGCGCGGACTTGAGACCAGACACGCCTCTGTCTTGACCGCTTCGCCAAAGGAGTTTGAAAGAAATCCCTCAAGGCGCTCTCTTTGCTTATCAAACGCCTCGCGGCATCCCTGCTTGTCAAAGGCTCCGCCAAATATTACGTAATTACCTTTGTGTATAGTCCATGAGCAGCTGTCACTCGTCTTTGAATCGAAGATGCAGGAATAATAGGGAAGCTTTTGTCCCTTGTTTTCAAACCACTGCTGAATTGCAACGTATTGCACACGCATCGGCGTGAAGAAAGTTCGTCTGACAATTGAGCCGGCACCGTCTGCACCGACAAGAGCTTTAGCTTTAAGGTCTATCTTGCCGTCTGCCGTTTTAATTGTAACGCAGTGAATATCATCTTCACCTTTGATATCCAAGCAGCGTCCCTTTATGACTTTAACATGAGGCGGAGCAAGGGAAATAAGCCACCTGTCAAAGGCATATCTGTCCATGTTCAGATAATGTCTTTGATAGTATCTGACGAGCTTTTGATCGACGTCAATGGTCTGAACGGCAAAGATCTGCGGATCCTCCAGAATGCTTTTCGGAAGAACAAGATCAAATTTAGCAAGAATCTTTTGCGCATCGGGCGCAAGAAGTCCGCCGCAGGGTTTAGCCGAGTCGGGGGACTGTCCGTCGATAAGCGCTATACTAAGATCAGGTCGCGATTCGGCTAATTCTTTTACGAATATCGCACCTGCAGGCCCTGCACCAATGACAGCAACGTCGTATACGATCTGATTATCCTGTTCCATATTCAGTACCTCTGTTATCAGAACATTCTTAATTTAGTTTTGGAACTGCGAATTGTATAGGGAAGCATAGACACCGTTTTTCTCAAGCAGCTCGTCGTGGTTGCCGCTCTCGGCAATCTGCCCGTTCCTGATAACAAGAATTATATCAGCATTTTTGATCGTCGACAGACGGTGTGCAATTACAAATGAGGTTCTGCCTACCATAAGCGAAAGCATCGCCTTTTGTATCATTTGCTCTGTGCGTGAGTCTACGTTTGACGTTGCCTCATCGAGAATGAGGATAGGCGCGTCGGAAAGAAGCGCGCGGGAGATGTTCAAAAGCTGCTTCTGACCTTTTGATATGTTTACGCCGTCGTCGGAAAGAACAGTATCGTATCCGTCCTTGAGCGACATCACGTAATCGTGAATACCTGCAGTCTTTGCGGCTCGTACGATATCATCGTCGGTTACGTTTTCGTTTCCGAAGGCAATATTATCCCGAATGGTTCCCTCAAAGAGCCAGGTGTCCTGAAGCACCATAGTAAATGAGCGTCTCAGGGAATCGCGCGTGATCTCGTATATACTCTTGCCGTCAAGGAGAATATCACCCGACTGTGGATCGTAGAAGCGCATAAGGAGATTCGCAATAGTCGTTTTTCCTGCACCGGTCGGACCGACGATCGCTACTGTACTTCCGGGTTTCACGTCAAGGGAAAAGTCGCTTATTACGGTCTTGCCTTCCTCATAGCCGAATTTTATATCTCTGAAGGTTACTCCGCCGATAACGTCGGTTACTGTTACGGCGTCTTCGGAATCGATCTTTTCGGGAGCTTCGTCGAGAACTCTGAAGATTCTTTCTGCCGCCGAGGTCGCCGACTGAAGATCGGCAATAATGTTCGCGATCTCACCGACGGGGCCCGAGAAGCGTCTTGAATACTGAATAAATTCGGAGATACCCGAGAGGGTGATGCCACCCGTTATGAATAGGATCGTTCCGAACATACTGACAAGCGACATCGAAAGGTTACTGATGAAGTTAACACCGGGTCCAATAACGCTACCTTGATATTCTGCCTCGTAGAAGGTGCTTACGGCTTCATCGTTTTTGGCGTTGAAGCGGTCGATGATGACGTCCTCGCGGTTGTAAGCTTTTATTGTCTTTTGTCCCGAGAGCATTTCCTCTGCATAGCCGTTCAGCTCGCCGAGTTTTGCCGATCTTCTTCTGAAAAGTGGTCTTACCTTCTGAGAACGGTACTTGATGAACCAGATCGATATCGGAAGCGTGATTACGAAGACAAGGATAAGCGGCGGTGAGATGATTATCATCATCACGAACGAACCGATTATCGTTATTGCACTCGTAATGATGTGGAGAAGGTCAGTTGAGAGTGAAGTGTTTATCGTGTCGATATCATAGGAAAGTCTGCTTACAATGTCACCCGTCTGGTTTTTGTCAAAGTAACTGATCGGCAAGGTGAGCAAGTGCGAGAACACCTGTTTTCTCATATTAAAGGATATTCTTTTGCTCAGACGGAGCATAATGATCGAGTTGACGTATGAAAGGATCGACGAGACGATATAGAATACCGTCATAAGTCCGCAGAAGAAGAGAACGGTATCAATATCGACCTTGCCTTTACCGCCTTCAATTGCCTTGATTGCCTGTCCCGACAGCATTGGTCCGGTAAGCGAAAGACCGCTCGATATCGTGACGAGTATCATTGATGCGACAAACAGCTTCTTCTGTGACCAGAGATATGGGAACAGCTTTCGCAGTACACCCCATTTTATAGTCGGTTTGGTTTGCGGATTGTTATTTGCTGTCATTGCGTCTCACCTCCGATCTGCGAAAGTGAGATCTCGCGGTAAATTTCGCAAGATGCGATAAGCTCGTCGTGTTTTCCGTCGCCGACTACGTTTCCGTCGTCAAGGACTATGATCCTGTCAGCGTGAGAAATCGAGCTTACGCGCTGTGCAACAATAACCTTGGTTGCGGTTTCGTAATTTTCACGAAGGTGTGTGCGAAGGGTTGCATCGGTCTTGTAGTCGAGAGCACTTGAAGAGTCGTCGAGGATCAGAATGTCAGGGTTGCCCGAAAGAGCTCTCGTAATAAGGAGTCGCTGTTTTTGACCGCCGCTAAGATTCGTTCCCTTCGTGTTTATCCAATGGTCGACTCCGTCGCCAAGCGTTGATACAAATTCGGATGCGCAAGCATTATCAAGTGCACGTGTTATCTCTTCTTCGGAAATATCACGACCGAATGAAACGTTGTCAAGAAGGGTTCCCGCATAAATGAAATCATTCTGAAGGACAGTGCCGAATTTCGTGCGCAGCTCCTCAGAGCTCAGGGATCTGATATCTTGTCCGTCGATAAGAACGGTGCCGCTATTTGGATCATAAAAACGGAGAAGGAGCTGGACAAGCGTCGATTTTCCGCTTCCCGTTGCACCGATTATGCCGAGTGTCTGACCTTTTTTGAGGGAAAAAGAAATATTATTCAGGTTTTTCTTTGTGCCGTTATATGAGAAGGAAACGTCGCGAAATTCAATAAAATAATCGGATTCCTTATTATCTGCCTTAGGAATATAGCTTATATCAGGTTCGATATCGCAAATCTCCGAAATTCTTCCCGCAGAAGCCGCGCCCTTTGAAAACATCGTGAAGATTCGTGTAATATTAAGCATAGCGTTAAGTATGATCGTAAAATACGACATAAACGCTATTATCATTCCGGGCTCTGCCTTACCGCCGTTTACTCTTATCGCACCGACAAGTATAACAGCTGCCATGCCTATATTGAGGAATGCATTCATAAGAGGCGTAGTAAGCGATATCACATATCCTGATTTGAGCTCAGCTCTATTCAGGGCGGAGTTTCTCTCGTCGAATTTCTTGTTCTGGTGGTCAATTCGTGAAAGCGCTTTGATGACTCGAATGCCCTGTGCGCTCTCTCTTACGGTGCCGACCATATCGTCGGTCTTTTCCTGAACTCTCTTAAAGAGTGGGATGCCCTTTTTGGATACGATGACAACAGCAGCCGTAATAAAGGGAAGAACGCAAAGAAGAACGAGACAGAGCATAGGCTCCATCGCAAATGTGATTATTATTCCGCCAACCAGCAGGATCGGAGCCCGAACACCGAGACGCTGAACCATACCGATAGTATGGTGAACGTTATACGTATCGGAGGTAAGCCTCGTTTCAAGTGTCGGAATGGTTATTTCATCTATCTGCTTGGAGGACAGATAAGAAATTTTCTTGAAAAGATCGCTTCGTATTTCTCTTGTTGTATCGCGCGCGACTGCGCTTGCCATTCGGTTCGCCACAATGTTACTCACAAGTCCTACAAGTGCGCATAAAAGCATCAATCCTCCGAAGAGAATTACGGTTTTTATCTGCCCGGTTGGAACGACATTGTCAATAATGTGCTCAAGAATGTAAGGAATCAAAAGGTCAACGATCGTTCCTATTATTTTGATAGTAAGTCCTATCAGCATTATAGGATAGTGAGGGCGAAGATATTTCATTATGAATTTCATCTTGTACCTCAAATAATAAATTAAATTTATTATACTACATTTGGATTTTCGTGTCAACAAAAGTAAGTAATATTGACAAATCTTCATGAATAAGTTAGAATTGTATCGAATAGGAGGGCAAAGGCGTGAATGAAAACACATTAAACGGTAAGAAAATTCAGATATCGTATTACGATACGCTTCCTTCAACGAACGCCCTTCTGAAAGAGGAGTGCAAAAAAGGCGCGCCGAATTATTATACTGTAATTGCCGATAGGCAGACAAGTGGCAGAGGTCGGCTTGGCAGGAGCTTCTTTTCAGACGTTGGGGGTCTTTATATGAGCTTTCTGCTAAGAAGCATCAATAATGTGGATGTTATCAGTGTAACCGCCACTGCCGGTGTTTCGACTGCAGAGGCCATTGAAGAGATCTACGGTGTGAAGTGCGGTATCAAGTGGGTAAACGATCTGATTTATAACGGCAGAAAGGTCTGCGGTATCCTTGCCGAGGGCGTCATCTCCGAAAGCGGCGAGCTTGAAGGCATCGTAATAGGTATCGGCGTCAATATCTCCCCTCCGCAAAACGGCTTCCGTGATGAGATCAAGGATATAGCCGGAGCTATATCCGACCGTTACGTTAAAGCGGAACGCGATGCTCTTGCAAGGGCAATTATTAAGCGATTTGACTCAAATATTTCCTCTGATTCACTGATAGATAAATACCGCTCAATGTCAAATGTAATCGGCAGAGAAATAAAGGTTATTTCTCCGAACGAGGTGTTTAACGCGAAAGCGATCGGAATTGACGAAAAATTTGGTCTTGTTGTAATTACAGAGGATAACGAAGAAATAACTCTCCGAAGCGGAGAGATCAGTATAAGAACAAAATAACCGACGGTTTCCCGTCGGTTATTTTTATATGAGTGAACAGAATATCATAAGTATTCCGAGGAAGGCGAAGTTGATCGCGGAGAACATAATGAAATACTTTTTTACGCCGCTCGGATCGACTGCCTGATACTGTCTGAAGGTGATGAGAGAAGCAAGGGAAGCGATGAGAGTTCCCGTTCCTCCAATGTTAACGCCAAGCAAAAGATCGCGGTAGTTCGTCGTAAATTCTGACAAGAGGATCGCCGACGGGACGTTACTTATCATCTGGCACGAGAGGGAGCTTACTATTAGAGTGTTCTTTTCCATAAGGGAGGAGAGCACGTCGCTTATTGCATCGATCCTTGCCATATTTCCCGCGAAAATAAAGAAGAAAACAAATGTAAAAAGAAGCCCGTAATCGACGTCCTTAAGCGCCTTTTTGTCAAGAATTATCATTGCGGCGGGTATAAGGATCAGTCCGATAACAAAGTGTATAAGACGAAAGACTATAAGCAAAGAAAAGGCAAAGAGAATAAGATAAAGTGCTGTTTTCTTTGCAGGAAGCTTAGTATCGTCAGCACAGTTAAGCTCAACCGTTTCATTTTTTACGAAAACGAAGACGGATAAGAGAATGAGTGCGATTGAGAGAAGGAACGGCGGGAGCATTATCAGAGTAAACTCGCCTGTCGGAATATTGAATTTATTGTAAAGGAACAGGTTCTGAGGATTTCCGAAGGGAGTAACCATACCGCCGAGGTTCGCGGCAATATTTTGCATAATGAACGTGTAGCAGAGATACTTCTTGTTACCCGTTTCGTTAAGCGCTATGTATCCGAGAGGGAGAAACGTGATAAGCGCCATGTTGTTTGCTATCAGCATAGAACCTATAAAGGTTATCATAAGGAGTGAAATAACCGTTTTTCTCGTAGTTCCTGAAAGAGAAACGAGCTTTCTTGCAACGACGGTAAAGAATCTGATGTTTCGCAGGCCGCAGATCACTGCAAGCGTGCAGAACAGGCAGGTCAGAGTTCTGAGGTCAAGGTAGGAAAGATACTTTTCGTCAGGTGGTACGATAACCGAAGAAGCAAGAGCCGCGCAAAAAGCGACGATAAGAACAACGTTCTGTCTGAAGAAATATGAAATTTTATGAATGTCTAATCTTCTTTTCAGAGGCTTGTGAACGATCATATAATTACTCCTTTTTAATCCTCGAAAATTATAGCAAAATGAAAGGCATTCTTCAAGCGCAAAAACCTACAATTATTCTTACGTTTAATATTGATTTTTACGGCAAAAAGTGGTATAATCTACGTTAATAACACAACAAGGTGAAGATTATGATAAATGAAGCAATAACACAACTTATTAACTATGCTGTCAAGAACGGAATTATCGAAAATGAGGATCGCTCCTATGCGACGAACAGAGTGCTCGAAGTCCTCGCTCTTGACGGCTATGAGCCGAGTGAAAATGCGCCCGAGAAGGAAATTCACGAAATACTTTCCGTAATGTGCGATTACGCGGTTGCAAAGGGTATGATCGAGGACGGTGTCGTTTTCCGCGATCTTTTTGATACCAAGATCATGGGCTCTATTATGCCTCGCCCTTCCGAGGTCATCTCAAAATTTAACAGCCTGTATGAAGGCTCTCCTAAGGCTGCGACCGATTGGTATTACAAATTAAGCTGTGACAGTAACTATATCCGTCGCGACAGGATCAGAAAAGACAGACGCTGGAAGCTCGATACCGATTTCGGTACCATGGACATCACGATAAACCTTTCTAAGCCTGAGAAGGATCCTAAGGCGATGGCGGCTGCAAGAAACATGAAGCAGACAGGGATCGTTTATCCCAAGTGCGCTCTTTGCAAGGAAAATGAAGGCTATGCCGGACGCCTTAACGCGCCTGCAAGACAGAATCACAGAATAATTCCGGTGACTATCAACGATTCGCCCTGGATGTTCCAGTATTCTCCCTACGTATATTACAACGAGCACTGTATCGTTTTTAATTCCGAGCATACCCCTATGGCGATAAACAAGGCGACCTTCAGAAAGCTTCTCGATTTCGTCATTCAGTTCCCTCACTATTTTGTCGGATCTAACGCGGATCTTCCTATTGTTGGCGGCTCAATTCTTACTCATGACCATTTCCAAGGCGGTAATTATACCTTTGCTATGGCAGTCGCTCCCATAGAAAAGGAGATCACCATTAACGGCTTCTCCGACGTTAAGGCGGGAATCGTTAAATGGCCGCTCAGCGTTATCCGTATTTCGAGCGAAAATCCCGACCGTCTTGTCGAGCTTGGCGGTGTAATACTCGATAAATGGATAGGATATTCCGATGAGGACGCCTATATTTTCGCATATACAGACGGAGAGCGGCACAACACGATAACTCCCATTGCTCGCAAGAATGGCGACAAGTACGAGCTTGACCTTGTTCTTCGCAATAATATCACGATGTCCGAACGTCCTCTCGGCGTATATCATCCGCGCCCTGAGTATCATCACATCAAGAAGGAAAATATTGGACTTATCGAAGTCATGGGACTTGCCGTTCTTCCCGCGCGTCTCAAAAATGAGCTTGCTGAGCTTGGTGATGCAATAATTCGCGGTGTCGACCTCAATTCGACCGAAACGCTTGCAAGCCACGCCGAATGGGCAAAGCAGGTAATAAGTAATCATCCTGAACTTACCAAAGACAACGTTTCAAGTATTCTTGAGTATGAAACCGGCAAAGTATTCGAAGGTTGCCTTATTGATGCAGGTGTATATAAATGCACACCCGAGGGCAGAGAAGCGTTTGAAAGATTTATCGGTTTTGTAAATGAATAATTTAAAACAACGCTCCTCGGAGCGTTGTTTTTGTTAGTAAATCGTTGACAAATCGTTAAAAAATTATTGACATACAGTTTTATCTGTGATATAATTTCTGCAGTTACCTTTTACAGTAAATCAAATTTTATGGAGGACACATTATGTTCTGTAACAAATGCGGAAAAGAACTTTCCGATAACGCTACCTTCTGCTCCGGTTGCGGAAATCAGGTAGGTGCGGCTCCCGCAGCAGCTCCCGCTGCAGCAAATTCTTCGCTTCCCCCCATCCTTTCTCGTCTTATCAGCCAGATCACAAACTTCTTCACCAAGAAGGATCCTGTTGGCGTAGTTGCTAACTCAGCTAAGGACAATAGCTTCTCCGGTGTTATCCTCGCTATCTTCGGCATGCTTATGTTTGCTGTCGGCGCGATGGTTAACGTTAATCAGGGTATGCGTTCCTACTATAAGGCTGTTTATGATGATATGTGGTCTAACAAGATCGCAGAGCAAGTTGCTAAGAGATTCCCGACCGGAACCTCCTTCGGCATGTTCCTTCTTCTTGCAGTCGTAGTATTCGTAGTTGCTTCCGCAATGGTATACGTTGCTACTACCAAGGTTGCTAAGAAGCAGATCAGCCTTAGCGGCGCTATGAACGTTGTTGCTTACGCGTCCATTCCCGTAATCGCAGTTTCTGTTCTTAACATGCTTCTCGGTCTTATCTGGTATCCGCTTCCCATTATCTTTATGCTCGTAGCTCTTTGTGCTACCGTTGCTATTATCGGTGCTTCCATCGATAAGGTTTCCGAAAGCGAAAAGCCTCTTACCGTAAAGCTTCTCGTATTCGCTGTTACTGCTGTTGTAGCTCTTATCTTCCTCTGGATTGCTCTTAAGAGCATTAATAACCTCAAGGATAAGGAAGGCGCTATCTCCGCACTTATCAACAACTTCCTTGTTGACATCGACTAAGAATAACATAAAAAGCAGTCGCGATAAGCGACTGCTTTTTTCATTTCGGCTTGCTTTTAAATAACAATGAGATCGTAATTCCCATAAATATAGCGGCAGTGATTCCGCCTGCTGCACCCGTTAATCCACCTGTCAGCGCGCCTATTAAGCCGTCTTTGTCGACGGCTTCTTTAACGCCCTCCGCAAGACAATAACCGAAGCCGGTCAGCGGGGTCGTTGCTCCGTTCCCCGCAAATTTTACAAGTGGTCCGTACAAGCCGACGCCTGTTAAAATAACTCCGATAACGACATATGAAACAAGGATTCGAGCAGGTGTAAGCTTTGTTTTGTCAATGAGGATCTGTGCGATCGCAGAAAATATTCCGCCAACAAGAAACGCGATAAGAAGCCGTCCTTCTACTGTGTTCATAGGCATTTCTCCTTCGTGATTCTGACAAGATGAGCTATTCCCGGGATCGTTTTCCCCTGTAAAACTGCCATTGGTGACATAAGCGCGCCTGTTGCAATATAAAGGATATCGTTTATTTCGCCATTCTCAAGCTTCGGCAAAATATATGCAGATAATACAGATGCCGAACAGCCGCACCCCGAGCCGCCTGCGTGGACGTCCTGTCTTTCTCTGTCATATATCAGCAGTCCGCAGTCATAGTAATTCCTCGTCATGTCATACCCGTATTCTGCCATTTTTTCGGTTACGATCGAATGTCCCTCAAAGCCAAGATCACCTGTAAAGATCGCGTCAAAATCTTCAGGCATCATTCCTGACTCGTTAAAATATCGCTTGAGTGTGTCAATTGCGGCAGGAGCCATTGCGGCGCCCATGTTTGCCGCATCGCTGATCCCTTCATCGCGAATAATGCCGGGAAGCACTTCTGTTATATATGCTCCGTCACCCTCGCCAAGTATAAATGCGCCCGAGCCTGTTACGGTCCATTGTGCCGTCGGCGGCCGCTGACCACCGTACTCGACGGGGTAACGGAATTGACGCTCGGATGAGCAATTATGTGATGAGGTAACAACCGCCGCGGTTTTGGGCGAGCTCGACGAGTTCAGAAATAGTGTTGCAAGTATCAGTCCCTCGGCAGACGTTGAGCAGGCTCCGTATAAACCGAAGAAGGGAACACCTGCGTCACTTAATCCGTAACTCGAGCTTGAGCATTGATTTATAAGATCGCCCGCAAAAAGCCCGTCAAGACTATTTGGATCGGTTTTTGATTTTTTCAGCGCGAGATTTAGCGCAACGTGTTGCATTTCGCTTTCTGCAAGCTCCCATGTTATCTGTCCGAATCTGTCGCTCTCATCGTGATAATCGAAATATCTGCCAAGCGGACCTTGATGTTCCTTGTTTCCTACTACGCTTGCGTGACCAATAATGCTTGGGCTTTTTCTTGTGCGAATAATTCCTTTGCGCATACCGTATCTCCTGAAACTTTTTAAATAATATTTCCGAAAAATGCACAATTATGCAAAAAAACAAGGACCGGAGTCCTTGTTTTCGTTTTATAATTAAATTAAAGGAGCCACTTACCTCTTGTGAAGTCGGGAACAGCAACGGGAGCTGAACCGGTTGCGATAGACTGCTCCGAGAGAGCTGTGATCGACATCCAGGTAGCCGCATCGTAAACGTTAACTGGCATTTCCTTGCCGTCGCGGAGGCAATCGAAGAAGGTGTTGAACTCGAGCCAGTCCATACCGTCGTGTCCGCCCTGAACTCCCTCGGTAAGATACTTCTTCCAGACAGGGTGCTCGTATTCATCGGTGTATTCCTTAGCGTTACCGTTGCAATCGGACTTCCATCTCCACTCGCGGTCGATATCTTCCTTTCTGTCAAGGAATACGGAGTCAGTGCATTCCTCGTACATACCCTTGGTTCCGCGTACGGTAAATCCGCGGCTGTAATAACGGGGAAGAGTTGTGTCAAGAGTAAGAACGATCGTCTCGCCATGCGCGCACTTGAGGACGGTAGTAACAACGTCTCCTTGCTGGAAGGTAGCGTTCATGAGAGCCTCGTCGTCGCTCTTGTTATCGGCAATATACTGCTTAAGACCGGCTGCTTTCGAGGAGGTAGAGGTAAGAGATACGATTCGGTTGCCCTCGTTGATCTTGAGAACCTTTGCGATCGGTCCGAGCTCGTGAGTCGGGTAATTTTCGCAGTTACGGTTGAGGTAATTGCGAAGACGGTAGTGACGGTTGTCAAAGCCGAATGCAACTTCGTTGCGAAGATCGTGAGCATAGCAGCCGGAGCAATGTACGATCTCGCCGAGAAGTCCCTTCTCAACCATATTAAGAACCATCATTTCGCGTCTGCCGAAGCAGCAGTTTTCAAGGAACATAAAGGGAGTGCCTGTCTGCTCCTGAGTTTCAACGAGCTTCCAGCAGTCCTTGATCGAATATGCGCCGCCAACCTCAAGAGCGGTAGGCTTGCCTGCATTCATTGCATAAACTGCAGGATCAATATGACCTTCCCAAGCGGTAAGAACAAGAACGACCTCGACGTTTTCATCATCGATGAGCTGCTTCCAGTCGGTATAGGTTGCGGGACGCGTGCCGTGTCTCTTTTCGACCTCAGCGGCGCCTCTTTCGACTCTGTCCTCATAGAGGTCACATACAGCAGTGACGGTTACGTCGTGACAGTCAAGGATTACGCCCTTAAGAAGGCTGAATCCTCTGTTTCCAAGGCCAATTACACCAACGCGAATGTTTTTCATGGTAAATTCCTCCGAAAGTATTTACAAATTTGAAAATATATGCTAAAACTATAATACAATATCTTTTTTAAAATGTAAATGTAATTTAAGACACAAAATGTATAAATTCGGTCATGGAGTTGCTATGGAATATCAATTTATACCTGTAAAAAGACTTATAGCCATCGATTGTTTTATGTCATGTTTTGAAAGAAGCATGGAGGAGAATTACGTATTCAACGGAGAGATGCACGATTTTTGGGAGGTCATGTACGTTGAAGAGGGGCGTTTATGTGTGAGTGCAGACGAGAACGTTATGATCCTGAATGCAAACGATATCATTTTCCATAAACCGATGGAGCTTCATAAGTTTAATACGGAAGAAAGGTCAAAAATCTTCGTAATATCCTTTATGCTTTCCGGACAGCTCAGAAAAAAGCTTGAAAACAGCTCACTTACATTGTCGGACCGTCAGAGGGAAATGCTTTATGATATCATATCACTTCTTCGGGAAAATTCTGACGAGACCGAGTACAGCTATACTGAATACAGACATATAATTGACGGTGATCCTCTTATATGTCAGCAGGTAGCGTCTCTTTGCGAGAATTTCTTTATATCATTGTCCAAGGATAATACTCCGATCGTCGAGCATCCGAGAAGCTTTGAAACAGAAATGTTCCGTAGCGCTGTTTTGTTAATGGATGAAAATATTTATGATTGGATCAGCGCGGAATTTATAGCGAAGAAGCTTAACGTCAGCGTTTCATATTTGAAAAAGATATTTTCAAAATACGCGGGGCTCGGAATACATAAATATTTCCTGAAGTCGAAAATCACACTCGCCTGTCGACTGCTACGCCGCGGAATGAGCGTTTGCGAGGTGTCGGAAAAGCTTGCATTCAGCAGCCATAACTATTTCAGTACGGTTTTCAAGCGCGAAACGGGAAGGCTTCCTTCCGAATTTAGAAAAGAAAAATAACAGCCTCTGACGGCTGTCATTTGTTCTTCAGCTTTTCAAAAAGGCTATTTACCCTTGATTCTTTTTCTTTGCGAAGATCGCTTCGTAAAATGAAGCTTGCTTCGAGTACGTCGCGCTCTTTTATCTCGGGCAGAGAAGATAGCGGTATATTGAATGTGTTTTCACTTTCGTCAATGCAGATTGCATAAGCACCTTCAATGCGGTCAACTGTAAGAATAATATGCCTTCACTCCCTTGAAAAAATATAAATAATATGTTATAATAATATTATATCAGCGATTTATTTGATTGTCAATAATCATGAGGCGGTAACTTATGAACAATATCAAATCAGAGATAGATAATTTGAGAAAAACTCTCGAATATCATTCCTATAAATATTACGTTGAGGATAGCCCAGAGATCTCTGACTACGAGTACGACGCACTTTTCCGTCGCCTTCAGGATCTTGAAAAGGAGCATCCCGAATTTGACGATCCGAATTCTCCTACAAAGCGTGTTGGCGGAGTTGCGCTCGATAAGTTTGAAAAGGTCACTCATACCGTTCCACTCGGAAGTTTGTCTGACGTTTTCTCGTTTGACGAGCTGAGAGCGTTTCTTTCGGATAAGGAAAGCGATGAGTTTTCTGTTGAAGCAAAAATAGACGGTCTATCTGTTGCTCTCCGATATGAAAACGGAAACCTTGTTCGCGGCGCAACGCGCGGAAACGGTGTTGTAGGTGAGGACGTAACGTCCAATATCAGAACAATACGCAGTATACCGCTCACTATTCCGTATATGGGAACTCTTGAGGTTCGCGGAGAGGTGTATTTGCCCCGTGCCAATTTTGAAAAGCTGAACAAAAAGCGGGAAGAGAAGGGTGAGGCGCTGTTTGCTAATCCAAGAAATGCGGCTGCAGGCTCGCTCCGTCAGCTTGATTCCAAAATAGCGGCAGAACGAGGACTTGACATTTTCATATTTAACCTTCAGTATTGCGACAAGAAGTTTGAGAAGCACGACGAATCGCTTGAATTTATCCGCGAGCAGGGCTTTAAGGTCATTCCGCTTATTAAGACACTCAAGGGAAGCGATGCCGTTTGTGATATGATAAAGCACATCGGCGAGCTTCGCGATGAGCTTGCTTACGATATCGACGGTGCTGTCGTTAAGGTAAACCTTCTATCGCGAAGAACGGAGCTTGGCGAGACTGCGAACACGCCTAAATGGGCTGTTGCATATAAGTATCCGCCTGAGAGAAAGCTTACAAAGCTTACTGACATAGTTATTCAGGTAGGACGAACAGGGGCACTCACTCCTAACGCGGTTCTTTCTCCCGTCCGCCTTGCTGGTACTACCGTCAGCCGTGCAACGCTTCACAATATAGACTTTATAACAGAAAAGGATATTCGTATAGGTGATAGCGTTTACGTTCAGAAGGCGGGCGATATCATTCCCGAGGTCGTTTCGGTTGAAAAGAAAGAGCGCGACGGAACGGAAGTCGCATACGAAATGCCGAAGACCTGTCCGTCCTGCAGTGAGCCTGTTTCACGCGATCCCGATGAAGCCGTCGTTCGTTGTACGAACGTAGGCTGTCCTGCTCAGATCGTCCGTACGATTTCTTATTTTGCTTCGCGCCCCGCTATGAATATCGATGGTCTTGGCGAGGCGGTCGTGACATTGCTTATTGATAACGGTCTTGTTAAAAACGTTGCTGATATTTATTATCTTGATGCTTCAGAAATTTCAAAGCTTGAAAGAATGGGCGAAAAGTCAGCTGAGAATTTGATCTCTGCAATTAACGAGTCGAAGACTCGCGGTGCGGACAGACTTCTTTCGGCGTTTGGTATTCGTCAGGTAGGTGAAAAAGCGGCGAAGAATATTATTAACGTCTACCCCGATATAGATATGCTCTTCGACCTTACAGCCGAGCAGCTATCAGAGGTCGACGATATCGGTATGATAACCGCCAACAGCATAGTTGAGTTTTTCTCCCATCCTGATACAAGAGCTCTTATCGATCGACTCAAGAACGCGGGTGTTTTAACTAAAAAGGAAAAGACTCTCAGGGGAAATAAGCTTGAAGGATTGACCTTCGTACTAACGGGAACCCTTCCTACGATGTCGCGTTCCGAAGCTTCGGCTCTTATAGAGGAAAACGGCGGTAAAACATCTTCTTCGGTTTCTAAAAAGACGACCTACGTTGTGGCCGGGGCTGAAGCCGGGTCCAAGCTTACTAAAGCCGAATCCCTCGGCGTTACGGTCATAGATGAAGAAGGACTACTCAAACTCATAAGCGAATGAGGTGATATTCGTGATTACAGATTACGTAAAGGTTTACGTGAAGGCAGGTAACGGCGGCAACGGCGCGGTCAGCTTTCACAGAGAAAAATACGTTTCCCACGGCGGTCCCGATGGCGGTGACGGCGGACACGGCGGAAACATCATTCTTCGTATTGAAAACGGAGACAATACGCTTTTAAAATACAAATACCGTCATAAGTTTGTCGCAGAAAACGGTGGCAACGGTATGACGAACAAGCTACACGGTGCAAACGGTGAGGATATTATCCTTCCCGTTCCCCCCGGAACGGTCGTCAAGGACGCCGAAAGTGGCAGAATCATCGTCGATATGTCTGAGCGCGATGATTTCATCCTTTGTAAGGGCGGTAAAGGCGGCTGGGGTAACAGACACTTTGCAACGCCGACAAGACAGATCCCGCGTTTTGCGAAAAGCGGACTTAAAGGCGAAGAGAAAGAGGTCATATTCGAGCTTAAAATGCTTGCGGACGTCGCTCTCATAGGTCTGCCGAACGTTGGCAAGTCCTCGCTTCTTTCAGCCATCAGCGCCGCTACTCCTAAAATTGCAGATTACGATTTTACAACCCTCTCTCCCAATCTTGGTGTGGTAAAGGTTGACGGCGGTAAGGGCTTTGTATGTGCCGATATTCCCGGACTTATCGAGGGTGCATCAGACGGTAAAGGTCTCGGTCACAGCTTTTTGCGCCATATAGACAGATGCAGAGTAATGCTTCACCTCGTCGACGTGGATGCCGACTGCGAGCGCGATCCAAGGGATGATATTGAGCTTATCAACCGTGAGCTTGAGCAGTACAGCCCCGAGCTTGCAACACGTCCACAGATCATAGTTGGAAACAAGTATGATTCGTCTCTTGCAGAGTATAACGAGCACGTAAGTGATCTTAAAGAATACTGTAAAGAAAGAGGGCTGACTCTTTTCTTCATTTCAGCATTGACGGGAGAAAACGTAAAAGAGCTTATAAAGCACGTTTCCCGTATGCTTAACGACCTTCCGCCTCTTACGATATTCGAGCCGGATTATTTTGAAGAAGAGGTTGACGACGATGAATTTGACGAGCTTGAGATCTATCGCGACGGCAAGGTATACGTTTGCGAATCTGAGTGGCTCTGGCGTCTTGTCGGACGAGTCAATTTTGAGGACAGAGATTCCCTTAACTACTTCCAGAGAATGCTCCGCTTGAACGGAATTATAGAAAAGCTCGAGGAAGCCGGAGTAACGGACGGTGACACAGTCCGTATGTACGACTTTGAATTTGACTTCGTTAAGTAACCTAAACGGTGTTTTCCTTCATAAAATGTAAAAGAAATGTAAACATGAATGGAAAATACTTGAAATTTTATATACCCGCTATTATAATCATCATTGAGCGTTAGCACTCGCAACGCTTGAGTGCTAAAATATATCATTTCGGAGGAAATAATTATGACTATCAAACCGCTATTTGACCGAGTTGTAGTTAAATCGGTCGAAGCAGAGGAAACAACTAAAAGCGGAATCCTTCTTGCGGCTGCCGCAAAGGAAAAGCCCCAGATCTGCGAGGTAATCGCAGTCGGCCCCGGCGGAATCGTTGACGGCAAGGAAGTCGTTATGACCGTTAAGGTTGGCGACAAGGTTATCACGAGCAAATATTCCGGAACCGAGGTAAAATGCGACGGTCAGGAATATACTATTGTAAAACAGGGCGATATTCTCGCAGTTGTTGAGGATTAAGGAGGCATATAACTATGGCAAAGGATATTTCATACGGCTCCGACGCAAGAAGCGCACTTCTTCGCGGAATCGATAAGCTTGCTGATACTGTAAAGATCACTCTTGGACCGAAGGGCAGAAATGTAGTTCTTGAAAAGAAGTTCGGTGCGCCGATGATTATTAACGACGGCGTAACTATCGCAAAGGAAATCGAGCTTCCCGATCCGATGGAAAACACGGGTGCACAGCTCATTAAGGAAGTTTCTATCAAGACAAACGATGCAGCGGGCGACGGTACTACGACCGCTACAATTCTCGCGCAGGCACTCATTCATGAGGGTATGAAAAATGTTACTGCAGGCGCTAACCCTATGGTTCTCCGTCGCGGTATCCAAAAGGCAGTTGACGTAGCTGTAAAGAAGCTTGCGGCTATTTCGAAGCCCGTTGAAGGAACTGAGGACATTGCACGAGTCGGTACCGTTTCTGCAGACGACGCAGTTATCGGCACTCTCATCGCTGACGCGATGGAAAAGGTATCATCCGACGGTGTTATTACCGTTGAGGAATCGAAGTCTGCTGAGACCTACTGCGAGGTAGTTGAAGGTATGCAGTTTGACCGCGGATATATCTCCCCCTATATGGTAACCGATACTGAGAAGATGGAAGCGGTTATCGACGACGCTCTCATTCTTATTACCGATAAGAAGATCTCTAATGTTCAGGACATTCTTCCTCTTCTTGAGCAGATCCTTCAGTCGGGTAAGAAACTCGTTATCGTTGCCGAGGACATCGAGGGTGAGGCGCTCACTACCATCATCCTTAACAAGCTTAAGGGAACCTTCGTCTGCGTAGGCGTTAAGGCGCCCGGCTTTGGCGAAAGAAGAAAGGATATGCTCCGCGACATCGCAGTTCTTACAGGCGGTGAAGTTATCTCTGAGGAGCTTGGACTTGACCTTAAGGAGACCTCTATTGGTCAGCTTGGCCGTGCGCGTCAGGTCAAGATCAATAAGGAAAATACAATTATCGTCGGCGGTATGGGTGATCCCGATGAGATCAAGAGCAGAGTTGCTCAGATCAAGAGCGGTATCGAGACGACTACCTCAGAGTTCGACCGAGAGAAGCTTCACGAGCGTCTTGCTAAACTTGCAGGTGGCGTAGCTGTTATCAAGGTTGGTGCTGCAACCGAGCCCGAGATGAAGGAGAAGAAGCTCCGCATCGAGGACGCTCTCAATGCTACCAAGGCAGCAGTTGAAGAGGGTATCGTAGCCGGAGGAGGTGTTGCGCTTCTTAACGTAATTCCCGACGTAACCAAGCTCGTAAACACTCTTGACGGTGACGAAAAGACAGGTGCAAAGATCGTTCTTAAGGCACTTGAGGCGCCTGTACGTCAGATCGCTGAAAACAGCGGCTACGAGGGCTCCGTTATCGTTGATACTATTCTTAAGAGCAGAAAGGTCGGCTACGGCTTCAATGCTGCCACCGAGAAGTACGTCGATATGGTTAAGACCGGTATTGTCGACCCGACGAAGGTTACACGTTCGGCTCTTCAGAACGCGGCTTCCATCGCATCCATAGTTCTCACAACAGAGGCTGTCGTTGTCGACATCAAGGAAGAAACTCCCGCTCCCGCACCCATGCCTGGCGGAATGGGCGGAATGTATTGATAATTTCAAAAATAAACCGCATTTTTGCGGTTTATTTTTTTATTTCTACTTCCTTTTTTGCTCTTTATATGATATAATAAAAAGGTTAAAATCATAATTGGAGATAATTATGCTTAAATTACTCAAAAATATGAAGGGATACGGCAAGGAATGCGTCCTCGGACCGCTTCTTAAGCTGATGGAAGCGCTCATCGAGCTGTTCATTCCGTACGTCGTTCTCAATATGATAAATAACGGTATCGAAAAGAGCAATGGCAGTTATATCGTATGGTCGGCATTGCTTCTTGTAGCAATGGGACTTATTGGACTTACGCTTTCGATAACCGCACAGTATTTTTCAGCGAAGGCGGCAGTTGGCTTCACTGCAAGAGTAAGGGAAAAGCTGTTTGCACATATTCAGAAGCTTTCGTATAAGGATATTGACAAGATCGGTAAGTCAACGCTTATCAATCGCCTGACAAGTGATATGAATCAGGTTCAGACAGGCGTTAATCTTGCTCTGCGCCTTTTCCTTCGTTCACCCTTCATCGTTTTCGGTGCAGCGATTATGGCGTTCACAGTCAGCCCCGAGGCATCAACGGTATTCCTTTATGCTATACCGCTTCTTGCCGTCGTTGTTTTCACAATTATGCTTGTTACTATTCCTTTGTATAAAAGAGTTCAGTACCGCCTTGACGGTATAACAGCTAAAACTCGTGAAAATCTCAACGGTGCGCGTATGCTCCGTGCACTTGTAAAAGAAGATGACGAGGTAGTATCGTTTAACGAAAAGAACGGCGAGCTCAACCAAGCACAAAAGTTTGTAGGTAAGATCTCGTCGCTTATGAACCCGATGACATTCGTCATCATTAATATCGCGATCGCTCTTCTTATCTATAAAGGCGGACTCCGCGTTGAGGCCGGACTTCTTTCTCAGGCTGCAGTAGTTGCCCTCTACAACTATATGGCACAGATCCTGGTCGAGCTTATCAAGCTTGCGAATCTTATCATTACGATAACAAAAGCAGTCGCTTGTGGTAAACGCGTTCAGGCTGTACTTGATGTTCAGCCGTCAGTGGTTAAGTTTGAGCTGACAAACGAAACTTCCGATTCATTCATTGAGTTCAAAAACGTTTCGTTCAAGTATTTAAATGGCGGCGATTATGCTCTTTATAACGTTAATTTCACAGCTGAGAAAGGTGAGACCATCGGAATTATCGGCGGTACCGGTTCGGGCAAATCAACGCTTATCAACTTACTTTGCCGTTTTTACGATGCAACAAAGGGAGCGGTTCTGCTTCACGGCAAGGATGTTAGGGGAATGTCGGGGTCTGAAATTCTGTCTTTAATCGGCATTGTTCCTCAGAAATCCGAGCTCTTTGCAGGAACGATAAAGAGCAACGTCCTCTTTGGTAACAAAAACGCGACTGATAACGAAATATACGAAGCACTTGATTGTGCAGTTGCCTCCGAGTTCGTAAATAAGCTCGAAAAGGGAATCGATCACCCCGTTGAGCAGTACGGACGGAATCTTTCGGGAGGTCAGAAGCAGCGGATTACGCTTGCCCGCGCACTTGTAAAGCGCCCCGAGATATTGATCCTTGACGATAGCTCATCGGCTCTTGATTATCTTACTGATCTTAAGCTACGCCGAAATATCGCGTCACTTGATTATAATCCAACCGTATTTATAGTGTCTCAGAGATTCTCATCAATTAAGGATGCGGACAAGATACTCGTTCTCGATGAAGGAGCGATCGTCGGAATCGGCAAGCACGACGAACTTTACGAAAATAATGAGCTCTACCGAGAGATCTGCGTTTCGCAGACGAAGAATGCATGAGGTGACTGATATGAAGAAGAAAATCACATCCTCATCTCTTAAGCGTTCGCTTACCTACGTAAAGCGCTATAAGCTGCTCGTGGCTCTGACACTATTTCTTGCAACCGTTTACGTTGCCTCCTCGCTTATTATTCCGATTATAATCGGTAAAGCTATCGATCTTATGATTACGGGTACTCTGTTTATCGACAAGGTTGCAAAGTTACTTGGAATCACGGCGATGGTTGCTGTCATTGGCGGTATTGCTCAGTGGCTTATGAGTGTAATAAACAACAGAATAACATACAACGTTATCCGCGATATGCGTAACGACGCATTTGCGAAGATTCAGCGTCTGCCTATATCATATTTAGACAAACACTCTGTCGGAGACACGTTAAGCCGTATCATTGCAGATGTTGAGCAATTTTCCGACGGTATGCTTATGGGCTTTACACAGCTCTTTACAGGCGTTCTGACCATCGTCGCTACGCTTGTCTTTATGCTTGTTCTCAACCCTGTAATCGCCGTTGTGGTGTTCCTTCTTACGCCTCTTTCGCTCTTTATTGCATCCTTCATTACGAAGCGCACGCAAAAGTTCTTTGCACAGCAGGCGAAGACACGAGGAGAGCAGACCGATTATATCAATGAAACCGTTGAGAATATCAAAACCGTCAAGGCATTTAACCGCGAGGGCGATGTGTCCGACAGATTCATAGAAATAAACCGCCGTCTTGAAAAAAGCGCGCTCAACGCTACGTTCTTTTCCTCACTCGTTAATCCGACAACGCGATTTGTCAACTCGGTCGTATATGCAGCAGTTGCGTGTGTCGGCTCGCTTTTCGCTGCCGGAATATTTGGCTTCAGCGCCATCGTAATTACAGTCGGTGAGCTTTCAACGTTCCTTCAGTACGTTAATCAGTACACGAAGCCGTTTAACGAAATTTCCGGTGTATATGCCGAGCTTCAGAATGCGCTTTCCTGCGCTGACAGATTTTTCGAGTTTATGTCTGAACCTGATGAGATCCCCGATTCACCGAACGCTGTTGTCCTGAATAATGTAATGGGGAATATTGAAGCGAAGGGCGTCAAGTTTTCCTATGATCCCGAAAAGCCGCTGATTACCGATTTCAACGTAGACGTCAAGAGTGGTATGAAGATCGCGATCGTCGGTCCGACTGGTTGCGGAAAGACGACCTTTATAAATCTGCTTCTTCGTTTTTACGACGTGAATTATGGCTCCATAAAGGTCGACGGACACGATATAAGAGAGATTACCCGCAAATCGCTCCGCGAAAACTACGGAATGGTTCTTCAGGAGACGTGGCTTAAGGCGGGAACTGTTCGTGAAAATCTTAAACTCGGACGTCCCGATGCGACTGATGAAGAGATGATAAATGCAGCTAAGCGCGTGCATTGTCACGGCTTTATCTCACGAATGGAGAACGGATATGACACAATAATAGAGGAAAACGGCGGAGAGCTATCGGGTGGACAGAAGCAGCTTCTTTGCATTGCGCGCGCGATGATATCGAATCCTCCCATTCTTGTCCTCGACGAGGCTACCTCGTCTATTGACACGAGAACCGAGCTGCGCGTTCAGAGAGCGATGAAGGATCTTATGGACGGAAGGACATCTTTTGTAGTTGCACACCGTCTCTCGACAATTAAGGAAGTAGACCTTATCCTTGTAATGAAGGACGGTAATATTATAGAGCAGGGAAGCCACGCTGAGCTGATAAATAAAGACGGCTTCTATGCCGAGCTGTTTGAAAGTCAATTTTCTCATTAAAATTTTTCAGAATAGTATTGACTTTAGCGCTTTACTATGCTAAAATGTTACTATCTTGTTTTTTAGGAGCAATAATGAAGAGAATCAGAAACGATGAGACGGATGCGCTCTTTGAAGCGATACTGTCTCTTAAGGATATTGATGAGTGCCGCAATTTCTTTGACGATCTTTGCACTCGAAAGGAGCTTTCCGATATGTCACAGCGTCTGACTGTCGCGAAAATGCTTCTTAACGACGATAAATATCTCGATATTACCGATAAAACTGGCGCAAGCTCCGCAACGATCAGCCGAGTAGGCCGTTGCATAGCAAATGATGACAGCGGTTATCTAAAAGTTTTAACCAAGAACGGAAAGTAAGTTATGGATTTTAATATTGATCTTAAAAGCTTCAGAGCTGATGAGCGAATGGCGTTAACACTTCGCTCGATGTACGAAAGCTACGGCTACCGCCCGTATAAGATGAGCAAATTTGAGGAATACGAGCTATATTCGTCAAATATTGATTTCCTTGGTGGCGGAGGTGTCCTTACCTTTACAGACATGAACGGGAAGCTTATGGCTCTCAAGCCTGACGTTACTCTTTCCATTGTTAAAAATTCAAAGGGATGCGCAGGCACACAGAAGGTTCATTACCGTGAAAACGTTTATCGCCGCGGAGCAAATGGCGGCTTCAAGGAAATGCTTCAGAGCGGTATAGAATGTATTGGAAATATCGGATCGGTTGAAACTCTGGAAGTACTTCTTCTTGCGCTCAAGAGCCTTGCAGCGACAGATCGCGCATTCCGCCTTGACATATCTCACATAGGCGTTCTTTCCGCTCTTATCGGGGATAACGTTTCAAATGATCTGAGGGACGAGCTGTTTACGTGCATCAAGAGAAAAAATGCCGACGGTATTATCGAGCTTGCTTCTGCAAATTCTCTCGATATTGAGCGTTTTGAGGCTCTCTCATACGCCGTTTCTCTTAACGGAAACGCTTTTGAAGTTATTGATTCCCTCAAAAAGATTCCTTATCTTTCGTTATGTGAAGGGCTTGATGAGTTGACAACGATCGTTACAGCCCTGAGCTCTCTTGGATATCAGGATAACGTTGGTATCGACCTTTCGGTAGTAAATGATATGAATTATTACCGCTCACTTATCTTCCGCGGATATATTGACTGTGTTCCGGAGGGAATACTATTTGGCGGCAGATACGATGATCTCGTAAAAAAGATGGGACGAGATTGCGGAGCTCTTGGATTCGCTGTCGTTCTCGATCATCTTCAGGATCTTACAAAAGTTGATTTTGGTGATGACAACGTTTTGCTCGTCTATTCCGATAACGTATCGTCCGCTGAGGTCATCAAGGCTTCCGATTCGCTTCGCAACAGAGGCTGTTTGGTTGAGATAACGTCAGATAGAGGCAAAGCAGTTGATTATAAAAAAGTGTATTACATCACGCCCGATGGCATAACGGAGGAAACCAATGCTTAACATAGCTCTTCCAAAAGGAAGACTCGGTGAAAAGGTATATAAAATATTTGAAGAAGCAGGATACGAGTGTCCCTCGGTTCTTTCAAACAGCCGTAAGCTGATATTTGAAAACGAGAAGATGGGCGTTCGGTATTTCTGGGTTAAGCCGTCAGACGTTGCGATCTACGTTGAGCGCGGTGCGGCAGATATAGGCGTTGCGGGCAAGGATATTATCGAAGAATATTCGCCCGACGTCTATGAGCTTCTTGATCTTAATATGGGTAAATGCCGAATGGCAGTTGCGGCACCGAAGTCCTTCAAGGATGATCCTAACAGAACTCTTCGTGCGGCGACCAAGTTCAAGAATATTGCCTCTAAGTATTACGCTTCGCAGTCGCGAGACATTGATATAATCGAGCTTAACGGCTCGATTGAGATCGCGCCGATTCTCGGTCTTTCCGATGTTATCGTTGATATCGTTGAAACAGGCACGACGCTTAAGGAGAATGATCTTGAGGTAATTGCCGACATTATGCGAATCAGCGCTCGTCTGATTTCAAATCAGACTTCATTTCGTTTTAAAAATGCAGAGATCGCCGCACTGAGGAAAGCGGTTGCAGAGGTTATTTCCTCCAAGGAGTAAACAATGATAAAGATATTAAAGCAGGACACCCTCAAGCGAGATGATGCATTCTCTTCATCTGCTCCCGTTAACGTAACAGAAATAGTTTCTGATATTATATCAGACGTAGCTTCCCGCGGTGACGATGCGCTTTTCGAATACTGTGAAAAATTTGATAAATGCAAGCTTTCGTCTCTTATTGTAACAAAAGAAGAGATAGAGAACGCCTTTGAGCAAGTCGAGCCTGAATTTATCGAGATACTAAAAGAAGCTGCAGAGAATATTCGCGTATTCCATCAGAGACAGGTAAAAGAAGGCTTTATTCAGACAAACGAAAACGGTTCAGTTGTCGGTCAGAGAGTAATCCCGCTTGAAAAGGTAGGTCTATACGTCCCCGGAGGTACGGCGGCATATCCGTCGACTGTTCTTATGGATGCAATTCCCGCAAAGGTTGCAGGCTGTAAGGAAATAGTAATCGTTACTCCTCCCGATAAAGAGGGAAATGTGAATCCTGCGATTCTTGCGGCAGCATATATTGCGGGCGTTGATAAGATATTCAAGGTTGGCGGCGCTCAGGCTGTTGCCGCGCTTGCATACGGAACCGAGTCGATTCCGCGCGTAGATAAGATTGCAGGCCCCGGTAATATGTACGTTGCCGAAGCAAAGCGGCAGGTTTACGGTCGTGTTGATATCGATATGATCGCAGGACCTTCTGAAATACTTATTGTTGCCGATGGAAAAAGCGAAGCGAGAATAATTGCTGCCGACCTTCTTTCTCAGGCAGAACACGATAAAAATGCATCTGCTGTTCTTGTTACAGATAGCGAAGAGCTTGCAAAAGAGGTTTCAAACGAGCTTGAGAGGCAGATCGCGCTCCTTCCTCGTCAAGAAATTGCAAGAGCATCTATCGACAATAACGGGCTTATAATCGTGACCTCAAGCATTGACGTTGCAATTGAAATCGCAGACGAGATTGCTCCCGAACATCTTGAGCTTTCCCTCGATGAGCCCTTTTCCTATCTTGGAAAGGTCAAGAACGCCGGATCTGTATTCCTCGGCAGATATTGTCCGGAGGCGCTTGGCGACTATTTTGCAGGACCTAATCATACGCTCCCGACAAGCGGAACCGCTCGCTTTTCAAGCCCCCTTTCGGTTGACGATTTCGTGAAGAAATCACAGTATATTTACTACACTGAGGATGCACTTAACGCTGTATACAAAAAGGTTGCGGCATTCGCGGAAAAGGAAGGACTTTCCGCACATGCGCGCAGCGCAAGAGCAAGATTTGAAAAATTCTGAAAGAGAAACATAATGAGCCGTTTTTTGGATGAAAAATACGCTTCTCTTGAAGCGTATGTTCCCGGCGAACAGCCGCAGGACAGAAAATACATAAAGCTTAATACGAACGAGTCACCTTATCCGCCGTCACCTGAGGTTATTGATTCGGTTAATGACTGTGAAATTGCAGATCTTCGCCTGTATTCCGACCCGGAGTGCCGCATTCTTCGAAAAAAGCTTGCCGAGCGATACGGCGTAGGCTACGATAACGTATATCTATCAAACGGTTCGGATGATATTCTTAATTTTGCGTTTATGGCATATTGCTCGGAGGGTAAAAAGGTTGCATTTGCCGATATTACCTACGGGTTCTATAAGGTGTTCGCTGATCTTTATCACTCTGACGCCAATATAATTCCTCTTAAACGTGATTTTTCGATAAATGTTGACGACTACTGCGGTATCAACTCTACAATTGTTATAGCTAATCCTAACGCTCCTACGGGGCTTACTCTATCCATATCCGATATTGAAAGGATCCTTAAAACCAATCCGAATAACGTTGTAGTAATTGATGAGGCATACGTAGACTTCGGAGCAGAAAGCTGCTTGCCCCTGCTCGAAAAGTATGATAATCTGCTTATTGTCAGAACCTTCTCTAAATCCCGAGCGCTCGCCGGTGCACGTCTTGGATTTGCTATTGCATCAAAGGAGATCATTGACGATCTCAACAGAATAAAATTTTCGACGAATCCTTATAATGTTAACCGCCTGACATTGAAGGTCGGTGCGGCTGCAATTGATTCAGACGAATACTTTATGAATAACTGTAAACGTATAGCGGTAACTCGTGAAAAGACTACAAGTGAGCTTAATGCTCTCGGATTTGAGGTTATTCCGAGTAAGGCGAATTTCATATTCGCGAAGGCTCCCTATATGAGCGGATCAGAGCTTTATTCAACGCTCAAGCAAAAGGGTATACTTATTCGTCATTTCGGCAAGGATCGAATTTCCGATTATATCAGAATAACGATCGGCTCTGAAGCTGAAATGGAAGCATTTGTAACCGCTATAAAAGAAATATTGGCAGGAAAATAAAATGAGAAATTACGAAATTAAAAGAACTACAAAAGAAACCGATATATATCTGAAGCTTGAGCTTGACGGTAAAGGAAAGAGCGAAGTTGATACAGGTTGCGGATTCCTTGACCACATGCTTACGCTTTTCGCTTCACACGGCGGATTCAATCTGACCGTAAGTTGCAAGGGAGATACGCAGGTAGACGATCATCACACCGTAGAGGATATCGGAATTTGTCTTGGAAAGGCGATCTCGGAGGCTCTTGGTGACTGCAGAGGAATTACACGCTACGGATATTTTGTTCTTCCGATGGATGAGTCGCTTGTGCTTACCGCACTTGACCTCTCCGGCAGAAGCACGCTTGTTTTCGATTGCTATTTCCCAACTGAAAAGATCGGAACCTTTGACACAGAGCTTATAAAGGAATTTTTTGCGGCACTTGTCAGAAATGCGAATATGACGCTTCACGTCAAGAAGATGGCAGGGGATAATTCTCATCACATAGCTGAAGCGGTCTTCAAGTCCTTTGCTCGCTCGCTTAAATGCTCTGTTAAGGTTGACGAATCCCGCAAGGACGAGATCCCCTCAACGAAAGGTACCTTATGATCGCAATTATTGACTACGGAGTAGGAAATCTTTTTTCGCTCCACGCCTCCTTTATGAAGATTGGCGCAGATACGGTTGTTACAAGCGATCCGCAAGTAATTAGGAGCGCAGACAGGGTGATTCTTCCGGGTGTCGGAGCGTACGGAGAAGCTTCCGAAAAGATCAGGAACACGGGACTTGACAAGGTTGTTCGTGAGGTCGTTTCCGATGGGAAACCGCTTCTCGGGATATGTCTCGGCATGCAGCTTTTATTCGAATATGGGACAGAGTTTGGCAGACGCGACGGCCTTGGAATTTTAAACGGTTACGTAAAAACGATGCGGGACGAGATCGGACCTGCTATCAAGCTCCCGCAGATCGGCTGGAACGCTCTTGAGATAAAAAGGGAGAACAAGCTGTTTAAGTATATAAACAGCGGAGACCATGTATATTTCGTGCATTCCTTCCACGCTGTTGATTGCTGCGATTCGCTGATCGCAACTACCGAGTACGGAGCGGAAATAACTGCCGCCGTCGCGTATAATAACGTATTTGGCTGTCAGTTCCACCCCGAAAAGAGCGGTGAGGTCGGGCTCAAAATTCTCAAAGGATTTCTTGAATGATGAAAATTTTTCCGGCAATAGACTTATATGACGGTAAGGTCGTTCGCCTGTATAAGGGCAGATACGACGAAATGACAATTTACTCTGATGATCCGCTTGAAATAGCGAAAAAATTTGAGGAAGCAGGCGCGGAGTATATACATATCGTTGACCTTGAAGGCGCAAAGGATGGGCTCGTTCACGCTTATGATACTGTTAAGAGTATTATTGATAATACGTCGCTTAAGGTCGAGATCGGTGGCGGCATCAGAAGTGAGGATACCGTAAAGAAATACGTGGATCTCGGAGTTGACAAGGTAATTCTCGGAACGATTGCTGTTACAAATGAGGAATTCCTTTCTGAAATTGCATTCAGATATAAGAACAAAATTGCAGTTGGCGTTGATATAAAGGACGGCTACGTTGCTATAAAGGGCTGGACCGAAAAGTCGCAGATAACTGCCGATGAGATGTTCCAAATGCTGTCCGCACATGCCGTCCCTCGTGTTATTTGTACCGATATAAGTCGCGACGGCGCAATGAAGGGAACGAACAGGGATCTGTACAAACATCTCTCCGCTAATTACAAAATGAATATAGTTGCCTCGGGTGGCGTATCAACGCTTGATGATATAGCAGCCTTAAACGACATTGGTCTGTATGGTGCAATTATCGGTAAGGCATATTATACGGGAGCAATTGATCTGTCTGAGGCGATAAGGATTTCGAAATGATAACAAAAAGAATTATACCGTGCCTTGACGTTAAGAACGGGCGCGTTGTCAAGGGCGTAAAATTTGCAGGGGTGAAGGATGTTTCTTCTCCGGTAACGCTTGCCGAGTATTACAGTCAGGCGGGCGCGGATGAGCTGGTTTTTTATGATATAACAGCCTCGTCTGACGGACGTGCGCTATTTACGGATATACTTAAAGAAACTGCAAAAAACGTTTTTATTCCGTTTACTGTCGGTGGAGGGATAAATACTCTTGCCGACTTTGAAAGAGTCCTCTCCTGCGGAGCCGATAAGGTGAGCGTAAATTCGGGCGCTATCAAAAACCCGGATATTGTGTATGAGGGCGCCAAGAGATATGGAAGTCAATGCGTTGTTCTTTCCTGTGATATAAAGCGTGTGGGCAATGAATTTCGCGTGTTTGCCAAGGGCGGCAGGGAAGATACAGGGATGGAAGCTATGTCCTGGATAAAACGCTGTATCGATAACGGCGCAGGCGAGATCGTGGTAAATTCCATTGATACGGATGGCGTTAAGCGCGGTTTCGACATTGAGATGCTGAAGGCAGTCTGTGATTTTGCAACTGTTCCCGTTATTGCATCGGGAGGAGCGGGTTCTGCTGAGGACTTTGTTACACTCTTCAAGGAGATCCCCGATATCGATGCAGGACTTGCCGCATCGATATTCCACTTCGGCGAGGTGAAGATCTCTGAGCTGAAGGAACTGCTTAAAAATAATGATATTAACGTGAGGATATGACTATGGTTAAGATAGACGAACTTAAATTTGATGAAAAGGGACTAATTCCCGCTATCGTCGTTGACGAAGGATCGGGCAATGTTCTTACGCTTGCATACATGAACAAGGAAAGCCTTGAGATCTCTCTTGAAAAAAAGCTTACCTGCTTTTACAGCCGTAGCCGTCAAGAGCTTTGGCTGAAGGGAGAGACGAGCGGGAACTATCAGCACATCATTGATATAAAAGCAGACTGTGACAAGGACGCGCTCGTTGTAATCGTTCGTAAGGACGGTCCCGCTTGCCATCTCGGAAGCGATTCCTGCTTTACTGATTCGCTTATAGATGATGCCTCCGATTCGTTCTCGCTTAATTCCCTTATGGAGCTTATCAAGGGTAGAAAGACAGAAAAGAAAGAGGGATCGTATACGACGTATCTCTTTGAAAAGGGAATTGACAAGATCCTCAAAAAGGTTGGCGAGGAATGTACCGAGGTGATTATTGCAGGTAAAGCCGACGATAAGAAGGAAACCATATATGAGATAGCAGATCTCACCTATCACGTTATGGTTCTTATGATAGAAATGGGAATTTCCCTCGATGATATTCATAATGAGCTTGCATCCCGTCATGTTATAGACAAAAAAGTAAAACAGGAGAAGATGACAAACTGATGCTTTGCGATTATCACGTTCACTCTACCTATTGTGACGGAAAAAGTTCTCTGAGGGAAAACATTGATGCGGCAATAAAACGCGGAATGGACGTTATCGGATTATCGGGACATTCTTATATTGAAGGCGCGAAATACTGTATGTCGCTTGAAGGAACAAACGATTACCTTAATGAGCTGTCATTGCTTAAGAGTGAATACTCTGACAGGATCACGGTTCTATGCGGTCTTGAGAAGGATTATTACAGCGACGACGATGAAGGTAAATTCGACTACGTTATCGGCTCTCTTCATTTCGTTACAGACGGCATTAATAAATATGACGTCGACCATACGCCCGAGATTACAAGAGGAATCATCAATAATGTATACAGCGGCGACGAAATGAGCTATTGTGAAGCATACTTTTCGCTTCTCGGAGGGCTGTTTGACAGGGTAAATGCTGATATTATCGGACATTTTGATCTTATCAATAAGTTTGCCGAATGCGGCATCGCATTTGACACGAAAAATCTGCGATACGTTAAAGCTTGCACCGACGCTCTTGACAGTCTGCTCATACGTAAGGTGCCGTTTGAAATCAATACGGGAGCAATGTCTCGCGGACGTAGAACTGCACCTTATCCTTCAAAAGAAGTACTGAAATACATTAAAGAAAAAGGCGGAAGCATAATTTTAAATTCCGATAGTCATGACGCGAAAAATCTCTGTTATGCTTTTGATATGGCGAAAGAAATTGCTCTTGAATGCGGATTCAAATCCCGTGTTGTCTTGACTAAAGACGGAAAAGTCGATATAGATCTATGAAAGCTCGGGAAACCGAGCTTTTGTTGTTTTTGACATATAACTTATCATAAATTTGTTGAAGTTGACGATTTGATTGATAAAGTAGTATATTAACATCTTTTCTCTTGACTTTTTTCGACATTATATAATACAATATATACGATCATTCTTATAGTGAGGTAAACATGTCAATACGCGAAATGAGTCATAGAGCTGTTAGCAGACTGTTGTCTTTTATACTTGTTATCAGTATGCTTGTCTGCTCGATGCCTTTATATATAAATTCTATCTCAAGCGACGAGGAGTATTACCTTCCTTGGCTTTGGCCTGTTCCGGGAAGCTACGTTCTTACGGGACTTGATTATTATTATAGCGGTAATCCCCATGGGCAGGGTCAAGCAATTGATATCGGTAATAACGGATATTCCGAGAACATTCGTCTCGACGTTATATCCGCTACAAGCGGCGAGGTCCTCTATATACAAAATTCATATAATGAGACTACAAATAAGGGCTCGGGCTGGGGTAACTACGTTATTGTCAGAAGCGGAAACGTCTGTATTATTTACGCGCATCTGCTAAAAGTTACCTGTAAATACGGTAAGATCAATGCGGGCGACGTAATAGGCAAAATGGGTAACACGGGTAATTCCACCGGTGTCCATCTTCACATGCAGGCTTACCCTTATTCGCAGAACTCAACGAGCACGGATATACACGTATTTGACAACTACATACATAATCCGCTTTACGTTCCGTATTTCAGCTTCCGCGGCGGCGTTATCAAGCACAGCAAACGCTATGGTGAGCACCTGAGCCAATATTATACAACAGTTTCAGGTCAGGATTACGTTTTCAGCGGGGGTTATTTCGGAAATTACGGTGAAAAAACACTCGGCGCTACTATCAAAAGCGTTAGAACCGACGGCGCTCGACTCTATGCTCAGCCGCTTAAGTCCGCACAGCAGAACGAGACCGTTGAATTTGGCAAGGAAATTCCTGTATACGCCTATTATTATGATGCGTACGGTCAGCTTTGGTATCTTGTTTCCGAGCATTCGCTTGATAAATGGATACCTGAGAGTGACGTTGGTTTTTCCGAATACATCTTCGACGCTGAATATGAGGATAAGTCTTCTCCGAACGGCACATACGGCACATATAAAGATATCTATTATTCGGGAAATGTTTCTTCATCTAACGTTGTCAAGTCGATACGCGCTGAAATAAAAGGCGACAGTGGCATTGTTGCTACATACTCTGTCGATGTTAATGCGTATGAATATGAGATAAACAACGTGTTCTACGATGGCTTTGGAATTACTGAGCTGAACGATGGTGAGTATACCTACGAGATCTTTGTTACAGAAAGAGCATACTTTCCGGGCGCTGATGCGGTAAGCAAGACGTATTCGGTATTTTCCTCGAGCTTTGTTATCGACAAATCAGCTTCAGATGGCATTCCTCCTCTTGTAGAGGAGATACGGATCGACACCATGACGGAGAGTGACATCCGTTTGTCTGTTACAGCGACCGATAACAAAAAGGTTCAGCGCCTTTGCTTTGTCTTTACAAACAGTAACGGCTTTGAGATCAGCTTTGACGCTGTTCCGGAAGGTAATATTTATACAGCGGATATCCCGATATCGTCTCTTGACGGTGCAGGCGAATATACTGTAACTGCTAAAGCGTTTGATCCTTATACGAATACCGATGAATCGTCCATATCTCTGATAATTCCCGACGAGGAAGAGGGCGAGACATGGAAGGTTCAGGTAAACTCAACGCTTACTGTCCGAAGCGGTCCCGGAACCGGTTATTCAAAGGTTACAAGCCTTAAGAACAATGCTTTAATTACTGTTACAGAGGTTGAGTATAACTCGTCTGATAAACGAAATTGGGCTTATATAGGCACGGGCTGGGTTGCTCTTGATTACGCTATTTATCAGAGCGGGTATCTTTATAACGTAACCTTTAATCTCCTTGGCGGAAATGCTGATATATTTAAGCTTCAGAAGGCTTTCGGTCAGGATGCCGTAATTCCCGACGTTACTCCTGTAAAGGAGGGTTATACCTTCCTTGGTTGGTCGACTGATCCTTCGGCAACGAAGGCAGATTATATGCCGGGCGACGCTTATACGAAGAACGAATCTACGGTTCTTTTTGCCGTTTGGGAAGATAAAACCGCACCTATAATAACGGATGTATCTGTTTTGGAAAAGGGATACGTAGGCGACAAGATAACTTTATCGGTTATTGCTTCCGACAATACGGGAACTGTATACTATTCCTTTGACGGAGGTGTCAGCTTCCGCAGAGATAATTCTTATGTGATTTACGAGAATACTGTGATACCGTCAGGGACTATAATTGTCAAGGACCCTTCGGGTAATCAGACAGTATATGATTCGGAAATTGTAATTTCAAATATTGATAAAGTTCCTCCGTCAATAGATGTAGAAACACTTTACGTTTCTGTTGATGGCGATGAGGCAACTTTTAGCTTTGGTGAAGCGATAGATCATGAAAGCGGTCTTGACAAGTATACTCTCGTTTACTCAGTAAACCTCGATTTTTCCGGTTCTGTCAGCGAGGAGATTGAGTCCGGTCATACTGTTACGCTCGGAGATGGCGTATATTATGCCAAGTTAATAATTACCGATAAGACGGGAAACAAGACGGAAGTTCAGTTTGACAGATTTGTTGTTGGTGAACGTGAGAAGCTTTCAACTCCCGAAAATCTGACACACAGAACAGCTTCAAACGGATCAGTTATCTTTGAATGGAAGCTTGTAAATAATGCAGATTATTATGTTCTTACTGTTTCCGAGAACTCTGATTTTGCCGATTCTGTTTCCTATGAGTCGACTGACAACACGGTTTCAATTGATTCTGTTCAGTACGGTAAGGTCTATTACGCAAAACTTGTTGCTATGACCTATGACGGAATATATCTTACTTCAGATCCGAGTGAAACCGTAAGATTTGAAACGGTAAGCTCCGATAATGCTATCTATTCGTTTGTCTCCCTTGATGCGGTGATTAACGGAAAAAATGCATGGGTTAAACTCCCGTATTCTGCAAATACTGTAGATCTTTCCTGCAACGTCCATGCTAATGCGGGCGTAAGGTATTATTTAAACGAATCGCTCGATAATGAGATTGCAACGCCTAACTCTTTTTCCGTAAACGCTCAAAGTATCAACGTTTATATAGTTGTTACAGCAGAAAACGGCAGTAGCGCGATTTACACATTAACCATTGAGCGCGCTTCCCGAGACGCCGAGACACCGAAGGTTGATTTCAACGCAGTTGGAGAGACGCTTTATGTCGGTGCGGTCGGTAATGAGATATCTCTTTCCGCATCTGTAAACGATGGAGGAAATATTACAGTTGTCTGGTACGCATCGCGTAACGGAGAAGAGGCGCAGCCGATAGCAAACGGCTTTGCTTGCTCGCCGAGATTTGAGAAATACGGCAGCTATAAGCTTTTTGCAATAGTTACGAATACAAACGAATTGTGTGATAATTCTGTCTCGACCTTCAAAACCGCTGAGATTGATTATACGGCACTTCGTAACGTAGCTCCTATCGATGTTGTAATCAGCAACTTTGTTTATAACGGAACCGCCGCTAACGCCTCTCACAATCTTTATAACGGCGACGGGGAAGTTATTATCCGATTCTATTCCGATTCCGATTGTAAAAACGAGATAGATCCTCCTGTAAATGCAGGCTCTTACTATGCAAAGGCTTATGCATCCGCTACAGATGCTTATGAGGCTGCTGAAAGCTCTCCCAAGAATTTTATAATTATTAAAACGAGTAACACGAGCGTCCCGCAATATACAGTCACACAGCCTACGCTTCGGGAGCGCTACGGAACGCTTACGGTTATTTCAAGTAGCGTAGAATATTCGGTCAACGGCTCTGACTATACCGCTCTTGAGTCCGGAAATACCTATAAATTCGACGAGGGCGACGTTGTCCGCATCAGATATTTCGAAACGGAAAACACAAGTGCATCTGAACCCGTCGTTATCACCTTCGTTCCTTTCGCGGGAACAGACGGCTTTTATCCCGTAAGCGGTTTTGATGCGGTTGCCATTGGTGAATATTTTGTAATTAACGCTGATAATCTTACTTCCGATAAGCTCATCGCTAATCTCGCAAAAAAGGATAACCTTCAGATCAGCGACGTAAGAGGTACGGTCCTGAACGGAAAGAGTGATCTTATATATTCAGGTTGTAAGATAGCAATCGTTGACAATATCGGCGTCTATAAGCAACTGACGGTGATAATACTCGGCGACCTTGACCGTGACGGTGTGGTAACTGATTCCGATGCATACGCGATCATGAAGCTTTCAAACGGAATGTCTGTTTCTTCAGACCCGCTTGTCAGTATCATTTGTGATATAGACGGTGACGGAGAAATTACCTCACTTGATGCCGCAAAAGCGTATTATAAGTCAAAATAAAAGAAATGGGTAAGAGTTACTTTTCTCTTACCCATTTCTTTATATATCTGAAGGTCTCCTTCTCGCCTTTTTCTGCGAGCATATAGAGCAGCTCCTCGAGCTTGTCGGAAGTCTTCTCGTGAATAAAGCGGTTTGCTTTTCCTCTCATAAAATACTCGAGAGGGAATGTGTCGGTATAGTTTTTGCCTTGATAGATCTTTGAAGCAGCGACACGGTCGCAGAACATTTCAGCCAAATATTTCTTCGGCATTTCAACAGGCATAACCTTTTTCGCTATCGGGTTATAATCGTTCCAATACTCGAAATGATGCTTGTTTCTTCCTTTGTGGTGAAGCCAGGCGGGTGAATATCCGAGTACCTCTCGTTCGCCCTCGTTCGGGCTTCTCGTTCCCTTATAGTATTTTGCGCCCGCGAAGAATTCTGACGGGGAGTATTTCGACAGATCGTGAAAAAGCCCCTGAAAGCCGATTCCCGCCTTAAAGCAATGGGCGATAACCTTGTGGCGATGCTTTGTTATTGTTCTGAAATGCTTGATTGGGTGTATCATAGAGAAGTTTCCTTAAAAATTTTGCAATTGTAGTGACAAAAAGGACAGAATCTGTTATAATAGATCAAAAGGCGGTGAAAAAATGGTTAAACATATAATTTTATGGAAGCTTGACGAAGAGCTCTCCGAAAACGAAAAGAATCAGGTAACGACCAATGCCAAGCGCGAGCTTGAAGCACTTGTCGGAAAGGTTCCGGGATTGCTTTCGATGAATATCGAGATCGGACGTCTTGAAAGCTCTAATGCTGATATGATGCTCGACAGTACGCTTGAAAACACAGAGGCTCTTAAGGGATACGCAACGCATCCCGAGCACGTTCGTGTGGCGAATGAGTTCTTGAGCCCTTATATCGTCCAGCGCTTGTGTCTCGATTTTAACGTGTAAGATTAGTCTTTAAATAATGGATAAGATGCTCTTTCGTATTTTCTGTTTCTCCGTTCAATACGGCGTTAAACAGAAGCGAAAGGGCATTTCCTATTTCTTTTCCCGCATATCCAAGAGCTTTTACGTCGTTGCCGTTTACTGCAAGATCAGATAGCGTCAGACACGGTTCCTTCGAGAGAATCTCGTTTGCAATTCTGCGAAGCGATTCGTTATGCTCGGTGCGGAGGGAAGTGTCAAGCTTCTGAGATGCATTGTCGGCTCTTTGAAGGTCGAGAAGGTCAAAAAACAGATCCTTGCCAATCTTGCTGAGCTTTCGACCTACAGCAGTTTCGGTTTCTTCTATTACGCCGTCATGGTGGCGAATCAGAGTTACTATGCGCTTTATCTCTGCGTTTGAAAAACGAAGATCGCGAAGAATATCTTCTGACATTTCAGCACCGATGTGTGCATGAGCGTAAAAATGACTGACTCCGTCTACATCCGTTGAATTCGTTCTGGGCTTTGCAATGTCGTGAAGCATACCCGCAAAGCGAAGAATTGGGTCCTTAGGAAGGTTTGATACTGTTTTTAGAGTATGTGTATAAAGGTCAAAATCGTGATGAGGATTATTCTGAGAGTAGTCGAAGGTAGATTCAATATCGGGAATAATATGTGCAATTACGTTGCGATATACATGCATGATTCTCTGCACGTTATCACCACAGATCATTTTTTTAAGCTCGTCGCGAACTCTTTCTCTTGAAACGATGGACAGATTGCTCTTAAGGGATAATATTGCGTCCGAGGTTTCGCTCTCAATATCAAAGCAAAGCGTTGATGAAAATCTTAAAGCGCGGAGAATGCGAAGCGCATCCTCGGAGAAACGTTTGATCGGATCGCCGACACAACGTATCGTTTTTGACTCTATATCATTGATCCCACCGAAAGGATCGATGTATCCTTCGCTCGGAGAATACGCAATTGCATTGACCGTGAAGTCACGTCGACTAAGGTCTTTAACTATATCGCGTGTAAAGTCGACGCTGTCGGGGTGTCTGCCGTCAGAATAGCTTCCTTCGGTGCGGAAGGTAGTTATCTCGATCGCAGATGAGCCGATGATGACAGTTACTGTTCCGTGTTTTAGTCCGGTTTCAATAACCCGCTGATCGGAAAAGACAGCCTCCACCTCTTTTGGCAGAGCGTCAGTACATACATCGTAGTCGTTTACATTTCTGCCCATCAGATGATCTCTGACAGCACCACCGACAACGTAGGCATTGAATCCGCGGCCGAGTAAGGATCTTATGCAGAAATCAACCTCGTTCGGCAGGTGCATCGGCTTATTCACAGTGTCCATCGCATTTAGCATCAAACATTCCGGTAAGAGTGGCGGTAAGAACTCCGTCAATTTCCTCGAAGCCTATTGCTCTTGAAAGACGCGCCTCGCTCTCGGATGACGGGGCGGGATAATATGCAGTAACAACTCCGCAGAGGTCAAGGAAATTTAAAACCGCTCGACCAAGAATAAACATTCCTTCAAAGTCCTCCGGTGTCCCTACGACTTGACGCATAGCGTCGATGACTGCACCTTCTTCTCGTATGTCAAATTGAGCGCAGGCAAGCAAATCTCCATCGTTATGTGCCTTATACGCAAACAGCTCCGGCTTGAACTCAATTCCGCAAAGAGAAGCGATCTCCTTCTGTTCGTTTTTATCTTCAATCGGCTTGATAATAAGCATAAAGTACCTCGAAATTAAAATATATAATATTTTAACAAAATTTTCGTAATAAGTCAACAATAAGCAATAAAGTAATAATTTAATCGCTAAAAAAATATCGAAAAAGAAGTTTTTTTCGCCAAAACCTATTGATTATTTTCTTTTAGTATGTTATACTAATGTAGATATGAAGATATGCTGAATACGTATGGCTATTTTCATATAAACGCTATCAATAATTTTGCCGGAAGCACATTAAAAAACGATGGAGGTTCAGTTAACGTGCAAAAGAAAATCAGTAATCATCCGTTTAACGGAACGCCCGAGCAGGCAGCTAAGCTTGAAGCTGTTATAAACGCTAACAAGCACGATAAGAGTCTGCTTATGGCAGTAATGCAGGAAGCACAGGGAATCTACGGCTATCTGCCTTACGAAGTGCAGAAGATGATCGCCGACGGAATGGATATTCCGATCGAAAAGGTATTCGGCGTATCGACCTTCTACGCACAGTTCTCCCTTACCCCCAAGGGTGAGTATAACATCTCGGTATGTCTCGGTACGGCTTGCTACGTAAAGGGAGCAGGTATCATCTTTGATAAGCTTTCCGAAAAGCTTGGTATCGGTGCTGAGGAGTGTACTGCCGACGGAAAATTCAGTCTTACCGCTTGCCGTTGCATCGGCGCGTGCGGACTTGCACCGGTTCTTACCGTCAACGAAGAAGTCTATGGCCGTCTTGAAGCCAAGGACGTTGACACTATCCTTGCAAAGTATCAGTAATATAATTTAAGAACCGCACGTCTTTCGGTCTCATCCGGCAAGTCCGAAATATAGCTTCTGCGGTACACAATTAATTTAGGAGGAATAAGCACTGATGATTAATACAGTTGCAGAACTTAACGCTCTTCGCGAGCAGGTTCTTCAGACCATCGCTCTCCGCGATACTGAAAAGCTTGCATCCGTAAAGTGCGATTACAAGAGAAACGTTCTTGTCTGTGGCGGTACCGGTTGTACCTCGTCTAACAGTCTTAAGATCGTTGAAGCGCTTAAGCGTGAGATCGCGGCAAACGGAATCGAGAACGAAGTTAAGGTAGTTACTACCGGATGCTTCGGTCTTTGTGCACTCGGCCCGATCATGATAGTTTACCCCGAGGGAAGCTTCTATTCAATGGTTAACGTAGATGATATTCCCGAAATCGTTAAGGAGCACTTCGTAAACGGTAACGTTGTTACCCGTCTCCTTTATGACGAAACCGTTGGTGAAGGCGGCAAGATCAAGTCCCTTAATGAGACTGACTTCTACCGTAAGCAAATTCGTGTAGCTCTCCGTAACTGCGGTGTTATCGACCCCGAGGACATTAATGAATACGTAGCTCGCGACGGTTACCAGGCACTTGCTAAGTGTCTTACCGAGCTCACTCCTGATGACGTAATCAAGATCGTATCCGATTCCGGACTTCGCGGACGTGGAGGCGGCGGATTCCCGACCGGTCGTAAGTGGGCGCTTTGTGCACCTAACAAGGCAGATCAGAAGTACGTCGTATGTAACGCCGATGAGGGCGACCCCGGTGCATTCATGGACCGTTCCGTTCTCGAGGGCGACCCCCACTGCCTTATCGAGGCAATGGCTATCGCGGGTTACGCTGTCGGAGCAACTCAGGGTTATGTTTACGTAAGAGCCGAGTACCCGATCGCAGTTACTCGTCTTCAGAAGGCAATCGAGGACGCAAGAGCTAACGGAGTTCTCGGAAAGAACATTTTCGGAACCGGCTTTGACTTCGATATGGATATCCGTCTCGGCGCAGGCGCATTCGTCTGCGGTGAGGAGACCGCTCTTATGACCTCTATCGAGGGTAACAGAGGCGAGCCTCGCCCCCGTCCTCCTTTCCCGGCTGTCAAGGGTCTCTTTGGCAAGCCTACCGTCGAAAACAACGTTGAGACTTTTGCTAACGTTCCTCAGATCATCCTCAAGGGTGCTGAATGGTTCGCTTCGATGGGTACTCCTACCGCTAAGGGTACTAAGGTATTCGCACTCGGTGGTAAGATCAAGCACACCGGTCTTGTTGAGATCCCGATGGGTACCACCCTTCGCGAGATCGTTGAGGAGATCGGCGGCGGTATCCCGAACGGTAAGTCCTTCAAGGCTGCTCAGGCAGGTGGTCCTTCCGGCGGTTGTATCCCTGCATCTCTTATCGACACCCCTGTTGACTACGATAACCTCACCGCAGTTGGTTGTATGATCGGCTCGGGCGGACTTATCGCAATGGACGAGGATACCTGTATGGTCGATATGGCTAAGTTCTTCCTTGAGTTCACCGTTGACGAGTCCTGCGGTAAGTGCACTCCTTGCCGTGTTGGTATCAAGAGACTTCTTGAGATCCTCGACAAGATCACCGAGGGTAAGGGAACTCTCGAGGATATCGATCGCATGGAAGAGCTTTGTAACTACATAAAGGCAAACTCTCTCTGCGGTCTCGGACAGACTGCACCTAACCCTGTTCTTTCGACTCTCCGTTTCTTCCGCGATGAGTATGTTGCTCACGTTGTTGATAAGAAGTGTCCTGCAGGCGTTTGTAAGAGCCTTCTTAACTTTGTAATTGACAAGGAAAAGTGTATCGGTTGCGGACTCTGCGCTAAGAACTGTCCCGCTGATGCAATTTCCAGAACCGACTACATTGCTCCCGGTCACAAGCTCGCTTCCTTCGAGATCAACACCGAAAAGTGCGTTAAGTGCGGTGCTTGTCTTGATTCCTGCAAGAAGATCAAAGCAATTTCCAAGAAGTAAGAAAGGAGTACGCTGCTATGGAAATGATTAATTGTAAAGTTAACGGTATCGCAGTAAGCGTACCCAAGGGTTCTACCATTCTCGAAGCTGCTCGTGCAGCGGGCGTTGAGATCCCGACCCTTTGTTATATGAAGAAGATCAACGAGATCGGCGCTTGCCGTATCTGCGTTGTAGAAGCAACCGGTGCTCGCGGACTTGTTACCGCTTGCGTATATCCCGTTGCTGAGGGCATGGAAATTCAGACCAATACCGAAAAGGTACAGAAGGCAAGAAAGACCACCCTTGAGCTTATGCTCTCCACTCACGATAAGAAGTGTCTCTCCTGCTCCCGCTCGACCAACTGTGAGCTTCAGAAGCTCTGCCTCGAGTACGGTGTGGACGAAGGCGCATTCGAGGGCTACAAGCCCGCTTACGAACTTGATGAGAGCACTCCTCACCTCGTTCGTGATAACAACAAGTGTATTCTTTGCCGTCGTTGCGTAGCTGTGTGTAAGGAACAGTACGTTTCCGTTATCGGCGCAAACGACAGAGGTATTGACACCAGCATCGGCTCCGCGTTCAAGGTAAATCTCTCCGAGACTCCTTGTATCTCCTGCGGTCAGTGCGTAGCTGTATGTCCTACCAGCGCTCTTACCGAAAAGGATGATACCGATAAGGTATGGGCAGCTCTCTCTGATCCTACCAAGCACGTTGTCGTTCAGACCGCTCCCTCCATCAGAGCAACTCTCGGCGAATGCTTCGGTATGCCTATCGGAACTAACGTTGAGGGCAAGATGGTTGCGGCTCTCCGCCGTCTCGGCTTCGATAAGGTATTCGATACCGACTTCGCGGCTGACCTTACTATCGTAGAAGAAGCAAACGAGCTTGTTGAGCGCATCAAGAACGGCGGTGTTCTCCCGATGATCACCTCCTGCTCGCCCGGTTGGGTCAAGTTCTGCGAGTACTATTATCCGGACTTCATCGATCACCTCTCTTCCTGCAAGTCTCCTCAGCAGATGGCAGGCGCAGTAATCAAGACCTACTACGCAAACAAGATGGGTATCGATCCTAAGGATATCGTATCTGTATCCATAATGCCTTGTACCGCTAAGAAGTTCGAGATCGGCCGTCCCGATCAGAGCGCTTCCGGCTACCCGGACGTTGACATCGCTCTTACTACCAGAGAGCTTGCAAAGATGATCGACCGTGCAGGTCTTAAGTTCACCATGCTTCCCGATGAAGAGTTTGATTCTCCTCTCGGCGAGGATACCGGTGCAGCAGTTATCTTCGGTGCTACCGGCGGTGTTATGGAAGCAGCTCTCCGCCCCGCTAACGACTGGCTCACCGGCAAGGACAACCTTGACGTTGACTTCCACGCAGTACGCGGAACCGAGTCCATCAAGGAAGCTACCGTTAATATCAACGGTACTGATATCAAGGTTGCTGTTGCAAGCGGCGCAGGCGCAGCTCAGCAGGTTATGGAGAAGATCAAGAACGGCGAAGCTGACTGGACCTTCATTGAGATCATGGGATGCCCCGGCGGCTGCGTAAACGGCGGCGGACAGCCCATTCAGCCCCAGTACGTTCGTGATACCGTAGACCTTAAGGCGGTTCGTGCAAAGGCACTTTACGATCAGGATGCGGCAATGTCCATCCGTAAGTCTCACGAGTCTCCCGTTGTAAAGGCACTTTACAGCGAGTGGTACGACGGCTTCGGCGGCCATAAGGCACATCACGATCTCCACACTACTTACGTTAAGAGAACTAAGTAATATAAAAAAGAGAAGCTGTTTTACAGCTTCTCTTTTTATGATGTCATTATGTGTCTAATTCAATAATTTGAACGCGATTAAGAAGTACGTCCTTGTATTGAACTGTATACGATTTTTTGTTATCACCGTTCGTCTCACGAAGACGAAATAAGTTAGGATATACATCTAAAATAACCGCACTTATTCCTGTCAAATTGATTCTAGGACTTGTGATATTTACGTTTATGTGAATATTTGGATCTGTCTCGTATAGCCTAATGATTTTGTTCTTGATTGAATCAAGAGTAGCCATAATTACCTCCTGTTCTGATGTACAGCCGCCTATTGGCGGCTGTATTGTTATACAAAGTATTCTGAAACATCGACCTTATTGCTGTACTGCTTGCGTACACGAATTATGATCGATCCGTCGTCAAGCTCCTCGTTGAACAGGATCTGATATCTTGTTTTTGAACGCTCAAGCGATACCTTGTAATGCTCAAATTCTTCAGAGTTGATCTTGAGCGCACGCTCTTTGTCATAACCGTATTCCGGCTTTTGTGAAAAGATCAGAGTTTGAAGAATACAGGCGGATTTAACTCGTTTCACGATAACACCTCCTTTGGAAAATACATTACGGCAGAAATGTTTGACCTATAATGCAGAGAGATGTCCGAGCGTAATCATACATTGATGCTGCGACTGCCGTCGTTGCATCGCTGAAAGCACTCTCATGGTAGCATAGCTACAATTAAATTATAGCGAATTTTTGATAAAAAATCACGCAATAAAAAATGAATTTTTTATTAATAAAGGCATCGCCTGGCGATGCCTTTATAATATTTTTTTCTGTTAAGCTCTTAAAGAAATGCCAATTGCATTAAGCTCGGCGATTATCTTATCAACGCTTGTCTGTACCTCGTCCATGGAGAGCGTTCTCTCTTCCGAAGAGAAGGTGAAGCGAACAGTGATGCTCTTCGTTTCGCCGTTGTCATAGATGTCTGTAACGATAACGTCGGTAAGGTTTTCAAGATCGAGCTTTGTCCAAGCGCCTTCAGCGTCAGAGAAACGGTTGCTTGCACCCATCACGATCGAAAGGTCGTAATCGATTCCCGGGAACTTAGAGGGTTCCTTGTAGGAAAGTGGAGCAACTGTAGCGGTATAAAGATCGTCGAGATCTATCTCAACGCAAGCAACGGCTGCATTCTTGTCAAGCTTACCGAGAACAGTAGGATGAAGCGTATTGATAACACCGCACTCAACACTGTTGACAGTAATAGAAGCCGTGTTCTTCGGATGCTGATAAGCGTGAATGGGAGCGATCTTTGCGAAGGTCGGCTCAGAGTGCTTGACCTCGGTGCAGATTGCGCGGAGCATCGACAGAGCTTTCATATAAAGCTCCTTTTCGCTTACGCGCTTGCTATAAAGAGTGTAGCAAAGTGTTCGTCTTTCATTACATTCGCCGTTTTCCTTAAGACCTTTTACAACTCGAGCAATTTCAAAGATACCGAACGTATCTGAATATCCCTTGTTTTCGTAAACGAAGGAGAGCATTGTGGGAACCATAGAGTTTCTGACGGTTCCGTTTTCGGGAGTAGGTATGTTGAGAATACGAACGTTATTTTCGACCTCTATACCGAGTTTCTTGTACTTCTTACCGTCACACCAGATATAGGAATGAACCTCGTGAAGTCCGAAGCGCTGAACGAGAATGTTCTTGATCGACGCGTCCTCGTCCTTGTTAACCGAACGGCGAACGGGCTTAAGAAGCGATTTGGTAGAGGAAATATCGAAGTTGTCGTATCCGTAAACACGGGTTATCTCTTCAATAATATCTGCCTTGATGGTAACGTCTTTTGTTGCACGCCAGGAGGGAACAGTTACGGTGAAAACACCGTTATCGAGCTTAACGCCAAATCCAAGAAGCGTAAGCGTGCTGACGATGCGATCCTCTGATATATCGATGCCTGTATAGCGGTCAACGTATTTCTTATCAAAAGAGAGTGTTATCTCAGGATATTTCTGAACGTAAAGATCGGAGAGATTTGACGACACGTATGCACCATCGTCGATGCTTGTCAAAAGCTTGATGAATCTCTTGATTGCAGTAAGTGTAAGCTCGGGATCGAGGATCTTCTCGTATCTCATGCTTGCGTCAGTTCGAAGACCGAGGCGCGAGCTCGACTTTCTAACACAAACGCCGTCAAAGTTAGCAGATTCGAGAACCACAGACGAGGTTTCGTCGATGATCTCGGAATCAAGACCGCCCATAATACCTGCAATCGCAACGGGAGTGTCGTTGTTATAGATCATAAGGGTGTTATCGGTGATCTCGCGCTCGACGTCGTCAAGTGTCTTGAAATTAAATGCATCGCTCGGAGTACCCACCTTGATCGCGTCGATCTTTCTTGCGTCAAAGGCGTGAGTCGGCTGACCGAGCTCAAGCATGATGTAATTAGAAAGGTCAGCAAGAAGATTGATTCCTCTCATTCCGCAGTAGAATAGACGGATCTGCATGGCAAGAGGGCTTCTGTTCTTGGAAATACCCGACATTTCAAGGCAGGAATAACGGTAAAGAAGATCCTCTCTTGTTGTTGAAACGGGAATCGTCTTATCTCCGCTGTAAATTATCTCGCCGAGGTCAAGCGGCTTAAGCTCTTTGCCTGTAAGGGCTGCAAACTCTCTTGCGATTCCATAATGTCCCCAAAGGTCGGGGCGGTTTGTTAGTGACTTATTGTCAACTTCAAAGATGATATCATCGATAGGATAGACGTCCTTGATGTCGGTTCCGAGAGGAGCGTCAACGTCGATAGGCATAAGTCCTGTGTGACCTTCACCTATACCGAGCTCGTCGGCACCGCAGCACATACCGTAGGAATCATATCCCGCAACAGTCGCTTTGCCAATTTCGCCTGCGCAAACGCGTCCGCCGACAGTCGCAAGAGCAACCTTCTGACCGACTTCAACGTTAGGCGCACCGCAAACGATATCAAGAATTTCAGATCCCGTATCGACCTTAAGAAGATGAAGCTTTTTTGAGTTAGGATGATTCTCAACTTCCTTGATCTGCGCGATGATTACTCCGCGAACGTCAGCGCCCTTGTAAATAATATCCTCAACCTCAGCAGTCGAAAGGGTGAAGCGATGGATAAGCTCTTCAATATTTTCATTAGAGAGATCAACGTATTCCTTGATCCAGTTCATTGATACAAACATCGTACTTCCTCCTTTACTTATCTGTGAACTGCGAAAGCGCCTTTAAGCTTCCGGAATTGAGCATACGAATGTCTTTGATGCCGTATTTCATCATTGCGAGACGCGTAAGACCGAGACCAAATGCGAATCCTGTGTACTTTTCTGTGTCGATTCCTCCGTAGGTAAGCACGTTCGGATGAATCATGCCACAGGGGCAGAGCTCGAGCCAGCCGGAGTTCTTACAGGACGGGCAACCCTCACCGTGGCAAATGGTACACTGAATATCAAGCTCAAAGCCCGGCTCGACGAAGGGGAAGAATCCGGGACGAAGACGAACCGTGATATCCTGTTTGAATACCTCGGAAAGCATAGTCTTCATGAAGTAAATGAGGTTAGATATCGAGATATCCTCATCGATCATGATTCCTTCGAGCTGGAAGAAGGTGTTTTCGTGGCAAGCGTCGGTCGACTCGTTACGGAAGCAACGACCTGGGAAAATAGCACGGACGGGCGCACCGTATTTTCTCATAATATAGTTCTGCGCAGCAGACGTATGCGTCTTAAGAAGCTGACCGTTATCGAGATAGTAGGTATCCTGCATATCTCGTGCGGGATGATGCTTTGGGATATTGAGCGCCTCGAAGCAGTGATAGTCGTCGACGATTTCGCTGTAGTCCTCAACAATAAAGCCCATGGACGAGAAGATGTCTTCAACCTCACGCTGAATGAGAGTTATAGGATGATAGGAACCGAGACCGAGATCGGTAGGAAGCGATTCGTCGTATGATTCAGCCTCGTCGATCTTTCTTTGTTCTTCGAGCCTGATGAGTTCCTCAGTTTTAAGCTTAAGCTGCTCCTCAACAAATTGCTTGACCTGATTGATGACCATTCCCACTTCCTTCTTCTGGTCGTTGGGAACGTTTTTGAGGTCGTTCATAAGTGAGGAAACAAGACCTTTTTTTCCTGCATATTCGATACGTAGAGCATCGATTTCTGCAGTTGTAGTGACCTTTGATAGGGCTACCTCAAATTGCGCCTTTAACGCATTTGCATTTTCAAGCATAATCTAACCTTTTCTCCGACTGTTATTTTTGTCCTTTCCGTGTCGGCAGGGAAGGACGGGCGGAAAAAGAAAAACCGCCCCATAAGATCATGGGACGGGAATACCCGCGGTACCACCCAAGTTCGGAAAATTCCGCACTCTCTCGCCTTGATGCCGGCGACAACATCCTGCTTAACGCATAGCTTTTCGCAGAAAAGCTCCACCGCTGAAATTCAGTTCTGACAAGGTAAGACGCTCACAGCCAAGGCGTCCCTCTCTGATACCTTTTACACAGCACCTACTTACACGGCTTCATAGCTATAAGATATTCTACCATTACAGCGCGATTTTGTCAAGAAGTATTATGAAAAAACTGTTTTTTACTTGCAAATATTGATAGTTTGTGATAAAATAATTAGAGTTTATTCCTGAGGTGTATAATGGTAAAAAGATTTATTTCGTATTATAAGCCGCACAAGAAAATTTTTATTCTTGATATGATTGCAGCGCTACTCCTTTCGGTCTGTTCGATGGTTTACCCGCTTGTGACGAAGGAGATGCTCGATAACCCGCAGATCAAGCCACTTATTATATGGTCAATTGTACTTGTCGTTATCTATCTTATAAGATGCGGACTCAACTATTTCGTCGCGTATTACGGTCACGTAATGGGCGTTAAAATGCAAGCACAAATGCGCAGAGACGTTTTCACGCATCTTGAAAAGCTTCCGATTACCTATTTTGACAATAATAAGACAGGTAATATTATGTCTCGTATAATAAACGATCTTATGGACGTTTCGGAGCTTGCTCACCACGGTCCTGAGGATCTGTTTATTTCAGTAATAATGCTTGTTGGTTCATTTGTCATTATGGGAAGCATATATATGCCTCTTACCCTCATCATTTATGCGCTTCTCCCGTTTATGTGCTTCTTTGCCTATAAGACGCAAAAATCGATGCGGGACGCTTTTGCTGAGTCGCGAAGGGAAGTCGGTAAGATCAATTCGACGCTTGAAAACAGCATTGCGGGAATCAGAATATCTAAGGCATATACTAATTCCGAATTCGAGTTTGACAGATTCGAGCATGATAACAAAGGCTTTGTAAGAGCAAGAAAACGCGCCTATAAGTCAATGGGTATCTTCCATTCCGGAATGACTCTTTGCATGGACGTTCTTAGAATTACGATGTATCTTGCGGGCGGTATTTTCGTTGCCACAGGAAAAATCGATATTATCGTATTTACAACGTTCTCCCTGTATATTACCTTGTTCATGTCGCCCATTGAAAAACTTGTCGGATTTATCGAGCAGTATCAGAACGGTATGACGGGCTTTAAGCGATTTATTGAAATAATTGATGAGAATCCTGAGCAGGATGCTCCCGATGCGATTGAGCTTGATAGCGTACGCGGAGAGATCGAATTTGATAACGTCTCATTTGGATACAATGAGTCTAAAAACGTATTGTCAAATCTCTCGTTTAAGTTAAATGAAGGAAAGACTCTTGCGCTTGTAGGTCCTTCCGGCGGTGGAAAAACTACTATTTGCCATCTCATACCGAGATTTTACGAGGTCGAAAGCGGTACGATTCTTATTGACGGTAAGGATATAACTGAAGTTACGCGTGAGTCACTTCGTAAAAATATTGGTATAGTATCGCAAGATGTCTTCCTTTTTGACTCGACGATATATGAAAATATCGCATACGGCGCTCCCAATGCAACAAAGGAAGATGTTGAACGTGCGGCTCGACTTGCAAATCTCCACGAGTTTGTTGAGTCTCTGCCTGAAGGTTACGAAACCCTCGTTGGTGAGCGAGGTGTAAAGCTCTCGGGCGGACAGAAGCAGAGGGTTTCGATTGCACGAGTGTTCCTCAAAAACCCGCCTATACTGATTCTTGACGAGGCAACGTCGGCTCTTGACAATGCGACTGAGCTGATGATCCAACAGAGCCTTGAGGCGCTTTGCGCAGGCAGAACGACAATCGTTGTTGCTCACAGATTGACAACGATCAAGAACGCAGACGAGATCCTTGTCATCAATGAGGAAGGAATTGCTGAGCGAGGTACACACGATGAGCTTCTTTCCAAACAGGGAATATACGCTAACCTTTGGAAAGGCATAACAAAAGTATCATAAGTAACATTAAAATGGCCCGACGGCAGTCGGGTCATTTTATGTATTCAAATATGTCGCTTGGAGCGTGTATAACTGTGTTATTAAGCGATTTAAGAGCTTGCTCACTCTCGTGACCGCCCGTTATCATCAGGCACTTGGCGCCGATAATTTCAGCACTCTCGGCGTCGTGTGAGGTGTCGCCAATATAGATGACGCTCTCGTTTTTGTGAAGTGATCTCCAGAATCGTGCGAGCTCGAGTTTCGACGTCGCGTATATATCGTTAAGACCGAAAATCTCGTCGAACTTGTCAGTTATACCGAAGGATTCGATCTGACCACGGAGCATATTTTCTTCAGTCATCGATAGGATCGTCTGCTTGACTCCAAGAGTATTGAGCTTGTCAACGGTATCGATAATACCGCTTCTAAGAGGTGCACACGGCATCTTGCTCATGTAGATATCAACCCATTCGTTTGCCAGAACGGTGAAATCATATTTTGAAAAATCGAAGCCTACTCGCTCATAGTAATCGCGAATCGGAAAGCCGAAAACTGAATAGTAGTGCTCGGTATCTCGAATTATCGGCAGATCATATCGCGCAAGTAGATCGTTTGCAGATTCGATACTGATTTTTAAATCATCGAGAATTGTTCCGTTAAAATCCCAAATAACTCTATCGATCATATCTCTTTCCGCCCGTCCATCGCGTGAAGAAGCGTCATCTCGTCTGCATAATCAAGATCGCCGCCAACCGGGATTCCAGACGCGAGGCGTGTAGTTGATATGCCGAGGGGCTTAAGAAGCTTTGATAGATATATTGCGGTAGTTTCACCGTCAAGAGTTGGATTTGTGGCAAGAATAACCTCGGTTACTCCTCCGTTATTGACTCGGTCAAGCAGGGAAGCGACGTTAATGTCGTCAGGACCTCTGCCGTCAATTGGAGATATCGTTCCGCCGAGGACGTGGAACATTCCCTTGTAGGAGCGAACCTTTTCGATTGCCATAAGAGCTTTAACGTCCTCGACAACGCAAATAATGCTACAGTCCCTTTCGGGAGAGGAGCAAACGGAACATAGCTCGCTTGTAGAGAGATTATGACAAACGGAACATTCCTTTATTGCTCTTTTTGCTTCAAGAAGCGAGTTAGCAAAGCGTTCGAGCTTTTCGCTTTCCATCTCGGCAATTCCGAATGCCATACGTATAGCGCTTTTTCTTCCTACGCCGGGGAGAGTGCGAAGCTGTTCGATTATTAATTCTATTGGTTCAATATATTCTGCCATATATTATCAGAACATGCCCGGAATCGATACGTTTCCTGTAATCTTCGCCATTTCGGATGAGTTTGTATCTTCCACCTTCTTGATAGCCTCGTTAACGGCTGCAACAATAACGTCGGAGAGAGTCTCAATATCGTCGGGATCAACGATCTCGGGCTTAATATCAATTGAAAGGATCTCTTTCTTGCCGTTGATCTTAACGGCAACGACGCCGCCGCCTGCCTTGATCTCATATTCGCGTTCATCGAGGTCTGCCTGAAGTGCAGTCATATCGTCCTGCATCTTTTGAACCTGACGCATCATGCTTTGCATATTCTGTGGGCCGCCGCCCATACCCTGAGGAAGTCTTGCTTTCATAATTATATCCTTTTCTTATTGTTATTGTCAGAACGAATCAAGAGGATCTTCATCGTCCTTAATGCTTTGGTCTACTGTGATCTCAATTGAGCTCGGAGTAATTCCGCCCAGATCACCTACAAGATTTATTCCCGTCGCAATGAGCCTCTTTACGTCCTCACGTCCGAGAATTGTCGGGGAAAACGAGTTTGCTGTCTTTATGATGACCTTGACGCCGTCCGTGAATCCTTTAGACTGTTTGAGCATCTCTGCTGCGAAATTGTCGCTTCGTTCAACCGTCTCGATAATTTCTGCCCAAGAGGTTATCGGGGAAAGGGTAGTCGCTGAAACGGATTTTGGCGTCTCATTTATTATTTCGATGGGCTTGACATCATCGATTTTTCGTTCGATCGAAGGAGCTGAGAATGATCCGCAAGCGAGCTTTTCTTCAAGACTTGCAATTCTCGACAATAGAGCTTCCGGAGTTACGGAAATTCGTTCGTCGGTAAGAGAAACAAGTGCCATTTCGGCAGTTACGCGTTTAACGGTAATGCTTCTCTGCATTGAGTTGTAAGCTTCCGCCAAGCTCTTAATATGATGAAGAAGCTTTTCCTTTGTGAAATGCTCACAGATATCGCTTGTAGCTTTGTACTCGTCGTCCGTCAGATCAAGATACGATTTAGCTTCATTGATTGTTTTGACAACAAGCATATCGCGATAGAACTCGATAAGCTCACCGAAGAAAATTGTAAGATCAGCAGAGGCCGAGGTGATATCGCCGATTATCTCGAATATCTTCTGAATATCCTTCTTAATAATTGCGCGAACCGTATCGGCAGAAACGCCGCGTCCCATAATTCCTGCCGTTTCATTTACGAGAGCTATATTTATCGACTTTCCTTTGCCCGCGCATAGCTCAAGCAGGCTTATAGCGTCGCGCATACCACCTTGTGATATTCTACCGATAAGCTTAGCCGCCTCGTGAGTAACGGAAATGTTTTCTTTTGATGCGATAAATTCAAGGCGAGAGGCTATATCGTCGGTCGAGATGCGCTTGAAGTCGAATCTCTGACAGCGCGAGGTTATCGTAGCGGGAAGCTTCTGAAGCTCAGTAGTTGCAAGTATGAAAACAACGTGCTGAGGAGGCTCCTCAAGCGTTTTAAGAAGTGCATTAAATGCTCCCGATGAGAGCATGTGAACCTCGTCAATAATGTATACACGTTTTTTGAGCGCCGCAGGGGTGTAAATAACCTCTTCGCGAATGTCTCTGATATAATCAACGCCGTTGTTGGACGCCGCGTCCATTTCAATAATATCGGTATCTGCTCCGCTTTCGATAAGCGCACAAGCCTCGCATTTTCCGCAAGGATTACCATCGAGCGGAGAAAGACAGTTAACTGCCTTTGCGAGGATTTTCGCGCAGGTAGTCTTACCCGTGCCGCGGCTACCGCAGAAAAGGTAGGCGTGAGAGGATCTGCCGTTTGCAATTTGATACTTAAGAACACTTGTTATATGATCCTGACCGACTACTGACGCAAAATCGATAGGACGCCATTTTCTGTATAAAGTCGTATGATCAGACATCAGATCCACCTCCTTAATACCATAAAAGGCAGGGAATATTGGGGAGACGAATGACATTATTCAAAGCAGGCAACCTCCCACGCCCTGACTGCAGCTGCTTAATGCTGCTCGGTTCCCCGCCTGACATGGTTCGCAGTCGTCAGTCGTGAAAGACCTGCTCTGAATAACGGCATCCGTCAAAATTATCCCAATGAATGCCTGCCCTAAAAGATAATATTATTATAACAGATTTATCGCTGTATTTCAATAGTTTTATTGAATTTTATTGATATTTTTGACGATATATGATTAAACCTTGACGTCAAATGAGTTACTGCACCTTGGACATACGGCTCTGTGCTTGCCCTTAATTTTCTTCAGACGTAAAACCGCTCTGCAGCGCGGACATTTTTTGTAAACGTGCGTCTTTCGGTCTCTGAATTTTGATTTCTGAAGAGAGAAGTGCGTTTTGATCTTGTTTGCAAATTGAATATATCGGTAATTTTCCGCCTGCCGCCTTACAAGATTACGCGAAAACGCGCGGAAGAAAATATAGAATATCAGCATCATTATGAAAAGAGACATAATGAGCGAAACGGTCTGCGGAACGAACAGCGAAATGATCCATTGTGCAACCACAAGAACGATATAAATAATAAATAAGAAGCGGCCAAATTTGTCAAAACCGTTTCGTCCGTACATAAATCTTATCAGCTTATCTCTAAAACGCATATAATTATCACCACCGCTTATATGATATCCTTATTTTGTGAACTCGTATTTATGTTTTTTTAACCTTTTGGTTAATATGACATATTAACTTGCTTTTTATTAAAATGTGTGATATTATTAAAACATAGATAGGTGAGGTTATGGAATTAAAAGTAATTGCAAAAATTAAAAACGATTTCCCAACGAAGTTTGGACTACCGCGTCAAAGCGGTCTATCTGATTTCAAATCTGAAATAATATTTGAAAAGGAATATTCAGTTGACGAGGCATTTCGCGGAATTGATGAGTTTTCTCATTTGATCGTGATATGGGGATTCTCTCAGTCAGAGCGCGATAATTGGTCTCCTACAGTCCGTCCGCCGCGCCTCGGCGGAAACAAGAGAGTTGGAGTATTTGCAACACGGTCGCCTTATCGACCTAATTCTATCGGTTTGACAGTTGTACGTCTCGTTTCTGTCGATAGGTGCAACGGCAGAATCGTATTGACTGTAACCGGCGCGGATATGATGAGTGGAACGCCCGTTTATGATATTAAACCGTATTTGTCTTTTGCTGATTCAATCCCCAATGCTGTTTCCGGTTTTGCGGATGGAGTGAAGGATTATTCTCTTAAGGTTGTATTTGAATCGGAATATTCAAATATTCTGAATGACGAAAAGCTTGCTACCCTTAAAGAAATTCTTTCTCAGGATCCTCGTCCTTCGTATCAAGAGGATCCAAGCAGGGTTTACGGCTTTGAATATGCCGACTGTGAAGTTAAATTTACAGTTCGCGAATGCACCCTTTGCGTTAAAAGCATAGCAAAAAAATCCGAAGCTTAAGCTTCGGATTTTTTCGATGTTAAGTTTCCGTAATCAGATGCGTTCCTTAACGCGGGATGCCTTACCAACTCTATCGCGGAGATAGTAGAGCTTAGCACGTCTTACCTTACCAACTCTGGTTACAACAACCTTCTCAACGTTAGGAGAGTGGAGAGGGAAGGTCTTCTCTACGCCAACACCGTATGCAACGCGGCGAACGGTGAAGGTCTCGGAGATACCGCCGCCATTCTTAGCGATAACGGTTCCTTCGAAGATCTGGGTACGGGTGCGCTCACCCTCGACAATACGGCAGTAAACCTTTACGTCGTTACCGATGTCGAACTTGGGGGCGTCTGTCTTGAGCTGCTCATTTGTAAAAGCCTTAATAAGATCCATTTTTGGCTCCTCCTTATATTCAGGGCGTTCGTGCAGAGCTTCGCAGAGGACCGTCCATAGTTAACAGGAGTATTATACCATACAATTTGTAATATTGCAATAGTAATTAATAAGTTTACAATTTATTAATAAAATCATTTTCCGCCCGAGAAGAACGGAGAAAGTGATGCGGCAACGCTGTGGATCGGCATGGTCTGAAGCGTAACCTTACCGGGACCTGTTATTACGGTATTAAAGAATCCCTCTCCACCAAATATTTTATTCTTCAGTCCCTTGACGGACGTAATATCCATCTGGCAGGTTGAATCCATTTTAGCAAGGTATCCGGTGTCAACAATGATCTGCTGCCCGGGCGCAAGGTCATAGTTAACGGCATGACCGTCAATTTCTATAAAAGCGATTCCGGACCCTGAAAGCTTCTGCATTATGAAGCCTTCTCCGCCAAAGAGCCCAGCACCGAATTTCCTTTGAAAATGTACAGAGAGCTGAATACCTTCAGTTGCAGCAAGAAAGGCTCTTTTTTGTACTATGATTGGAAGATCTGGTGTAATTTCGATTGCCATAATTGATCCGGGGAAGCTTGATGCGAAAGCTATCGTTCCTTCACCGCCTTGTGCGGTATATCTGTTCTGGAACATTGATTCACCCGTGAACATTCTGCCGAAAGCCTTGCCAAGGCCGCCGTTTGACGTCGTCTGCATCAACATATTAGGGCTCATCCAGCTCATGCTACCGCGCTCTGTTATCATGCTCTCGCCATTTTCAAGCGTGCATATAACGACGGGAAGAGGAGTTCCTTCAATATTAAATTTCATAATGTCCTCCAAAATAAATTGTTATCATTATTTTAACATTTGTCCTCGATTGTGTCAATAGTTTCGAAAACCTATTTACAAAAGCGGCAAATAATGTTATAATATATCATATTTATGCGAAAGGATCAAGTATTATGAAGTGTCCTATTTGTGATTTTGCTGACAGTAAGGTAATTGACTCCCGTCCGACAGATAATGGTGGTATCCGTCGCCGCCGCGAGTGCCTTACATGCAAAAACCGTTTTACGACCTATGAGACTTATGAGGTAACAAATACTGCGCCTCTCGTTGTTATTAAAAAGGATAATTCTCTTCAGCTTTTTGATAGAAACAAAATTCTTACCGGCTTGCTTCAAGCATGCTACAAACGTCCCGTTACCAATGAGCAGATTAAAAAGATAGTTGACGATATTGAGGATGAGCTTAAGAACACGTTGAAAACCGAGTTCAAGACCTCCGATATCGGAAGGCTTGTTATGATTAAGCTTAAAGAGCTTGACGAGGTTTCCTACGTTCGTTTTGCTTCCGTTTATCGCGAGTTCAAGGATGTCGAGACCTTTATGGATGAGCTCAATCACCTGAAAAATGAAAAGACCGAATAAAATAGAGACCTGCATTTGAATGCAGGTCTCTATTTTATTCGGCACAAATATCACATATAACGTTAAGAGCCTTAAGAAGCAACTCGTCAGGAATGTTAAGCGCGGGAAGGAGACGCACCTTGTTCTTGGCTGTTAAGCAAAGAACACCTCTGTCAATACAAGCCTTGACAACGTCAGAAGCCTTCTTTTCGGTCTCTATTCCAATCATAAGTCCCAGGCCGCTTATTGATATGATTCCGGGCTTGCCCGTGAGCGTATCGTGAACGAGTCTGTTCTTTCGTTTTACGTCATTCAGCAGGGAATCATCAATTCTCGAAATGATGGAGAATGCTCCGGCAGAGCATACGGGATTTCCGCCGTAGGTTGATCCGTGATCGCCGAAGCCGAGAACGTTATGAACTCTTTCGCCGAGAATCGCGGCACCAATCGGTAGTCCGCCGCCAAGTCCTTTTGCTGTCGTTACGACGTCAGGCTTGATACCGTAGTTCATATATGCATAGAACTCTCCGCTTCTTCCGTTTCCCGTCTGCACTTCGTCGACTATCAGAACAACGTCTTCGCTCTGCGCGATTCGGTATGCCTCTTCAATAAATTCTTTAGGAGTGTTAAGAACACCGCCTTCGCCCTGTATTATCTCGATCATAATGGCCGCAGCTTTCGTTGACTTGACAAGCGAATGTAGCTCCTCGTGTTTGTTCGAATCGATGTGGACAAAACCGGGAGTAAGCGGACGGAACAGCTCGTGATAATGCTCCTGACCTGTCGCGGAGAGGGTTGTAAGAGTTCTTCCGTGGAAGCTGTTTTCGAGTGTGATTATCGTATAATGATCGGCACCTTTTTTTTCTGCCGCATATTTACGTGCAACCTTAATTGCGCACTCGTTTGCCTCAGCGCCCGAATTGCTGAAGAACACCTTCTTCATGTCGGTTTTTTTGCACAGAAGCTCGGCGAGTTTTGCGCATGGCTCGGTATAATAGAGGTTTGACATGTGCTGAACCTTTGATATTTGTTCTGTCACAGCCTTTTTCCACTCTTCGTCAGCAATGCCAAATGCAGTTACACCGATGCCTGAGCCCATGTCGATATACTCTTTGCCGTTCTCGTCATATACGAGAGACCCCTTGCCGTGTGTGATCTCGACAGGGAAGCGGGCATACGTGCCGGCAACGTATTCTTTATCAAGTTCTTTGATGTTTGACATATTATTCACCCATTACCATTGTTCCTGCGCCTTCATCAGTAAGAAGCTCCATAAGGATCGCGTGAGGGATTCGGCCGTCCATAATAGTAACGTTCTTAACCCCCGCATTAATTGCTTCGATGCAGCAGTCAACCTTAGGGATCATTCCGCCAGACACGATACCATCTTCGTAAAGCTTCTTTGCTTCAGAGAGCTTTACTTTCGGAATAAGAGTGGAAGGATTATCCTTATCGCGGAGTATTCCTGCTACGTCTGTCATCATAATAAGGCGTTCAGCTCCCATAGCGCCAGCTATATAAGCCGCGGCTGTATCGCCGTTAATGTTATACACGTTGCCCTGACGGTCGGAAGCGACCGTTGAAATTACAGGAATGTAATTCTTCTCAAGAAGGTCAGTTATCGGCTGAGAACGAACCTTGATTATCTCACCGACAAATCCAAGTCGCTCATCCTTTGTCTTCGCCTCGATTATTCCGCCGTCCATTCCCGAAAGACCTACGGCGTGTCCGCCCTTCATCTGAAGAAGGGTTACAAGTGATTTATTGACTTTACCCGCAAGAACCATCTGTACGATATCGACGGTTTCTTTGTCGGTAACTCGCAAGCCGTCAATGAACTGCGGCTGTTTACCGAGCTTTTTCATCATATCAGAGATCTCGGGACCGCCGCCATGAACGAGAACGACTTTGACACCAATAAGCCAAAGAAGAGCAATATCCTCCATGACCTGCTGCTTAAGTGTTTCGTCGACCATCGCGTTGCCGCCGTACTTAACAACAACGACCTTGCCAACGTATTGCTTAATATAAGGGAGCGCCTGAGTTAATATTTCCGCACGCTGTGCGTTAGAAACAGTAGTGTTCATATTATTTCCTTAAGTACGGTAGTCACCGTTGATCTTTACGTAGTCGTATGTAAGGTCACAACCCCAAGCAGTCGCCTCCGCGTCTGCCTGATTAAGAGCAACCTCAATTGTTATTTCCTTTTCAAGAAGGATCTCTTTTGCTTTCTCTTCGGAGAAAGGAACGCCCGCACCGTTCCTGCAAACATTTATCTCACCCTTGGGGGAAACGAAAGTAACGTCTACTTTATTTACGTTGACGTCAGCACCACTGTATCCGATTGCACAGAGTACTCGTCCCCAGTTAGCATCCGCTCCGAACATTGCTGCCTTAAGCAGGGAAGAGCAAATGACGCTCTTTGCAACAGTCTTCGCGGTAGCGAGATCTTTACCGCCCGTTACGTGGCATTCAAGAAGCTTTGTCGCACCCTCTCCATCACCTGCGATCATTTTGCAAAGGTAGATGGTTACGGTATTGAGCGCTTTCATAAATTCGGAGAAATCACCGCCCTCGGATATGATCTCTTCATTGCCTGCAAGACCGTTTGCCATGACTGAAACCATATCATTGGTCGAGGTGTCGCCATCGACGCTGAGCATGTTAAACGTATCCTGAATGTCGCTCTTAAGAGCTAAAGAAAGCATTTCCGGGGAAATTGCTGCATCTGTCGTAATAAACACGAGCATTGTCGCCATATTGGGATGAATCATTCCCGAGCCCTTAGCGATACCGCCGATGTGACAGATCTGCCCGCCAAGCTCAAATTCAACGGCAATCTCTTTGAGAACGGTATCAGTGGTAAGAATCGCTTCCGCCGCATCGGCTCCACCGTCATAGGAGAGGGCGCTTGTCAGAGGTGCCATTCCGCTTCTGATCGGCTCGAGGTTAAGCGGCTGACCGATAACACCGGTTGAAGCTACGATCACGTCGTTTGCATTTACGCCGGTATACTCTGCGACAAGAGCGCTCATTTCTTCTGCGATCTCGATACCGTTGGCGTTACAGGTATTGGCGTTACCGCTATTGCATATGACCGCCTGTGCCTTGCCGTCACTGATATGATTTTTTGTTACTGTAAGGGGAGCGCCTTTCACAAGATTTGTCGTGTATACTGCTGCCGCGTTACAGATGACGTCGCTCACAATAAGAGCCAGGTCCTTTTTTGTACGATTCTTGCGGATTCCGCAATGAACACCTGATGCCTTAAAACCCTTTGCAGCGGTAACACCGCCAGATATTATCTTCATTTCATTATCCTTTCAGAGAAAGTCCCGTTGTTTCATCACAACCGAGAACTATGTTCATATTTTGAATTGCTGCGCCCGAAGCGCCTTTTCCAAGATTATCAAATCTTGACACAAGAAGGATCCTGTCATCGTTTCCGAGAACCGAGATCTCCATTCCATCATCGTGATCGAACTTTGATGCTGACATAAGCCCGTTTTCGGACGGGTCATCAGAGTAATTCACGATTGGACCGTTGTAGATATACTTGTATATTTCCTTGATATCATTTGCATTTCCCTTGATCTGCTTTGCGAAAACAGGAACCGTAACTTCCATTCCGCAGTAAAAATCAGATACGATTGGTGAAAAAATCGGAATATTATTAAGATTCGAAATCGTCGACATCTCTTTAAGATGCTTATGATTTTGCGACAGGGCATACTGACGCGGAGCAGAAAGGAGCGGATCACGCTCTTTGTTCTCGTAATCGGCAATCATTTTCTTGCCACCACCGGAATAGCCCGTTATAGAGAAGCAGGTAAGAAGCTCGTCCTTGGATATGATCCCTGCTTGAACGAGCGGCTGAATGAGAGCAACGAATCCGCTTGCGTGGCAGCCGGGATTGGCAATTCGCTTGCTTGACGCTATGCGCTCTCTGTATCCTTTTAGCTCAGGCATGCCGTAAGACCAATTCGGATTGGTTCTGTGAGCGGTCGACGTGTCGATTATCACAGGTCCGCCTTCTCCGACGTTAGCAACTGCTTCTCTTGCGGCATCGTCGGGCAGACAAAGAAATACGATATCGGATGATAGAGATATCTCTTTTTTTGCGGAAGGATCTTTTCTTAGCTCATCAGGGATAGATAAAAGCTCTATATCGTTTCGTTCGGACAGACGCTCATGAATACGAAGTCCCGTAGTTCCGGCGCTTCCGTCTATAAATACTTTTGTCATTAATATTCTCCGTAATTTGTGAATATAAATTCAGTCGAAAACAAATATGCATATATTATACAACAATATTTATGCGGTGTCAAGTCAGTTAATATATAAAATATATTTAAAAACCGAATTGTTTTAGTGCATAATGGTAAAACGCCGCTTGAATGTTAAAATTCAAACGACGTTAATTTGTATTTATGAATATTTATACCGCAATTATGCAATGCGATATCATGTCTGAGGTGGTATTCCAAAGTCCTCGGAAAGCGGGTCACGGAACAGCTCAATCATCGGGGGATCAAAGGTAAAGTACATAAAAATAATAAGCAAGAATGTAATTATAAGTATCCCTATTATCGATTCTCGTTCACTTAAATATGCTTTAATCAGAAAAAAGTATGTAAGAGTGGATGTAAGTCCAACGCCACCGATAAACAGAAGAATATTTGCGACAAAATAATCGGTTCCAATTATACCGCTGTAAGTATAATAGCCGGCCAGCACAAAAAGCATTCCAATTAAAGTAGCAAAACCCTTTGCGCCAAAGTATCCATCGAGTTTTTTGCCAAAGGAAAAATATTCGATAAATCCTACAATGATTGACGGAATCAGAACAAGCTTAAGATGTTCCCAAATGCTTTCATTTACAGGCGCAAAAGCACCAACAACGGTATTTCCACCGGAGTAATGAAAAGCAAAGTGCAATAGAGTCCCAAGAAGAACTGATATTAAAAATGAAATAAACAGCGTTTTTTCTACCTTTTTATTTGCGCTCAAAAGATCACCCCCACGGTAAAATATATTAACCCTAGGGAATAAATATAACAAAAAGCGGCATTTCTGCCGCTTTAAGTGTAATATTATCTTCTTTTTTCCGCGATCTCGAGAACAAGGTCGGAAATGAACTTGTCAACGTTAACGGAACCGAGGTCGCCGTTTTTCCAAGAACGAACAGCAACAGCGTTTTCTTCCATTTCCTTATCGCCGATTATGAGCATATAAGGAGTCTTTGAAAGCTGTGCCTGGCGGATCTTGTAGCCGATCTTTTCGTAACGGTCGTCTACCTCAACACGCATTCCGAGGTCTTCCATACGCTTTGCGATCTTGTTTGTATATTCGAGATGCTCGTTTCCGATAGGAAGAAGCTTGACCTGAACGGGTGCGAGCCATGTCGGGAATGCACCTGCATACTTCTCAATAAGGTAAGCAAGCGTTCTCTCGTAGCATCCGAGCGAGGTACGGTGAATGATATACGGTGTCTTCTTCTGTCCGTCGGTATCTGTATATTCCATACCGAACTTTTCAGCAAGAAGCATGTCGATCTGAATGGTTACGATCGTATCTTCCTTGCCAAATACGTTCTTATACTGAATATCGAGCTTCGGACCGTAGAATGCCGCTTCGTCAATTCCGATTTCATACTTAACGTCGAGCTTGTCAAGGATGTCCTTCATGACGCTTTGGGCGTTATTCCACTGCTCGGGCGTGCCCTCGTATTTTGCGGTGTTGTTAGGATCCCACTGCGAGAAGCGGAAGGTGCAGTCCTCGAGCATACCGACGGTATCGAGAACGTACTTTGCAAGCTCAAGACAGCCCTTGAATTCTTCCTCGAGCTGCTCTGGGCGAAGAACGAGGTGTCCTTCGGAGATCGTGAATTGACGGACACGGATAAGACCGTGCATCTCGCCCGAATCCTCATTACGGAAAAGGGTTGACGTCTCGCCGAAGCGCATCGGGAGCTCGCGGTAGGAACGCGGTTTGTTAAGGAATACCTGATACTGGAAAGGGCAGGTCATGGGACGGAGCGCGAAGCATTCCTTTGTTTCATCATCAGCGTCACCGAGAATGAACATGCCGTCGCGGTAGTGATCCCAGTGTCCCGAGATCTTATAAAGATCACGCTTTGCCATAAAAGGAGTCTTTGTAAGGAGGTAACCTCTCTTCTGTTCCTCGTCCTCGATCCATCTCTGAAGAAGCTGAACTACTCTTGCACCCTTCGGAAGAAGTATCGGAAGACCCTGACCGATAGTATCAACGGTTGTGAAAAGCTCAAGGTCACGTCCGAGCTTGTTATGGTCGCGCTTTCTCGCTTCTTCAACTTGCGTGAGATACTCGTTAAGAGCGTCCTTGTTAGGATAGGCAGTACCGTAAATACGCTGAAGCATCTTGTTCTGCGAATTGCCCTCCCAATACGCACCTGTGCACTGGGTAAGCTTGAATGCCTTTACAGCGCCTGTGCTGTGAAGATGGGGACCTGCACAAAGGTCGGTAAATTCACCCTGACGGTAGAAGGAAATGTCGCTACCCTCGGGGATTCTGTCGATGAGAAGCACCTTATACGGCTCGTTCTTTTCCTCCATAAGCTTCTTAGCTTCATCACGGGGAAGAGTAAAGCGCTCGATGATAAGGTTTTCCTTGACGATCTTCTTCATCTCTGCTTCGATCTTCGTAAGGATCTCGGGGGAGAAGGAAACGTCACTGTCAATGTCGTAATAGAAGCCGTTGTCAACGGACGGCCCAATGGTAAGCTTCGCCTCGGGGTAAAGACGCTTTACCGCCTGTGCAAGTATATGAGAAGCGGTGTGCCAGAAGACCTCCTTGCCTTCCTTGCTCTCGAAGGTAACAGGAGTAACCTCGCAGTCGCCGATCTCGGTAGAAAGACCGATCACGGTGTCACCGCATTTTGCCGCGAGAACTTCACGGCTCATAAGCTCTTTTTCTTTCAAAAATTCATAAGCAGTTTTCATATAAAAACCCTCCAAAAATAAGATAACACCCCGAACAATAATCTGTTCGGGGTGTGGAAATTACAAGAATTACCGCACGGTTCCACCCAATACTTTAACTCATTTGTGTTCGGTTGTGTCACGGCGGTGGTACCTTATATACGCTGCCGACGCAGTTTTCAGCTACTCTGCGCTCTCTGTACGGTGCATTTACATAAGACGTGTCCGTCGAGGTATTTCTACATAACCAATTTTAACATCAAAACATTATTTTGTCAAGCACTTTTTTGATAACCTTTCTTTATTATTAATATTGACAAATATTTTAACATTTGGTATAATTGTTAAGTTAATAAAATGTATTTCCTTATTGGAGGTTTCACAATGAAGTGGACTGGCTTAAATGAACTTCGCGAAAAGTATCTTTCTTTCTTTGAAAGCAAGGGACATCTTCGCCACAAGAGTTATCCTCTTGTACCGATAAACGATAAATCAATTCTTTTAATAAACGCGGGCATGACTCCCCTTAAAAAGTATTTTACCGGTGAGCTTGAACCGCCTCGCCACAGAATGACTACCTGTCAGAAGTGTATCCGCACTCCTGATATTGAGCGCGTCGGAATTACGGCGCGTCACGGTACATTCTTCGAAATGCTTGGAAATTTCTCGTTCGGTGATTATTTCAAGAGAGAGGCGATAACATGGGCTTGGGAATTTATTACCGAGGTGCTTGAGCTTCCTAAGGACCGTCTATGGGTTACTATTTATCTTGACGATGACGAGGCATACGACATTTGGGCAAATGAGATCGGTGTAGATCCTGCTCATATCGTCCGTCTTGGTAAAGAAGATAATTTCTGGGAGCACGGTTCCGGTCCTTGCGGCCCCTGCTCCGAGATCCATTTTGATCGCGGTCCCGAGTACGGTTGCGGCTCCCCCGACTGTAAGCCCGGATGCGATTGCGATCGTTTTATGGAGTTCTGGAACCTCGTTTTCACTCAGTTCGATAACGACGGTAACAATAACTATACTCGCCTCGCAAAACCCAATATCGACACCGGTATGGGACTTGAGCGTCTTGCTTGCCTTATGCAGGGCGTAAACAATCTTTTCGAGGTTGACACTGTACGCAATATAATGAAAGCGGTAGAGGATGCCGCTAACGTTAAGTATAGCGATAATGAAAAGAACGATATTTCGCTTCGCGTTATTACCGACCATATACGTTCATCGAGCTTCATGATCTGCGACGGCGTTCATCCTTCGAATACAGGACGCGGATATGTTCTAAGAAGACTTCTTCGCCGTGCCGCACGACACGGAAGAATGCTCGGTATTTCCGGCACGTTCCTTTCCGATATATGCGAGGTAGTTGCAAGGGAGAATATTTCCGAGTATCCCGAGCTTACCGAGAAGCTTGACTTTATCAAGAGAGTTATCGAAAACGAGGAAAAGGCGTTTGCCGCTACTATTGACGCGGGTCTTTCTATTCTCTCTAACCTTATTCGTAAGGCAATCGAGGACGGCATGAAGGTTCTTTCCGGAGATGACGTTTTCCGTCTTTACGATACGTACGGCTTCCCGCTTGACCTTACTCGCGAGATTGCCGAGGAGCACAAGCTTGAGATCGATGAGGAATCATTTAAAAACTTCCTTAACGCTCAGAAGCAGCGTTCCAAGGACGCAAGATCCAATATCTCCGGCTGGAGTGACGCTTCTAAGTCAGTAATCACCGCATTTGATAAGACCGATTTCTGTGGATACGATAATACCTCTTGCGAGGCAAAGGTCATCGCAATTCTTGATGGCGACGAGTCTGTAGACGAGATCACAGAGGGCGAATTTACTCTTATTACTGATAAGACCGTATTCTACGGAGAGGGTGGCGGTCAGGTTGGTGATACCGGTATTATCTATGATGATGATACCGTTATTACAGTAACTGATACCAAAAAGGTTGACGGCGTTTATATTCACTTATGTTCTCTTGCGAAGGGTGACGTTAAGGTCGGCGATATCGTAAAGCTTGAAATCAACATTGAAAGACGTGTTTCGATAATGAGAAACCACTCGGCTTGCCACATGCTTCAGGCGGCTCTTCGTCAGGTGCTCGGCAATCACGTTGAGCAGGCAGGCTCTTACGTTGATGAAAGTAGAGTTCGCTTTGACTTTACACACTTTGCGGCTCTTACCGATAAGGAGCTTATTGAGGTTGAGGCACTTGTAAACTACCATATTCTTCTGGGCGAGACCATCAATACTGTTGAGACAGATATTGAAACCGCTAAAAAAGAAGGCGCAATGGCGCTCTTCGGCGAGAAGTACGGCAGTACCGTCCGCATGGTCAAGATGGGCAACTTCTCAACAGAGCTTTGCGGTGGTACTCACCTCGACAATACCGGTAAGGCAGGTCTTTTTAAGATCATTTCCGAAACTTCGGTTGCTGCAGGCGTGCGAAGAATCGAAGGAACGACTGGCCTTGGAGTCCTTGCACTCCTTGCAGAGAAGGATAACCTGATAGGCGACACCGCTAAAGAACTCAAGGTTGGCAACCCTCTCGACCTTCCTAAGAAGGTTGTTCAGCTTCAGTCTGAGCTGAAGGCGGCTAAGAGCGAGATAGAATCGCTCAACAGCAAGCTCGCTGCGGGTCAGACTGATGCTATCAAGTCAGGTATGAAGACCGTCAACGGTATCAATCTTATCGTTCACACGCTTAAGGATGCTGCTCCCGATATGCCGAGAAGCATCTGCGACGAGCTTAAGGCGAGTGATGATGACGTCGTTGCGGTAATTGCACTTGTTAACGGCGACAAGCTCACTTTCAGTGCTTGCTGCGGTAAAAACGCGGTAGCTAAGGGAGCACACGCCGGAATGATTCTTAAAAACGTAAGCGCGATCTGTAACGGTGGCGGTGGCGGCCGTCCCGACAGTGCTTCGTCAGGCGGTAAGGACATTTCAAAGCTTGATGATGCACTTAATGCCGTTGAAGCGATCCTCCTTTCTCAGCTTAAATAATCTTTCATTTGAACACCGTCTGTTGACGGTGTTCTTTTTATATAAATTATGAATAATTCTTGACAAATTCACTACTTTGTTATACAATATAGTGGTACTATGTAGCGCAAGGTATTAAATCGGGAAAGGAGGAAGGCCATGACATTTGACAAATCACAACTGATGCGCGGAACTCTCGAGGGATGCATCCTTAAGATCATAAGCGAAAAAACCACTTATGGATATGAGATACTTCTTCGCCTTAAACATAAGGGCTTTTCCGATATTTCCGAGGGAACCATTTACCCTCTCTTGCTCCGCCTCGAGAAGCAGGGAAATATTGTATCAAAGCTTCTGCCTTCTCCGCTTGGTCCTAAAAGGAAATATTATTCGATAACAGATGAAGGAACAAGATATCTTGAATCATTCATCAATGCATGGGCGCAGATATCTGATTCAGTAGCAGTAATTATAGGAAGAGAGGGTTGACTAATGAAAAAAGAATTAAAAAGCTCATGGCGCGTTCTCACCAAAGAAAATAAAAAGATAATTATGAAGATAGCTCACTATCTTGAAAGCAGATACATAAATCAGGTTGCAGGTGAAGAAATCTTTTCCGATATAGTCGGAATGGCACTTGAGTGTCAGGAGCGAGGCGATTCCTTTGCCGATATGATCGGCTCCGATCACGAGGCTTTTTGCCGTGAACTAATACGAAACTCGCCTCGTCAGCATATTCATGAAAGGGTTCTCCATGTTCTTCATTGGGTTCTGCTTTTTGCAACGTTCCTGCTTCCGGGACTATTTATTGTCGAATTTTTTATGCCGCATTATTTTCCCGGACATGTCGATCGACTGATATTTACTGTAAAGCTGTCGTATATACTCAAGTACTATATAATAATGTTGGTTCTTGTAATTGGTTGGTTCGTTGTTCGTATGCATACGTACAAGCCGACGGAATATGTATTGGGAACTTATTTTGCTGTATTTATGTTATTTTTCTTATTTACTGACGGAGTTCTCGCATTCATTATGAACGATACTATCCTGAACATCAATATTATAATCTGGACAATAGTTGTAGCGATATTGCTTGTAATTTGTGACCTTACCAGACGTGTTATCGCAATGAGCATTGCCTACGCTAAGAATAAATCAAACAAATAAAGAGGTACGACCACTATGGAACAAAGAAAGCGCCTTAGAGGTGACAGAAAAGACGGATATCTTGTCCGCGACATCGACTCAATGCACGCACTTGCCCCCTACATGCTACCCAATCGCGCCGATAACGAGGCATTCCTTACTGAAACCTTCGATATGACTAACGTTATCGATTACATTAATGAAAAGAATGCAAATAATCCTGAGTTTAAATATACGTTTTTTCACTTCTTGGTCGCGGCAATCGCAAAGACAATAGTTTTAAGACCGAAGATGAACCGCTTTTACTCCGGACACCGTCTATACGATAGAAAGGATCTTCTTTTCTCGTTCGTCGTGAAGAAGCAGTTTTCAGATAACGCCGAGGAGGTCCTTGCTACCATCAAGGTTGACCCTGATTCTGATGTTCCTCCTATCGAGCAGGTATATGAGAAGGTAAAGAAGATAGTTTTCAGCGTTCGTAAGGAAAAGAAGACTGATTCAACTACTGAAAAAATGGATATACTCCTTAAAATACCGCGCCCGATACTCAGGCTGGCTATAAAGGTACTTCGCTGGCTAGAATATCATGGAAAATATCCCAAGTCTCTTATGTGCGACGATCCGTACTACTCATCCGTATTCCTTTCAAACCTTGGAAGCATTAAAATGAGCGCTGATTACCATCATCTTGCAAACTGGGGAACAAATTCAATTTTCGGTATTATTGGCGAAATGAAGCCGATGCCTTTCTACGGTGCTGACGGAAGTGTCTCTGTTAAGCCGGGCTTGAATATCAGCCTTACAATCGATGAAAGAATCGCTGACGGATTCTATTTTGCAAACAGCATTAAGATTCTCAGAAAAATAATTGAAACACCCGAGCTCATTGACGAGCCCATTAATAACCCCGTAGATTAAAGGAGATAAAAATGGAAAACGTAAAAGCACCTTGGCTTGATAATTATGGAGACGTTCCGCATACACTTGAATATAAGCAGGGAAGTATGTGGGAAGCTGTTCTTGATATTGCAAAGGATTATCCCGACTATATCTCCTTTGTTTTCATGGGAAAAAAGACAAAGTATAAGGACTTTGCGAAGCAGGTGGATGATTGCGCGAAGGCTCTTAAGAATATTGGAATTAAACCCGGTGACAGAGTTACCATCTGTATGCCGAACTGCCCACAGGGCATTATTATGTTCTATGCCGTAAACGTTGTCGGTGGCATTGCAAACATGATTCATCCCCTCTCGGCTGAACAGGAAATTGCCTTTTATCTCAATGATTCAAATAGTGTTGCGGCTATAACGCTCGATCAGTTTTATCCCAAATTTGCCGCGATAAGAGAGCAAGTAAATATTCAGAATCTTATTATTGCGGATATAAAGGACGCACTTTCTCCTCTCATGAAGGCTGGGTACGCTCTTACCTCCGGAAGAAAGATTAAGAAAATACCTTCCGATGCGCCCATTATCAGATGGAATGACTTTATCAAGGCCGGAAGAAACTTTACAGGAAGATATAAGGTTAAAAGAGGGGCGAATGACCCAGCTGTAACTCTTTACAGCGGCGGCACAACAGGAACAAGCAAGGGAATCCTTCTTTCTAACCTTAATTTTAACGCGCTTGCCGCGCAGATCATTGCTACAAATCCCGTGTTCTGTCCCGGAGACACTATGCTTGCGGCAATGCCAATATTCCACGGCTTTGGTCTCGGAGTCAGTATTCACTCGATGCTTGCAAATGGCGGTAAATGTATACTTGTCCCGAGATTTACTCCGGCAAGCTATGCGAAACTGATAGTTGAATACAAATGTAATTTTATGGCAGGTGTTCCGACTCTTTACGAAGCACTTCTTCGCCAGTCTGTTATGAAGGGAGCTGACCTCTCATGCTTAAAGGGCGTTTACAGCGGCGGTGACTCTCTTTCTATTGAGCTTAAAAAGAAGCTTGATGCTTTCCTTGCAGATCATAACTCTACCGTTAAGGTAAGAGAGGGTTACGGAACAACCGAGTGTGTAACTGCAAGTTGCCTTACTCCTCTTCATCTTGCAAAAGAGGGAAGTATAGGCCAGCCTTTCCCGGATACGTTCTATAAGATCGTTCGACCGGGAACTCAGGAAGAGCTTCCTTACGGTGAGGACGGCGAGATCTGTCTCTCAGGTCCAACTACAATGATGGAATACGTCGGTCATCCCGAGGAAACCGCGCAGACACTACAGACACATGCTGATGGCATGAAATGGGTACATACGGGCGACCTTGGTCACATGGATGAAGACGGATTCATTTACTTTAAGCAACGCATCAAGAGAATGATCGTAACAAGCGGTTACAACGTTTATCCTTCTCAGCTTGAAAACATTCTTGATGCACACGACATTGTTCAGATGAGCTGTATCATAGGCGTTCCGGATCCTATAAAGATACAGAGAATCAAAGCATTTATTATGCTTAAACCTGGCGTTGAAAAAAGTGAAGAAAATAAGGAGGTACTCATAAATTATTGTAAAAAGAATATTGCAAAATATGCAGTTCCTTATGACATAGAATTCAGGGATCAGCTTCCAAAGACACTCGTCGGTAAAGTTGCTTATCGAGTTCTTGAGGAAGAAGAAAATGCAAAGAGAGCAGTGCAGAGCATCTCTGCGGAGTCAACTGCAACCGCCTGAAAAATTGTTTAATTTAATAATTTTTAAAATTCAATTTACCAAATAGTTTAAAAATTATTCACAGCTGTTCATAAAATTGGCTTATTATATGTTCAATACGTATCAATAGGCGCTGTAATACATAATCGAAAAGGAGAGAATTTATGTATCAGGAAACGCTTAATAAGGTTATATCCACAATAGTTGACGAACTTGGGCTGGACTGCGATGAGATAAACGAAAATTCAAAGATAGTATCGGATCTCGATGTCAACTCTCTCGAGTTGCTTAACGTAATAATGGCTATCGAAGAAGATTTTAAGATCACATTTGAAGAAAACAAATTGCGAAAGATCAAGACGGTTGGGGATATAGCGAAATACGTAGTTGAACTCAAATCGTAAAGGAATCACATAATATGTCTAAGTCAGAAGCAGTTATCAGCAAAAAGAATAAGAATACCGGGTATTATGAGGTGGCTCCGGTTATCAGTATCAGAAGTATGCTTGATAAAGCGAAGAATGAAGCAGGAGAATGGGACGCTTATCAATATAAGCTGAACGAAAATGAAATTAAGCATGTTTCATTTAATGAGTTTCATCAGAACACCGAAGACCTTGGCTCTTCACTTTGCAAGCTTGGTCTCGGTAACGCTCACATAGCCTGTATTGGTGATAACAGTTACCCTTGGATTGTTGCCTACCTGACTGTTCTTAAATCTGCCGGAGTATTTGTTCCGATAGATAAGGAGCTTCCGGAAGAGGATATATTCAGAATCATAAATGATAGCGACAGTACTGCAATTTTTTTCGCTTCTCGATTTGAAGAGTCGATACTAAAAAATAAGGATAAGCTTCCTAATATTAAATACTTTATTTCACTTGACAGGGATGAGTCATGTGAAGAGTATCTTTCAATGACACAGCTCATCGAAAAAGGCTCAAATCTTGATAAGCGCGAATATGACTCGCTTAAATCAAACGAAAACGATTTAAAGCTTCTCGTATATACCTCGGGAACGACCGGTCTGGCAAAGGGGGTTATGTTAAGCGAACACAATCTGATATCGGGCGTTTATTATGGTCTGCATGTGTCCCAAATCTTTGGTTCGGGATTGTCTGTACTTCCTTATAATCACACTTATGAGGCGGTCTGTGATATTCTTGTTTCGATTCATAAGCACACAACGCTTTGTATTAACGATTCGCTTAAGGCTGTGCTGAAAAACCTTCAGCTATTCAAGCCTGATTATATTTACATTGTTCCCGCATTTTTGGAGCTCTTTTACTCAGGTGTCCAGAAGAACATCCGTAAGCAGGGAAAAGAGAAGCTTGTCAATAATATGATTAGAGTGTCAAACGGACTCCGAAAAGTAGGAATTGACTTGCGAAAGGTCTTCTTTAAGCAGATCACAAATGCTTTTGGAGGCAATTTGAAAAAAATTGTTTGTGGCGGAGCACCGATTCGTCCCGAAATCGGAAAATTCTTCGGTGATATTGGTATTTGGGTAATCGGTGGGTATGGAATTACTGAATGCTCACCACTTGTATCTGTCAATGATGAAAAAGCCAATGACTATAATACAGTAGGTCGCAGACTTCCGTGCCTTGAATGGAGAGTCGATTCTCCTAATGAGGAGGGAATAGGCGAAATACAGGTGAAGGGCGACGTTGTTATGCTCGGATACTATAAGCAGCCTGAAAAGACCGCAGAAGTTTTGAGTGACGGCTGGTTTTCAACCGGAGATTACGGCTATATCACACCTGAAGATTGGCTCGTTATTACCGGACGTAAAAAGAATATTATCGTTCTTACCAACGGAAAGAATATCTATCCTGAAGAGATTGAAAATCTGATTATGCAGATAGATTACGTTTCAGAGGTAATCGTAAGTGGCATCAAGAATGCCCACGGGCAAGAAACAGGCCTTCAGGCTGAAGTGTATCTTTCCGAGGAGCGCGCCGAAGCGCAGGTTCTTGAAGATATCCAAAATAAGCTTGAAGAGCTGCCGACATATAAGAATGTTTCAAACGTTATCATTCGTGACGAGCCCTTTGCAAAGACTACTTCAAACAAGATCAAACGTAAATACTGACAAAAGCTCCGCAGAACGTTTCTGCGGAGCTTTTGATATATGTCGCGAAAGGGTAACAAAGCAAAAGGTTTAAACATTTAAATACAATTGTACTAAATTAGCGTTTGCTTATTAAAACGGTAATTCGTCCATATCAGTGAATTTATGAAAACGCATTACAGCGTCTTCATCTATCCGGGGAAAGGGAACACATTTAAGTATCAGATCGCGGAGAGCGAAGAAATAATCATTAGCGCAACCTTTGAACAATGGGCGCATCTGAGTATTCGACAAATAATCCGCATAAGCTCGATATTTAACACGAGTGTGAGTAGCCATCTGATTATATAAAATATTCAGATTCTGAAAGCCGAATTTTTCAACATAAGCGTCGAACATATCACATTGATATTGTTTTAATCCGAATTGAGAAGCATCACCGCCTTTATATCGATCAAATATACGAACAGAGTCCAAATACTTTAACATTTGTGAAACGCGCTTATAACACGAATAAAAGGCGTCCTCGTAAGTATCAGATATTTCACGTTGAAATAGATCGTCAATGTGATCAAAGTCAGAAGCGTCAATATCAACTATTTTATCTTTAAGAAAATCTATTAAAAGAAACTCGACGTTCTGATATGTAATCTCCACACGTGTTATGTCCTTATAGCTGTCAGCATCAGAATAGCCCTGACGCTCTTTTTCTTTATCGTAGACCTTTATCCTACCGTCTTTACATTTAGGACGTAAATAGCGCGTTGCAGAGCTTCCTATAGTGCCTATGCTCATGGTAGAGATCGAACCGTGACCAACAAAGCAAATATCTTGAATAGGAACACCTTTGAGATCGAAAGCAACATCAATAGAGCTTATACGATGAACGTAAGCACCTCTGAAATATAAGAAAACAGTTACAACGTCGGGTACTGTAGTTTTGTTTGGATTGAACTCTAACATACAGTAGCTACCGTCTACGTCACCTTGTGCCTTAAGACGTCCGACGAAGAAAGCAAGAACAGACTCTTCATCACCGTTTTGAAACTTGTAATAATCCTGCCAAGAGTTTATCTTACGCATCTGAACGGGAGAAAGATTTACACGTTCTATGATCGTATATGAACCTGTATATCTATCAAGAAATTCCTGAAATAACCAAGGGGAACGATTTTTATTATTACCTTGATTTTTTAGTTTTGAAGTGAGTTTATATACGACCTTAATTTTGTCAATTTTCATGAGATTTACTCCATGGGCATTTATTCAAAAATGCATTAAATGCACTTTTGTTTGCCCTATTGTACATAGGGCATATAAAATTATTTTTTCTCTCTCCGACGGAGGGAATCGGGGGAGGCAAACGCCTTCCCCCGAACCCCCTCCGTCGGGAGCGTATTCGTATCGACGTTTACCACACCGCAGGGGCGTGGAAAACGCCGAGGGAGAGCCGGAGCGCGGCCGAGTTTACCACAGCATAAAGCTATGGAAAACTTGACCGCCTATTTGCTCCGGCGCAAATGGGGAATGTTTTGTTATTCGCGCCTGCGGCGAAAGAAATATTTTTTATTCTTCTTTTTCAGGCGGCTTCGCCGCGGGACTAAATAAAGCAGCTTTATATCGATCTCTATTTTCTTTATAATCACGGGAAACATTCTTACTGACAGATATGTCTATCAGGTATCTTGTCTTCAATGACTTGTCAAAGGGCTCAGGAACGCGCGTAGCTCCGTATTTATATATTTCAGAGTAACAACGCGAGTTATACTTTTCAAGCTTAAGCAAACGCTGAAACCACATATAATGAAGCATACCGAAGAAATATGATCTTCTATCAACCTCAACAGAAAGCTCTTGTTTACTATCCTCGACCATAAGAAGGGGAGTGACATCTACCTTATAGAATGGAAGAAGGTACCAACGACGGAAGTTATTAAGATGGTATATCAGACCAAGACGTGATCTAACTGCTTTGACAATATTATCAGAGCTCTGATCTGTAACATACATACGACCGTCAACCCAATGTCTGAAGAAACGTGTAAAGTCTGCAAATTGCTCTTTGACGTATGGATTATCGTAATCCCATTGAGAAGCGAATTGACCTATTTCATCTATAACAACGATAGCACCAAGGGGGAGAAGCTTCTGACGAAGAATATGCTCCTTACGGAATACGTAAGAAAACTGACGCTTACCAAACATACGGATTCTAATAGGAATATTTGAATAAAGCGTAGGCTTGTACTTCCATTTAGGGAGCAGCCAACCGAGGGGAGGACATATAATCGTCATAAAACGTTTAAGCTTCTGTTTTTTGTAGGCACTTCGGGCAGCGGCAACAGCTTTATAGGTCTTGCCGGAGCCCATCGTACCAACAAAAGCTATAACGGTATTATTAGCGAGCTTCTCCTGATGAAATAACTGCCAAAGAACTATGACAGTAAGAACGATAAATATTATTAAATAAATCATAATACTCCTATTTCAAATATTTATTAACGAGATCAATAAAACTACCTTGAGAAGTAACGGAAATAACAGCGTCTTGACCGTTGTTAAAAGGATTATATCGTTCTTTAGGAAGATCCAAAATCATCTTATCAACGTGCTTCATAAAAAATGAATCCTTGAAATGATCTGAATATTCTAAAGTTGTCTGACCATTATAGAAGCCGAAATAATGTAGATAGTTACCATAACGATCAAAAGCAACAACAAAAGTCATTTTTCTATAGTCATATCCGGGGAATGTTTTACCGGCATCAGTAGCTTTAGGATATATTTTTGATCCAATCTCAGCAAAAATAGAATAAGAATCACGAATATTCTTAGGAATAACAACGCAATAAGAAACGTCTTTAAACTGATCGGTATTAGAAAGAATGACATCAAAAGGATTATCAGGATCAAAAGTATAAACATAAGATTTTCCTTTTAATCCTGATTGCTTTGTTTCGCCAAAAAATTCCAAAACTTCAAAGGCAAATGTATCAGTCCTATCAATAAAATCAGCGAAATAATTAAGGGAAGTACTGAAAGAAGGCGAAACATAATATCCGAAATACGACAAAGGTAAGCTGAAAACCACAAGGAAAAGCATCAAATATAAAACATATTTCATCCTAAAATCACCCTTGCAACAAAGTAACAAATTACTGCAATCAAAACTGTAGTAATAACATTACCTAAAGTAACACCGCCGAACGCTATGCCATTAGTGATAACGTTATAAAAAGATAAAAAGCCGTTAAATAAGCCGTCAAAAAAAGCAGTAAAGACGTTATAATCTTTTCGTATATCGTCTATTTCAGATTGAACAAGACCATTTTTTTTGATACCAGCTTGATATCCATTTTGATAAGCTTCATCCACAAGAGATTGAATCAAATCAGAAGAAGATTCGGAACCAGCGTCAAAACCTTCTTGATAATATTTATCTCGAAGACCGGAAAAATCAATACGATACACGTTAAAAGATTGAATATTAATGCCAACTGTAAGAGGAACTTTCAACGGAGCGAAAATATAATCTTCCATTGAAGGAATAGTAAAAGAAGTGTCATTTACGTCAGCAAAAAATGATTCTTGTGTAATGAAGTTGCCGTTCTGATCGTAGTAATTAATTTGAATTACTTTGCCGGAGCTATCGTATTCAATAACGTAAGTATTAACAGAAGTTGGATCAATAACTATATCAGTAGGAATAGTATAAGTAACAACACGGTAACCCTCATGCAGTAAAGGGACAGAATCGATAGAACCATCTTGAATCCAATTAGTCAGAGGAGCTGTATACTCTCCTGTTGTATCAGAAGGTGGATAAAGCCTGTCCTCTCTGAAAATACCGTTAGGAGTTTTAAATTGTAAAATAGAATAAGAAGTGTTTACAGAGGGATTGACATATACAGGTTGATAACTACTAAAATTAAATGACAAGCGCTCGAACTCAGAACTTGTAACAACAGAAGAATCAACAGTATAATAAAATTCGCCGGGACCTTCGGAAGTAGCAGCGGGAATTACAAAAGGTCCATAAGTGCCAACATAAAAAGCTGTCACGCCAAACTTAAACTCATAATTTGAATTATTTACAAACTTAAAAGAATAAGTAAAATCTCCACCATAAGCGACTGAAAAACTCATGTCAGAAACAAAAGGTTCTTCTACGTATCCACCTTCGCCGCTCATAGGTGCTAAATAATAAAATTCAATAGCTTCATACGCAGAACGAGCAGAACTGTCCTCAATCCAAGATGTATCAGAATTGTAAAATTCAAAATTAAAAGCATTAGATACAGCAGCTGAAGCAGAGAAAGGAAGCGTAAAAAGCAATATACTTAAGCATATACTTAAGTATATAAAGCGTTTAAATTTGTCCTTAATAAAAATCACCGTCCTTTAACAAGTAAAAAGGGAATAGAAAAGAATAGGAACTCTGTAGCAAGCGCAAGACCAACTACAACGAGAGTTATGACATCAGACGGCATACCGCCGAGAAATACAGAAAGCGCATCCTGATAAGCGTTCATCAGATCAATCATAACTTCACCTTTCTGAATAGAAACTCAATGACAAAACGAAGCGGAGCGAAAATAATAAAATACGTTATAAGGAGCGTGGCGCAGATAGCGACAAGCTCGGCGGCGGAACTCGTGACATCGTTAAAATTCATTATAGTCGCGAGAATATTATAGATCATCAAATATAAAGACTGCATTATCGTTTTCTCCTTTTGAGAAATAATTTAGCGAAGCCGTAAACCATTACGGCAGAGAATATAAAGAGATACCATTTTGTTTCAGGATTACTTATGTCGGCAATATAGGTATCAAAAAAGAGAGCGCCCTGCTTGAGGACGCTCTCCCAAATTTTGCCGATCGCAGAGAACTCGGCGTCAAACATTATTAGCCAACCTTATAGACGATTGATCCAATAACGGCGGTAACGGTACCAATGCCGAGGAATACGAGGGCGTATGTACCGAAGTTAGTGAGAGCTGCGCTTTCACCGGAACCGCTTATAAAGATCTTATCGAAAACATCAACGATGATTCCGGCAGTACCTGTAGCATAAGAGGTCATTGCGTCAACAACTGTAGAAACTATCTGATCACCCATTAAAGTTCGTCTTCATCTCCTTCTGTAATTTTATTTTTATTTAAGCTTTGCGCATTGCTTACGAGCTTTTCGGCTTCTGCCTTTTTCTTTTTACCGACACGGTATACGAGATACAACGTAACGACAGATCCGACGATATAACCGATAAAGAAAGCCATTACATTACACCTCAATTCTCTGTCTTATATCCGATGATCTTCGGAACAGGTTTACCGCCGACAACAACGATCTTGATGTCGGGAACGTATACGGTTTCGATCTTCCAGTCCTCGGCTTTGGTATCCTTACGGAACTCCGACGATACCTGACGACCGAGAGTGGTGCTGTTCTTATCAGGGAAGAAAAGCCAATGAAGCTTACAACCTTCGATTTTTTCCGAGGATCCGTCATCATTCTTGACTTCGAACGACATAGGCGTTACACCTACAAGCGTCATTCTGTTCTGGGGGATGAATTCATCATTCATTACTTCTGTTTCTTTTACCATTGTTTTTTTACTCCTTTGTTTTATAAAATTGATTTAAGAAATTTATAACTGAGCTCGCGTTGTTCAATTCGTTGACACTTTTCAAAGCTACGTCATATGAGTGAACAGCTATAACTTTTGCAGTGTCTTCGTCTATTCCAAGGCGAACAAGGTTATCTATTAAGTACGCTCGATCATCGGGCGTTGGCTCCGAACTGTTATGCCTTTTCATCGATTATCATTTTCAGCCGGAGAATCTCATTTTCAAGACGTCTGATCTCTATATTCTTTGCGGAGAGATCTCCTTTGAGCTTGATAACGTTGCGACGAGAACCGTCCAACATATCATTAAGAACCTTATTCTCGGTTTTAAGAAGATCATATTCGTGAGCTACTTCATTAAGCGCGCCCTTCAAAGCTCTGATCTCGTCTCTCTGACTTGAAATGACGAATGTTAATCTGCTCGATAAGCTTCCAAGTCTTTCACGTTCTGCTGCTGTCATTTATTTATCCTCCGTATCTTGGGAACGTATTTTATCTTCGAGAAGTAATAATATCTTCTCTAAACGATCCTTCTCCGTTCGCAACCGAGTATTTTCATTTTTAAGTCGTGAATTTTCATTTTTTAAACGATCAACTTGGGACTGCAAATCTGCTTTGTCAGATAAACTTGAATAAAACATAACTTCGTGAAATAAAGACATTGTTTGTACCTCTTTCAAAATAGAATTTATAAGTTCTACGCTTATTATAGAACTCATAAGTTCTATTGTCAATAGTACTTTTAAGTTTTATGATATACTTTGTAGGAATGAACAAAAACAAACAGGGGGAAGTTATGAATTATTACCAAAGATTACGAGACATTAGAGAGGACAGAGACTTAAAGCAAGAGGATGTTGCAAAAATACTTCAAATAACGCAGACACAATATTCGAGATATGAAAGAGGAGTACAGATGATGGGAATAAACAAGTATATAACGCTTGCATTATTCTATAACATCTCATTAGATCACCTATGCGGCTTGATAAACGAGCCGAAGCCCTTGAGGGAAGAGAAGCAATAAAATTTCATAAATGCAAGCCGCGGCGTTCTGTTACGAACAAAAAATACTATTTTTATTTGTTGTTTTCGCGGACAAAACAACTGCATAAAAACTTAACGTATTTTTTATTCTCCTCGACGAACGCCGCGTCTGCCTGCTCGCGCCTCAAAATGGAAGAGAAACAATAAAAAAAGCCGTCCGAGAGGACGGCTATATTTCTGCGATCGAGAAAGACACGGCGCGGTGTACACCTTAAGGAGTACACACAAATAAGAAATGTCCGGGAAAGTACACAAAGTAGAAACTTCTGCAGAGGACACGCGGCCCGTGTCCCAATCGATCAAGATCTAAATGCCATATTCAGGAAACCATACAGTCCTGGGAGTGTTATTCATATATTCAAGGGTAACACGAGGCAGTCTGATCTTCGTACCATCAGGAGCAGTACAATATAGGGTATATGTACCATTACAGTTATCATAAATGGATATGTCTTCAAATCCAGCTCTGATCAGACGTTGTCTGAATGCCTTAACTTCATTTCTTTGCATAACAGGGAACTCCTTTAATTATCATCTTTATATTCAGCAATAACAGAGCCGTTGACGACTCGGAGACACTTTGTAGTATAAAACTTTATCTCTAAACGCTCAATACGTTTTTCAAGCTCATGTATATAACAGAAATTAGCAACGACCAGAGCGACAAAAACAGTAACTAAAATAAGAATCAAGAACATTATGACACCTCCGACATAGGATCGAACGTCTCGGAAAGATATTCTTCAAAGAGCAGCACCTGATGATCCTCGGGGAAGTCGGTTATTTTGCAACCATAATCGACAGCGAGGTAACACACGAATGCAGCGAAGTCTGACATACGCACACGCTTGAAATAATCGGATAGGGGATATAGTTGTTTAGCCATTTTTAGAACTCCTTTTTGTTAAATCTATAATTGTACTAAATTAAGATTTAACGTAATACGGGGAATTGAAAATGGGATAATTTACGGAATATTGATGTTTTTATAGCTTTCAATGAGTTTAAGCAAATTATTAGCCAAATTACTTATCAGTGTGTATTGTCTTATTTGCATGCAGCTATATTTGAATTTAGAATCATTTTCTAATTATGATGGATCAATTTATTTAATTACGCAAATTATAAACGCTCCGCAAAATATAATGCGGAACGTTCATAAGTTGGTTTATTTAGCTTTTATTTGTGGTCTGTTCGCGAACGGCTTCTTCTCTGAACAACAGCGAAATACACCAAACAGCTGCTAATCCTACGAGTGCATAAACTATTCTGCTTATCGTAGCCGTTTGTCCGCCAAAGAGCCATGCTACGATATCGAAGCGGAATAATCCGATGCTTCCCCAGTTGAGACCGCCGATTATCGCGAGAACAAGTGCTATTTTATCTAACATACTTAAATTAGCTCCTTTTTATTTATTGGGCAATAGTATAATTCCCCGTTTTTTAATAAATATACAAGCTAATTATTGTACTAAATTTTATCAATTTAAATGCAAAAACGCGAACATTTACTTGTTCGCGTTTTTATATTATTCAATTATTTCAAGATTGTTATCCTTGATTGAGACGGTTGCGTCCGTAGCATCAATGTTTATGAGGCACTGTTGAATATCGGACGGAGTGACGATCTTTAACTGTCCGTCGGCAATAGCGGCCGTGTTGTAGTTTAACGTGCTGTTTTCTGTCACTACTTTATATGACACGAACTCTGCCGCGTAATTTGTAGCATCAACGTTCAGGTTACCTCCTACAAGGTTTGCATTAATGCTCTTTGCTTTTGTGTTAGCTACCGATATGTTACCTGCACTCACATTTACGTTTATAATGTGATTTGTTGTAATTTGATCGAAGTTAGCACTTCCCTCTCTAACGGTTATATTATAAATTGCAGATTCGTTCCAAACGTTCTTTACAGTGACATTACCGTTTGTGAGAGTAAGGTTCAAATTTTCAAGAGCCGAGGCGTCTGAGAGATATATTGTGACGCTTCTCTTATGACCCTTTAATGGCTTATCAGCGAAGAAGTAACGAAGACCCTTAAATCTAAGACCTCCACCGCTCATATCAATGAAAGACGAAAGACCGCTTACCGTTCCGTCAACGGATACTGTGCCGCCCGTAAGAGTGGTAGAATAACCGTAGGGATCGAAGTTTTTAAGCTCAATATAACTGCTCTTTGCGGATCCTACTATCGTGACGTCAACGTTAGAGAAATTCAAAGAAAGCTTAGACAGCTTCTGATCAGAAAGGTTGTAAACGTAAACGATATCTCCCTTTTTATTGCGGGATTGTTCGTATATAGATATGCCCTGAGCATCTGCCATTGATGAAGCGATCGAGCAGGTAAACCAACCTGTAAATAAAAGTACAGCGGCGAGTGCAAGGAAAATTAACGACGTAGGCTTCATAATCCGATACACTCCTTCTTGAGATTTACATAGATTTCACGGTACTTGCGAATCACGAAGTGAACGAACTTGAGAAGCCACTTTGCGACGATCGGCATAAATCTGACCGCGAAGTTATAAACAAGTATTCCGATTGCAAGAGCAAAAGCTCCAATCATGATTGCAACACCGCACTCATAAAGACCAACAGGCATACTTGTAAGCATCTGCGATACACCAAAAATCAAACCGAACACAGAGACGAGTGTTCCTGCTGCCGTGACAAATATCAATGTGCCGATTGATATGAGGATCACAATAGCAACGCCGAAGAAAAGGAGGCCAAATCCAAATGCAGTACCGGCAATTATTGCGGCAGTTATAGGAAGTGCAGCGGCGAACAATAGCCAGAATTTGCGTCTGTTTTGCTCGATGATCTCGGGATCAATAGGTGCAGATGTTACAGGAGTATCGTTTTCGGAAATAGCGATTTCCCCACGCTTGGTCCCATGTGATTCTGCGGGCTTTACATCTGCATTTTCGACTGACATCTCGTCATCAACAGGCTTTTCAAAAACAACAACGTCATCGTCGGAGATAACCGAGCTGCTATTACTTAGAGTTTCGCCCAAATTATCGTTTGCTTCACGATTGACAATTACGGGCTCACTCTGTTCATTCTGCTTTGCGGCGTTTTCTTCTTGAGCTTCCCTGATTGCCTTCTCGGTCATTCGCTTGATTCTTGCTGCAACCTTATCAAGGTCACCGAGCTTCGCGATCTCGGCTTCGACTTCTTGATCGTTCTTTCCTTTGAAATATCCGTCGAATTGCGTCAGGTGACGTTCGATATATTCATGGCTGAGTCCGATATTAAGAAGTCTCTCGGTCAATTCGGCGTAAAATGTCTGCTTGTCCATTAACATTTCCTTTCGAAAGTATTATCGTATAAAAAATTGATTTTAATGTTGAAAAAAATCAAAATTTAGAGTATAATATAATCGGTATATAACATTATAACAGAGATTGCGAGAAATTTCAATATGAGAATGAGAAAAAAGAAGCACGGAGCGGAAAGAATTTTAGCTTGTGCAGAATATTTTGTACCCGAAGGGACATTTTTTACCGAAACACCCATTGAGCTTGAGATAGGGTGCGGTAAGGGATCGTTCATATCAGGAATGGCTAAAAGGTCTCCAGAAAAGAATTTTGTAGCTATGGAGCGTGTTTCCGACGTTATCCTTCTTGCCGCTGAACGAATTAAGGCTGAGGAGATCAAGAACGTAAAGTTCATTATCGGTGATGCAAGAAACCTAAAGGAATACTTCCCCGCATTTAGCGTAAGCAGGCTCTATCTAAACTTCTCCGACCCGTGGCCTAAGAAGGGCTACGCAAAGCGCAGACTTACTCACAGGGGATTTCTTGAGCTGTATAAAGAAATACTCGCTCATGATGGAGAAATCGTATTCAAGACCGACAATATAGGTTTATTTGAATTTTCTCTCGAGGAATTCACCGCTGCGGGTTTCAAACTCAAGGATATTACTTACGACCTTCACAACAGCGAATATAACGCTGACAATATAGTTACAGAATACGAAAAGAATTTCTCTGAAAAGGGATTTAAGATCAACCGAGTAGTTGCTTATCTTTGATTTTTATTCACGTTCTTTTTATCAAATTTGGAAAATAAATAGTCTCCAAGTTTTGCGCCTACTATTCCGAATGCGCTTCCGAGTATGATTCCGGCAAGCACGTCGGTAGGATAATGAACGTAAAGATAAAGCCGTGAAAATGCAACTAATGATGCGATGACGGTTGCTGTGATTGCAATAGACTTGTACTTCCCTTTCAGGAGCACAAGAAGAACGACGGCAGTTTCAAAGACAATGAGTGTATGTCCTGATGGAAATGAATAGTCGCTGAGTCTTTCGATGATTATCTCAGTACCTGTCAGATCATACGGTCGTATTCTTGCTACAATGTTCTTGAGAAAAAGATTTCCAAACAGGCCGCCGCAGATAAATGAAATACCCATTGACAGACCGATTTTTCTGGTCTTGGAAATAATCAAGAGTATTACGGCAATTATTATCGGAATTATGCCATGATCACCGAGTCTTGTTATCAGAGTCAGAAATCTGTCGAGAAATTCGCATTTCATATTTTCCTGAATAAAGTCGAGAATTCGAAGATCTACTTTTGTAATTGGATCCATATTGTTACCTCTTACGATGTGACTGTATGAAAATTATATCATTAAATGTAATTATATGTCAAGTTATTTGAGTAAACTGAAGTATTTACATTTTATTAACAAACTAAAGCGAAATATATGCGATAATATATTATATTTTCCCTTGGAGGAACAAAATGGTTAAAATAGCGCTTTTGGGCTTCGGAACAGTTGGTTCGGGAGTCGCAGAGGTTTTGCTTCAGAATGGAAATATTATTAAAAGCAAAACCGGAATTGAACTCGATATTAAGTATATACTCGATCTACGCGAGTTTCCCGATCATCCCCTCGGTGACCGTGTAGTTCACGACATAAATATAATTCTTGATGATCCTGAGGTATCTATCGTTGTTGAGATGATGGGCGGAATACATCCTGCTTATGATTTCTCTCTTGCGGCAATTAAGGCAGGAAAAAACGTCGTCACCTCGAACAAAGCCGTTGTTGCAGCTTATGGACCCGAGCTCCTTAAGGAGGCTAATACTCGAGGGCTTCGCTATCTGTTTGAGGCGAGTGTCGGCGGTGGTATTCCGATCATCCGTCCGCTTACCGATCTTACTGCGGAGGACGAGATTACCGAGATCGTGGGTATTCTTAACGGTACTACAAACTATATACTTACTGCAATGAAGGATGAAGGTACTTCCTTTGATGAAGCCCTTGCTACCGCTCAATGGATGGGTTATGCCGAGGCTGATCCTTCTGCTGACGTCGACGGATTTGACAGCTGTCGAAAAATATGTATTCTTGCCGCAGTTGCTTTCGGAAACCTCGTTTCGTTTGAAAAGGTAGAAACAATCGGCATCAGAAAAATAACTGCTGATGATATCAAGAATGCCGAGGAAAAAGGCGCATCAGTAAAGCTTATAGCAAGAGCTGTCAAAACAGATGAAGGCAAAATTCATATATCAGTCAAACCATTTGCGGTCAGGAGAAACAATCCGCTATATGCTATATCTGATGTATTTAACGGAATACTGGTGCGTGGCAAGATCTCTGGCGATCTGATGTTCTACGGCAAAGGCGCAGGAAAGCTTCCGACAGCCGGTGCTGTTGTATCCGATATTATTGATATAGCATCGCGTGGGGCTGAGCAGCCGGCTCAGATAGTCTGGACTACCGATTCCGATGTCCTCGTTTCTTCATTGCCTGATTCGCTTGTTGAAGCTACGTTCTCCGATCTTGGATTTCCAATTTAATTAACCGAAATATTCGACTGTAGATTCCTTAACGTCTCTCCAAAGAGAAACAACACACGCTGTATTGATTATCGCCATCATTGATACGGTCAGATCTGATATTTCCCAAACAAGATAAGGAGCAAATACTGATCCGATAATTCCCGTCATGCTGTATATTAAAAGATACAGACGGCGGGAATATCTTTTTCCTCCCAGAAAGCTTATCGATGATATTCCGTAGTATGACCAGCAAACAACAGAAGCAAGTGCGTAAACGCTTGAGGATATTCCGATAAAATATCCGAGATATTTTCCGTAAAACCCGTACGCATTAAGAGCAACTGCCATACCGTTATAATTATGCGACGCCTGAGGCGTCATCAGAACGACGAAAGCGGTAAGTGTGCAAAGAAGTATTGTATCGACAAAAACCTCGAATATTCCCCATATTCCCTGCTCTGCAGGATGACACTCGGTTTTGTGTGCATAAGCGGCTGTACCGCAACCGGCTTCGTTTGATAGGATGCCTCTCGATGCACCAAGGCGAAGTGAATCCGAAATAATTAAACCAACAAGTCCGCCTGCGGCTGATTTTAAGTTAAAAGCATCACTAAGAATTTGCCGTGCTACGCTTGGTATGAGCTCAGCGTTTGATATTATAATGGCTATTGAAGCAATTACATAACCTATCGACAAGAGCGGTATAATGACAGCCGAGGCATATTCGATCCTTTTTCGGCCTCCGCATATCATAATAAGTGTTATTGCAGAAAATAATATACCCGTAAATAACTTTGGAGTTCCAAAGCAGCTAAGCATACTCTCGGCTGCTGCGGAGCTTTGGGTAATATTGCCTACTCCGATGGATGAAACCAATACCATAATCGAAAATAACGTAGCAAGAAAAGGCTTTTTTAAGCCGTGTTTTATGTATAATGCAGCTCCACCCTCTCCGTAGCTTTTATAGCGCATAGCAAGAACGACCTCTGCATATTTGATTACCATTGCCATAAATGCGAATACCCACATCCAGAATATTGTTCCCGCTCCACCTACCCCGATCGCGGCGGCAACACCCGCTATATTGCCGACGCCAAGGGTTCCTGATAAGGCAAGACAAGCAGATCTGAATGACTCCTTTCGGTTCTTACCGCCGAGGGACTTCAAAAGTCTGCGTGGTTTGTTGAAGGGCATAAATTTAAGCTTGATTAAAAGAAACAATCCCGAAATTGAAAGTATTATCGGCAGAAGAGGCCCTATGACCAAGGAATTTATAAGCGACAGCATTTTTCCTCCATTTTTATAAAAAAGTCTTGCATTTTACTTGAATTTATGATAATATAACACTGTTATATGCATATATGTTTTCATTAACGTTTGCCGGTGTGATGGAATTGGCAGACGTGCCGGACTCAAAATCCGGTGGTAGCGATACCGTGCGGGTTCGACCCCCGCCACCGGCACCAAAAAACGACAGCTTAATCAGCTGTCGTTTTTTACTTAAAAAGCAACCTGAAGTTTACATTACGATCTTTGAAATTTATTGTGTAAAGCACGAAAAAGGATTATAATGTTGCCAATATCAAACCCTGAAGGGAGAAATATATTATGACGCTTGGTGAAAAGTTAGTAAAGATGAGAAAAGAGGAAAACTATACTCAGGAGCAGCTTGCAGAGATTCTTAAGGTATCTCGGCAATCCGTCAGTAAATGGGAAACTGATTTAGCATATCCTGAAACAGAAAAATTGATTGAGCTTGGTAAATTATTCAATTGCTCAATGGATTATCTTTTAAAAGATGAGATAATTGATAAGAATGGAAACGAGCTGACGCGAACTGAAACGAATCCGGAGAAATTTGTTGGTAGGATAAAAAGCTTTTTAAGACAAATTTCGCTTTCGAGAATTATTGACGTCTCAATAAAAATCATTGGTTTTTTGATAGCTGTTGATGTAATAGCCGCAATAATTTATATGATAGTCAGCGGGAGGTTATATTGATAATGCGTATTAAGTAATTTGATGCATAACTTCTTTTATCGTTGGAATAATAAAAATAAAAGGAGTTTTTTATGATCGAATCGGATACTATAAAACTGTTGCGTGAATGCGACGCGGGAATTAAAATGGGCGTAAAGTCAATCGACGACGTTATAGACCATGTATACAGCAAACATTTCAAGGAGCTTTTGAACGATTGCAAGGATAAGCACGAAAGGCTCGATCGAGAGCTTCAAGAGCTTCTGGACAGATACGGAGATGAAGGCAAAAACCCAAGCATAATGGCTGAAGGAATGTCGAAAATGAAGACAGGCATTATGCTTACAATGAAGGATACTGACGAGACTATTGCCGATCTTATGACCGATGGTTGCAATATGGGAATTAAGTCATTGTCTAAATACCTGAATAAGTATGCGGCGGCAGATGAGTCGTCAAAAGATATCTGCAAACGCCTCATATCTCTTGAGGAAAAACTTGCGTCGGATATACGTGTGTATCTATAAAAGGAGGGCATTTTCGCCCTCCTGATTTTTTATTATTTATGTCGAAAACACGGATATTCCGTTGACAAGTATATGTTATTTTGATATAATAATCTCAGTATTTTGACTATTCGATGGAAGGAATTTTTGCAATGGAACTAGACTTTTTAATTAAATACGTTACACAGATTACCTGGCAGCAGGTCGTTATGTGGTTGATCGGCGGTGTTTTGATTTTTCTTGCTATTTACAAGAAAATGGAGCCCACGCTTCTTCTTCCGCTCGGTTTTGGTACAATTCTCGTTAACTTCCCGGGCTCGGGTGCAGTAGGTCCACACGGACCGCTTACGACTCTTTATGAGGCTGGTATCGCAAACGAGCTCTTCCCTCTTCTTCTCTTTATCGGAATCGGTGCGATGATCGACTTCGGCCCTGTCCTTGCGAACCCTAAACTCATGATATTCGGCGCCGCCGCGCAGTTTGGAATATTCCTCACACTTTGTACAGCATCGATGTTCTTTGCACCCAATGATGCCGCATCTATCGCGATTATCGGTGCTGCAGACGGTCCTACTGCAATCTCCGTTGCAATGAAGCTCGGTTCAAAGTATCTCGGACCCATAATGGTAGCGGCATATTCGTATATGGCACTCGTGCCTATTATTCAGCCGCCGATTATCAAGCTACTTACCACCAAAAAGGAAAGAAGAATCAGAATGGAATACAAGGAAGCTTCCGCATCCAAGCTCACAAGAATCCTCTTTCCTATCGTCATCACGATGGTAACTGTTATGATCGCGCCTGAGGCGGCTGCGCTCGTTGGATTTCTAATGTTTGGAAACCTCATTCGTGAGTGTGGAGTACTTAATTCACTCTCAGATACCGCGCAGAACGTTCTTGCTAATCTTGTTACTATTTTCCTCGGCATTACGATTGCGTCTCAGATGCAGGCAGAGCAGTTCCTTAAGCCGAACACACTTCTGATTCTCGGACTTGGACTTTTCGCATTCATATTCGATACAGCGGGAGGCGTTCTTTTTGCAAAGCTCCTGAATCTCTTCCTCAAGAAGAAGATGAACCCTATGATCGGTGCAGCCGGTATTTCAGCGTTCCCGATGTCAGGACGTATCGTTCATAAGCTTGCGCGTGAGGAAGACGATCAGAACTTCCTTCTTATGCACTCGATCGGTGTTAACGTTTCAGGTCAGATCGCGTCTGTTATTGCGGGCGGTCTCATCCTCAGCTTCTTCGGTTAATGAAAGGAGAAAAGTACGATGAATACATTTATACTTAATTTGATGAATGTTACTACTGCTGCCGCAACAGAAGCTGCAGAGGGCGGCTTTAATCCTGAAAATTTCATAAAGAATCTGGGATATATGGGATCAGGAATGCTCGGAATATTCGTTGTAATTGGAATTATTGTTACGATAACGTATATCCTTAACGGATTATCAAAGAAAAAATAAGTGAAAAAGAACTGCCGAAAGGCAGTTCTTTTTATTTGAATATATCAAGGTTTTTCACTTCATTTGCAAGTGCTTCGCCCCAAAGACGGCATCCATCATCGTTAGGATGGTCCCCATACTTTGTCATATACGGTTCGTCGTCGCTTCTCTTAAGAATCTTAACAGTATCAAATAGATAGTATACCTTGTGAGAAAGCTCGGTAACGATATAATCATTAACTTCAATCCATTTTGTAATCTTCTCGTTCGCGTAATCAAATGGCGGAATTGTTTGAATTATGACCTTACAACCTGCTGCAATAAGCTTATTTACTATCTTATTAAGGTTATCCTTGATCTGATCTGCAGTAAATCCTCTACCAATATCATTAACACCCATACAAACGAATACAATATCGTTCTGCTTCGCTTTATACAGCCAAATTCCATCGTTAGCGGCATCGTCCGCTCTTGCATATCCGAGACCGATATTCCAGTAAGAATAGTCGTTTCCGAGCTTATCAGCGACGACAGCACACCAATGATTATATGAGTTAAAGGTTGATCCTATTCCTTGCGTTATTGAGTCGCCAAGGAAGCAAACGCGAGCCTTGACCTGACGATTACATCCTATCATTGAGAGATACGGGTGGTTCTTTGAAGGCTGCCATTTGCCGTCAGTCAATACAAAGGACGGAATAATGCTTTCCTCATGCTTTGGTATCTGTGTTCCGGAATAGGATATTTCAACACAGATGTATTCATCTTCGTCTATATCAAGATATACTGAATCTGTAGTAAAGACCTCGCCTGGCTTGACTGTCTTACAGCGCTTTCCGCCGAAGGTCAGCTCGATCATTTCATCTGGCTCGTTAAAAGATTCCTGATCACAGAAATCAGTAATTCCGACGGATGCGGAGTGAATTTGCCACTGCCCGATAACGAGATCCTTATAGCTTACTGAACCATCCTCATAGGTGCTGTCGATAATGTTTGATATCAGGAAGGAATATTCATATTCACCAGAAGAGAATACCTTATAGAATATTCTACAGGTTGATACTGTATTATCCTCAGAGGTAAAAAAGCATTGATTGCCGCTGCCTGCAAGAGTGTTTGATTTGAAAATATTAAAGTAGTTCATTTATGCTTTTTCCCTATTATTCTTAGTGTTGTATTTTTCGGCATCCTTTGCGAAGAAACCAAATACTTTTTTGATCCAAGGATTAAAATTAAGGAATATCTTCTGGCATATGGTATCGACAGGATAAGCGATTATCATCAGGACGATAAGAACAAGAACCGCACCAAGTTTAAGAGGATGCAGGTCGAACATTTCCGGAAGGAAATAAGCCCCGCAAACGTACAGAAGGCCACAACCGATGACAAGTATCTTATGAAGAAGATTCAGAGGCCTTGAAACTCTTATAAGCATCAGATATGCAACGAACGAATACAGGAATATCGCGACAGTCGATGACTGCTGAATATCAAGAATAGGCTTGAAAGCGAACGCAAACAGCATAGACCATCCGACGATAAACGCTGCGGAGAGGGCTGCCGGAAATGCCTTAAAGAGAACATTGCGAAGGAACTTTCCGCTGACTCTTTCGTGATTCGACTCAAGCGCAAGGAAGAACGAAGGTATGCCGATGAAGAAGTAAGACACAAGCGAAATCTGCGCGGGAGTGAGAGGATAGTCGGCTACAAGCGCGATCGTAAATATCGAAAGAATGAATGAGAAGATGTTCTTGACAAGATAGAGCGACGCCGATCGCTGAATATTATTGATTACTCGTCTGCCTTCATCTACAACAGACGGCATGCTTGCGAAATTGGAATCGAGCAATACAAGGTCGGAAACACTTGCGGCTGCTTCACTGCCCGAAGCCATTGCTATGCTGCAATCCGCATCCTTTAGCGCGAGCACGTCGTTTACTCCGTCACCCGTCATCGCTACTGTATGACCAGCTTTTTTTAGAGCGCGGATAAACAGGCGCTTCTGCTCAGGTGTAACACGACCGAACACGTTATACTCAAGAATTGCCTTCTCAATCTTTTCTTTTGTGTCAAGGAGCGACGCATCGACAAACTTGTTTGCGCCTTCGATGCCTGCCTCCTCTGCCGCCTTTGAAACGGTAAGGGGATTGTCACCTGAAATAACTTTGATTTGTACGCCCTGATCTGCAAAGTAGGCAAAAGTTTCTTTTGCTTCAGGGCGAATACGGTTGATAAGTGTAACAAGCGCAACGGGAATTATAACGCCGCCGAGAACTCCGTTGTTGAATATATCGTCACGGGAGTTTTCGGTGTATCGGTATTCGGCAAAGAGGAGAACTCTCTCGCCGAGAGATGAATGCTCTTCTATGATACCTCTGAAGCGCGCGAAGTCGTTTTTAAGAATGAATTCGGGAGCACCTATAAGGTAGCCCTCACCGTTTCCAAAACTCACAGCGCTGTATTTCGTGGCGGATGAGAAGCCCTTTATAGCGGAAGCAGAACGGAAGCTCTTATGGTCATCAAAATGCTCCTTAAGAGCAGCCATAGTGATGTTGTCGTTGTCCATATTAAGGACAAAGTCGCGAACGAGCTTCTCTGCATGATAAACATCGTCTGAGCTGTCGCCGTCGATCGGTACGACGCTCTTAACGTGCATTTCGGGCTCGGTTACGGTTCCGGTTTTGTCGACGCAAATAACGTCAACGCGAGCAAGTGTCTCAATACACTTCATATCGTGAACAAGCGTTTTACGCTTTGCAAGTCTAATTACACCGAGCGCAAGCGCGATCGAGGTAAGCAGATACAGTCCTTCGGGAATCATGCCTATCACCGACGCGGCTGTCTTTTCAATGCTGACTTTAACGGGATTTGCAACGTCAGCATTAATCTTCATCTGCGTAAAATACATTGCAATCGACATCGGGATGATAAGAATACCGATAATTTTTATAAGCGTTGTCAGCGACTTCATCATTCCCGGGCGCTGTTTTTTCTTTGCTCGCTTAGCATCAACTGTAAGCTTCGAGGCAAAAGATTCGTATCCAACCTTTGTGAGCTGAGCCTTACATTTTCCCGACACAATAAAGCTTCCGGATAGAAGCTCGTCGTCAAGAGCTTTTTTGATCTCGTCAGACTCGCCCGTAACAAGTGCTTCGTTTACGCTTACGCTTCCTTCACATACAACGGCATCTGCGCAGATCTGATTTCCTGCCTCGAAGATTACAATGTCATCGAGAACAAGCTCCTCGGACGTCAGTAGCTCTTCCCTGCCGTCACGTATCGTTTTAACCAGAGGCGAGGATACGAGAGAAAGGTTTTCAAGAGTTTTCTTTGCTCTTAACTCCTGAATTATACCTATGATCGTATTTATCGCAACGATAGGCAGAAAAGTAAGGTGCTTGAACGAACCGACGGAGATCAGCAACGCACCAATTATGAAAAAAATGATGTTGAAGTAAGTAAATACGTTCGTAAGAATAATTTTTCCAAGACTCGTCGATGTGTTGTCAACTGCATTATTTACGTAGCCGTTCTCTTTTCTTTCCTTGACCTGTGCGGCAGTAAGTCCGATATCGGGGTCGGGGGTGTAACGAACAGCCGAATCAGCAGGCGGCTGATATATTTGCTTCTCAAAAAGCGATGACTTTATTTTTTCAATAAATGAAAAATCGCTATCAGTTTTTTTGCTCATAATTTACCTCATTCGGGAGATATTATATATAAATATTATAGCACATTGGTTCACCGATTGTAAATACCAAAACTTATTATTTACAACAAATAAGGGGATATATAATGAAAAATAAGACGGAATATTCAAAATACAGCGAAAAACGTGCAAGAAAGTCTCCACTTGTTGCTGATACTGTCAAGGCGTACCTTGTAGGCGGGCTAATATGTTCGTTCGGACAGGGACTGACAGAACTATATACGTATCTTAATATTAAAGAAGATACAGTAAAAACACTTGTACCTGTTACACTTATTTTCATTGCCTCAATACTGACGGGCTTGGGAGTGTTTGATAATATTGCAAAGTTTGCAGGCGCCGGAACTCTTGTGCCAATAACGGGTTTTGCAAACGGTGTTGTGTCGCCGTCACTTGACGGTAAGGGTGAAGGGTATGTTCTTGGAGTTGGCGCCAATATGTTCAAAATCGCAGGACCTGTTATCGCATACGGCTCAGTCGCAAGCGTTATTTATGGGGTTATATATTGGATAACGACATTATTTTAAAGAAAAAAGGTTGACCGATTTGGTCAACCCTAAAAGCAACAAATTATTTAAATTAATCTTTTGTTAAAGTCTGTCGTTTGATTTTTATATTATAGCATCTTGTGTTTAGTGGTTGTCTACTAATATCCTCGTTATCAAAGACTTCAACCGTATATTTTTTTAATAACCCTGACTCAACTTGAAAACTATATTTATTAAGAGATAGTAGTACAGGCGAAATGTTACAGTTGAGATTTGAAGTTTCTACAACAATATTTTCTTTGGAATATGTATAAAATTCCTTATAAAATTCTATGACAGTATCGTTTTTAGTATCACACAAGGCGAGAACATATTTGAGAATTCTGCCATCTTCATCGTATTCACATTCGGCTATGGTTTCGAGTTGATTCATACCATCAAACATAATACCAAGGCTTTTATTGTTGTTATATAAAATATACTCCGTCGCTATGAACTTTCCGTCTTGCCGACGAGTAGCAATATGGTTGTTATTCGAATCGAAATAATGCGTGTATGTGGCTTTCGGGTTATTTGCTTTGCACAGACTACCGCGCTTACAGTTTCCAACAACGATGTCTTGTATTAGACTTGGACAATAAAACCCGCGATGAATGTTTTCACCGCCCCTGCTTTTTTCTTCTCGGAAAGAGTGCTCAAGAAGGGATTTTTCAAGCAGCTGTTTATTTCCTTTTTGTGCTTTTATTAAATCGGTAAAGGCAGATGCTTCTTTGAGGTACGGTTCACAAAAGGCATTGTAGTCTTCTTCGGTCATATTTAATTTTTTAAGAAAAGCTTTGTGAGATTCTTCAAAAAAGTTGCGTAAAGAATTTATGTCCTCTTCACTTAGGAAATCGAGTTCGTCAAAGATATTTATTTTAATCACCCCTTGAGTGTAGTTAGAACAGTTTGTACATTTATTTCATTATACCACACCGCTGTTTTAATGTAAATATTTTTTAATGGTGTGTCCTATATTGACAGCAGCAGAAGGGTATGTTCTTGGAGTTGGCGCCAATATGTTCAAAATCGCAGGACCTGTTATCGCATACGGCACGGTCGCAAGCGTTATTTATGGTGTTATTTATTGGATAACGACATTGTTTTAACGACAAAGGCTTGACCCGATGGGTCAAGCCTTTGTATGTATCAAAAAGCATCTGCTTTTAAACCAGTGATTTCTTCAAATACTGGAAGTTCATAGCAAGGAATATAAATTCCCCATAAGTCGTTATTGTGTTCAAATTCTAAAATATGGTAGCTTTTGCAAATAATGCAACCATAGTCATCTTCACTTAACTTATATTGCTTGTATATTCCTTTGTTGTATTCTTCGTCTTTATTCCATTCCATAATACGAATGGTTTTCTTAATAGATTTGATTGCTTTTATTGTGGATAACGGAATGGCATATTTTGCTTCCAAATTGGCCAAATACAGATTTTCTGAATCTGCGAAAATGTGAAAAATCGGGTTATTATAAGGTGCGATTTGTAAACCTTTTTCACACACCTTAATATTGTCGTCTTTAACTTTATAAAAGAAAGACAAAATATCAATTTCTTTTGAATCTTGAGGAACCTTCAAATCCGAAAGAATGGCTTCGCTGGTTTGATTCAAATTATTGAACGCTTGAGAACTTTCTTCTGTTTCTAAAACATTTTTTTCTTTTCGCACACTTATAATTTTAAGAAGTGCCCAAGCCACCAAACAAGCACCGCCAAGCCAAAAAAGCCAAGACGCGTTTTGATATGCTTCGCTGAGGGTGACGCTGTCTTCCCCGCCCAAAGCTTTTATTATGCCGATGGCAACAAGCGCTCCAACTGCTCCACATATCCATTGTCCAATTCGTATAGGAAGCGGCAGCCTGCTTTTTTCAATCGTTTCCTCAACATCTTCAGAAGAAGATTCAAGAGATTGTGTTAGTGATAAATCCGGTCTTGCAACAACGAATTCTTCACCGTTCATTTGTTCGTTTTTCTTGTTTGTTGTAAGGTCAATGCCTAAAAATGGTTTCATATAAAATCACCTCTTTTTTTAATTATACCACACCGTCGATTTAATGTAAATACTTTTGCAAAAATTACTGTGTCCTATATTGACAGCATCAGAAGGCTTTGTCCTCGGAGTCGGGGCAAATATGTTCAAAATTGCCGGACCTGTTATCGCATACGGCACAGTCGCAAGCGTTATTTATGGGGTTATTTATTGGATAACCACTTTATTCTAATGAAAAAGGCTTGACCGATTCGGTCAAGCCTTTTAATTAAATACCAATGGGTTCGTCAGTATACAGCGCCTCGCTGTACGTGATGTTCTCAGTAATTCCGAGAGCGGGAACAACGTAAGATAGAACCTGATTTGTAAAGGTTTCTGTTCCCAATGGAGTGTAATAGTGCACAGCGTCAGAGTGCGCTTCGTCAGGGAGCGCGAGCGAGGTTGCGTAGAGGTCGTTTACCTCGAAGCCGTATTTCTTGACGATTTCGACAGCGACATTGTTGTACGCTTCGATCTCCTCGTTATAACGCTTGAAGTTAATGCCCATCTTCTCTGACTGTACGGACGTTGAGGTGGCAAAAATTACCTTTGCATCGGGGAAAGCTTTCTTTATTCTGATGCAAACTCGCTCAATGTAATACGCATAAACATCAATAGGCGTATGAGGGTCTTCTTCAAACAATCGGAGGCAGTCCCAAAGCCCCGCATTCCAATGAAGCACGTCTACCTTCCCTTCCTTTATAAGGGATTTATACTCGTGAGCGTAACGAAGGACGTATGCCGCAAAGCGCGTATTTTCTTCTGGAAAGTATACGTTTGCCTTACCTTCGAGAGACTTTCTGACGGCTTTATCATATCCCATTCGAATTGAGTCGCCGAGAATCAAAAGATTTTTCATTTAAACCTCCAAAATAATAATTATACATTTATTTGTTCGAATAGAGCTTCGCAAGACCACCCTCAGACGTTTCTCTGTATAGATGGGAAAGGTCTTTTCCTGTCTGGTACATCGTCTCAACAACTACGTCAAACGATACCTTTCTGCTTGCAAAGAGGAAATTTGAGAGGGAGAGCGCGTTGATAGCTCTCATAGCAGCTACTGCATTTCGCTCTATACAAGGTATCTGAACAAGTCCGCAGACGGGATCACAGGTGAGTCCGAGATGGTGCTCCATTGCAACCTCGGCTGCATATTCTATCTGGTCAATGCCCATTTCGAAAAGCTCGCAAAGTGCTGCGGCAGCCATACTGCAAGCTGTTCCGATCTCAGCCTGACAGCCGCATTCGGCACCGCTGATAGATGCGTTGGTGCTCACAAGGTTTCCAATCAGTCCCGCAACGGCAAGAGCACGAAGTATATCCTCATCGCTGAATCGGTTTTTGTCCTGCATATACTTCAGAACCGCAGGAACGACACCGCATGCGCCGCAGGTCGGAGCCGTAACAATTATACCGCAGTCAGCATTTTGCTCGCTAACCGCAAATGCGTAAGAGCAGACGAGACGATTTTCTTTTGTCTGTGGGCTTTCGTCTATATGCTTCTGATTAAATAGAAATTGCGCCTTTCTTTCAACTTCGAGCCCACCGGGAATAATTCCCGTTTTGCTTAGTCCCTCGGAGATTGAATTTTGCATTGTTTTCCAGACTTCAAGAAGATAAATTTTAATGTCAGGATCCTCGTGGTCGAAAACGTAATCCGAAAGGCGCTGATTTTTGGATTTACAGTATGAAGCGATCTCTGTGAAGTTTTTATGAGAATAGACTTCGTTAGGATAGAGAAATTCATCGCCGTCGGCACGGATCTCGCCGCCGCCGATACTGTAATAACGCTTTCTGCCAAGTTCAACGCCGTCTTTGAATGCAATGAAATCAACCGTATTCGGATGCGCTATGTCGTTTGATTCCTCGTTATATACTATTTCAACTGATACGTTACCGAGTGTTTCGATAATTGCTCTGTCAGTGGCGTGACCTCTGCCGGTCTTGGCGAGGGAGCCGTACAATATGACTTTAACGCTGTCAAGTTCCGTATATTCGGACAGGAAGTTTGAAGCGGCATAGGACGGTCCCATTGTGTGTGAACTCGACGGTCCATAGCCGATTTTATATATCGTTTTGATGGATTTCATAATGATACCTCACTTACTATGAAGCTATTGTATCACAAAGATTTTCAAATGTAAACAGAATATTAAAAAGAAGAACAAAAAATGCGTTTATCTCGATAGTGATTCGCGTTATTATAAAATGTATAAAAAAATCGACAAGCGAAACTTGTCGATTTTTTGTGTAAGGACTACAAAAAGATATTTTTGCTGGTATTTCGTATGAATTCGAACCCTTGCAAAAATGAAATCCTTGCTGATGCAAGGGTGATATCAGCTAACGCTGATGAAATCTTCAGCCTGCGGCTTCAGATGAAATTAAATCCGTCCTTCTTATCCCGACGAAGTCGGATTTCATCACGAAGTGATTTCATCCCACGCAAGTGGGATTTATCCCGTCCCAAAGGACGGATTTAGTTGAAAAAAGCACACATTTGTCTGGTAGACAAATGTGTGCTTTTTTCTGGCTGGGGATGAAGGATTTGAACCCTCACAAACAGAGTCAGAGTCTGTCGTGCTGCCATTACACAAATCCCCATCAACAGGAGACATTATAACAGATTCCTAGCGA
>JAZQGR010000097.1:0-4301 GCA_045540115.1 Eubacteriales bacterium
AGTCGATGGAGATTTGGTCTTTCTTGATATCGTAAGAAAATTCATAGGTGACATTAGGCAGGAGCAAGGCTGCGTTTCCATCACCGCTGAACTCATAAGCCGTTGTGCCGTCCACGTCCCATTTGCCTTTGGGGACATCGGTGCCGCCCGAACTGCCCGCCGAATTCGCTGTTTATGTAGCCGGTGAGCTTGCCGCCAAGCCAGTGGAACGCAAAGCGGCTGACTACAGAAAGAACAAGTCTGATGATCAGCCAGATTCATCATTGCTGGAATGACGATAGGAATCATTGGCTTACTGGTTCGCTCCAGTTTATATTGAACAAGCACGGTCAGTTTTCTGTGGGCGGTGTTTTTGGATCTATTGATCTTTATCCGAGATCATTGTTTTTTGAGCTTTGTTTTTACAGGATAGGCTTTTATTTGCTTATAGTAATTCCGCTCGTGCCGTTGACAAAGGTGATCTCTACGCAATATCCGTCAGAATTATAAGCGGTATAACTGTAAATCGACACTCCATAAACATTTTGGCTTTCTTCCGTTGCATCGATGGTAAATCCCTTGGCCTTCACCTTGTCTGCGTAAGCTTTGACCTGTTCGATTTCTACCCCGCTAAATGCAACGGTAAAGCTGCCGTCATCAGACGAAGCGCCCATAACATCGAAATTGGGTTTCGGGACCAGTTTTGTAAATTCATTCTCCGGCCATTCTCCGCCGAATTGAGCAGAAGAACCGTCGGCGTCCTTCATCACCCATGTGCCGTCAGGTTGCTGAACAATCACTGTTCCGTCCGTGTCCGTTATAGTCATGCTTCCGTCTGCCCCAAAGGAAACATCGTATCCACCTTCTTTGGCAGAATCCACGATGGACTGTCGGGTAGCAGCATCCTGCATGCCCCATACCGTGTCGGTCCCGCCTTTGCCCGCCATGATCGCGGAAAAATCGGGAACGTTGCCCGCGTTGTTTTCGGGGGCTGACGTACTGCCGGTACTGTCGTCACGCACGAGAGGTGCATCGTCGTCAACGTTGCCGCTCGGCTTGTTGCTGCAGGACACGAGCGAAATCAAGAGCGTAATAGATACGATCAATGCAAGAATTCCAAATAATTGTTTTTTCATAGTTGCCTCCGTACTTATTTAGAAAAATGGATCGTTATAACCGGATCACTTTCGAGCGGCGCAAAAATCGTCCCGGGATCCTGCGAAAACACCTCGGTAGAATCCTGCTGTGTTTTGACCGCTCCTTTCTGCGTCACACGGGATGAAGATTCCATCGTGACCGACGCGATATCGTCGGAAGTAAAGGTCGCCTCGGTGACGCCCTGCGCCCCTAACGCCGCCATCGTATAGTCGTGCCATTCCAGATAGCGGTCAAATGAAAATCTGACTTCTTTATCACCCGAAAGACTTCCGACAACGTTGGGCTTAACCGTACCTTCCGTTCCGCTTACATAGAAGGTAAGCTGCCCCTGCGACTCGCATTTGAGAACGGTCTTACCACCTGTATCGGACGTTTTTTGGTATCCGCCCATGCTGTAAATGAGACTTTTGACTGCAGCAAGCCCCGGCGTGTTTTCAAGATTCTTTTCGACCGGTGAAAGATCGACCGCCTCAAAATCGAGCCAAAGCGTACCGGTGTACGTGCCCTCCATACCGCCGCTGCTGTTTTGGAGCGTTCCGCTGAGCTCGCAGCTCATCATGTTGCCGGAAATGCCCCAGAACGTGCAGTAATAAGTGCGGTAATTCTTGTTTTTGTCAAACTTTATCTTCCATGTGTTTTCCATGTCCTTGCTCTCGGCGAGATCTGCAGCACGGCGGCTGCACGCCGAATAGAAATCATTGATGATCGCAAGGTTTTCCTCCAGAAGCTCCAGATACGCGTCGAAACGTTTGCTGCCGTCAAGCCAGCTGTCCGCCACAACAGCTGTGTTGGCGAGCTGTCCGAGCAAAGGGACCTCGCTTATGAGACCTTTGGCGCCTTTTGCGACGCGCCCGATCCGTCCGCCTGCTTTTAAAGCGGTCTCGAGTCCTTTCTTGGCAGCATTCTGCGCCGCCTCTTTTTTTGCGGAAAACGCCGCTGAACCGAGATCATCGTGCACGACGTATTCATAGTAATCGCCGACGCTGAATATCGTGCCGGGGATCGGCAGATATGAAAGCAGTCCCGAAACTACCTGATCTCCCCAATACAGCTTGGCGTCGGTCTGTACACGCTCCGCGATTTTTTTAACGAGCGCGACGCGCTCCGGCGTGAGATCTTTCTCTTCAAGCGTCTGCCGTATTACGGCATTCAATTCTTCCATCGTAAGCCCGACTTCGCCGACGAGTTCACCGTTAAAAGTAACGTCGCCGAGTTTCAGCTCAACAGGATAGCTCTTTTGGCTATGATCCGCCTTTTGCGTGATGCGGCTGTAATCGATACCGACGATCTCAGCGCCGGATGCCGATCCAGCTGCCGCTGATACGGGAAAAGCAAAAGTCAAAGGGAATACCGTAAATACAAGCGCGAGCAATGCTGCGAGAGATTTTCTTACCTTTTTCATTACCGCGCCTCCTTATCTATCGCATCAAGCATAGCACGCTTGATCTCTATGAGTTTCTCGTTTTTGGGGAAAATAGCCGTCGCTTCGTCGATATATTCTCCTGCGAGTATGAAATCCTCCGAATAAATTGCGCAAATAGCGGCGTTCTGCCACACGAGTTCGTCAAACGGATCGACTCTGAGCGCCTGCTTCGCGTAATAGAGTGCCGACGTATAATCGGCCTCCTTTACACATTCCGATGATTTACTTATAAGAGACTCGCTGTCATACATGGTCCTGTCCCGTTCAGCCCCTGTCAGAACCGGAGCGTAAACGGAATAAATCGACTCCTCGACTTCGCGCAGAGTATCCCTAAGTTCATACAGCTTATTGACTTCCATCTTTTTCAGATAGTAAAAATCCAGCCCTTCTTCCGGGAACGTCGGCATGATCGACGCCCACGCATAGGATTCGATCGCCTCTTCTTTTTTTCCTTGCACTTCATACAGCAAGCCCTCAAAATACGTCGGATACGGCGAAGAGCAATTGATTTCGGCAATCGTATCAAAGCCGCTGTATCTGCTGCCGGAAGTGAAGGAATCGAGCGTGTCACCCTCGCCCTTTAACCAGAGAATATATTCCACGGCGTAGCGGAACGCGCTGACCGAAGCCCCGGCGAAGGAATAATAGTATTCGCTGTTGACCGGAAGCCCCATTTCCGACGTTTTATCGCCGCGCGTTTTGATCTCTTTCATAACGTTGATAAACTCAGAATAAGAAGATCCGTCGCCGACGATGGGATCATCTTTGACGTTGTCGGACGACGTTTGCTCCCCTCCGAATAACGACCGGAAATCGCAGGAGCAAAGCAATAAAGTCATAAGTACCGCTAACGCCAAAGACAGAAATCTCTTTAGCAATTTACAACCCTCCTCAATAGAAAGCAAACGGGGGCGGACAAGTTCCGCCCCCGAAGTATTACGGTGTTTCGACGTCGGAGCCCGTATAAAGGTATCTTAAATGAAAACCCGCGTCAGCGTCCTTGACGTCGTTGTAAGCGATGGTCACGCCGTATTCTACAGATACGTCAAGCCCCTTGTCGCCGAAGCCGTAAACGTAATGGTAGCGCGGGTGCGAATCCTCGATCGGTTTCGGCGTGCGCCGCGTGACCCACGTTTCATCCTGGCAGAGATACGCCTTTTCGGCGATCTTCCTGATCGTGCTGCCTGCGGGCATGGTTTTCGTCTTTTGAGTTGCGCCGCTGCCTTTGACGCAAACGTCTTCCCACGCGCCGCCGCTGTTTTTTCCGATATAGGACTCGGTGACCTTGCCTTTTTTCATAATGACATACCAATAGGTATTGCCTTTACCGCCGAGAATATGATCCACGTCATTCCGGTATGCCTGATAAAACTCAAAGCCGCCGTTTTCTTCTACAAGCTGAATGAAGCGTTCTTCAAACATAACATGTCCTCATAAATTGATCTGCCGATAGAAACCAGAGCGGCTCAATATTGCTTCACTGACACAAAAATATTGATCTGTGCGGTAGCGTTGCTGCCTATCCGGATCTGCAGCGGAATTCCGTTATATTCATAATCAGCGACATGCTGCTCTCCGCCGGTCAAAGTATTTACGGTGTCAACCGCAAGCCCTGCATCAGTAAGCATAGCGGCGAGGTCCTTCAAAGTGTCAGCGAGGGTTTCGTTGTCCGCGTAGCCGGTCACAGACAGGCTGTCATTCGCTATCATCAGAAGGACATTCTCTCCGGATTCTGTGTAAT
>JAZQGR010000098.1:0-2649 GCA_045540115.1 Eubacteriales bacterium
TAAGATGGCAAAGACAAATATGAGTCTTATAAGAAATGCTATGCCTACGCAGGACGCGAAGGTTAGAGCGCACAACTTTGACGAGGTTGCACTCGGATATACTGAGGAGCAAGCCATCGACGAGGCTATGCGATGCTTGAATTGCAAAAATATGCCTTGTGTTGACGGTTGTCCCGTAAAAATTCATATCCCTGAATTTATTTCCAAGATAAAGGACGGTGATTTTGAAGGAGCATATCAGATTATCACAAAATCATCCTCTCTCCCTGCTGTCTGCGGTAGAGTATGTCCGCAGGAATCGCAGTGCGAATCCAAATGTGTCAGAGGCATCAAGGGTGAGTCTGTCGGTATCGGTCGTTTGGAGCGTTTTGTTGCCGACTGGCACAACACCTTCTCCACAGAAGAGCCCGCACATCCTGTGAGCAACGGACACAGAGTTGCGATTGTTGGATCCGGTCCTTCCGGTCTTACCTGTGCGGGCGACCTTGCAAAGAAGGGTTACGATGTAACAGTTTATGAGGCTCTTCATACCGCAGGTGGTGTGCTTGTATACGGTATTCCCGAATTTCGCCTTCCAAAGAAGATCGTTGCTAAAGAGGTTGATACACTGAAAAAGCTCGGCGTTCATATTGAGACAAACGTAGTTATCGGTAAGACCTTGACCATCGACGAACTGTTTGAGATGGGTTACGAGGCTGTATTCGTTGGCTCGGGTGCGGGACTTCCCAACTTTATGGGCATTCCCGGTGAGTCGCTCAAGGGAGTTTACTCCGCAAATGAGTTCCTGACAAGAAGTAATCTGATGAAGGCTTATCTTAATTCACCCGAAACGCCTATTATGAAGGGCGGTAAGGTTGCTGTCGTTGGTGGCGGAAACGTTGCTATGGATGCGGCAAGAACCGCACTCCGTCTTGGCGCCGACAAGGTATATATTGTTTACCGCCGTTCTATGGAGGAGCTTCCTGCAAGACGCGAGGAGGTCGAGCACGCAGAAGAGGAGGGAATTGAGTTCCGTCTGCTTTGCAATCCTATCGAAATTCTCGGATATAACAATCCCGATGATACAAGAGATCCCAAGAATGGATTTGTTAGAACTATGATATGCGTCAGAATGGAACTTGGCGCGCCCGACGAGAGAGGCAGAAGACGGCCCGTGGTGATCCCTGATAGCGAATTTACCATTGACGTAGACTCCGTAATTATGTCAATCGGTACTTCTCCCAATCCTTTTATCAAATCTACCACGGAAGGACTTGAGGTTAATCGATGGGGTGGTATTGTCGTAAACGAGGATGGGCTAACTTCCCGCAACGCAGTATATGCAGGCGGTGATGCGGTTACGGGTGCGGCAACAGTCATTTCGGCAATGGGGGCAGGCAAAACAGCTGCAAAAGCAATAGATGATTATTTAAGCAAATAAATTAATAATAGAGGTAAAGGTTTAGCCCTTTGCCTCTTTTTTGTAATTCGATACTGCTATTATCGATAATGATAATACCGATTATCATAATTAAGAATTTTCAAAGTCAAGACAGCTTGTTAAAATAATAACGAACTCAAGAAAAGGAGGTATCATGATGTCAAGCTCATCTGTTACAAAGGCAACTTTGGGCAGAGTACCGCATTACTTAAAATTCTTAAAGGAACTACCGAGCGAAAGCTTCAAGTACGTCTCGGCAACTTACATAGCGAAGGGGCTTGAGCTGGGTGAGGTCCAAGTAAGAAAAGATCTGAATGCGATAAGCGGCGAAGGAAAGCCGAAACTCGGTTATGTGACCGAGGAACTCATTGGAAAGTTGGAAGACTGTCTGGGTTGCAACAGCGTGACATCTGCAGTCCTCGTGGGTGCCGGAAAGCTCGGTAAGGCCCTGCTTGATTACGACGGATTTGAAAAGTTCGGTGTAAAGATCGTAGCGGCCTTCGATAACAATGAAACGGTGCTCAGTCTCGAAGGGCGAGTAGAGATACATCCTATCCATCAGTTTGAGCAGTTTTGCAAAGAACATAATGTTAAACTCGGTATCATAACCGTAGGTGAAGGTTCAGCTCAAACGGTATGCGAACAGATGGTATCAAGTGGCATTGAGGCGATATGGAACTTCGCCCCATGCAAGCTCAAGGTACCAAAAGGGACACTGGTACAAAATGAAAACCTTGCCTTGTCCCTTGCTTACTTAAACAATCAATTATCTAATATCAATTAGGAGGAAACAGAAAATGGAAAAGAACTATTTAGTCGTAGACAGCGTGGAAAAGCTTGAAGAGGCGATTGCACGCACGAGAGAGGCTCAGAAAAAGTTTGCCACCTTTACGCAGGAGCAGGTTGATAAGATTTTCCTTGCAGCCGCCTCTGCAGCAAACAAAGCCAGAATCCCTCTCGCAAAGATGGCGGTTGAAGAGACCGGCATGGGTATTGTGGAAGATAAGGTTATCAAGAATAACTACGCTTCCGAGTATATCTACAACGCCTACAAGAACACCAAGACCTGCGGCGTAATCGAAGAAGACAAAGCCTTCGGTATTAAGAAGATCGCAGAACCTATCGGTGTTATTGCAGCAGTTATCCCTACCACCAACCCCACATCTACCGCAATCTTTAAGTGTCTTATCGCACTTAAGACCCGCAATGCAATCATCATCAGCCCTCAC
>JAZQGR010000099.1:0-15098 GCA_045540115.1 Eubacteriales bacterium
AACTCACCCATGAGCTTCTTTTCACCGGTAGCGGGATCACGAGTGAACGCAACACCTGTACCGCAGTTGTCGCCCATGTTACCGAATGCCATTGCCTGTACGTTTACAGCGGTACCCCAAGAGTAAGGAATATCGTTGTCACGACGGTAAACGTTTGCACGGGGGTTGTCCCAAGAACGGAATACTGCCTTAACAGCACCGATAAGCTGTTCCTTAGGATCAGAGGGGAAATCAGCGCCGATCTTAGCCTTGTATTCAGCCTTGAACTGGTTAGCGAGCTCCTTGAGGTCGTCAGCGGTGAGCTCAACGTCGAGCTTAACACCCTTTTCTTCCTTCATCTTATCAATGAGCTCTTCGAAGTACTTCTTACCGACCTCCATAACGACGTCGGAATACATCTGAATAAATCTTCTGTAGCAGTCATATGCCCAACGAGCATTGCCGGACTTCTTAGCCATAACCTCAACGACTTCTTCGTTAAGACCGAGGTTAAGAATAGTATCCATCATACCGGGCATCGAAGCGCGAGCGCCGGAACGAACGGAAACGAGAAGGGGATTCTCGAGGTCGCCGAACTTCTTGCCGGTAACAGCTTCCATCTTTACAATATAGTCCATGATCTCAGCCATTATTTCAGAGTTGATCTGACGGCCGTCCTCATAGTACTGTGTACAAGCTTCAGTAGAGATAGTGAAGCCCTGGGGAACAGGAAGACCGATATTGGTCATCTCTGCGAGGTTTGCGCCCTTACCGCCAAGGATCTCACGCATATTTGCGTTACCCTCAGAGAAGAGGTAGCAATACTTTTTTGCCATAGTTATAATCCTCCAATTAATTATTCGCAAAATTTATATTTTGTCCACCCGATATTCTAACATATAAATACTAATTTTTCCATCGTTTTTCAAATTATTTACAAACTTTTAATAAATTGAGACGACTGTTCAAAATTCAAACTACGTCGCCCGAATAATTGTGCAAATTACCAACTTATTTAACCTGATCCAAAGATTGTAAGCTAAACTTGTATACGCGATCGCTAAAATTGTAAATTTATTTTCATATATTGAAAATCGACTTGAAAAAATGCGCTCTTTATTATATAATACTCTCAAGCGGACGAAAGTCCGCCTTTGGTCGTTGTCAAATTATCTACAAAGGAACAGATATGGCTAATATTTTTGACTTATTTAAGAAAATTGAATCTGAACGCGCTCCGCTGAAGCCGATCACACACATTCTTGCAGGGCTCGGAAATCCCGGAAAGGAATATGAAAGAACCCGACACAATGCGGGCTTTATGGCACTTGATCTGTATTGCCAAAAGAACGGCATTTCAGTTACGAGAGCAAAGTTTAATTCCCTTACCGCCGAAGCTGATATCAGCGGAAACCGCGTACTTATAATAAAGCCTCAGCTATATATGAACCGCTCAGGTGAGGCAATTCGGGATGCCGCTGCTTTTTACAAGATTCCGCCTGAAAATATCGTTGTGATATCAGATGACGTTCAGCTTGACGTCGGAAAGATCCGCGTCAGGAGAAAGGGAAGCGATGGGGGACAGAGGGGTCTGCGCGACATTATTTACCAGCTTTCCTCCGATAATTTTCCTCGCATACGAATTGGCGTCGGTAAGCTTCCGAGTGGCGGAAATATGATAAATTGGGTGCTCGGAAAAATTCCTTCTGAGCTTGATACCGACTTCAACATGGCACTTAATAATGCCGTTGACGCTATTCCGCTTTTAATTCAGGGGAAGATCGACGACGCGATGTGTAAATATAATTGATTATGAAATTAATTTCAAACATTCTGAAGAACGAACGTGAGTATAACGAGCTTATCACTACCATCAGAGAGCAGATGACAGCGCGTGTGCCTCATCCATCGCGACTTGTTGGTCTGTGTGACGGAGCGCGTAACGCGATTTTTGCAACCGTCATAAACGAGCTTCGCGATAGCGGCGCGGAAGTGCTTCTCTTTCTCGCTCCGGATGAAAAGGAAGTAATGCGTGCTTATAATACGTTCACGGCCCTCGGGCTGAATGCCAAAACGTACAGCTACAGAGATTTTGTTTTCTATAATATTTCTGCCTCCCGTGAATATGAGCACGAGAGGCTTGGTGTGCTACATTCCATCCTTGACGGTAGCTGTGACGTTGTCGTAACCACCCCCGATGCTGCACTTCAGTACACTATGCCGAAGACCAGACTTGAGGGAGCAACGTTTAACCTCTCGATAAACAGCACTGCTGAGATGAACGAAATCAAGGAAATGCTCGTTCTCTCCGGTTATCAGAGTGTCGATATGGTTGACGGAGTTGGACAGTTTTCTATACGTGGCGGTATTCTTGATGTTTTTCCTGCCGGTAGTGAAAATCCTGTTCGAATTGAGTTTTTCGGCGATGATATCGACAGCATGGGCTTGTTTGATATTATAACGCAAAGACGTATCGAACAGATCGAGGAAGTAAAAATCACACCCGCACGTGAGCTGATTGCCGATGCTGATGCAAGAGCGAGAATATCCTCCGCGGCAAAATCCTTGTTGAAGAAGGCTAAGACCGAGCAAACAAAGGATACACTCGCTTCCGAGCTCGAAGCGATTAATTCAGGCTTGGAGCTTCGCTTTGCAGACAAATATATTTCGCTTATATATGAGGATCATGAATGCCTTTTAGATTATTTCGGCGAGCATTCCGTTGTTCTTTGCAAGGATTATAATGCTTGTCTTGAAAGAGTGAAATCATTTGAGTGGCATAATAAGCAGAACGTTACTTCGCTTCTTGAAGAAGGGTTGATCAGCGGTTCGATCGCTTGTTACGGCGGAGATTATGAGAACTTCAGTAAATTTGTTTCCACTCATTCGGGGGTAATTGCTGACTCGTTTATGAGCAGCATTGCTGATATGCGCTTCGCCGCAATTTTCAGTATGTCAACAAAGCAGACTGTGTCATATAGCGATAATTTTGAATTGCTTATTGACGATCTGCGCTCCTACATCAAGAGCGGATACCATACAGTCCTCCTTTGTGATAATGAGATAATGGCGAGGAATCTCTCTTTAATGCTCGAAAAGGAGAACATTTCTGCTCCAATTGTTGATGAAGAGTTTTCCTTTACTGATGGAGTTACAACGGTAATCAGACACGGAATAGCCCTCTCGGGTTTTGAGCTTACTGCTTCAAAGTATGCGCTTCTTTCTACCTACGCGGCGGGCAGCAGCTATAATCCCGCAGTAATCAAAGGAAGGAAAAACAAGTCTAAGAAGAAGTCTGCACGCGAGAAAATAATGTCTTACGCTGATCTTTCCGAGGGCGACTACGTTGTACACGTAACTCACGGTATTGGTATGTTTCTCGGCATTCAGAGTGTTACAGTTGACGGCGTGACAAGAGACTATATTAAGATAAAGTATGCCGGTACAGATATCATTTATCTGCCGTGTGAGCAGCTCGACAGCCTTTCCAAATATATTGGAGCAAAGGGCGAGGACGGCACTCTCAAGCTCTCGCGCATAGGCGGCGCCGAATGGGGAAAGACGAAGCGTCAGGCAAAGGCTGCAGCAAAGGAAATGGCCAAGGAGTTGATTCAGCTTTATGCAGAGCGACAGAGACGCCCGGGATTTGCGTTTCTTCCCGACGATGATATGCAAAGAGACTTTGAAGCTGCATTCCCATACGATGAAACAGACGGTCAGCTGAATGCCATAGCCGAGGTAAAGCGTGATATGGAGACTGCCCGACCTATGGATAGGCTGCTTTGCGGTGATGTTGGCTTCGGCAAGACCGAGGTCGCCCTCCGCTCTGCATTTAAGGCTGTCGAGTCAGGAAAGCAGGTCGCAATTCTTGTTCCTACAACGATACTTGCGCTTCAGCACTATCAAACTCTCCTTTCTCGCTTGCGTGGATTTCCCGTAAGAGTCGATATGCTTTCGCGTTTCCGTTCAGCAAAGCAACAGCAGGAAACGCTCCGCCGCGTCCGCCGCGGAGAGGTCGATATAATCGTCGGAACCCATAGAATCGTCTCCAAAGACGTTGTTTTCAAGGATCTCGGGCTTGTTATTATTGACGAGGAACAGAGGTTCGGAGTAGCTGCAAAAGAAAAACTAAGACAGCTTGCCTCTGGTGTTGATACACTCACGCTTACCGCAACGCCGATACCACGAACGCTAAATATGGCAATGAGCGGAATACGCGATATGTCGGTGCTTGAAGAGGCACCAAATGACAGAGTTCCTGTTCAAACCTACGTTCTTGAATATGATGAAATGATTCTTTCCGACGCGATAGCAAAGGAACTTCGCCGCGGAGGCCAGGTCTTTTATCTTCACAACCGTGTTGACAATATGGCGGAAGTATATGCAAAGGTTTCCCAGCTCGCCCCCGATGCGAGAATTGCCGTTGCACACGGAAAAATGGATAAGGAAGAATTATCCGATATCTGGAGATCAATGCTTGAAGGCGAGATCGACGTTCTAATAAGTACGACTATTATCGAAGCAGGCGTTGACGTTCCGAATGCAAACACGCTTATAATAGAAAATGCCGACCGACTCGGTCTTTCTCAGCTTCATCAGATCAGGGGAAGAATAGGACGCTCATCTCGTCGCGCATATGCATACTTCACCTATCAAAAGGGAAAAGTGCTTACCGAAATTGCCGCAAAGCGTCTCGGTGCAATTCGCGAGTATACTGAGTTTGGATCGGGTTTCAAGGTGGCTTTGCGTGACCTTGAGATCAGAGGCGCCGGAAATATTCTCGGCTCTGAGCAACACGGACATATAGAGAACGTCGGTTACGATATGTATATGAGAATACTTAACGAAGCAATTCTCGAAGAGAAGGGCGAGACTCAGAAGCAAAAGACTGAATGTGCTGTTGAAATGAACGTTAGCGCATTCATTCCCGAGAGCTATATTATGAGCCCTGTTCAGAGAATTGACGTATATAAGAAAATATCTCTTATAGAAAACGTTGCCGATAAAATGGATATCGTTGACGAGCTGCTTGACCGATACGGAGATATGCCGAGATCGGTGTCTGCGCTTCTTGACGTATCGCTTCTTCGCGCTTGCGGTTCATCGTGCGGTATCAATAAGATCGTTAAGCGCGGAAGCTCGGTAATTTTCTATCCGGAAAAACTCGATATAAGAATCTGGTCAATGCTCACTGCCGACCGAAAGGGAGCGATTCTCATGAGCCTTGAGCTGAAGCCATACGTTACTTTACGAACAAAGGCGGGCGAGGATGCCTTTAAGAAATCAATTGAGCTGCTGACTGATTATCAACGCATTATGAATACTACCGAATCGGAGGAAAAACAATGAAGCTCTATATAAAGCTGATAGTGACCGTTCTCGTTACTTCAATTCTCTTACCGTTGCTCTTTGCATCCTGCGGATACCGCTCAAAATACGATACGGTAATGGAATATAACGGAATCAAGCTAACCGAGGAGTTTTATAATTATTGGCTTGCGACTTATAAACGAAACATTCTCGCCTCGTATACCGACGCATCGGATACCGAAGAATTTTGGAGTTCAAAGTTCGACGAAACACGAACAGTTGAAGAGTACTTTACCGAGCTTTTGAATAAAGAGATCACAAATTATCTCATTTCTCAGGATCTGTATAAGCGGTATAAGCTCAAGCTTTCATCTTCGACCAAGAAATCCATTAAGAACGACATAAAAGAGAAAATTGAGTTTTACGGCGGCAGAGGCAGCTTAAATTCAACACTTTCAAAAATGATGCTCAATATCGATGCGCTTGAGCAGATCTATCTTTGGGAAGCAAAACACGATCTCGTATACGATTCTCTTTTCGGAAAGGGCGGACCTCTTGAGATAACGGATGACGTGCTGATCGATTATTATGAAAGTCAGTATAAGAAGATCAAATACGTAGTTTTCTATACAACGGATATTGAAACCGATGAAAACGGAAATTACGTTTACGACGATGAAGGAAATCTTATTTCAAAGCCGCTGACTGAGGATGAGCTTGCACAGAAGAACCTTAAGATTAACGAGTTTAAATCAAAGCTCGACGGCGGAGCGGATTTTGACACACTCATCAAAGATTACAGCGAATACGATACCTCAGCATATCCTGATGGGTTCTTTATTTCGTACAGCAATATTGATATTTGGGGCACCGAAATATTCAAGGCAGTAAAAACGGGTAAGACGGGTGAGGTAATCAGAGTAGAGGAAGAAGAAGCTATATTCTACGTACAGATATGTGAGCTAACGCCGTTCGAATCCCTTTCCGATGCGGACATTACCCAGCTTACAAACTTAAAATTCACAGAATATGCAACACGAGAGGTATACGACGAGTTCTATGCGCAGCTTTCTGTAAAGGTTAAAATCAACGAAAAGGTTATGAGCAAATACAAACTTTCGATGATAAAGCCAAATCCTCATTATTCCATATAAATTTTTTTGTTTTTTTCTTAAAAACACTTGATTTTTGAATTATATTGTGATACAATGACATCGTAAACTAAAATACGGAGTATTAAGAGTAGGTTGACGCCTACTCTTAATTCTTTGTTTGAGTAAAATTGAGGTGATATAGTGGCAAATGCAAAAAAGAATATCGCTGATACAGTCTGGGATCTCATCTTTCCTACAGTAAACGCCCTCGGATGCTCTCTGTGGGACGTTGAATACGTAAAGGAAGGCGCAAGACAGATACTGCGCGTTACGATCGACAAGGAAAGCGGCGTCGATATTAACGACTGCGAGGCGGTACACCGTGAGATCGATCCGATCCTTGACGAGAGTGATCCTATTCCCGTACAGTATTATCTTGAAGTGTCCTCTCCCGGTGTAGAGAGGGATCTTACACGCCCGTTTCATTTTGACGTCTGCATGGGCTCAAAGGTAGATGTAAAGCTGTTTACAGCCGTTAACGGCAAGAAGCAGTACGTTGGCATTCTGAACGGATACAGCGAGGAAGAGAAAACCGTAACTGTTGACGACTTTATTATTCCGCTTGATAAGGCGGCAAGAATAAATTTACATTTTGATTTTGAAGATTAAACCGATTTGGAGGAATAAAGAAAAAAATGAACGCAGAATTTTTTGAAGCACTTGACCTTCTTGAAAAGCAGAAGGGAATACCGAAGGAGTATATGCTTGAAAGAGTAGAAGCAGCTCTTATGAACGCATTCGCAAAGGATCAGGGTTCTAACGCACAGGTAAAAATCATACTCGACCCCGAAAAGAAAGACGTTCAAATGTATAGACTCTATCAGGTGGTTGAAGAGGTCGAGGATCCCGAAACTCAGCTCACCGTTGAGCAGGCTAAGAAGGTGAGCCGCCGTTATAAACTCGGAACAATGGCTGAGGTCAAGATGGACACCAAGAACTTCCGCCGTCTCAGTGCACAGACCGCAAAGCAGGTCATTATTCAGGGAATAAGAGAAGCAGAGCGCGGAATGCTTATTAAGGAATATGAAGATAAGCGCGGGGAGATAATCACCGCAACTGTTCTCCGTACCGATGAAACAACAGGAAACGTTACCGTCGATACCGGTACTTCGATTGCAACGCTCATAAAGGGCGAGCAAATACCCGGTGATGCTTTCAAGGACGGCGAACGCATCAAGGTCTTTGTTACCGAGGTTAAGAAGGAAAGCCGCGGGCCGCTCGTAACGCTTTCGAGAACTCATCCCGGTCTTGTGAAGCGTCTGTTCGAGCTTGAGGTTCCCGAGGTTCAGGACGAAACGGTTATCATCAAGAACGTAACCAGAGAAGCAGGCTCAAGAAGCAAGGTTGCCGTTTATTCTACCGACGACAGCGTTGATGCAGTCGGCTCCTGTATCGGAAACCGCAGCATGCGTATCAATACGATCATCAGCGAGCTTGGCGGTGAAAAGATCGATATAATCAAGTATAGCGAGGATCCTGCCGAGTTTATCGCTGCTGCGCTTTCTCCCGCTGCAGTAAACGAGGTAGTTATCGAAGGAGAAAAGATCTGCCGAGTATACGTTGATGCAGATCAGCTTTCTCTTGCAATCGGTAAGGAAGGTCAGAATGCCCGTCTTGCAGCACGCCTGACCGGATTCAAAATTGATATTAAAGTCAGCGAGTGATTAAATTGCCCGTACAGAATAAGAAGACTCCCGAGCGCAACTGCGTAGGGTGCGGAAATCAGTTTCCAAAGAACGAGCTTATAAGAGTAGTTAAAACTCAAGGCGGCGATGTGTTCATTGATTCGACAGGCAAAATGTCGGGCAGAGGCGCATATATTTGCCGCAGTACAGAGTGCTTCAAGAAAGCACGAAAAGCCAAGAGGCTTGAACGATCACTCTCGGTCGAAATTTCCGATGATATCTACGCTAAGCTTGAAGGGCAGGTGGCTGACTGTGAAAATTGATAACAATGTAGTAAAAGCGGCAGTTAATTCAAAGATCCTCTCGCTTTTCGGCCTTGCAATGAAAGCCGGTAGACTTGAAACAGGAACAGATAAGATCTGTGACGAGATCAGACGTCACGGTATTCCCGGTGAAGATGACAGCATAAAGGGTTACAGCACAGTTGGAATCGTCGTTATCGCGTCAAATGCTTCCGAAAACACAAAAAAGCGCCTTATCAATGCCTGCAAGTATTACAGAGTTGAGTTTTATATCTCCGATTTAAGCCAGACGGATATTGCCAATCGCATAGGTAAAGCATCGGCAGCGGCTTGCGCGACCTTTGACCGTGGATTCGCGGACGGAATAAGGAAAGCAATCGAGATTCCAAAGTCGCTTGCGCCAATGAAACGCTAAATCGCCGGAAAGGATGGATACAGTATGATAAATAACACTAAATATAAGATCAATACTCTTGCGAAAGACCTGAATATCAAGAGCAAGGATCTTCTTGACCTTGTAACTTCTCTCGGTATGGCTGACAGAAAGCATTCCTCTGTCATCGAATCCGATGAATTTAACCTTATTCTCGAGGTTCTTACCTCAAAGGCACAAGTTTCGAATTTCGACGAATATATGGCAGGAACTGCAACGATAGTAAAGGTTCGCTCCAAAGAGGAACTCGAAGCTGAAGCTACCGCAATGGCTGAGGCTGAAGCCGAACAGAAGAGAATAGCAGAAGAAGCAGCGAAGAAGGCTGCCGACGAAAAGGCAAAAGCCGATGCCGAGGCAAAGTCTAAGGCCGAAGCCGAAGCAAAGAAAAGGGCAGAAGAAGCAAAGAAGAATATCAAGCGTCCCGACAGCCGTCAGGGTAAGGATAATTCACGCTTCGAAAACCGCCCCGATTTCAATCGAACCAAAACTCCTGTAAAAGAAGAAAAGAAAAAGCCCGTCCAGTCACAGGCGCCCTTCCGTTCAGCGGGAAATGACGAGCCGAGCGGCACCGTCATTAAAGAGCATAAGGAAAGTCACGTTGGTATGACGAGAGTCGTAGATACAAGAGCTACAAACGTTGACCTCTCGAAGTATGACGAAAAGCTTGATAACTTCGTTGCTCACGATGACAGAAGAAATAACATTTTCGGCGAAAAGCAGAAGTTCGGAAAAAACAAGAATAATAACCAGCGTCCCGAGGCGCCACATAAGGCTAAGGATCGCCGTACCGCTCAGGAAAAGCAGAAGATGCAGGCGGAGCTGGAAAAGGCACGAAAGCAGCAGCTTACCGTCAATATTCCCGATGAAATATCGGTTGGAGACCTTGCAGCACGCTTGAAGGTAACAGCTTCTGAGGTCATAAAGAAGCTTATGATGCTCGGAGTAATGGCAAACGTTAATCAGATCGTCGATTATGAGACCGCGTATCTCGTAGCCGACGAGCTCGGAGCAAAGGTTAACCACGAAGTAACCGTTACGATAGAAGAAAAGCTTTTCGACGAGACGGAGGATTCCGAAGAAAATCTCGTTGGACGCGCTCCGGTCGTTGTTGTTATGGGACATGTTGACCATGGTAAGACCTCGATCCTCGACGCGATCAGACACGCGAATGTAACCGCAGGTGAGGCAGGCGGTATCACGCAGCATATCGGTGCATACAGCGTTATGGTTAACAGTCAGCCGATAACATTCCTTGACACTCCCGGTCACGAGGCGTTTACCGCTATGCGTGCAAGAGGAGCTCAAGCGACGGATATCGCAATTCTTGTAGTTGCCGCAGACGACGGAATTATGCCTCAGACTATAGAGGCTATCAACCACGCAAAGGCAGCATGTCTTGACATCGTTGTTGCAATCAACAAAATGGATAAGCCCGCAGCTAATCCTGATAACGTAAAGCAGGAGCTTACAAAGTATGACCTCATCCCTGAGGAATGGGGCGGCGACGTAATTTGTTGTCCTGTTTCGGCGCTTACAAAGAAAGGTATTGACAATCTTCTTGAAAGTGTACTTATGGTTGCAGAAATGAAGGAGCTCAAGGCAAACCCGAACCGTCGCGCGAAGGGAATTGTTATCGAGGCGAAGCTTGATAAGGGCCGCGGTCCCGTTGCTACAATACTTGTTCAGAACGGTACACTTAAGGCCGGCGATACGATCATCGCAGGAACTGCCGTAGGTCGTGTAAGAGCGATGAAGGACGATAAAGGAAATAACGTCCAGAGCGCAGGTCCTTCCGTTCCCGTTGAGATAATCGGTCTTGCAGAGGTTCCGACTGCAGGCGACGAGTTCAATGCAGTTGAAGATGAGAGAATGGCAAGAGAGCTTGCTGATAAGCGCAAGGCAAAGATCAAGGAAGATGAATTTAAGGCTAACTCCAAGGTCAGCCTCGACGATCTCTTCGCTCAGATCTCCGATGGCGCAAAGGAGCTTAACGTTATCGTTAAGGCGGACGTTGTCGGTTCTGCTGAAGCTGTTAAGGCATCTCTTGAAAAGCTTTCAAATGAGGAAGTCAAGGTTAAGGTCATCCATTCTGCAGTCGGCGGAATTACGGAAAACGACGTAACGCTCGCATCCGCATCGAATGCGATCGTAGTCGGATTCAACGTCCGTCCTGACCGTGTTGCTCTTGATTCCGCAGAGCGTCAGAAGGTCGACGTTCGAACCTATCGAATCATTTACGAGTGCATCGAGGAGATCACCGCAGCTATGAAGGGACTTCTCGCTCCCGTATTCAAAGAAGAGCTTCTTGGTCACGCAGAGGTTCGTCAGACCATACGAGTACCTAACGTCGGCACTATTGCAGGATGCTATATTCTCGACGGTAAAATCACAAGAAAGGCATCGATTCGCGTGCTTCGCGACAGTATTGTAATTTTCGAGGATAAGATATCCTCACTTAAGCGTTTCAAGGACGATGTTAAGGAAGTAAACGACGGATATGAGTGCGGTGTTGGACTCGAGAAGTTCAACGATATCAAGGAAGGCGACATTCTTGAGGCCTTCGAAATGGTAGAAGTTCAGAAATAGTTTTTATGAAACACTTAAAGGAGGTTGCCGGTATGAAGGAAAATAAATTTCTTCCCGTTATGCGCGAAGAGATGATAGAGCGCGGATGGGACAGACCTGATTTCGTCTACGTAAACGGAGACGCTTACGTTGACCACCCCTCCTTCGGACCGGCAATCATCTCCAGAGTGCTTGAAAACGCGGGCTTCAGAGTTGCTATGCTTTCACAGCCGGATTATAAAAGTGCTGAAGATTTTAGGCGCTTCGGTAAGCCGCGTCTCGGATTTCTTGTAAGTGCGGGTAATATCGACTCTATGGTCGCACACTATACCGTTTCCAAGAAAAAGAGGAATTACGATTACTATTCGCCCGGAGGAAAGATGGGCAACCGTCCTGACCGCGCAGTAATAGTATATTGTAACAGAATCAGGGAAGCATACGGTGATATTCCGATAATCATTGGTGGTCTTGAAGCGTCGCTTCGTCGCTTTGCGCATTATGACTACTGGGACAACAAGGTCAGAAGAAGCATACTTGTCGACAGCCGAGCCGACATTCTAACCTACGGAATGGGTGAAAACATTCTTCTTCGAATCGCATCTCTTCTTGATAAGGGTGTACCTGTTAAGAAGATACACGATGTCAGAGGCACTGTTTACCTTACATCGATTGACGATAAGGTTCATTTTCCGCGCGTTGATACTTTTACCTATGACGAGCTGAAGACCGACAAAAAGAAATATGCCGAAGCATATAAAATTCAGTATCTCAATCAGGACAGCATTAGCGGAAAGGCTGTAACGGAGATTTACGACGGCAAAATGCTTGTCCAGAATCCGCCTATGCCTCCGTTAGAAAGGGAAGAGCTTGACGCAGTTTATGCTCTGCCGTTCACCCGAACGTATCATCCCATGTACGAAAAGGACGGCGGCGTTCCCGGAATCGAAGAAGTGCGTTTTTCAATAACCCACAACCGTGGCTGCTTTGGCGGCTGCAATTTCTGCGCTCTCACCTTCCATCAGGGAAGAACAGTGCGTTCACGCAGTATAGAATCCTGTGTAAAAGAAGCTGAGCAAATAGCCGCAATGCCCGATTTCAAGGGATATATCCACGACGTTGGCGGTCCCACGGCAAATTTCCGAGGTCCCGCCTGCGAGAAGCAGCTTAAGGACGGAGTTTGTCTTAACCGCAAATGTCTTGCTCCCACGCCATGCAAAAATCTCAAGGCGGATCATACTGAATATATAGAGCTTCTTCGCGCAGTTGAGCGCGTAAAAGGCGTTAAAAAGGTCTTTATTCGTTCGGGAATCCGATATGACTACATGCTCGAGGATAATGATCCAACGTTCTTCCGCAAGCTTGTGACCGACCACGTTAGCGGTCAGCTCAAGGTAGCGCCGGAGCATATCTGCGATAACGTTCTTAATATGATGGGCAAGCCAAGCGTAAAGGTGTATGAAAAGTTCAAGGAAAGATACTTTAAGTACAGTAATGAGTGCGGAAAGGAACAGTATATCGTTCCTTATCTCATGTCGAGCCACCCCGGAAGCACGTTAAATGATGCGTTAGAGATCGCCTTGTATCTTAAGCGTAACGGTATTCGTCCCGAGCAAGTTCAGGACTTTTACCCAACACCGGGAACCGTATCAACGGTAATGTATTATACAGGAATCAATCCACTTAACGGAAAAACCGTATATTGCACGACCGATTATAAAGAAAAGCAGCTCCAAAGAGCTCTGCTGCAATACAACAGAAAAGAGAATTACGATCTTGTCAGAGAGGCTATCAACATTTGCGGTAGGCAAGAACTGATTGGCTTTGGTAAAAACTGTCTTGTACCGCCAGCATCGTTTAAAAGGTCGAATTTTGCCGATTCTAAGAGAAACGGTGTTATGAAATCTAATAACAGATCTAAATTTGATAATAATAATAATAATAATAGTAAGAAGAAGATAAATACGAGCATAAGGAACGGTAAGTTGAAGTGAATAATCGCGAAATAAGATTCAGAGAGTCGTTCAGAGGATATAATCGTGACGACGTTAAAGCATATATCGAACAGTTAAGCATTTTATTTGCAAGAAAAGAAGCAGATATGCATGCATATATATCAGATCTCGAAAATCAGCTTAAGATTGCTAACGATAAGATCAGCTCCTCACGTACAAACGACGAGTACGATGAGCTTTTAAGTAAGCTTGAAGAAGCTCAGAATGAAATAAAGCGTCTGACCGAAGAAAATGAAACGGCAGTAGAAGCCGAAAAAAATAGGCTTTACGACGAAATGACCACTCAGGTAGGAAGCATCATTGTCTCCGCGAACACTAACGCCGAGAAGATCATATCCGACGCCAAGGAAGAAGCAAACCGTATCAAATGCGAAGCAGATATTTACGCGTCATCTGTCAGAAATGAGGCAAACAAGCAGAGAGATGAGATCGTTGGCAGTGTAAATGCAAAGGTCAGAGACTTTGCCGTTGAATGCGTAACTCGATATGGTACAATAATCGGCGAAACCAATGTCAAGCTCGGAAATATTGCAGATAATTTGAAATCACATTCCGAGAGGCTTCTCGAATCTCTCGAAACAAAATCCAAAGAAATTGAAGCACAATTAATTATTCGAAACGAGGATAAATAAAAGGTAATTGTCTATGAAATACCGTTGTGAATCGTTTTCCGATCTTGGCAATAAGATCAAGGCTATAAGAAACGAGCTCGGAATGACTCAGAAGCAGCTTTCCGATGGTATTGTCACGCGCAATATGCTTAGCCGCATAGAAAACGGAGAAGCACTACCGTCGCTTTCTACGCTTTCGGCTCTGGCTACACGTTTGTCTGTACCGATTGGATATCTGATTGACGATCACGATGACGGCACTAAATTAAGGAACGAGAGACTTCTTTCGATGATAAAGAAGGAGTTCAATTCGGGAAATTATGAGCTCTGCCTTCAGTATCTTAATGGGCTCGAATATTACCCGGAGGAAAAAGAACTTTACACAGTCAGATCAATGTATCTTCTTGGCGTAGATAAGATGAATAATAATGCGCCGATCAAGGAGGCGCAGAAGCTCATATCCGACGCGTTAAGGAGTGAAACACTTCTCAATAAGCTCATGATTAATGAAGGCAAAACTTATCGTGCGTTGCTTGACGGATTTGTTTTCTCACCCGAAAGCGGAAATGAGACCAAATTCATATCAAGAATAGCATCATACGCAGAAATTTCCTGTGACATTGTAAACTTTTCCAAGTTTATCGAATTATCTGAAAATGCTGATTATGAAGTTATTTCAGGCGCAGTGAAGTTGAGCGTATACGAAAACAAGTCATACGTTGCATTCATCGATGGTATTATCAAGATGAAGAAGGGCGATTTCAAGGCGGCATATTCAAAATTCATCGAAGCAAATTCGGGCATATTGCCATCCCCAATTCGGTGTTATTTGTTAACGCTTCTTGAGAAGTCGTCTGTTTCACTCAAAGAATTTGAAAAAGCATATTACTATATGGATGAGAGAAAGGCCCTTGTCTCGAAACTTCTTAAAAAAGTTTAAAAATATTCGATTTACCTATTGACAAATCGCTAGGAATCTGTTATAATGTCTCCTGTTGATGGGGATTTGTGTAATGGCAGCACGACAGACTCTGACTCTGTTTGTGAGGGTTCAAATCCTTCATCCCCAGCCAGAAAAAAGCACACATTTGTCTACCAGACAAATGT
>JAZQGR010000100.1:0-14499 GCA_045540115.1 Eubacteriales bacterium
GCGTTCATCCTGAGCCAGGATCAAACTCTCGATAAATGGTATCTTATATCTCTTTCGAGATCTAAAATCTGATTTGTCGAGTTTTGCTTCTTAGCTTACTCTTTTACTTATTTAAAGGAATTGTACGAGATCGTATTCACAATTTCAGTTCAAGTATCTCTTGACTTTCTTGTGCTTTGTACTTTCTCTTCTGTTGTTCAATTTTCAAGGACCGCGCGCCGCATTTCCCCTCGACGCTTGTCTCGGCGCGGCGTGTTTTTCATTCTACCACGTTTTGTCGACATTGTCAATAGGTTTTTTGAAATTTCTTAAAAAATTTCTTTTTCTATGCGGATTTCGCTTTGGGCTTTCCTCAAAGCGCTCGACTATTATATCAAACGCCAACGCAAAAGTCAAGCATAATTTTCAATTTTTTTGATGTTTTCACAATTTGCCCAAACGGGTGGCGGCCAAGCGCCGTTTTTGTCATAATTTTGCACCATTTGTTGATCGATTTTGAAATTTAATCACCCAAACTCTTGATTTTGACACGCGATAGTGCTATACTTATTGTTGTAAATGCCTGCATAGTTAAATGGATATAATAGCCCCCTCCTAAGGGGTAGTTACAGGTTCGATTCCTGTTGCGGGTGCCAAACCGTACAATGAAAAAACAGCCCGACATCCGTCGGGCTGTTTTTTCATTCCCTATCGTCTCTGTTCTCGTGCGGCGGGAAAAATCTCGTTTTATATTTTTTGAGGAAGCTTTGAAGCTGTTTTTTGTGACTGCAAAGCTTTTCTTTACATCTTGAGCAGTCAAGACATTTATTCGTCTCAGTCGAAAAGCGTTCCGGGTGAAGAAAATATGTAATCTCCCATCTTGCCAACAGCACAAGCGCACATCCGAGCAGGCTGTACGTATACCAGCTTGGTATAAACACCAGAGGAGTAAACATCATTGCAAAGTCCCAATTGTATATACGGCAGGTCGCACAGCAACGGTTCTTCATAAACCACGTCTGGAACGGGCAGAAGAAGAGGATGCATATTATGTCGCAGATCGAGTATCCGATTGCAATCAGAATCATGATCCCTTCATCAAACACTCCCGTAAGATACAGGACACCGATAACGGCGTTCAGGAGAAGCCAGACTGCACAAACAAGCGCGGTTCTTTTCCACGACTGATTCCTCGGAGCCGTTTTTTCATCAACGGGCTCGTAATTTCGTTTGAACTGCTTCTGACATCCCATGCTCTCAAGCCTTGATGGGAAGAATCTTAAAAGCATTTCCGCAACAAAAAACACCCATACGATCATCGGAATGACCGCGTTTTGCGTCAGCATCTCTGTTCGGTTCATTATATCCGTAACAAGCACGGCAATAAAAAGGACAGAGCGCATTACAAGCTTGAAGTAATGTAACGCGCAGGTCTTTGACAGTTTCTTTTTTAACGTTTTCATTATTTTTCCATTCCGTATTCCGGCTCGGGCTTTAATATGCAGTAAAGGAAGTCCTTGCTTCTTGCAGCGATCTCACGAACGTCGCGGTTAAACTGACCTTTATACTCACGCGTGTTGGCTTCAACTCCATAAGCCTCGATGCCGAATTGCTTCGCGATATAGATTGCGCGGTAAAGATGGTACCTTTGCGTAACAATGATGATCTTCTTATAGCCGTAGACCTTTGCGGCACGATAGATGCTGTCATAGGTACTCAGACCGTAACGGTCGGCAACAATATTTTTCGAAGGGACACCGTTTTCTTGTGCAAGACGGGACATGGTTCCCGTTTCGTCGTAATAGCGGTCGCGGCTGTCGCCCGTCATGAACATAGTATCAGACACTCCGAGCTGATAAAGCTCAACGCCCTTCATTACCCTGTCGCGGAGCATCGGGCTCGGCTCATTTGAATAAACGCGACAACCGAGGACGAGTATACAATCAACGTTTTCAAGCTTCGCCGCACTCTCTGCCGACACGATCCTGCCGTCGCCCGTCACGACGACGATGCCGTTCGTCACGGCAAATGCACCGCCGACAAGCATGCCGAGGCAAACGGCAATTATCGCTATTATCTTTAACGTTTTCCGAAGAACCGCCTGCGCTTTGTTCTTGTTCATAAAAAATCCTTATAATATAATGTAGAATTTACTCGGCAATCTTTGCCGCCGAAAGCACGATCTCCATCACCTTCGACCAGAGATATTCATCTTTCACGGCGTTATAACCGTAGTAAGAAAGATATTCCTCGCCGCTCTCAAAAACTCCCTCGGATTCGCTCGCCATCTTATCAGCGAATGCGGATATTTCCTCCTTCGTCGAGGAAACTTTCTCCTTTTTTACGACGGAGTAAAGGACAAGCGTCTCCTTCACGTCGGCAGATGCCGCCTCACCAACCGTTTTTTCAAGCTCCTCGTAGGTCATATCGGTGCATTTTTCGATATATTCCTCAAGCGACATCGAAGCCGCGCTCGCAAGCTTTTCGTAAAGGTACATCCTGTCCTCGTAATAGTCGCGGTACAGGCTGTACGGGGTTCGCATAAGAGTCGATTTATCAATGAGCTGCCTGCGAAGCTCGGAGAGAAGCTTCTTTTCCGCTTCCCTCTCCTTTTCGGCGGTCAATCGGCGGTGTATCTCATCCTTAAGCTCAGAAACCGTATTACAGCCGGGAATAAGCTTTGATGCGACCTCATCGGTAAGCGTCATCGTTTTCTTTTCGTAAACGGCAAGGACTGTTATATTATACGTGGCTTTCGTATTATCTGATAACGTTATTTCAACAGTCGCGGTGTCTCCCTTTTTCATTCCGAGGAGCTTCGGGAGCAGAAGAGTCACGCTCTCGTCGTCATATTCGGTGCCGAGAGTATATATACCGCCCTCGACCGAAAGCTCGGGCTTTGCCTCTCCGTAAACGAAGCAGAAGCGGTCGAAGGCGACAGTCATTCCCGTGCCGAGCTTCTTGTCGACCTCCTCCCAAGTAGTTGCGGCTTCAAGAATCGTGTTGATCCTCGCATCGACCTCGTCGTCGGTCACAGCGGTATTCGGCTTTTCGTATGTGAATTTCGTATAGTCGGCGAGACTGAGGTATACGCTCAGATCCTCATCGTATAAGCCCTTCCAGCCGATATTTGAGCAGGAAAATGAGAACAGCGTGAATACGCATATTAAAATTATCAGAAGTTTCTTTTTCATATAGTCCTCCCGATTGCTTTTATATACATATTTTACCATATTTTCCGCATCTTGAAAAGGGGACGGGGGTTTGTTTACAAATAATATACATTTTTACGTATGGAAGGTCGTTTCCCTTGACAATTCTCCTCACACTTGATAGAATATGGTTGAATAGAGTGGTTTCCACAAAAAAGTGAAGTGCTTTTGCATCGAGCTTCCTTAATGCGTTGCATAGCATCGACGCGCAACTATATGTTTGCGTTGGACATCAGCATAATATTAAACTATTTTGAGGTAAAAACAAATGAAACTCAGCAAGATAATATCAAGTTTGTTATTCGTTTCAGTTTTGATGATGTTTACCGGAGGATGCGGTGATAACGGGCGCAAAGAACAGGTTCCCGATCAAAAGATAACTTTAGAATTCCGCGGTTTGACTGTGCTTGAAGCCGACTTCAATTCGGATTCGGGAAATCATGCTTGCGAATACAGCCCATGGAACCGGGAAAGTATACAAAAGGAAGTGCAAAAGAGCATATCCAAAGCGCCAAAGAGAATTACAGTCGAGTTTAACGGCAAAGAATATACGGGAGATTTTGCCAACGCAATCAAGATCATCCCCTTCAGTCAAGTGACGTACTGTTATTTTCGAGATAATTTCCACTTTGAAACAGATGCGAGCACAAACGAACTGACAAAGTTTGAAATTTTGAAAAGCACTACCTCAGGCAAGATGGTGAGCGAATCAAAATGTTTGGAAATTGCAAATGAATTTGCGAACAAGTATATTAACCTAAGCGAATATAAATGCGTTTCCGAGATAAACACCGTATTAAACATCTGCCAGATCTCATATACCCGAGAAATCGGCAGTGTAGAAGCTCACGATGCTCTCTACATAAATGTTGATTCGTACGGTGACATAGTATATTTCCATGCAAAAACGTTGCAGGCTTTTGATAACGTAAAAAAAATAATAATAGACGAGAACTCCATTACGACCGCAATAGACGAAAAAATTTCGGAAATGTACAAAGGCGTCAGCGATTACGAAAAATATTTAATCGTCAGTTCATACGCGACCAGGCTTGAGGACGGCGGCTACGGACTCGTTTACAACATCGAAGTTAAGTTCAAAGCGATCAATACGGGAGATGGCAGTTGCAGCGTTCGTATAAATCCAATAACACTGCTGATAACAGACTGATGCCGAACACTCTTTTATTCCCCGCGGAAATCCGCGGATGTAATATCGCCCAACAGGTGTATTTGATGCTAAGTGGACTCGCGGTCAAACTTTCGATGAGGCAGTGATAACAAATGAAGAAATATAAAATTACAATTATACGCACCGTTACGATTATCGCAGTCGCAGTGACATCAATATTTTGCACACTCTTTGCAGAAAAATATATTTCCGAGTACCGCAAAACCACTTCAATCAAAAACGGATTCTCAAACGAGTTGGCGATGTGGCTATGGGAAGAACACGGAATCTTGATCCCGCTTCACGAGGCGGAGATGGTAAAAGGCGATAATGTCTCGGATTATTTTGGTGTAAAGACAGTGATTATTCTGTTCAGGATTCCCGTCGATCCGAATTGTACTGACGAGAAAACCTCAAAAAAATATCTTTACAGCAAAATGAACCTTAACAAAGAGAAATGGGAAATACGCTCCGTCGGTGTAGAACCCACAGTTTCCTCATTTATACGGAAGAAATACGGCGGGGATATGCCATACGAAATCTCATGTACAAACATGAGAGCATCTGCTTCTATTCATTTCAAAATTGAAGAAGACCATTACCTGATACGCATAATCGCATCCAACCCAAACGGAAAGAACTTCCCATAACGCTCATTCCCCGTGGATTTCCGCGGGGAATTTTTTATAATTTGGACATTTTTCATTAATTCCCTTTCTATTGACTTTTCGGGGTGTATGGTGTATAATGTATTTTGAGTAATTATAAGTAATAAAGGAAGTATTATTATGAGCTTCTCCTACAAGATCCTCGTGCTTAACGGCCCGAATCTTAATCTTACCGGAATGCGTGAGCCGACTCATTACGGCAGCGCTACCCTTGACGAAATCAATTCTGCCCTCTCCGAGGCGGCATCGTCGCTCGGAATCGAGACCGTTTTTTTCCAGTCGAACCACGAGGGCGACATAATTGACTATATTCACAGCGCCATTGACACCTTCGACGGAATCATTCTCAATGCGGGTGCTTTTACTCACTATTCCTACGCAATCCGCGATGCTATCGCGGCTGTAAAAGTTCCAACGGTTGAAGTACACATGTCAAACGTTCACGCCCGCGAGGAGTTCCGCCATACGTCGGTCATCTCTCCCGTTTGCATCGGAAGCATCGCAGGCTTCGGTTCTTTCAGCTACCATCTCGCGCTTGCGGCTCTTATCGAGCGCTTCAAGAAAAACTGATATGGGCAGATTTATTGTTATCGATGGGCTTGACGGCTCCGGCAAGGAGACGCAGAGCCTGATCCTCAAAAAGCATCTTGAGGATATGGGAGTGAAGGTCAGATACATCTCCTTCCCCTGCTACGAAAACGACAGCTCGCTTTTCGTAAAGAAGTATCTTAACGGCGAGCTCGGCTCGCGCCCCGAGGACACGAACGCTTACGCGGCATCGAGCTTCTTTGCCGCGGACAGATACCTTTCATACCGTACCGATTGGAAAAAGGATATTGACGATCCCGATACCGTTGTTATCGCTAACAGATACACGACAGCGAACGCCGTTCATCAGCTTTCAAAGCTTCCGAAGGAGCAATGGAACTCCTTCCTTTCGTGGCTGTGGGATTACGAGTTCTACAAGCTCGGTATTCCCGTGCCGGATGCTGTAATTTACCTTGAAATGCATCCCGACATTTCCTACAAGCTTATAAAGAGCCGTTCCGAGAAAACGGGACGCGCGACCGATATTCACGAAAACGACGGCAGCTTTCTCTACAAGAGCTATGAGGCGGCGCTTTACGCCTCCGACCGTCTGAATTGGACGAGGATCTGCTGCTACGAGGGAGAATGTCCCCTCACGATCGAGGAAATTTCCGAGCACGTCATTTCCGCGCTCGGCTATTGAGGTTGATATGATATACGAATTTCTGGCTGACGGATTCGAGCTTGTTGAAGCGATGACTCCCGTCGATATGCTCCTCCGTGCGGGCGCCGATATAAAGACCGTAAGCATTACCTCCGACAAGGCGGTGAAGGCATCTAACGGTGTGACCGTAATTGCCGATATTACCCTTTCGGAAATGGGCGATATCCTGCCCGATATGGTAATTCTCCCCGGCGGTATGCCCGGTGCGTCTAATCTGCGCGCCTGCAAGACAGTTTGCGACCTTGTTTGCCTTTGTAGCAGCAAGGAGATCCCGATCGGTGCCATCTGTGCAGCACCCTATATATTGGGAGAGCTCGGGCTTCTCAAAAACAAGGAAGCGACCTGTTATCCCGGCTTTGAGGAAAAGCTTTTCGGCGCAAAAATATCCGACAAAAATTGCGTCCGCGACGGTCACGTCATAACCGCCGCAGGTATGGGCGCCGCTCTCTCCTTTTCGACCGAGCTTGTTTCGATCCTTTACGGAAAGGAAAAGGCGGAGGAGATTTTGAGGGCGATAATAGCGTAAGGGATATATAAATACCCATTGTAGCAAAAAGACATTGTTATAAAACGGGCGAACGCAGTTCGCCCCCTACAAAATACACGGAATAATCGAACGAAAGGAGGACGGCACTTTGACAACACTCAAAGAAGAAAAAAAGAAGCTCCGTGAAGAGCTTTTGGCGCTTCGCTCGGAAATACCGAGTGACGAAAGAGAATATGCCGAAGCCGCCGTCGTTTCAAGACTCCTTTCGCTTGCATCATTCCGCTATGCCGAAACCGTTCTTCTATATTACCCGATAAAAGGTGAGCTTAACGTTCTGCCCATCGCCGAGGCGGCATTCAAGGCGGGCAAAAAGGTTGCTTTCCCGCTTTGCAACACCGCAAGCTCAACGATGACTTATCATGTTGTTTCAAGCCTGAATGAGCTTTCCGACGGCAGCTATGGGATCCCCGAGCCATCGTCCGAGCTTCCCATTTATCTTCCTTCAAAGGAGAAAAACGATCTGATAATCATTCCTGCGGTCTGCTTTGACCGTCACGGCTACCGTGTCGGCTACGGCAAGGGATATTATGACAGATACATGGGCACATTCGGCGGTACCGCCGTCGGAGTGACCTTTCACAAGCTTCTTCGCCCCGAGGTTCCGCGCGGGCATTTTGACAAGCACGTTTCCCTCATAGTGACCGAGAAGGGAGCGTTCTTTCCGACATGAAAATGAAATCCTCCTTCTCGACTCCGCTCTTTGCATCGATACTTTATCTGCTCTTTCTCGGAACCGATTTTTTCCGCGAAAAGCTTACGGGGGCAGGCGGAAACGAGTACCTTTCGGTAATAATCGTTCAGCTTCTTATATTCGTCATTCCCGCAATAGTTTTCTGCCGTCTCAAGGGCGTCGGTTACACAGCGAAGATGAATATCCGCCTTATCGCCCCGTCAAAATTCGGAAGCGTGATCGTTTCGTCGCTCGTTCTTATTTTCGGATCGGTGCTCATAAGATTTGCGCAGATATACGTTTTCGGAATGAATGACTTTTCGGTCTCCCCCTTTGGAAGCTACATAACGGGCGCGACCGAGTACAATTTTCTCTTTGCCGCGGCATCATTCGCCATCATCCCCGCGCTGACGGACGAGTTCGTCTTTCGCTCCATTATGCTCACCGAGTACAACGAGGGCGGCTACGGTGCCGTCAACGCGACACTCATAACCTCGCTTCTTTGCTCGATGATGTTCTTCACTCTCGAGAGCTTCCCGGTCAGGCTTTTCTGCTCGATAATCCTCTGTATGCTGACATACGCGACAGGCTCCTCGCTTTCGGCGTTTATTGCACATCTCGTTTTTAATATTTACACCGTTTTCGGTGAAAAATATATTATAAAGACCTTATCAGATCCCTCGAACAAAATCATAAGCGTGTTTACGTTTGCGCTTCTCTTTCTTGTTCTCAGCATCATAATGTTCAGCGAATTTGAGCACACGCTCCGCCAGATGGGAAAAAGCGGTGCTCCCTCCCCTTCTTATCTGCTCAAAAAGTCCGACGACGGAAAAACTCCCGACGTAGCGGCAACAGAAGCCGCCGAGGAGGAAAACGCGTCGAAGAATGTAATTAGTGAAAAAACCAAGCTGGCGATCGAGGCATTCTTCTCACCCTCGCTTATCGTCTGCATTATCATATTCGCAGTTGCGGTTCTGTCTGAGCTGTAAATGCACAAATGAGGTAATTTTATATGAATACACAGCAAAACAATACCGGTGGACGCCGTCCGACAGGCTCAAGCGGCGAAAAGCGCCGCGTGCCCGTCGCCCGCAGAGCCCCGACAAGTAAGCCGTCCTCACAGGGCTCAAGCGCGACTCATCCCGCAAAAAGAAAAGAGCCGCACTACCATTCCTCAAGCAGACCGTCGCTTGCATCCAAGCTTTCGGCAGCAAACAAACAGGACGATGACGATGACGACGATATCGGAGGCAGTGGCTCTACTGCCGTATCGAGCCTTGTAAAAGCAGTGATCTACATTGTTTCGATCCTCGTTGTTTCAGGCTTCCTTTCATACTTTGCGATCGTTATCGGAAACGACGTTTTCGCCTTCGTAAAGCCTGATGACGAGATCACCGTCACAATCGGCGAAGGGACGACGGTCAAGGAGCTCGGTAAGATCCTTGAGGAAAACGGCGTTATAAAGTACGCGGGCGTTTTTGATTTTTATGCGAAGCTCCGCGACAAGAATCCCGCTCTCGTTGCAGGTGAATATACCGTCACTCCCTCGATGAATTACGACCAGCTGATCCGAGTGTTTGCAAAGAAGAGCAGCTCAAAGGCTGAGACGGTCATCGTCACGATCCCCGAGGGCTATACGGTCAAGGAGATCGTTGATACTCTCGTCGACAAGTATCACCTTTCGTCAAGAGAGGAGCTTTACGATGTGATCGAAAACTACGAGTTCAATTATTGGTTCATAAAGCAGCTCGACGAAAATATCAGCCCGCTTCGCAAGTGCCGCCTTGAGGGCTACCTCTACCCCGATACCTATTACTACTATTCCAACGCGAGTGCGGTCACGATTATCAACAAGATGCTCAAGAACTTTGACGTCAAGATGAAACAGACCTTCAAGACCTGTACCGCTCCCGGTGCCGACTATATCGAGAAGATAAACAATCTCTGTACAGCGCGCGGAAAGACCTTCGACGAGATTGTAAACCTTGCTTCCCTTGTCATGATGGAGGCGTACCACGACGTCGAGTACGGAACGATATCCTCGGTATTCAATAACCGACTGAACAACCCCGGGCGTGAAACGGGAGGGTTCCTCGGCTCCGACGCGACCTTCTACTATATTCTTCAGGACGATCCGCCTGAGGAGCTGACCTCCGAGATCCTGAATATTGACGATCCCTACAATACCCGTAAATACAAGGGCTTGCCTCCCGGACCGATCTCAAATCCGACCTTCCTCGCAATAAACTACGCACTCTATCCCGAGGACACGAAGTATTACTACTTCGTTGCAAAGAAGGACGGCTACAACCTCTTCGCAAGAACTGAAAAAGAGCACGAAGAGAACAAAAAAATCGCCTTCGGAGAAAGCGAATAAATACAATAAACACAAATATTGTAACAAAATTGAAAACAAAAGATTCACACTCTTGTAATATTTCAAGTTTTATAGTAAAATATTGATTTGGTAAGAAAAAATAAAAATATTTATATAATATAAAGGAGAATTCACCATGTCTGTAAAAGTTGCTATTAACGGATTCGGCCGTATCGGTCGTCTGGCTTTCCGCCAGATGTTCGGAACTGAGGGCTACGAGGTTGTCGCTATCAACGACCTTACCGCTCCCGCAATGCTCGCTCACCTTCTCAAGTATGACACCGCTCAGGGTGCATACTGCGGAACCATCGGCGAAGGCAAGCACACCGTAGAGTCCACCGAGAACTCCATTATCGTTGACGGTAAGGAGATCATGATCTACGCTGAAAAGGACGCTAACAACTGCCCTTGGGGACAGCTCGGCGTTGACGTAGTTCTCGAGTGCACCGGCTTCTACTGCACCAAGGACAAGTCCATGGCTCATATCAATGCAGGTGCTAAGAAGGTCGTTATCTCTGCTCCCGCAGGAAACGATCTCAAGACCATCGTTTTCAACGTTAACAACGAAACCCTTTCCGCTGATGACCAGATCATCTCCGCAGCTTCCTGCACTACCAACTGCCTCGCTCCTATGGCTAAGGCACTCAATGATTACGCTCCTATCCAGAGCGGTATCATGACCACCGTTCACGCTTACACCGGCGACCAGATGATACTCGACGGTCCCCACAGAAAGGGCGACCTCAGAAGAGCTCGCGCAGGCGCACAGAACATCGTTCCTAACTCTACCGGCGCTGCAAAGGCTATCGGTCTCGTTATTCCCGAGCTCAACGGTAAGCTTATCGGTTCTGCTCAGAGAGTTCCTACCTGCACCGGTTCTACCACCATCCTCGTTGCAGTTGTTAAGGGACAGGATATCACCAAGGACGGCATCAACGCTGCTATGAAGGCTGCTGCTAACGAGTCCTTCGGTTACAACGAAGACCAGATCGTATCGAGCGACGTTATCGGTATGCGTTACGGCTCTCTCTTCGATGCTACCCAGACCATGGTTGCAAAGATCGACGACGATACCTATCAGGTACAGGTTGTTTCTTGGTACGACAACGAGAACTCCTACACCTCTCAGATGGTTCGCACCATCAAGTACTTCGCTGAGATCTGATCAAAGCATAATACAAATTAAGGGCATCACCATTTCGGTGATGCCCTGTTTTTATGTTATTCGGTTATTTCCGCTTCGGTCACCTCCGCTTCGGTCGTTGTGACCGCTTCGGTCGTTACTTCTTCCGTTGTCGTTGCTTCCTCGGTCGTTGTCACTTCCTCGGTCGTTGTCACTTCTTCGGTCGTTGTCACTTCTTCGGTCGTAACGGAGGGAGTTGCCGTTGCCTCCTCGGCTGTTGTTGTATCGACGGGTGTGGTTACTTCATCGGTTGTGATATCGTCAGTCGTACTCTCTCCACCCGTTGTAATCACTTCGTCGGTCGTGACTTCATCGGAGGTAGTCACATCCTCCGTTGTGATATCGGGCTCGATCTCATCGGGCAAGGTTTCGGGAGGATCAAGCGGCGGCATCACAACGTCGGGAAAGGTCTCAAGTGCCGTTTCATTCATTTCAGCCATATACTCTTCAAGAGTAATTCCGTGTTCATAAATATAGGTTGCCGCGTCGCGCCCTACAAATCGCCAATGCCACGGCTCGTATTTATATCCCGTAATATACTCCTTACCCTTCGGATAACGGAGAATAAAGCCGAATTTATGAGCATTTTTCGTCAAATACGTAAACGCCTTGGTATTAACGAAGCTACTGTTTATCGGATTAAAATCAATCGTTAAGCCTGTCTGATGATCCGAGGTTCCGGGACGAGCCGAATAGATATCGACTATTATCATCAGCTCCTCATCGGAAAGGTGAGGATAATTGTTTCTTTCTCTATCCATATACTTAGCATAGAGATTCCTCTGGTAAGAATAGGAGCGGTATGCGCTTTGCGGATTGGTATCGTACACATTCAGCGTTTTCATTTCAAGGCACATCGCCTCAAGAGCCATTTTCGCGGTATAAACGAGCTGGCGGCTGTTTGAATCCGATATGCTCACAAGATCCTTCGGGACGTAGCTTGAACCGAGCGGATGTTTTCTGTTTGCAATGACAAGATATTTTGTGGAATCCGACGGGTTTATATACGTAAGGTAGTTTCTTACGTCTATTTTGTATGTGAAGCCGCCGTCCTCGTATATCGGAACGTAAGGCTCGGTCGTTACCCCCTCGGTTGTAGTTTCCTCGGTCGTGGTATCGGCTTCCGTGGTTTGAGGCTCGGTCGTATCGGTAATAGTAGTATCCAACGTCGTTAACTGCGGGTTGCGACTACCGTTTTTTGCGCAGGCGAAAAGCGAGAGAAGCGTTATCAGCGCGATAGTAAATGCTAACAATCTCATATCAGATCATTTTCTGCCCGTTTACATTCAAGGCAAAGCGACAATTAAGCTTTTCAGCTGCTTTCCGACAGAGCAACATACGATTAAGAAATATTTCAAAATAATCCATAACGGAAGATACTGAAATATCAATATCAAGATCGAGCATGATCTCACCGTCGGTTATTCTGAGCTCGGATCGCTTGACAGCGTAGTTTACTCTATCGTGAATATCGAAGCTCGCAATATCTGTGTTACGAACGCGGCTTGCGCGAACGTCGGTCTTGTCGGCAAGGATAAGCGCAGCCGCTACCGGATTTACGGGGAACGCGGTTCCCTCGTCGTGATTTCCGATCGCAGTAATTATCGTTGCAACGTCATCGGGATCGGCATCCATTTTGTCAAGGATTCGGAACGCCATTACCGCGCCGCTCTGCGCGTGGTCAATTCTGTTTATTATATTGCCGATATCGTGCATATATCCCGCTATCTCGGCAAGCTCCGCTTCGCGCTCGCTGTAACCGAGCGTCAGGAGAATCTTTTTCGCGTAAGTCGATACCCTCGTTACGTGCGGAAAGCTGTGCTCGGTGTACCCGAGTGAAATGAGGGACTCATCGGCTTTTTCAATGTAGCTCTTTATCGACGGGTTATTTTTAATTTGTTCAATCGTTATTTTCATTTTTGCTCCACAATTAGTTTTCTATATAAATATTATCACAAAGCCGAGCGTCGGTCAATAAGCAAAATGACAAATTTACATTTGCTTCTTGATACGTTGACATTTGGGACTCGCCGTGGTATAATTTTCATACGAAAGGGGGCGCTGTAATGAAGAAGACCGCATCGCTGATAATTACATTTTTGATCATTTTTTCAGCTTTATTCTCCGCCTGCGTTGGCACCGGATCGGATAAGCCGAAAGACACGACTCAAGCCGTAACTACGTCGTCCGAAACGACAAAATCCGAAACGACCTCCCCCGAAACAACGGAATCCGAAACAACGACCGAGGAAACGACGGCAGAAGATATTACGACAGAGCCGCCGATAACGAAAAGCACGGTCACGCTTATCGCGGTCGGTGATAATCTCATCCACGACTCGCTTATATCGTCAGGCAAAAAGCACGGCTATGATAGCTTTTACAGTCGCATTAAGGACACCGTCAGCTCCGCCGACGTTGCGATAATAAACCAGGAAAGCACCTTCACCTATGATCCGAGCAAATACGCAGGATACCCCAGATTTGCTTCCCCTCCGGCGATCGGTGAAGCGGCGATAAACGCCGGCTTTGACGTTTTCACGCTCGCGACGAACCATACGTGGGACAACGGCGAGCAGCCGATAATTGATACCCTCGATTTCTTTTCCAAACACTGTGAAGCTATGGCTATAGGGATCCACGAAAGAATGGAAAGCTACTATCAGCCGAAGGTGATCGAGAAAAACGGGATCAGGATCGCTTTGTTCAACTGCACCGGTCTATCCAACCGCGCAAACGAGGTATGGTGGCGCATGAACGATATGAGCGACAAGCAATATTTCAGGGATATGCTCTCTTGGGCGGAAAAGAATGCCGATATCACAGTAGTTATGCCCCATTGGGGAACGGAATATCAGTTTGTTCCAAACTATATGCAGACAAGCTGGGCAAAATTCTTCACCGAGTGCGGCGCGGATATAATAATCGGTCATCATCCGCACGTAGTTCAGCCAATGATGACGATACAAGCGGGCAACGGCAACACCTCGGTCTGCTTTTACTCGCTCGGCAATTTCATCTCTGATCAGTCAACGATGAAGAGTAACGTCGGCGGTATGGCTTCCCTTACAATAGTCAAGGAAAACGGTGTAACGCGCGTTGAAAACGCCGACCTTATTCCGACGACCGTCCACGTCGAAAGAGTAAACGGATCAAAGGTCTTTCAAGCAATGCTTCTGTCCGACCTAACTCCCGAGCTTCTTAAAACAAACGTAAAATTCGGCACTAATACCGTCGAAGAATTTTGGGAAATATTCGAGACGGCGTCAAAATCATATCCGTAAATATGAAAAGAGCAACGGTTTGCCCAACTTCTCATAAGGAAGTTGGGCAGTTTTATTCGCCTGCGGCGAGTTCTATTGCTTCGCAGTGATATTCGGCTATCGCCGAGTGGTATTCGCTACGCGAGTTTGGAGGCGAATAAAATATCACTGAAGCCG
>JAZQGR010000101.1:0-3195 GCA_045540115.1 Eubacteriales bacterium
GGAGCCTCAAGACGTGGCAAAGTGAAACGTCCGGCGGTATTGATCGAACGGTTACGGTCTACGATATTAACGGCGAAGAGGTCGCGAAATATACGGGACGCTTCGATGTTGAGGAGTCGTCTCAGGAGGGCGTCGTCAAAATCAAATTCGATTGTAACGGCAAGCGTCATATAATCTACGCTCAGACGGGGACCGTTCTGATCGACGAGAATGAAGCGGATCAGGAGGTGGACTAATGGCTAACGAATTACATCGCGTTTGTTGGTGCGGTGAGACTCCTCAGCTCGTCGGCTCTCCTCACGATCCGAAGCGACGCGGAATGTTCGTCCGGTGTCCTGGTTGCGGCTGCCGATCGGTTACAGAAACGTCGGCGTCTCGCGCCTGGTATGCGTGGGACTGTTACGATCTACAGGAGGACGAGGAGAATCTGACAATTTATGACATGATGAAACGGGAGGCGGGGAAATGACAAGGTTAATTATAAGATTAAAAAGCGGCTATGAAATCCCGATCGAATGTGAGTCGTTCACAATTAAAAGAAACGGGATCACGTCGGAAATGGAATCTTTCGACATTAAAGGAATTACAAACAACAGACCGGTATTTTTCCGCCTTGAGGACGTTGAATGTATCATTGAGCAGATTGCAAGAACCGGACAGGATTGTCCCTGGAGGTGATCGAAATGAGTAAGATCTTAATTGTTATCGGTCTGATCCTGACGCTGGTCGTTACGCTGCCGATGATCCTGTTCCTGATCCTCTTCATGGCGGCGAACGTTTACAGGGATTACAGAGAGAGACCGGACGCGCCGCCGCCGAGTAAAGACGAATGGAGGTTAATGTAATGGCAAGGGTTTATATTTCAAATATGGATAAGCTCCCGGAGGATTGCCGGACAGAGTGTCCGCTTGAACATGACGCGGCTTGTTGTGCTCATGGCGATCGCAGAGAGCTTGAAGATTTTTATCATCGGTCCGGACGTCGCGCAGATTGTCCGCTCCGATTAAAACGGCAGCCGAATCCGTTCGACTCGGTCGTTCAGCTGCTCCTCGACTTTGATCTCGGTTCGGAGTGGGGCGGAGACGTTCGGGAGCTGGCTCAATATATTTGTGATATGTTTAAGGACGGCGCTTATGATTGAGGTTTATACTTCTCCGGAGCAAGTGGTTCGGATATTCGTTTATATCCTGATCGGAGTAGGTGCTCTCGGAATTTGTACGGTGTTATATGATTTAATCAGCTGGATCCGGAGGCGATCAAATGATTAGTTTTATTATCGGATTTATTTTAGGTGCGTGGTTCGGAGTGTTTACGCTGGCTTTATGCAAAGCAGCTTCGGACGGTGACAGGAACATGAAACGATGACGGCGAAGGAATTTCTAAAGCAATACGAAGATGCTGAGCGTCTCGTTCGTATATGTAAAACTGAATACGAAAAAGAGTTAGATCTAATCGACTCGATACGTTCACCGCTCGGAGGCGATGGCGTTCCGAGTTCCAGCGGAATAAGTAAGACGACCGAGAACAAGGCGATCCGGCTCGCTGGTAAAGCTGAGGCACTTAAAGAAGCGGAGACCGAAGCTCTTCGGATCAGGCAGAAAGTTTATAACGTGATCAGCTCTATAAAAGGCGAAGCGGGTTCGGTGCTTTATGAGAAATATATCAATTTGAAATCGTGGGGCGAAGTGGCTGAGGCGGTCGGATATTCAAAGCGTCACGTTCAGAGAATACACGACGACGCGCTCGATCTCGTAAAAGATGTCATTGAATGTCACTCTTAAAGGTGTTATTTTGGTATTGGGAAGGTTCACACAGAACCGAACCGGCGAATCACCGAGCCGGAGAAATCCGGCATTTTGCCCGCAATAGATAAGGCTGTCCGGTGCAATTCCGGACGCGGGCTAATTCATTGATTCAGTATGCAAAGGGACCGACGGCAATCGGTCCTTTTGTATTGGTGAGGAGCATATGATTATAGATCACACTCATCCGGCATATATACGGAAATGGCAGAACGCCGGGCTCAAGCAGTTTAACGGCGCTTATTACTATTCTCAGGAGATTGTTGAGAATATTATTCCGAATATCGAGACAGATCGGAATTGGATAACGGTCAACGTCAAAGGTGTCGGCTGCGATCACGCGATCATGTTTATCCACAACAATTTATGTCCGAGTAATTACGATTGGCTCCGGTTCTATGGTTACAAGGATCTCGTTCTCGTTTGCGGAATTCCGGAGACGGTCGAGAAGGTCGCGCACCTGGGCAAAGCGATATATTTGCCGATCAGCGTCGACGTCGATTATGTGAAACAGTTCCGGACCGAGAAAACAAAAGAGGCGGCGTTCGTAGGTCGTCCGAGTAAAAAGAAATACGGAGAGCTGCCGGACGGGATCGATTATCTCGAAGGGCTGCCGCGTGAGGAGCTGCTTAAACGGATGGCGGAATATAAAACCGTTTACGCTGTCGGTCGGTGCGCTATCGAGGCGAAGATCCTCGGCTGTAAGCTGAAAGCATACGACGAAAGATTTCCGAAGGTTTCCCGCTGGAAGGTGCTCGATAACATGGACGCGGTCTCAATACTACAGGAGGAGCTTGATCGGATAGATGGCTGATATTTTATGGATCTGTAACAGGCAGCGCTGCGAGGATTGTTTTGAGGAATGTCGACATACATCAGATCGAGAGTTTGCTGTTAATCCTGAGTTTGACCGGAATCGCTTCGAGGAAGATCAGGACGGCAATCTATGGGAGGACGGTGTCGGTCGTGGCTAAAGCGTTCGCTCGAAAGTTTTACAGTTCGAAGGCGTGGCAATCATGCCGGAACGAATACATGAAGCGGGCTCATTATCTATGTGAGGAGTGTCTCCGCAAAGGAATATATAAACCGGCTGAGATAGTTCATCATGTAATTGAATTGGATCCTATCACGATTGAGCGTCCTGAGATCGCGCTGAGCTTCGACAATCTCGAAGCGCTCTGTCGTGAATGTCACGCGGAGAAGCACGAGCTCAGCGGCGGCAGATGGTCCGAGGTAAATAAAAAGAAACGAGAGCGGCGTGATCAATCGAATAGATATGTCATCGGTCCGAACGGAGAAATTTTTTCAAAATAATTTTATAAAAATTTTTCAAAGTGATCCCCCCTCGGTCGGTCTGAAATCGCGGAAACTATAGACAAGTCGGATCGTAGCC
>JAZQGR010000102.1:0-25050 GCA_045540115.1 Eubacteriales bacterium
AAAAAAAGAAACTTTGTATAACAATTATATCACATCTTTCGAGGAATATCTACTACTCGTCGAAGATTGGTTGGTTTTTTATAATTCTTCCAGATTGAAAAACAGGAAGAGGTGATTTCCTCTCCCTGCTTTTCGTGTGTCTTTTTTCTTTTTTGTGAACTAAATGGGGTTCACTTCAAGGGCATCCTTTTTTGATTATTTCTTTGCTTTTTCGATAGCCGCGTTTACCTTTTCGCGGAGGTTTACGTAGTAGCTCTGCTCAAGGGGGCAGTAGTTGAACGCGAGCTCTTTCTCGAGGTCTTCCTCGACGAGCTTCATCGTTTCTTCCTTGCCGATAAGGGAGGAGAGATACTGAAGCGCGCGAAGGTCGGTCAGCGCATCAACGAACTGCGCCTGGTGGAGTGAACGGTAAGGCACTCCGTGAGGACCGGGATAAACGAGGAACGTGTCGCCTGCAGGTGCGAAATACTCGCCGCAGGTCTCGGAGAACGGGTTTATCGGATAGTTGGAGAACTGGCAGTTATAGAAGTTGAAGCCCCACTGAAGGAAGCCGACGATGTCAAATTTGAACATCTGAACGCCTATCGCTCTCGTTCTCGTTCCGGGCATGGAAAGGAAGCGGTTTGAGGTCTCCCAGTCCTGGCTTATGCAGTAGTATACCCAAAGATTCGGAACCTTGTTTTCAAGGAAGGGACCAATATGATTCGATGCTGGAATCGGATTCTTGACTGCGCCCATTTCGTAGAATTTATAGTCGGAAAGTGCGTCTATCTGATGATAATCTTCGATTATATCCGAGATGGCATTCTTTGCCTTAAGATAGGACTCAAGACATTCGGCGTAGGGCTCATCGGAAACATGGAAGTAGAGCATATCGTTTATGCCGAGCTTTTTCGCGTGAGCAATGAAATCGGTAAGGAATGCGCGGACGAATGCCGTATATTCCTCGCCGTGAGAATCGGTCTCCCAGCCGAATATTCTCTTTTCTTCGCCGTTTACGTTTGCGATTATCTTCGGTGCGTGGTGACATCCCCACTGTGTGAAGAGGTGCGAGACCTCAAAATACTCAAATCCAAGCTCAAGGCAAAGCTTTACCCATCTGTCGAGCTTCTCGTAGCCGAACGTATAACCGTTATCGGTAACGGTAACGTCGACGAGCTGGCAGGTCATTCGTTCGCCGCCGATCTCGGTGTCGAGCGGAGGAGTGAAGACAGGAGTGAGTATCATATTCACGCCCGTTTCTCTTGCCTCATAGAGAAAGTTGCGAAGGATGCTCCAATACTTTTCGCTGAACATTTCGGTTTCATAGTACTGGCAGATGCCGTCGTTATGGAACCACTCGGTATGAATAAGCGTCTGCTTCGGAAGATAAGCGTTGATGACCTTTATCGGCATTGTAGCCTCGGCAACGCAATCATTGTCTCTATATGCTCTGAAAGTAACGTAATGATCGCCCGGTTCGATCCCGTCCTTATTCTCTACGATAATATAGAGAGCGCGGAGCTCGTCCTTATGGAATATGAACTTATACTGATCCTCTACGGGACGGAGAAGGTCGGGGTAAAGACCTGCCTTATCGCGGAGATAACCGTCCATCGGAAGGTCGGGGCGCTTCGGGTAGGTCACGGGAACCTGTTCTACGCGGTATACCTTTACGTAGTCTTTTATATCGGATTCGATTTCAAGACGAGTAAAGAATGTATGCCAGTCCATCTCGCTTCCCCAGTATGCAAGCTGGAAAGAGAGGCGCTCGTTACGCAGCATTGAAAGCTTTTCTATACCGTACTTATCGTCTGCATTATCGTCGATAAAGCACTTTTCGGTTGAGGGCAGAAATTTTAAGTTGTAATTCATTGTGAAACGCTCCTTATGTTAATATCTCGATTATATCACACGTTTGGCGTTCGGTCAATAGGATTTTCATAATACAAGCCCGTTTTTTCATAGACTTTTAAAAAAGGTTTTTGGAGGAAATAATGAGGTCTACGGCACTTACTCACAGTGAGATGATGAAGGAACTTGATGCTTTATGCTATGATTTTCCGTTTTTTAATCGGAGCGTGATCGGGAAATCGCTCGTCGGGCGTGAAATACCGATTATTTCGGTCGGAGAGGGTAAAAAGGCGGTGCTTTTCGTCGGAACTCATCACGGAATGGAGTGGATAACGACCGCGCTTCTCCTTGATTTTCTGCGCGACGTCGGAAAAGAAGTAACGCAAGGCGGGGCTTTAAGTGTGGTGCTTGAAAATCGGACGCTTTGCGTTATTCCGATGCTCAATCCCGACGGGGTTGAATTGCAGATAAACGGCAAGGACGAATTGAACCCGCTGACCGAACGGCTGAACGCCATGAGCGGCGGCGATTATTCGCGCTGGCAGGCGAACGGGCGCGGCGTTGATCTCAATCACAACTACGACGCGGGGTTTTTCGAGTACAAGGACTATGAGCGCCAGCACGGGATCGTCCCCGGCCAGACGCTTTTTTCGGGTGAGTATCCCGAATCGGAGCCCGAGACCTCGGCGCTTTGCTCCTTCGTCCGCGCGCGTGGGATCGATCTGCTTCTCGCGCTTCACACACAGGGCGAGGAGATCTATTACGATTATAACGGGATAATCCCCGACGGCGGACGGGTGATAGCGAAGCGGCTGTCTGCTCTCAGCGGCTACACGCTCTCCACGCCGACGGGAAGTGCCGCTTACGGCGGGCTGAAGGACTGGTTTATCAAGGAATACGGCTTGCCCGCGTTTACTCTCGAATGCGGACGCGGCGTTAATCCCTTACCGATCGGGGACAGCGACATTATTTATAAGGGGTTAAAAGAGGCGTTTTTTTCGTGTTTGACGGCGATTTAAGCGATAAAAACAAAGTTACATCGCAACCGAACACCTCATCCACCGCAGACGCAGCGTCTGCGGTCCCCCTTCCCCAAAGGGAAGGCTAACGGCGTGGCGCATCTTCGCCACGTTGTTTGTAGAGACAGGCGTCCTCGACTGTCCGCGCTAAAACGATGTTACTTTCCTTCGGAACACCTCATCCACCACCTTCGGTGGTCCCCTTCTCCCGCTGGAGAAGGTAATACAACGTTCACTCTATTTTTGGTAGGGGGGCTTGCTCGGAACCCCCAAAACTCGCGTTCGCTCGTTTCGGGGAACCCCACGCGCTCCTCCCGTCGTGGGGCGCAAACAAAAAGGACGGTTTCCCGTCCTTTCAGGTAATTATTTATCAGTGCCGTTTGCGATGCCCGAGAGGATATCGCTATCGAAATCGAACATTGACGAGAGGATATAATTCGAAACGTACATTCCCTTCGGCGTGAACGACCAGCTTCTGTCCTTCTTGCGCACAAAGCCGTTTTTCTCGTATTTTTCGAGATATTTACCGAAGAGACGCTCGAAATCGATCCCGAATGTCGCGGCGAAAAATTCGGTATCAACGCCCTCGCTGAGTCTCATGCGGAGCATCACGTATTCGCCGATGCGCTCGTTTTCCTTGACCTCGTAATTTTCCGTCAGGATATCGGGAACACTGCCCGGCTCCTCCATGCTTTTCACATAATCGGAGATGTTCTTCTTATACGCGAAGCGACGGTTTCCGAAATAGGAATGCGCGCCGGGACCAAAGCCGATATATTCCTCGCAGTTCCAATAACGGAGGTTATGGACGCACTGGTGTCCTGGTTTTGAGAAATTGCTTATCTCATACTGCGCATATCCTCTTGACGCAAGATATTCGACGGCATCAAAGTACATTTCGCACTCGGTATCCTCGTCGGGGAGAACAAGCGACTCTTTTTTCTCGTCGAAGGGGGTTCCCTCCTCTATCTTCAGCCCGTATACCGAAATGTGCTCCGGGCTCAGCGCCGTCACGGTCTTGAGAGTATGGGTGAAGCTTTCGGGAGTCTGATGCGGAATACCGTACATAAGATCGACGCTGATATTGTCAAAGCCCGCCTTGCGAGCCATAATATAGCTCTCCTCAAAGTCCGCAAAGGTATGTATTCTGCCGAGTGAGCGAAGTTCGTCATCGTTTGCGCTCTGCAAACCGATGCTGAGTCGGTTAACCCCCGCGCGGCGAAGCTTACGAAGCGACGCGGTCTTTAGTGTTGCTGGGTTTGCCTCAATGGTAAATTCCGCTTCTCCGCGAACGTTGAAATTATCGTATATTCCGTCAATGACCTTGAGCAACTGCTTTGTGCTCAGCATAGACGGCGTGCCGCCACCGAAGAAGATACTGTCGACATCGTGACGCGATGCCGCCTTAGAGTAGTCCTGCATTTGAAGAAGGATCGCATTTATGTATCTGTCTGCGCAGGACGAATCGGTTATCGAGTAGAAGTCGCAGTAAGGACATTTGCTTTGGCAAAATGGAAAATGGATATATAAGCCGAGAGTTCTGTCTGTCATTTTTTATTCCTCTGATATTATTTCCGTTAATTAATTATACCATATAAAGGCGCAGGTGACAAGAGTTTGGAAAAGAAAACAAAAAAATTCATAATTCACCCTTCTACGATAATATTTTTAATTATTCTGTCGCTTTCCGGTGCGGGATACGAAGGGATAATCACGCTTTTTTGTGCGCTCACGCACGAGCTTGGACACTTTTTCGCCGCAAGGATCTGCCGCGCGTCACCGAAAAGGATCGTTATCTATCCCTTCGGCGCCGATATGGAGCTGCCTGTCGGCTTACGGTCTTATAAAGCCGATATCTTTATTGCGCTCTCGGGACCTATGCTTAATCTTATTCTCCTTTTTCTCGGAATAACACTTTCGCTCGGCGATTTTTTCTGTGCCTGCAACCTTGCCCTCGCACTAATAAATCTTATGCCGATAAAGGGGCTTGACGGTGGGACTGTTCTGGAGAATCTTTTACTTACATTCCTGTCTCCGAAAACGGCGGAGAGAGTGCTTTTCGGAGTGACCTTCTCCGTACTGTTTTCCCTTTATTTGTTTTCGGTCTATTTTCTGTTTTCGGGTACGGGGGACCCGTCACTTTTCGTTATCGTTTGCGCCTTGTTTGTCGGGACGGTGGGGAAGGAAAAATTAAGATAAACGAATGAAGCTTGAATCACGCACAAGGTTTCAGATGCGTTTTTTGTAGGGCGGGGGCTTGCTCCCGCCGCACTAAAACAATGTTACTTTTCAGAGCGAGAAACAGTCGTTCGAACAACGGCGGGAGCAAGCCCCCGCCCTACGACAAAATTCCGCAAACTTTTATTGTTATTTCACACATCCGACCGTAACACAGATAACGCAAGAAAACAGAGAATTATCGAGGATAACGGAGGATTTTAAGAAAAATCCCGAAAAAGCTCCGTCTAATCACGCCTAATCGCGCTTAATCGCGGTTTTTCAAGATATTTTTACAAAACTATTGCATTTTTCTTAACATAATGATACAATTATGCTGTATTTCTATTTGGGGGTATTTTTGCCCCGTGAAAGGCGGTCGATAATTGTAAAATGGAACACAACGCAGAGATTATTATTCGTCTTCAGAACGTCGTAAAATCTTACGACGGCGAACAGATTTTGAAAAGTATAAATCTCGACATTCGAGATAAGGAATTTATTACCCTGCTCGGTCCCTCGGGCTGCGGTAAAACGACGACTCTCCGTATCATCGGCGGCTTTGAAACGCCCGATGACGGACACGTATATTTCGACGGAAAGGACGTCAAGGACGTTCCTCCCTACGAAAGACCGGTAAATACGGTCTTTCAGAAGTATGCCCTTTTCCCTCATCTCAACGTCTATGAAAATATTGCCTTCGGTCCGCGTCTTCGCAAAATGGACAAGAAGGAGCTTCACGAAAAGGTACTCAAGATGCTTGAGGTAGTTAACCTCAAGGGCTTCGAGCGAAGAAAGGTCACTACCCTCTCGGGCGGTCAGCAGCAGAGAGTCGCTATTGCGCGCGCTCTTATAAACGAGCCGCGTGTTCTGCTCCTTGACGAGCCGCTCGGCGCACTCGACCTCAAGCTCCGCAAGGATATGCAGATGGAGCTTAAGAACATTCAGCAGAGAACCGGCATCACCTTCGTTTACGTTACTCACGATCAGGAGGAGGCTCTTTCGATGTCCGATACCGTCGTCGTTATGGATAACGGCGAGATCCAGCAGATCGGCTCTCCTCAGGATATTTATAATGAGCCCGAAAACGCGTTTGTCGCTGACTTCATTGGCGAAAGTAACATCGTCGACGGAGTTATGCACGAGGACTATCTCGTCTCCTTCTCGGGCAAGAAGTTCCGCTGTCTTGATACCGGCTTTGAAAAGAACGAGCCTGTTGACGTCGTCGTACGTCCCGAGGACGTTGACGTCGTTTCTACCGAGCGCGGAATGCTCACAGGCGTCGTTACAAGCGTCACCTTCAAGGGCGTTCACTACGAAATTATCGTTGATATCGGCGGCTTCAAGTGGATGATCCAGACGACTGACTACGTTGAAAACGGCGCGTCTATCGGTCTTTATATCGAGCCCGATGCTATCCACGTTATGAAGAAGTCGGAGTTCTCCGGTATGTTCGGCGACTATTCGACCTTCTCCGAGGAAATGGATCATCTGTCCGACCCGACCTTTGATCCCGATTCCGAGGATGAGGACGAAGGAGCCTCGGAGGAAACCGAAGAATGAAGCGTAAAAGCATTTTCCAGCGTATGGCGGCGGCTCCCCATATCGTCTGGATGGTGATGTTCATTGTCGCCCCCATGCTTTTCGTACTCTACTTCGCCTTCACCGACGAAAAGGGCCGCTTCACGTTTGATAATATTCTTTCTCTTTCAGGCTACTCGAACGTATTTATTCTTTCAATCGCCTTCGCGCTTATCGCGACCGTCATCTGCCTCCTTATCGGCTATCCGCTCGCGTATTTTATGTCGAAGGCGTCGCCTCGGACAAGAAAGCTCCTTATGGTGCTTATAATGCTCCCGATGTGGTGCAACCTTCTTATCCGTACCTACGCGCTTATGGCGCTCCTTGACAACGGCGGACTTCTTAACGCCCTGCTCGTCAAGCTCGGTCTTAATAAGCTTTATATCGTCGGATCTGATTTCGGCGTTATTCTCGGTATGGTATACGACTTTCTGCCTTATATGGTTCTCCCGATCTTCACTACTATGACGAAGCTCGACAAGAGATACATCGAGGCGGCAGCCGATCTCGGCTGTAACAGCATTCAGACCATGACCAAGGTCGTTATGCCCCTTACCGTTTCGGGTGTTATTTCGGGAGTGACTATGGTATTCGTGCCGTCGATCTCGACCTTCTACATTTCCCAAAAGCTCGGCGCGGGCAAGATCGACCTCGTCGGTGACACCATTGAGCGTCTGTTCAAAAACACAAGCACCTACAATGTCGGTGCTGCCGTTTCACTCGTTATGATGGTGCTCATCCTTATCTCCGTCGGAATCATGAACAAGTTCTCCGACGATGACGGAGGTATAATAGTATGAAAAAATTTCTTTCAAGCGGTTATATCTTCCTCATTTTCGCGATCCTTTACGCACCGATCCTCGTTCTCATCGTTTTCTCCTTTAACGAGGGCGGCTCGCTCAGCGAATTTACGGGATTTTCCCTTACCTGGTACAAGGAGCTCTTTAACGACGAGCAGGCGCTGACCGCGCTTAAAAACTCGCTCGTTTTGGCGGTTCTTTCCTCCTGCATTGCAACCGTTATCGGTACTTTTGCAGCGCTTGGGCTTCATCATATGAAGAGAAAGACGCTCAAGGGCGCTATCACGTCGGTAACGAACATCCCGATGATGAATCCCGATATCGTGACGGGCGTTTCGATGATGCTTCTTTTCGTCGCGATAGCGACCTTCCTTAAGGCGAACAACTTTATGGGCTTCGGCACGATGCTCGTTGCACACACGACCTTCAACCTGCCCTACGTTCTCCTTTCGGTAACTCCGCGTTTCAACGCCCTTGACAAGTCGCTTTCCGAGGCGGCTATGGACCTCGGCTGTACTCCTGCCCGCGCGTTCTTCTCGGTAGAGCTTCCCGAGATAATCCCCGGTATCGTTTCGGGACTTATGCTCGGATTTACGATGTCGCTTGACGATTTCGTCATCAGCCATTTCGTTTCCTCGCCGAATTTCCAGACGCTTCCCCTTTACGTTTATAACCAGACCGTGCATAACGTCAAGTTCAGTATGTACGCACTCTGTGCCATTATCGTGGCAACGATTCTCGCTATCCTTCTTATCGTCAACTTCGCAGGCTCCGTCGGTGAGCGCAGAAGCCGTAGGGTGAAGGGAGGGGCAAGATGAAAAGAGTTGTTTCTTTCATTATAATCTGCCTTATGCTTCTTCCCATGCTCTTCTCCTGCTCGGAGGGCGGAAGCAGCGTAAAAACGCTCTACGTTTACAACTGGGGTGAATACATCTCCGACGGAAGCGAGGGTACTCTCGACTCAAACAAGGCGTTTGAGGATTGGTACTACAAGGAGACGGGCAAGCGCGTAAAGGTCGTTTATTCTACCTTCTCGTCGAACGAGGATATGTACGCGAAGCTCTCTTCCGGCTCGGTGAGCTACGACGTCGTCGTTCCCTCCGACTATATGATCGAGCGACTTATAAAAGAGAATATGCTCGCTCCGCTTAATTACGAGAATATTCCCAACATCAAAAACATCGTTCCCGAGTTTTACGGCGAGGATGCCGAGTTTGATTACTACGACGAGGGCAGCGTTTATTCGGTTCCCTATTTCTACGGTATGATCGGCATAATCTATAACAAGACGATGGTAGATGAAGCCGATCTCGGCTCGTGGGAGCTTATGTGGAACCCGAAGTACAAGGGCAACATTTTGCAGTTCAATAACTCTCGCGACGCCTTCGGTACCGCTCAGTATAAGCTCGGCCTTGACGTCAACAGCGCCGACGAGAAGGAATGGCGTCTTGCGCTTAAGGAGCTTCGTAAACAGAAGGACATCGTTCAGGGCTACGTCATGGACGAGATCTTCAATAAGATGGAAGGTGGCTCCGCCGCCATCGCCGCCTACTATGCGGGCGACTTCCTCGCTATGTACGAAAACAACGAGGATCTCGGCTTCTTCTATCCGAAGGAGGGCACGAACCTTTACGTTGACGCTATGTGCATTCCCAAGACGAGCAAAAACAAGGAGCTCGCCGAGGCGTATATCAACTTTATGCTCTCCGAAGAGCCTGCCGTTGCAAACGCGCTCTACACCTATTACGCGTCACCTAACAAGGTCGTCCGTGAGAGTGCCGAGTATCGCGAGGAAATGGAAGCCATAATGGAGGGCGCGTACGATCTTATGTACGATACCGCCGATATCAAGGCGACCGCATATAAGAACCTCCCCGGCGATCAGCTTGCGCTCATCAACAGGCTGTGGGAAGAGCTTAAGTCGGACATCGAGATAAGTCCCGTTATTTACGTTCTTTGCGCAGTTATCGTGATCGCGCTCGCTTCCTTCGGCATCTTCTTCGCCGTTCGCAAAAGGATCAGAAATAACTATTGATATGAGGTTTCTGCACTATGTATGCTAACATCGGAAAGAAAATTATGGCTCTTGCGATTATTATCGCGGTCTTGATGATGCTCGGATCGTTCGGGTTCGGAATCTATCTTCTTATCGAGAATGAGACCGCTGTTGGCGCGATAACGATGGTATTCGGACCGATCGCGTCGTGGATCATGGGCTTCTTCCTTTACGGCTTCGGCAGACTTATTGACAACAGCGACTATATCGCCCGCAAGATGGGACGCCGCGACGGCTTCGGCATTCCCGACGTCTCCGACAAGCTCGATTGGAGCACGCCCGAGGAGGACGACGGAGAGGAAGCTACCGTACCGCCAAGCTTCATCGCACAGAGAGTCGTAACCGAAAACAAGCCCGCATCGGGCTCGTTCTGCTCCAAGTGCGGAAGCCCGATCGAAAGCGGTAACGCGTTCTGCTCCGAATGCGGAAATAAAGTGAATTAACATAACACGCCCTCTTTTGGGGGCGTGTTTTTTGATAATGTTGTTTTACAACTGAACGGGCGAACGCAGTTCGCCCCTACTTAAACGTTTCCGTAGAGGCGAGCTGTGTTCGCCCGAGCAAAAAAACAACCGAGCTTTTGCTCGGTTGTTTCCATATATTTAATTTTGCTTTATTCTGTGTTTTTAACTCATCTTGTTTCCGCTGCCGCGATCTATGTTAATTCAAACAAATTCGCGTAATCAAGCTCTCCAACTTCTACCATTGCGGCTCGGAAACCTATTTCTTTTCCTTTAGTCTCTTTTCTTTCAGATTTTAGGTAAGTCATTAGTTTCACCCGCGGCTGCGGCTTTTTCATTTCTTAACTTACCGTCAATCTTGTTTTTCCTTTTGTGCTCGGCACTTGCGGTGTTAAGAAACGATCACGCATTTGCGGGTGAATACTGCTGTTCAACTTGTGCCAACGGTATCACCACTTTCTATAAAACCTATGTTGTTTGTTCCTTGTGACTTTATTTTAGCACAAGTATTTCTGTTTGTCAATAGGTTTTTTATAAATTTTCTACAATTTTTTGTGAAATACAGGTTTTGTTAACATCATGTAACTTTTCGGGCATTTCTATTGACAGCAACGGGTGAGGTGGTGTATAATAGATTTGTTAGTTTGTTTTTGGAGAACAAGATGCACTTTTTATTTGATTTTGATGGTACGCTCGCCGATTCGATGCCGACTTGGGCGGGCTTTCATATTTCTATGCTGAAGGAATACGGTATTCCCTGCCCCGACGGATTCGTTAAAAAGATCACACCGCTTGGCAATATCCGAGCCTCCGAATATACGATCTCGCTCGGCGTTGATCTTACGCTTGATGAGTATTTGGCAAGGATGCAGGTCGTGCTTTCGGAGCAGTACGGAAACCGGATCTTGCTCAAAAACGGCGTCGAAAAGACGCTTCGCCACCTTATCTCAAAAGGTCATACGGTGCACGTTTTTACCGCTTCGCCGCACAAATATATTGATCCCTGCCTTAAACGTAACGGCATTTACGAGCTTTTTGATAAGGTCTGGTCGATAGACGATTTCGGTTATCCGAAGAGCGAGGTCATAATTTATGAGGAAGCGGCAAAGCGGCTCGGAGTCAGCGTTTCAGACTGTGTTTTCGTTGACGACAACCTCACCTGCTGTCTTACCGGCAAAAAGGCGGGTATGACCGTCATCGGTATTTACGACGAGACGTCAAGCAATCTTGTCGATGAAATTAAAGCCGCATCGGACAAGTACGTTTACGAATTTGACGAGATAATGGATATTGAATTTTGAAAAGGACGGATAAATCCGTCCTTTTATATTTATTCTTCCGTTGTCGTAACCGGTTTTTTTGTGATCCTTTCGCGGAAGAATACGTGTTCATGATCCATTCCGTTTTCGTCGGGAGTATCGAACTTCACGATCAGCTCAACGGCGAGGCAAAGGTATCCGTCACGAATATCTATATAGTAGTGTGGGGTTTCATCATTGTACTGCGAAACCTCGGCGGCGATCTTCTTTTCTGCTTTTTTCAAAAGACCGACGTCTATGCGCTTAAGATACTTGGCCTCTTCTTCGTCCCAAACACGTATTTCCTCTTTAGAAATAGGTAAGATCAGGTACTGCTCGCCGTCCTTCTTTTTCAGATACTTCGATATGTCGTTTTGACTGCACCCAACAAAAGAAAACAGACATATCATCGCTAAAAGTGCTACAAAAAGTTTTTTCATAACAAATACCTCCGTTTTATTTGGTTGTCTATTTTCATTATATCGCGAAAATGTGAACATTTCCACACCGAAAAGAGGGGGCAAACAATCTTCTTTCTTTCCTCTTGACTGACGGCGCGGTTAGGGATATAATATAACTAACGTTATTTAATGGAAGGTAACAAATTATGAGCATGAAAAAGATACCCCTTCGTTCCGAGGTCTTAAAGGAAAACACCTGGGCGACCGAGGACATATTTGAAAACGACGCAGCGTGGGAAAAGGCGTTCGAGGAAGCGCAGTCTTACCCCGCTAAGATCGCGTCTTTTGCAGGCAAGATCAGCGCAAGCGCCGAGGGTCTATACGAATACCTGACCTTTGATGAGGAAGCTGACATAATTCTTTCGAAGCTGTACAGCTACGCTCATCTCAATTCCGACACCGACACCGGTAACGCGACCTATCAGGCAATGGTCGGAAGATGCCGTTCGTTCTTCGTTCAGTGCGGCGCGGCAAGTGCGTTTGCAACTCCCGAGCTTATCGGAATCGACGACGAGACGATGGAGCGCTTCTACAAGGAAGAGCCGCGTCTTGAGCTTTACCGCCGTTCGCTCGACAGAGTAAGAAGCAAGCGTCCTCACATTCTCTCCGAAAGCGAAGAGAAGCTTCTCGCAGGCGCGTCCGAGATTTCGGGTGCTGCAAGCACTATCGGCTCTTTCTTCCGCAACGCCGATCTCCGCTTCCCTGACATCCTCGACGGCGAGGGCAACACCCGTCAGCTCACGCAGGGCTCCTACATTCCTTGCGTCGAAAGCTCCGACAGAGTTCTCCGCAAGAACGCCTTTGAGGCGCTTTACCACACCTTCGGTTCCTTCAAGAACACCACCGCCGCGCTTCTTGACGCTCAGATGAGACAGCTCAAGTTCTTCGCGTCCTCCCGCAAGTACGGAAGTGCTCTTGAAGCTTCCCTATCCAGAACCGAGGTTCCGACCGAGGTGTATCACAACCTTATCGCAACAGTACATAAGAATATGCCTCTTATGCACCGTTATATGGCACTCCGCAAGAAGCTTATGAAGCTTGATGAGCTCCACATGTACGACATTTATCCGACGCTCGTTTCCGAGGCGGAGAACGTGATTCCCTTCGAGGAAGCAAAGAAGATCACTCTCGAGGCGCTCAAGCCCCTCGGCGAGGATTACCTGAAGGTAGTCAAGCACGCTTACGAGAACAGATGGATCGACGTTTACGAGAACGTCGGCAAGCGCGGCGGCGCATATTCGTCGGGCGCACGTCCTCATCCTTACGTTCTTCTCAATCACGAGGACACGCTCAATTCAATGTTCACCCTCGCACACGAGATGGGACACGCGATGCATTCCTATCTTTCGAAGGAGAATCAGCCGACCGTTTACTCTGATTACGTTATTTTCGTTGCCGAGGTCGCATCGACCTGCAACGAGGCGCTTCTTATGTCGCATCTCCTTTCGAAGACCACTGACAAGGCAGGCAGAGCTTACCTTATAAACTACTTCCTCGAGCAGTTCCGCACTACCCTTTACCGTCAGACGATGTTCGCTGAATTTGAGCTTGAAATGTCGAAGCTCGTTGAGGGCGGACAGTCGCTCACCGCTGACGCGCTTTGCAAGATCTACCACCGTCTTAACGAGGAGTATTACGGCCCTGCTGTTACCATCGATCCCGAGATCGATATGGAGTGGGCAAGAATCCCTCACTTCTTTATGAATTTCTACGTATTCCAGTACGCAACGGGCTTCTCCGCCGCTATGGCTCTCTCGCGCAAGATCCTGAACGAGGGCGACGAGGCAGTCAAGAAGTACCTCGGATTCCTCTCCGCAGGTTGCTCCGACACGCCTATTGAGATCCTCAAGAAGGCAGGCGTTGATATGGCGACTGCCGAGCCGATCGAGACCGCACTCAAGACGTTTGAAGAGCTTCTTGACGAATTTGAAGAGCTGATGGCGTAAAGATAATTACAAAAACAGACGACCGTCGGTCGTCTGTTTTTAATTTAGCGTCCTCGCCACGTTGTTTGTAGGGACAGGCGTCCTCGACTGTCCGCAAAAAATTTGATGTTACTTCCCTTCGGGACACCTCATCCACCGCTAACGCGGTCCCCCTTCCCCCGCTGGGGAAGGCTAACGGCGTGGCGCATCTTCGCCAAAAATTATTCTTTATTCTTTATTCTTTATTCATCAAAAAAGCACCCAAGCAGAAATGAACTCCGCTGGGTGCTTTATATCAAATTTATAACCGCTTTTCCCCTCTTCTCGGCAAGCTTTTTGAATCGCGAGGCTCCGCCCCAAGAACGCTCTACGTAAGTTATTACGGTATCGGAAATTTCAATGAGCCACTCGTTCCTTTTTGAAATTGCGAATTTCGGCGGAACATCCTCGAGCCCTTCAGGATAAACCGTTTCATAATCAACCTCATATTCGTTTTCTTTTGTTCTCGGCATATACGCCAAGACCACGACAAAATCAATATAAGTATATTTACGTTTTAAATTAGCTAAAATTTCTCTTGCCATCGCATCAAAGCTACCGTTGTTACCAATGTAAAAAGTATCGGCACTGTGATTCTCGATAAGATCAATCAGCACCGCTTGAAGCTTGTCGCGAACTTCACTCGGCGTGTCACGATGTCCAAAGAAAGTACAAACCATATTGTCACCTGTTTATAAACTAAATAGTAATCATTATAATTATACCTAAATTAAATAGGTGTGTCAAGGTACGTCAATGGATAAATTAGGTGAATATAGCCATTATGTATAGTACAATCGAATATACAAGGATGGTGATTTTGTGGAGCTGAAAGAATTTAGTCTGCGTCTTTCTCAACTGCGTGTTAATAAAGGCGTATCTGCACGTGAGATGAGTTTGGATATCGGGCAAAGCCAAAGTTATATAAATAACATTGAAACAGGTGTTAATTTTCCATCAATGACCGTTTTCTTTTATATCTGCGAATATTTGGGAATAACTCCTGCCGAGTTCTTCGCTACCGAATACAGAAACCCGGTTAAGGCAAAGGAATTGAACGAAGCTATCAAGGGCTTGAAGGACGATCAGCTCGACAATTTGATCTCTATTGCAAAGGGATTAAAGAGATAAGATTAAGGACAGAGACGAAGGTCTCTGTCCTTTATAATACCGTCAAACGGGCGACCAATATCGGGGTTCCCCGAAGCGAATGCAATGAGCTTTGGGGGTTCCCAAGGGTCGCCCCTACGGGAACGTTTGAAAATCCCTCGTAGGGGCGAGCATTGCTCGCCCGCAAAAAAACGATGTTGTATCCCTTTGGGACACCTCATCCGCCCCTTCGGGGCACCTTCCCCTGAGGGGAAGGCTAACGGCGTGGCGCATCTTCGCCAAAAAATATTATTCATTATTCATCAAAAAAGCACCCTTTCGGGCGCTTTTTTATTTCGCTATTATCGGTCTTTTTTCGAGGACGAATTTTGTGAACAGGATGTTGATAACGATTGCGGTAAAGCCTATAACGGCAAGCACCTGCTGTCCGTAGACCTTGATCCCGAAAAGCTGATTTCCGTTCTTCTGGATCGCCTCAAGGATCGCCGCGCCGATGAGCGACGTGCCGAAGCCGCATATACCGCTTATGCTGTTTTTGATCGCAACCGCTTCAACGTAATACTTAGAGTCAACGTAGCTGAAGGCTATGTTGTTGAAATTCTGCGAAACGCCCGCCATTGCGGCGCTGTACGTCAGAAGGTAGACTATCATCATCCACCAGGTTTTCGGCGTTGTAAACACAACGCAAAGCACTGCCGCCGCCGCGATAATGAATCCGAGGCGCATTCCCTTAGCGTAGCTTGTTCTATCGGTATAACGCGCAATCGGCTTTGAAAACGCCATCTGCATAAGTGAGCTTCCGATACCGACCGCCGCGATAAGAGGCAGGCTCATTCCAAGCTCCTTGATCTGATATATTCCCAAAAATCCCGAGTAAAATCCGACAGCAACGTACCAGAGAGCGTTTATGAATATCACGCACAAGAAGCTTTTGTTCGAGAAAAGCATCTTTACCACTTCTCCGACGCAGAGTGTATGTGCGCGTTCCTCCTTCTCCTGCTTTACGTTTGCCATAAGAATGAGGCATATCAGGTCCGCTACGATATAAATGAGCATCAGGATCGCAAGGAAAAGGAAGCCCTTATGGTCGCCCTTCGTTTTGCAAATAAATTCAAAAAGATTGCTTACTCCGAGGCTGACCGCAACGCCTGTCGAGAGACCTACGATCTCCTTCGTCGACGCAAATGATGCCCTTGTCGCGGGATTGACGAAGCTGTTGCCCCATTTGTATATTATCGTCGCTACCGAGTAGTTGCAGAGATATCCGAGAAGCAGACAGCCGCCGACGAACAGCGATGCAACGCCCGTCGGGAGCTTCAAAAACGGAAGCAGATAGAGAAACGCGAACAGGCACTGTCCGAGAATATGTATCGGCACGACCGTTTTCTTCACGTTCTTTATCTTCTGCACGAAGAATATCGATATGAGCTGTGAAACGAATGCAAGAGAAAGCACAGACGAGATTATGCCGACCGTCGCATCGGGAATGCCCATATTGGAAAGCAGCTTTGCAAGATACGCGCCCGTTATCAGCATCGTGACGAAATACTCGAATACGCACTGAATTATATACATCAGGCGCGAACGCTTTGCGCTTGGCAGTTCATAAGTTCGTGTGTCCATAAATCTACTCCTTGCACCTTATTTCGAGACCATAATAGCATCATTCGATTTCGATGTCAATGTGATTTCAGACACGTTTATGTATGTTTTTGGGTATACGCTGCATTTGGTATAAAAAAGCGCCGAATGGCGCTTTTTTTATTTACATTTATCGCAGGTGCCGTAGAATACCGTTTTGGAAAAATCGACCTCGAAGCAGTGGTCTGAGGCTATATGCGAGGCGATCCTCGTAAGCTCATCACATTCGGCGTGAATGAGCTTGCCGCAGACGGCACATTTGAGATGAAAATGCTCGTGACAACCCTTGTGACCGTCGTTCACCTGATAGCAGGCGGCGGAATTTTCGACTATGTATTTGCGGAGCTCACCCTTTTCGGAGAGACGGTCAATCGTGCGGTATACCGTCGCCTGTCCGATCTGAAGTCCCTTGTCCGACAGCTTTTTCACGACGTCCGCCGCCGTGAAGTGCGAGCCTCCGAACTCGGATATCGCTTTCAGTATTTCATCCTTTTGCTTTGTATTGTAAGCACGTTTTTCATTCATTGTATTTACTCTTTCGTTTTTCTGTATCGGTATATTCCTATTATTGACGATACGATTGCTATCAGCTCATTCGCAACGCCGCCCCACACCGTGTAATATACGTTATAAACCGCGATCATTGTCGAGGTGACAAGTATGCTTTTTCTTAAGCTCTGCGCATTTGATCGGAACATATACAAATTGTTTACCATAAGCGCACAGATCACAAGAAGCGACATTGGTCCCTGCCACGACAGCGCGCCAACAACACCCATAACGCCCGTTATCAGATACGGCCAAAAGCTATATGAGAACAGCTTTGTATTTCTGCGGATAATTATAAAATTTCTGAGAAAGCAAATCACGTTGAGAAGCATTCCCGACCAAGCGCCGAGAAGCATATAGCTAATACAGATGCTCAGGCTTGCAAACACCTGCATCCAAACGAGCTTTTTATGTTCCTTGCACTGATAGGAAAGAAACGCAAGGAGCGCCGCAAGCCAACCGAAAATCTGTCCTATTATTTGTATCACTGTATTATTCCTTTCGTAAGGTCTTAATTTTGGATCAATAAAACGATAGAGGCGAGTTTTGGTTCATCATGTGTCCTTTCGGAATCAGCATAGCTCTATTCCGACAACGCCGTATTTTTTCTGTTCTTCGGGAGAATAATACTGCTCCATATCAGATGGCTGTGCGCAACAAACATCATTTTCCGTATATCCGCATTGTAAAAGCGGCAATGACTTGAATAATTCTTCAAAGCTGTCAAAGCGGTACAATTTTGCAACGGATTTTTCAAGTATCTCACCGCTTGCGGTATTGGTGAAAACGATTCTGTCGCCGGGCTTGATCTGTCGACGCTTTTCGTCGAACAAGCGGAGCTCTATTGTCTTTTTGCCGCTCCTTATCATCTCAAATGGAGACGGGGTAAGCTTCATATTATGGATCATTTGTTTTCCTTTACTATCGTTCTTTTGCGGTGGTGATGGATGCGACAAGGTCGGCTCCGACGTGTCAAAGGCACTTCGGGGCAGACCAGCTGTATGCTTTTTTAATCGGCTTGAACGGAAGCTTGAACATTGTATCGACGATCGGATCGCCGTATTTGACGTGTCTTATAACACTTACGAGGGCGCGGAGATCCTCGATATTCTGATAGTGACTTCCCTCTCGGAAATGCCAATAGAGGTTATCCTCACAGCCGAGGAATCTGAACACCTCGCCTGCCGCCTCGGTCGTCTGGTACGAGCCGACGGGGTTTGCCATTATATCGTGTGCCGCCTCGGTCACGAGAAGAACTCTCGGCGCGACAAGCGCCTTGAGGTAGTGCGAGTCGAAGGGAAGAAGCTCCTCCTTGCCGATATACTCGCGCATTCCCTGTCCGAGCCATGCGGGGAAATGTCTGAACTGGTTAGCGAGGTCCTCGCTGACTCTTAATTCTCCGCCCGCGTTTTCGGCTTCGATCGTGATTCGGTAGCCGCTGTATGCGCCCGCGCAGGTTGCGTTCGGGTTGACTATCGCCGCTCTTTCGTCGAGCGCGCCCGCGAGTGCCGCGGTCTTACCGCCGCGCGAGTGACCTGTGAATGCTATCGTATCCATTTCGGTAAAGCCGAGAATTTCAAGCGCATCAACGCATCTGCTGTATCCCCACGCCCATGCACCGATGGTGCCGAACGAGTAGTCGGGATACGCTTTTTTCATCTGTCCGCCGCAGTTACCTTCCACAATTCCCTGCAAGGTCGATTTTGCGATCTCCTGCTCTCCCGAGCCGTTTATCGTCGTGCCGAGGTTGTAGTTTGCAATGTCGGGCGCGAGCTCGCAACGGTTGAAGCAAACGAGGTCGATCCCGTTCTTCGTGAACGTCTCAATGTAGGCGCGATCGAACATATACTTGAAGCACATATCTCCCGTTATTACTGCGGGAGCCTTTTTTCTCCAATCGGCACGGAAAACGTACATTGTGAAGATGATCGGGTTTTCCTTCGTTCCCGTAATTATGCGGTAGCTGTTCGGCGCGCTTTCGCTCGTGTAAAGCACGTCGACCTTCACAAATTCCGGCTTCGGAGGCATAACACCGTACTGAAGCTCGACCGCGGTCTTGTATATCTCCGCTCTGCGCTTCGGCCATTCGTCGGGCGAAACGAGCGGCGTGCCGTCGTCGAATATAAACGGATTCGGAAGCTCTCCCTTGAGCTCGTATTTTAAGATTTTGAGTGTTTCTTCGTTCATAGCATTGCTCCTTTTCATGTAAAACACTGTATAAAATGATTATCTATATTTGTCCTTGATTTTGTGGCGGTGCTTGGAAACATATCGCTTTATTTTGTTTCGTTTGCTTCCCATAAATTTTTCTGCACCCAACAGGTGTTGCATTTGTTTCTTTGGCAAGTGCAACCTTGCCATATTTCTTTTCGTGTGCCGAGTTCGGCAAGCGGAGTATTGATAATCGGTATCAAAATATTTTGTATTGCTTCTTCTAACAAACAATTTAATTCTTCATCCGTCATTAACTGCCAATTGTAAATGCCTTTTCCGTTAGTATTGAGGCGTGTTCCGTAGCACTGTGGAAATTGAACGTCTTTGTGATATACACTCACGTTAAAATAATACTCGTCAGACCACTGAGATTTTTGTGCTTCAAATTCCAAGCAAAAATCACATTCCAAAGGTCTTGTCCATTTAGCGCCCTTTTTCTTGAAACCAAGCGGTTTTAGTTTCTCTGCGATTTTTTGCAAAAACTGCTTTTGTCGCTCTTTTTTCAAGGACAATATCTCATCTTTCGATCTGTTCAAATATGTATCATATACTCTTTTTACTTCGCTTGCAACAGCTGTTTTATCTTCATCGGTTTTTATTACTGAATGAAAACGTATTTTTATATTACTGTTGTCTTCACCGTAATGTCTCAAATAGTCTTGGTCTACGATAGATGTAAAACCATAGGTTACGCCAATATGATCGCCATAGTCTTTCAAATTAACAATAAATGCCACCTTTTCAAGCGTACAACGGTAAAAGCTGAACTGTCTGAACTCCCACTCGGCTTCTTGGAAATTTGCTTTGAGGATTGCTTCTCTTAAAGAGAGTATTGTATCGGTGTAACGCAAAAACTCCGTTTCTTCATCGGGATTATTTGCAAAAAAGTTTTTGATTGCCAGCAGTTCTTCTTTTTCAACAAATTGATAGGTTTTTAAGTCAGTGAGTTCAATAGCAAAGCCATCAATGTTTACAGATTGTTTCGCATAAATAAACTTATGGTCGAAAGCTCTTTTGATAACAACGTAATCGGTCGTGCGTTTGATGATCTGATAATACCCACCGTGGCTTTGCTTTACCCAATCCCCAACTTTGGCTTTTGACATTTCTTCCTCGTTCAAGCAAAGTTTAATTAGTCTGTCAAAAATTCGTCTGTCTACATCGGTTACACAAACAGATTCAAAATGGCGTATTACATGATAAGCATCTGACAATCTGTTGTTTAATAAGTGTTCAAGTCCCTCGGAGAGACGTATTTTTTTATCATGGTCAGCGCCGAAGAGTTCATCTAAATCCTTTCCAAAAGTTTTTAGATATTTGTTCCACTTTTCCTGAAAATCAGTGGTGAAAAACAATTGTTCTCTTATTAGCTTCTTTTGTTCATCTGTCATGACTACGTTCTCCTTTCGATATGTTATACTAAACTGCTGTAAATGGTATTTTCGAGCATTGCTCAAAACTCACATTTGTCCCTGACTTTTGGTGAAGTTTTTGCTTCGCAAAAGTGAAGTTGTTCGCTACGCTCACAGTGAAGTTTTGCTCGCTTCACTCACAAAGTGAAGTTAAGTTCGCCCAAAAGTTACTTCTCATTTGCGCCACAACGTGGCGCAAACTTCACTGCGTAGCAACTTCACTCGCCGAAGGCGAACTTAGTTGTCGAGCCGTCGTGTGAGACACACGACGGACTCGACGTGGGTCAAGACTCCAAAAGGTATAAAAATCGGTCAAAAACGGGGGAAACTCCAAAAGGTATATTTTAGTCGTGGATATACCTTATGTTTTTGATATCTTCGATAAACACTTCTGCACCAATTCTTAAATAATTTGAGTGCATTTGAAACATCTTGCTACTTGCAAAATCGCAATTATACTCCAAATACACATTGAACGGAGATTTTTTCAATAACCCCATAAACTTTTTCAAAGAGATGGTTTTATAAATCCCGCCTTTTTTCGAAATACGAACAGAAATAAAATCCTCAATGGGGACATCATTTCTGTCTATTTCAAACACAATTATACAATTTTCCAACTGTTCACACATCTTACCGTGCTCATCAGTTGCCCAAAATCCTTGTGAAAATATAAAGCTTATTGTATCTTCGCCAAATTCAATTTTGTTTATTTGGCTGTCGTGAAGTTGGTAATTCATACATTCTCCTTTCTCGTTAGATAAACGACACCATCTATGTGGGTCAAGACTCTAAAAGGTCTCAAAATGGTCGAAAAACGGGGGTTGTAAGTACAAAAGGTATATTTTATAGGGGGAAAAGTAACATTTGTCCCTGATTTATGCTTTCATCTGCTTACAGCACATTTTATTCGTCATAAAATCGCAAAGCTTTTCTTCATTTGTAACTTCGATATTTTTACCATAAAACAACCTGACAAATAACATATATGTCCCGTAGCATAAGAAGAAAATCAGCACAAAAGGAATGACAACGATATAACCAATTATCGAAAAAATCTTTTCTATTACGATTTTCTTTTTGTTGGGCTTGTCGTTCCAAGGAATCGTTACTATTTCTCCGCTTATGTAAGAGCCGCCACTTTCATCAGCCGTTACGGTTGCTTTGTAAACAATCCTTCCTCCATGATTACTATTCAGTTGTAAAATAAAGTCCGTATCGTTTTGCTCAACTTTCAGATTTGAATTAATTGCTTCTTCTTTGATTCTTGCAGCAAAATCATAAGGAGAAGAAACGTTAAGAAAAGATAGTATTTTTTGTTCGGCTTTTTTATTTTTCATACAATCTCCTTGTCAGACAAACGACACTCTCGACGTGGGTCAAGAATACAAAAGGTATATTTTTATGCCAAAAACGGGGGTTGTAAAGCCAAAAGGTATATTTATCAACCATCACAACCCAAAACACGTAGTCCTTCTACCACCCCATGTTTGTATTCGCTTATAAAAGACCCCGCTTTTAAGTAATATATTTTTTCATCGGTTATAATAATTGGTGTAAAAAACTTATTGTATCTGTATCTGTGAGTTTCAACATCAACAACGGTTTCTTTGATATAGTTTTTCAACACATCAAGATTGTGGTCGATGTTTTCTCTAACGAAAATATATCCTATATTGTAGGTTGTCATACCTTTGCTGAATTGCTCCAAAAGCGTTGCAACATCTACTGTCATGTTTATTTGCAACAATGCTACATAATAATGACTAACAACAATTCCACCATCACCGACATCATCCTCAATTTTTCTGTGAAAAATATTTTCTGCTATTTTTGCATATCCACGAGTTTTGAGCTTTTCGATAAGCTCGTTCGCAGTTACAGAATATTCAATAGCGGCAAAATCTAAGTTCTGTATTTTGTTTTTGATCCTAACAGAATCGTAAGCAACGAGCTTTTTGCAATTTATCGCAATGAAAGTGATTGCTGAGATCAAGCTAACACAAGCAACCGTTACAAGCACATAAAAAGAAGTTATCGAATCTTCCTTGAGCGATAGTCCACAAAAGAACAATATCGGGGTAGCCGCAAGAAGAAGGAAAAACACTATGAAAGTTAAAATATATTTTTTAGTTGTCATACTTGCTCCTTTCGATATGCTATACCAAACAGCTGTAAATTGAAGTTTCGAGCTTTGCTCGAAAGTAACATTTGTCCCTGTCTTTTTGTGAAGTTTTTGCTCTGCAAAAGTGAAGTTACTCAGTGGGTAAAGAGAGCAAAAGGTCTCAAAATAGTCGAAAAATAGGGGTTGTGAAAGCAAAAAGTCCTCAAACCATAGGGCGAAAGTAACATTTGTCCCTGAGTTTTTATCAGTTTTCGGAAATATATCATTCAAACATAAATGATAATTTTATTTGATTTTTTCTTGCGCAAATATAGCTTTAACGGCATGCCTGACTTGATCTTCAAGGCTTGACGTGGACAGGATTCAACACACTTCAGGCATCTGATACACTTGCGGTTTGTTGTGCCCGATTTTATTGCTCCAAAGGAGCAACGCTCGGCGCAAAGGTTGCAGCCATTGCAATCTGCGCTTTTTTGTATCGTGAGTCCAAGCCTACTTCTTAGTTTTGGAAAAAAATCAGCCAAAGGATTTTTATAAAGTCTGGGGAGTTGTATATACGAAGGCTCTTTGACTTTTTCAACGATGGGCTTTAGTTTGTCAAAATCGCAGAAAACATCGTCATTGTCTATGTAGGAGTGTTTTGTAGGGATATACGCTCCAGCGACAATATTCTTTTGATAGTTTTTTTGAATTTCATATAGAACGTTTCCACAGCACATTTTTCCGTAGGTGGCAATAACCGTTAGATTTTCAACCGATACATTCTTCAAAAAACTCTTTACAATATCGGGAATATTTTGACAATGCACAGGAAATACAAGAACGAGATTTCGATAATGCTCCGCACATGTTGTTTCCATATCCGCAAGCGGATACCCTAATTGCTTTGCAAAGTATGCCGCGATCGCCTTGCTTTGCCCTGTATTTGAATAAAAAACAACCGCGTTCATCGTTCTATGTACTCTCGCATGATTGCGCACTCGGGTATTTCATCAAGCGAAAAGCCAAGCGAGGCTTTTAACTCCGCCAATGCGTCCTCTCTCGACAAATTGTTGCTTCGGCTCGCAATTGCGATTTCAAGTGCGCTGAATGGGATCATCGTACTTCTCATATGATAAAATCTTGCAAATTGCGAATGCTCCTTGCATTTTTCAATTTTGCAGCTTGTATGTAATCCCTTTTCGGTTTGTTCGGGAGCAACCCAACCGCACTCACGAATGATGGTATCCTTTATTTTTCTCCACTCATAAACGCCACCGCATATTTCATCAAAATCCACTTGCACAAATGCGGGAATATTGCCCGACCAAGAGGACGAACGGATCGCTCTTTTTAACGGACTCAGGATATTTGGAACTTCTTTGATCGATTCGCTGATGTTATAGACGAGTTGGTTGGAATATCCTGCCAAATTCTTAATCTTGCTATCGCCGTATGCGAGCTGCTTCATTGTGGCAAGGCTATGAAATTGCCCCTTTCTCAACGGTGGATGAAGTGTTAAAATTCGACCGCAGTTCAAGAAGAAATTCAGCAATTTGTTTTGCGGAAACGTGTAAGCAATTTGAGGAGCCATATGATTGAAATATAAGCCAAGCAACTGTGCGGGCTCATTTCCCGCAACGAAATATGGCACTTTGTTTGCAACAAGCTCGGGATAAAACAACACATACGCAAGAGAGGGACAGGCACAGGTATTTTTGCTCAAAGAGTATAGCTTTTTATATATTTTCCTTAAATCGTCATTTGAAATTTTTCGGCTGATAAATTCAACCGAATCAAGCAATTGTTTGGCATTTTCAATGCTTTTCTTTGCGCATTCGGACATATAGGGAATTTCCCAAGTAAGCGCCAAAACGCGAAGATTTAACACTTTTGACAAATAATACAGTAAGTATGTAGAATCCTTGCCTCCCGTATAAAACACGGCAACGTCAAAGCGCGACTTCTTTGCTCTTGGGAATGTATTCATGATTGGAAGGATGCTTTTCAGATTTTTTGTCTTTTCTGCGGATTGACAGATCGGACATTTGCCATCTGCATCAAATTCGATACCCGGAATCATAAAATCGTTTGCTATACAAGTTGTGCAAAATCTTGCTTCGTCCAAATTAGAAGGAATTACTCTCTTACTTTCGAATTTCACAATCTGTGCACCAATGAGATTTTTCAATATGCTAATTTCGTCATCTGTCAAATCACAGGGGAGCTTTTCAACGATAGTTTTTTGCTTCTTGGTAAGCTTAACAGCATTTTTGAACATATTGGGCTGATTCCTCAAACCATAGTATCTCAAAACGTCGTCTTCAAAC
>JAZQGR010000103.1:0-7321 GCA_045540115.1 Eubacteriales bacterium
TACGCCGTGCAGAAGACTTCCCCAGCACTGTCCGCTGATGGAGGGCGTCGAGGTAATCATATTATAGGTAATGGCGCCGTTTGCAAATATTTCATCGAGGCGAGGAGTCTCGGCGTTCTTGAAATATGCGCCTGCTCCGTCAACGCCTACCACAACAACGTGTTTGTACTTGAAATCAGGAACCGGATCATCATGATCCTCGGGAGCCGTTGTAGAAGGAACGGTCGTTTCGGGTTTGGTCGTATTTGGTTTTGTGGTGTCAGGTTTTGTGGTGTCAGGTTTTGTGGTAGTCATACCGTTGGTTGTAGTTGTGCTACCATGAGTGGTTGTATCGTCTGGATCCTTAGTGCTGACAGGGATAGTTGTTCCTGAAGGCGTTGTGGTTGCATTCGGCGTCGTTGAAACAGACCCATTGTCTTTTTTCACGCAAGCGGCAAGAGTCATAATCATTGGCAACGCCATCATAAAAGCTAAAATTTTCTTCACAATAATCAATCTCCGCAAAATGTTAATTATAACAAAAAATCACATCATTATTATATCTACCAATACAATATTTGTCAAGCGTGCCCGAACCACTTGCGTGCCAAATTTTCGTGCGATTATTTGTGAAATTTGCCACCTTTTCACACGAATGTGCCGATTTTCACTTGATGGGGTTATCGCGTTGAAACGATGTTGCATCGCTTTATAACACCCTCTCCGGCCCGAGGCTTTGCCTCTTACACCATCTCCCGAAGGGCGAGGCACACGGCGGCGTTGCCGCCTACACCTCATCCGAGGCTCTGCCTCTTAGTTTTCCCCCCTGAGGGGGGGAAGGCTAACAACGTTCCGCGTCTCTTTGGTAGGGGAGGGGCTTGCTCCTCCCGCATTAAAACAATGTTACTTTCCTCTGACATACGGTTGCTTCGCAACCTACACCTCATCCGTCGGCTTTGCCGACACCTTCCCCTGAGGGGAAGGCAAGATAACGCCCTGATGCTTCGCCCGAAAATTATTCATTATTCATTATTCATTGTTCATTAAAAAAGCTCCACCCGAAGGTGGAGCTTTTCCATTTCGTTATTACTCTCCGAAGGGGTTGAAGCCCGGGAAAGAGAAGTCGCCGAGATTAAACTCGAAGCCGGAGCTCGTTATAACGTCTTCGTTTTCGAATACTACCACGGTAAGAGTAGGCATTTCAAATTTCTTTTCCATTATTTTAGCTCCTTTCAATACTGATAGTTAGGATTCCAGACACGAAGCTTATAGAAGCGTCCCTGATCGGAATGTATCTGAGTGGGAGCGCCTTCGCTGCCGGGCTCGATGCGGTTGATCCAAGTCGAGTTCCAAAGTTCCTCAAGTCCATCGGGGTAGATGTAAACGAGGTCGCCGTCGGGAAGGATACCTACGCCCTTAACGTCGTTCTGAGTAACGAGAACTGTAAACTCTTTCGTTTCCTTGTCAAACACGTATATGTACTTGTGAGTCGAAACGATAAGCTTATTATTGTCTCCGCCGTAGGGCTGGAGGTCATGAGTATCGGTGTCGGGAGTTGTGAAGCACATATCGGCGATCTTCGTAACGGTAACGGTGCCGTCAGCGTTAAGCTTAACGTCGAGCGCCCAAAGGTCAGAGCCGCCCGTTACCCAAAGCACGTTGTACTCAGGATCCCAGAGAACGCCGTGAGCGTGCTGGAGGGGAAGGCTGTAAAGAACCTTTGTAGGATCAGCGCCGTTTAGGTCATAGAAGTTTACACAATGACCGACGGTACCGCCAACTGCGATGATGCCGTTAGGCAGAATGTCGATACTGTGGGAGTTTCCGGGAGTGTTGGAGGTCTGCCAGATGATCTCCTTGGTATCAACGGATGCCATTTCAGCCTTTGTTCCAACGGTTACGAGAATTACGTCACCGTAAGGAGCAACGTTACGGTACTTGAAGCCGCTTACGCCGCCGACTGTGATATTGTATTCCCAAACGGGAGTATTCATATTGCCGGTATTGATGTTGAATACCTGGATCTTCTTCGTGGTCTGGTTTGCCATAGCAACGAGGGACTCGTTGGAGTTAAGGGACTCGTTGTAGTCATAGAGAGTCTTGAGGAAGATCGTCTGGTTGGTCGAGAGCTTACCTGCTCTGTCGGCAAGGGCTATCTTCATGTAGGAGTAAACGGATACCTTGTAGATAACGGACTTATCGCCGTCAACTATCTTGATCTCGTCTGCTACGTGATACTTACCTGCGGTTGCGGGAGCGTCGATGAAGTAGTAATTGCTGCCTTCAGCGGTAGCGGTCTGCTCAACACCGTTGAGGTAGATCTTAACACCCTCATTCTTGATGAGGAAGTGGTGACGGAGGATAACGTTTCCGTCAGCGTCATGACGGAGGTTAAAGAGGTCGTAGCTTACGCTTGCGAGCTCCTTGCCCTCGATACCGACTGCATAGTCATTAAGAGCGCCTGCAGCGGGACCTGTTACGGTGATAGTGTGGCTTGTGCCGTTGAATACGTTGTCGAACGCGTTCTTCTTGTTGGTAAGAGCGTTAACAACGATGCTGTTGTCATATCCGCACTTATCGCAGATATAGTCGTCGCCGTAAGAGCATTCCTCTTCAGCGATATCGGAGTAGTCACAGCAGATACGGTTGTATCTGTGAGTACCCTTGCCGGTGTTTACGTAAACGCCGTTGGGCTTAACGTGGTTATCCTTGTTAACGCCGCCAAGCTCCTTTTCACAGGTAGGACATACGGAAGCTGTCTGGCAGTTTGCTGCGCTTGCGCCTGCGTGGTCACAGGTAGTGCCGCATCCGTCGCAGTAGCCGTCTTCCCAAACGTGTCCGTTGTCAACGAGCTCTTCGGTCATTGCGGCATCCTTGTAGATAGCGCCGCAGTAGCACTCATAGTACTCGGTTACGCCGGGTGCGCAGAAGGGAGGCTTACCCTCAACGTGATTAAGAAGGGTATTTGCACCGCAAACGTGGTTTGCATCCATAATAGTTACGGCTGCATTTCCTTCGCTCGATACGTTGTGAGTAACAGCGGTTGCATTGGGCTTTCTGATGAGGATGAGCTGCTCGCCCTTCTTGAGCTCAACAGTTGCCTCAAGCTTGGTCGTGGTGTTATCGGGCTTATCTACGTTATCGGTGCTTGTGACGGTAACGTAAGCTTCGCCGTCATACTTCTGAATGATGTAGTCGGACCATGCCTTACGGGTGGTCTGGTTGAACCATGCGCTCGAAAGAGAAGCGCTGAGCTTAAATTCGCCGTCGTAAGGAGCGGTGAATATGAGTGCGGAACCGCTGTCGGTAAGGTTGTTGTGTCCACCGATCTTGGTAACGGTGCCGTCAACGGGACCTGCCCACTGGTAGTTCTGCTTAGGTCCGCCGCCCTGCCAGCTGTTCTTACCGGTAGTGTCGTATACGTACCACATACCGTCAACGATCTCGACCTTCATGTTTTCGGTGTAGAGACCGTTCTTGTAGCCCTTGAGCTCAACGAGTCCGAGCTTATCCTTGAAGGAGGTACCGTCAAAGCTGATCGGAAGCTCTACTTCAACCTTTTCTACGGGCTCTTCGGGAGTTTCGGGAGCTGCCGCGATCTGAGTTACAACAGTTTCTCCGATGAAGAGGAACTTGTCGTGATTTACGATAGTAGCGTCGGTGGTAAGGGTAAAGGTGAACGAAAGGATGTCGCCCTTAGCGAGCTCAACGGTTCCTTCGAGGAGACCGGTGCGGTTCGCATCCTTAACAGTGAAAGACTTAAGGATCTCGCCGTTCTTTCTTACGGTAGCAAGAACCTCGATAGCAACGCCGTTAGCATCTTTCATTCCCTCATAAGGAGTTGTATTGCCCTTAACGTAATCTACGCCATTGAACGCTTCGCTGTAAGTATAGGTACCGGCAGCGGGAGCGGTAAAGATTGCAGAGGGATTAACGCCCTTAGAGGGGATGACCTGCATATTTGTGGTATGGTCACCGGACTGGAACATAGTGACACCATTCCAACGTACGCCGGGGTTAATATAGAAGGTCGTACGGCTGGCGGCGAGCTGAGTATTTTCAATCCAAGGAGTAGGCTCGTTTGCTCTGGCGTCAGTACCTACAAATTCAGCCTTAGGCTCGCTCCACTTAATGGTGGAAACGTCGCTCGGATCGTCGATGGAAGCGAGGCGCCAATTGCCCTGCTTTGCAACGTACCAACCGAGAATCTTTTCGGGCTCCATCCAGTTCATCGGGAGAGAATACTCAACGGGAGTGAAGGAAGGCGTGCTTGCCTTCTTCTCAACGACTACGTTGGTAATCTTGATGCAGTTCGGGTCATTGTTCTTATGCTCGGTCTGCTTGTTGCTGAACGTAACGCCCGTGGTCTGCTCGAAAGCAAACATAAGAACGTCATTCTTCGCAAGAGTAACAGAGCCGGAAAGAGTTGCATTGGCATTGCTCTCGGTAAGGGTGACTTCCTTAACGATCTCGCCGTTCTTTCTGACAGTTACGTGGAAAGAAAGATTCGTTCCGCCTGCTACGAAGAGAATCTGCTCAACAGTTTCGGTAAAGGTATATTCGCCGTTTGCGGGAGCAGTAAATACAATAGCTCCGGGCTTATTAGCATGAGCGATAGAATAAATACCGCTGTCATCAGAGGTTGCGGAGAAAGTCTTGCCGCTCCAACGCTGGGCCCAGTTGGTATACCAGCCGCCCTGTCTGTATGCTACAGAGTCATTATTCTGGATAGCAGCTTCGTTGTCATGAACTCCGAAATAGGGGGACGGAAGCTTTCCGTGTCCGCCGCTACCAAGATTCTGTGCTCTGTAATCAGCCGCAGTAATCGTGGATTCGTTAAGCTTGGGAGTAGCGGTATCAAGGTCTGTATAGCCAAGAAGCTTCCAGTTACCGATGTACGGCATTACCCAGCCGTTAGCGTCCTTCGTGGTAGCTACCGACCAGTCGGTAGGCATGGTCCACTTCGTTTCGCTCTCCGCCGCATGCACGTGTGCGATCGGCTGAGAGATTATGAAGGCGGACACCACCATGAAACACGCCAAAATAAATGAGAGTACGCGTTTTTTCATAAAGTTTTCCTCCATGTTTTTATGTATTGACATACACTATAATTATACCTTATCCGACCGACGATTGTCAACAATTGACCGACCTCGCGGATGCCAAAAATAGCACCCGTATTTTGTTCAATTTGTTGAATCTCCGAGTCGGATTTTCGTCTTTTTATTTGGTTTCCAAAAGTTTCCGAACAAATGTTTGTTTTGCTATTGACAGCGAACGTTTGTTCGTGTTACAATACCCTCAGTGAGGAGGTGTGATAATGGATCGAACCGTTTTGCACTGTGATATGAATAACTTTTTTGCGTCCGTCGAGTGCCGAAAGGATCCTCGGCTCTTTTCCCTGCCCGTCGTCGTTTGCGGAAACGTCGAGGAGCGTCACGGCATTGTGCTTGCAAAAAATTACGTTGCCAAAAAGTACGGAATCACAACGGGCGAGCCCGTTTTTTCAGCGAAAAACAAGTGTCCCGACCTTATAACCGTCGAGCCGCATTACGACGAATACACCTATTTTTCGGGCTTGGCGAAGGAGATATATCTCTCGTATACCGACCTTGTCGAGCCGTTCGGTGCAGATGAATGCTGGCTTGACGTAACGGGTAGCTACGCCCTTTTTGGAGACGGTGAGAAGATTGCGAACGAGATCCGTGAGCGTATAAAGCGCGAGCTCGGGCTTACGATCTCTGTCGGTGTGTCGTTCAACAAGACCTTTGCGAAGCTCGGCTCAGATATGAAGAAGCCCGACGCAGTGACTGTCATTTCAAAGGAGAGCTTCAGGGAAAAGATCTGGGATCTGCCCGCAAACGAGCTTATCGGCATCGGTCCTTCGACGACTGCCACGCTTGCGCGATTCGGTATTCACACCATCGGTCAGCTTGCCCGCGCTTATCCGCCGATGCTTAAAAGTGCGCTTGGAAAAAACGGATTGAGGCTCATCGAAATTGCGAACGGCAGAGATGAATCGCCCGTTATTTCAGAGGAAAATGCCGCGCCGATAAAAAGCATGAGCCACGGCACCACGACCGTTCGCGATCTCGTGACACACGAGGAAGTCAAGACCGTTATGCTCGCCCTTTGCGAGCAGATCGGTCATCGGCTTCTTTCGATTAAAAGGAAGGCTTGCACGGTATGCATTTATCTTCGCGACAAAAATCTTGTGACTCGGCAATATCAATGTAAGCTCGATATGCCGACGGACAGCTATTCTGTCATCGCAAAGCGTGCTTTCGCTCTTATGCTTGAAAAGCACGACTTCGCCGAGCCGCTTCGGTCGGTTTCGGTCAGCGTCAACGATCTTATTCCGGCCTCGTCGCCCTGTCAGGTCGACTTTTTTACCGATCCGTCCGACACGGTGCGCCGCGAGACGCTTGACCGCGTGATCGACAGGATCAACCTGCGGTTTGGCAAGGAGAAAATACGTTATGGGCTTCTTTTTGCCTCGCCGCTTGCCGACGTCGGCGAGGGCTTCGGGTTCGGTATGGTCGGCAGACCTAAGGCGGAGGCAAGGGGGGTGAATGGCGTTGCTCCGCAACCCACACCTCGCCTTCGTAGGGGCGAACTGTGTTCGCCCGCGTAAAAACGGTGTTACATCGTTTTTAACACCCTCTCCGGCCCGAGGTTCTGCCTCTTACACCATCTCCCGAAGGGCGAGGCTAACGGCGGCGTTGCCGCCTACACCTCATCCGTCAACCTGTCGGTTGACACCTTCCCCTGAGGGGAAGGCTAACGGCGCGGCGATGCTTTCGCCCGAAAATTATTCATTATTCATTATTCATTATTCATTAAAAAAGCTCCACCCGAAGGTGGACCTTTTCCATTTCGTTATTACTCTCCGAAGGGATTGAAGCCCGGGAAGCTAAAGTCGCCGAGGTTGAAGTCAAATCCGGAGCTGGTTATAACGTCTTCGTTTTCAAATACTACCATGGTCAGGGTAGGCATTTCAAATTTCTTGTCCATTATACTTGCTCCTTTCATTATTTCGCTGCTTCGTTGAGGTCGTAGAGTGCTCTGAGAATGGTTTCCTGGTCAGCGGAAACACCGTTTTCAAGAGCTATCTTGATGTACGAGTAGAAGGATACTTCAATGGTCTCGTTAGCAAGCTGAGTGCCGATTGCGATCTCTGCCGCGTCAGCAAGCGTGCCGGCAACAAGTGCCTGATCGAAGTAGTAGATGCCCTCGGAGCACTTATCGTCGTGCTTAAGCTCTACGTCTTCTCCGTTAAGGGTAATAATTGCCGCATCGTCCGTGATATAGAAGTGGTGACGGAGGTATGCGTTGCCTTCCT
>JAZQGR010000104.1:0-9707 GCA_045540115.1 Eubacteriales bacterium
CTTTTCTTAATTCTTCCACAGTTTTGTCCTTCCAAGGCATTTTAATAACCTCCTTTGCGGTCATTTTTCTGCCTTTATTATATCACAAAACTGTATACAATCATCTTGCACTACCTGTATACTATCATACTACACTGTACATGTGTTCGCCCGCCTGCGGGTTGTGCAATTCTTCGGGCGAACACAGGCAAGGGTTCCCGAAAATGAGCGAAGCGAGTTTTTGGGGTTCCAAGGTCGCCCCTACGGGAAGATTTGCCGCGTTGTTAGCCTTCCCCAGCGGGGGAAGGGGGACCGCTGACGCTGCGTCTGCGGTGGATGAGGTGTTCCGAAGGGATGTAACATCGTTGTTGTGCGGTGCGCCGAGATAGGGGTTCTCCGAAGCGAATGTAATGAGCTTTGGGGGGTCACGTTGACATCGCACCCTATAAAAAACGTGGCAAAGCGTTCAATCAGCCCTCATATATCAAAGTCTCGGGATGCGAAAATTTGAAAGTGATCTTCTTGCTCGGATTAATAAGAAGATTCAGCACGCCCGGCTCTTGCGTGCCGAGACGCGTTTCCATAACAAGCTTTCTGTACGGCTTGAAGCCGCATTTTTCCTGAACGCGCGCGGAACGGCTGTTGAAATCGTAATATCCGCAGGTAAGAAAATCGAGATCAAGCTCATTAAACAGAAAGTCTATGACTGCACTGACGGCTTCAGTCATTATACCCTTGCCCCAGTGATCCTTGGCAAGCACGTAGCCGAGCTCACGTCCGCGATAACCGTCAAACTCGGTCAGCGCTTCTTCCATTCCGTATTTTTCGATGCCGAGCGAGCCGATGACCTTACCGCTTTCCTTCAGACAAATGGCAAAGGTCTTGTCTTCCTCAATAAAACGGTTAAGAATCTCTTGGCTCTTATCCTTGTTTTCGTGATGACGCCAACCCGCCATCTCTCCGACACCCTCGACCGATGCGTATTCGTAAAAATCGTCAAGGTCGGATTGCTGAAAAGCACGCAAAATGAGTCGATCAGTCTCAATGACCTTGCCGTTTATGTGAAAATCAACGTTCATAATCATTTTGCTCCAAACTCGGTCAAAAACCTTGACAGACGTTTATAGAACAATACTGTTATAATGCTGATTGACACGGTTTTGAGAACATTAAATCCTATAACGTACCAAAATACCGAGCTAAAAACACCCGCAGCCGCATCGCCCATATAGAGCGGGAAGATGATGAATCTGTTTACGAACGCCGCAGTCACAGTACCTATAACGCACGCACCGCAAAGCGAAAGGGCGACGCTCTTCAGTCCCTTTCGGAACTTGTAAAGGATCGAGGGAAGGATCACGAACGAGCTTGTCATAAGGAAGTTCGCAATTTCTCCAACACCGCCCGTTGTGCTGTTTGTGAGTGCCAAAAGCTCTTTGACGAGAGTTACTGCGATTGCCTCAACGGGTCCGAAGAGGAAGCCCGAAAGCATTATAAATACGTTTCCGAAGTCGAGCTTCAAAAACGGTGCGGCAGGGAATATCGGAAACGACCAGAAGCTGAAAATGAACGCAAGCGCGGTAAAAAGCGCAAGCGAAACGAGCTTTTTGGTCGGAATTTTCTTGTTTGATCTCTTGTTGTTTTTCATAATATGTTATCCTTTCTTGCGAAAAGAAAAAGCTTCGCGTCGACCGACAAAAGGGACGCAAAGCACAGCTCTCTTTTCTCATCCGGACTATACCGTCGGTATGGGAATTTCACCCATTCGGCACATAAGTGTTCGCGGACTGTCACCGCCGGTGCGGAATCTCACCGCGCCCCAAAGATTATTTTCGCATTTCTTTTCTCGTGAAAAGAAACGCTCGCAAAGAAACACGCCAAGGGGCAAACCGTTTGAATTTTGCATTTGCAAAATTCTGCACACGTTTTCCCCTTTGGAATCCCCTTTTGTTAAAAGGAGATTTGAGAAGTTTGTTGTGACACACGGAAATTCTCGGACGCTAATGATTTTGTCAAGAAGCGTTTCGGCTTACGGCAAGCCGAAAGAGGTTTCCAAAGGAGAAAACGTATAAAAATGCGAATGCATTTTTATCGGTTGTCTCCTTGGTGCCGTTCTTTGGTCACCTTTCTTGGGCAAGCAAGAAAGGTGAGAAGAAAACCGAATTAAAAAACAAGCCCCAAACACCCTTAAGGGCGTTTGGGGCTTTTAAGGGTTTAATTAAAATTAACTAAGATTAAGCGTTGATCTCGGTAACGACACCGGAACCAACAGTTCTACCACCCTCACGGATAGCGAAACGAAGTCCCTTTTCGATAGCGATAGGAGTGATGAGCTCAACGTTCATAACAACGTTATCGCCGGGGCGGCACATCTCAACGTCTGCGGGAAGGCCGATAGTACCGGTAACGTCAGTAGTTCTGAAGTAGAACTGAGGACGGTAGCCGGGGAAGAAGGGCTTGGAACGTCCGCCTTCCTTCTCGGTAAGTACGTATACGTTACCGGAGAACTTGGTGTGGGGCTGAACGGTACCGGGCTTGCAGAGAACCTGACCTCTTTCGATCTCGTTCTTAGCGATACCACGGAGAAGAGCACCGATGTTGTCGCCTGCTTCTGCCTGATCCATGAGCTTGTGGAACATTTCTACACCGGTAACGGTGGTGTTCTTCTTCTCATCGGAAAGACCAACGATCTCAACAACGTCACCAACCTTTACAGTACCTCTCTCAACACGACCGGTAGCAACAGTACCACGGCCGGAGATAGAGAATACGTCCTCTACAGGCATAAGGAAGGGAAGGTCTGCACCACGCTCAGGGGTAGGAATGTAGCTGTCAACAGCGTCCATAAGCTCAGCGATGCAAGCGTACTCAGGAGCGGAAGCGTCGGTGTTGGTAGAGGTAAGAGCGTCACGAGCGGAACCACGAACGATCGGTACATTGTCACCGTCGAAGTCGTAGGAAGAGAGAAGGTCACGAATTTCCATCTCAACGAGGTCGAGAAGCTCATCGTCGTCAACGAGGTCGGTCTTGTTCATGAATACAACAAGCTGCGGAACTTCAACCTGACGAGCGAGAAGAACGTGCTCGCGGGTCTGAGCGAGAGGGCCGTCAGTACCTGCAACAACGAGGATAGCGCCGTCCATCTGAGCAGCACCGGTAATCATGTTCTTAACGTAGTCAGCATGTCCGGGGCAGTCAACGTGTGCGTAGTGACGGTTAGCGGTCTCGTACTCAACGTGACGGGTGTTGATTGTGATACCACGAGCTCTTTCCTCGGGAGCGTTGTCGATCTGGTCATAAGCCATGAACTCAGCGCCGTTTCCGAGAGAAAGGTACTTGGTGATAGCTGCGGTAAGGGTGGTCTTGCCATGGTCAACGTGACCGATGGTACCGATATTAACATGGGGTTTGGTTCTTTCAAATTTTGCCTTTGCCATTGTTATTATCCTCCGTTAGATAAAATATTTTAATTTTTTTTTTTGTTTTTATATCAGAACCGACTTACTTTCTGCCGGCAATGATCTTTTCCTGAATGGACTTCGGCACTTCTGCGAAGTGGCTGGGTTCCATCGAGTAGTTTCCGCGTCCCTGAGTCATGGAGCGGAGGTTGGTTGCATATCCGAACATTTCGGAAAGCGGAACGTGAGCGGTGATCTGGGTAGCGCCTGCAACGGGATCCATCGAAACGATGTTACCGCGGCGGGAGTTTACGCTACCGATTACGTCGCCCATGTAGTCGTCAGGAGTCGTGATAACGACCTTCATGATCGGCTCGGTGAGCACGGGGTCTGCCTTTCTCATAGCTTCCTTGAACGCCATAGAACCGGCGATCTTGAATGCCATTTCGGAAGAGTCGACTTCGTGGTATGAACCGTCGAAGAGGTTAACCTTAACATCAACAACGCTATAACCTGCAACAACACCGTTCTGCATTGCGCCCTGGATACCTGCGTCAACAGCGGGGATGTATTCCTTTGGAATAGCACCGCCGACGACGGTATTTTCAAAGACGTAGCCTGCACCGGGCTCGTTCGGGGAGATAGTGAGTTTAACGTGACCGTACTGACCCTTACCGCCCGACTGACGGGCATACTTGGTGTCAACGGTAGCTTCCTGACGGATGGTCTCCTTGTAGGAAACCTGAGGCGCACCTACATTTGCCTCGACCTTGAACTCACGAAGGAGACGGTCAACGATGATCTCGAGGTGGAGCTCGCCCATACCTGCAATGATCGTCTGTCCGGTTTCCTCGTCAGTGTGGGTACGGAACGTGGGGTCTTCCTCAGCGAGCTTCGCGAGAGCGATACCCATCTTTTCCTGACCTGCCTTGGTCTTCGGCTCAATAGCTACGTTAATAACGGGATCGGGGAATACCATCTGCTCGAGAATGATAGGATGATTCTCGTCGCAGAGGGTGTCACCGGTAGTGGTATTCTTGGTACCGATAAGTGCTGCGATGTCGCCTGCATAAACCTTATCAATATCCTTACGCTCGTTAGCGTGCATCTGAAGAATACGACCGAAACGCTCTCTTGCCTTCTTCTCGGGGTTGTAAGCAGTCATACCTGCTTCAAGAGTTCCCGAGTAAACGCGGAAGAAGCAAAGCTTTCCGACAAAGGGGTCGGTCATGATCTTGAATGCGAGTGCTGCGAAGGGCTCGTCATCGGATGCCTTTCTCTCGTCGGGTTCGTCGGTATCGGGGTTTACACCCTTAATAGCGGGAATGTCGAGAGGAGAGGGCATGAAGTCGATGACAGCATCGAGGAGCTTCTGTACTCCCTTATTCTTATAAGATGTTCCGCAGCAAACGGGAACGAGCTCGTTTGCGATGGTTGCCTTACGGAGTGCAGCCTTAAGATCTTCGACGGGGATCTCCTCGCCCTCAAGGTACATCATCATAAGGTCATCGTCGGTAGCAGCGATTGCTTCTACCATTGCATCGTGGTATTCCTGTGCCTTTTCGAGCATATCAGCCGGAATGGGCTCGACACGCATGTCCTTACCCATATCGTCGTAATATACGTCTGCTTCCATGTTCATAAGGTCGATGATGCCCTTGAAGGTATCCTCAGCACCTATGGGAAGCTGAATCGGAACGGGGTTTGTCTTAAGACGAGTCTTCATCATGTCAACGACACGGTAGAAGTCTGCGCCCATAACGTCCATCTTGTTTACATACGCCATACGGGGAACGCCGTACTGGTCTGCCTGACGCCAAACGGTCTCAGACTGGGGCTCAACACCGCCCTTAGGGCAGAAAACGGTAACCGAACCGTCAAGAACACGAAGCGAACGCTCAACTTCAACGGTGAAGTCGACGTGTCCGGGGGTGTCTATAATATTGATTCGGTTGTCCTTCCAGAAACAGGTGGTAGCTGCGGAGGTGATGGTAATTCCGCGCTCCTGCTCCTGAGCCATCCAGTCCATGGTAGCACCGCCATCGTGCGTTTCACCCATCTTATGAGTCTTACCTGTGTAGAACAGGATACGCTCGGTGGTAGTAGTCTTACCTGCGTCGATGTGCGCCATGATACCGATGTTTCTGGTTCTTTCCAAAGGGTATTCTCTTGGCATTTGATTCTCCTTAATCTTATTCCGAAACTTATCGGAATCAACAAATCATCAATACTTGTAGTGAGCGAACGCCTTGTTGGCTTCAGCCATTCTGTGCGTTTCCTCGCGCTTCTTGACTGCTCCGCCGACGCCGTTTATAGCATCAACGATCTCAGCAGCAAGACGGTCTGCCATGGTCTTCTCGCCGCGGGCTCTCGAATAAGTTACGAGCCAACGGAGTCCAAGAGTCTGACGTCTCTCAGCGCGAACGTCCATAGGAACCTGATAGGTAGAACCGCCTACACGTCTTGCCTTAACTTCAAGAACGGGCATAATGTTATCGAGTGCGGTAGTGAACGCTTCAAGAGCATTCTTTCCCGACTTCTCCTCAACAACCTTAAATGCGTCGTAGACGATCTTCTGTGCAACGCCCTTCTTACCGTCGAGCATTACGTTATTGATAAGCTTGGTAACAAGCTTGGAATTGTAAAGCGGATCCGGCAGGACGTCTCTTTTTGATATCTGACCTCTTCTCGGCACTGTACTTCCCTCCTTCATTAATAATATGATATCACAGGTACTCGAAAATAAATTTCTTCGTTTGTGCTCGTCAGATATCGGAATAATTTATATTCTCAACTGACAAACAAACGATCTCCGCCGAACAATATCACCTTTCGGCAGAGGAGATGAGAGCTGGAATTACTTCTTACCTCTCTTGGCGCCGTACTTGGAACGGCTCTGCTTACGGTTTGCAACGCCCTGAGCGTCAAGCGCACCGCGAATGATGTGGTAACGTACACCGGGGAGGTCACGTACTCTTCCTCCGCGGATAAGGACAACCGAGTGTTCCTGAAGGTTATGTCCGATACCGGGGATGTAAGTCGTTGCCTCGAGACCGTTGGTAAGACGAACTCTCGCTATCTTACGAAGAGCAGAGTTAGGCTTCTTAGGGCTCGTGGTAGTTACCTTTGTGCACACGCCTCTCTTTTGCGGGGAGCTAAGATCGGTCTGCTTACCGGAAAGAGTGTTGAATCCGTGCTGAAGAACAGGGGACTTCGACTTGTAGTTCTTTTCCGAGCGGCCGTGCTTAACGAGCTGGTTAAAAGTTGGCATACCGCACCTCCTTTTCTTTGGTATTTGTTTGTCGTCGGATAAGCATTTTACCAGACATAGTCTATTTTACAACCTTTTTTGATTTTTGTCAATAAGATATTCATTTATACCGTATTTTTGTCAGTCTGCACATTTTTTGAGCCTCGGGTAACACACTTTGAGGGCAATTTGGTAAAGATAGCTAATTGAAAAAATGCTTCCATATATAATATAAGAGTAAAAAATCTGCGTTAAGCGGAAAATTTACCCTTTTGATATTGATTTTTTACATAAAATGTATTATTATATCTATGATTTGGAAATAATTATATTGCCCGTAGGCAAAAGGAGAATAAAAATGGCAAAGCAGTTTAAAAAAATAGGAATTTTGACCTCAGGCGGCGACGCTCCCGGAATGAACGCGGCAGTCAGAGCCGTAACGAGATACGCTCTTAACAAGGGACTCGAGGTATACGGTATCTACGAGGGCTATAAGGGACTCATCGAAGGAAAGGGAAGCATAAAGAAGTTCGCTCCCCACGACGTAGCTAACATCCTTAATATCGGCGGTACCGTGCTTTACTCGGCACGCTGCGTTGAATTCAAGCAGGAGGAATACATTCAGAAGGCAGTCGAGACATGCCACGAGTTCGGCATCGACGGTATAGTTACCATCGGCGGCGACGGTACCTTCAGAGGTGCATCCGATCTCTGCAAGCACGGAATCCCCTGCATCGGTATCCCCGGAACTATCGATAACGATATCACCTGCACCGATAACTCTATCGGCTACGATACCGCTATGAATACCGTTGTCGAGGCAGTTGACCGCCTCCGCGACACCTGTGAATCTCATGCAAGATGTAACGTTGTTGAGGTTATGGGCAGAAACGCGGGCTACATCGCGCTCGAAACCTCTATCGCTCTCGGCGCAACGGCAGTCGTTGTTCTCGAGGACGCAAACTATAACGAAGCAAACGTAATTGAAAAGATCAAGGTCGCACGCGAGGCAGGCAAGCGTAACTTCATCGTCATCGTAGCAGAGGGCGTTGATAACTACGCAGAGGGTCTTGCTAAGCGCATCCAGACCGAGACAGGCGTTGAGACCAAGTTCGCCCGCCTTGCGCATATCGTACGCGGCGGCTCGCCTACGCTCCGTGACCGCGTGCTTGCTGCAAAGATGGGCGTTGCGGCTGTTGACTTCCTCCTTGAGGGCAAGGAAAATGTGTTCGTCTGCGAACGCGACGGCGAGATGGTAGCGACCGACATTCAGGAGGCTATCGTTATCGATAAGCTCTATAAGAGCACCTTTACTCCCGGTATGTCTGCTCCCGAGGCACTTAAGAACTACTCTCCCGAGAGACAGGCAGAGATGAAGGCATTCTGCGATATGAGAACCGAGGAAGTTCAGAAGCTTCTTAAGATCTCCGAGAGCATCTCCAACTACAAATAATCACCTGAAAGGGAACTTCTATGAACAACGGTAACGGCTTCGGCTCCGCTCCGATCAGAAGCTACAAAAATAAAAATTTGCCAAATCCGCTCCGCACGGCACTTGTGATGATCGCGACGGCTATACTCATCGCATTCGTGGTGATATTCATCATGTCGGTCACGGGAACGGGGCTTTTCGCCGATAAAAAGGGAGGCGGAAAGCCGGATATCGATCCCCCTGTGTCGAGCACGGACGGGGATACGACGACGGACGGAAACGGTCAGACCGATCCTCCTCAGTCGACTGAGGACCCGAACGCGCTCAAGCTGACCTATAAGAATACCGACAGATCGGGATTGCAGATCGGTCTGCTTCAGCTTATAAATGAGCAGTACCTTTACGGCTTCAAGGAGGAGGGCGTCCGTGCCACTCTTTATGAGAACCGTCCGACCTATAAATCGTATCAGATCTCGAAGTCGACACACGAGCTGAAATATGAGGCAATCGTGGCGCTCAATCAGATGATGGACGATTTTTATCTCGTAACGGGATATACCTATCTGAACGTAAACAAGGCGTACTACGATTTCGATTCTCAAAAGGATCTCTTTGACAGAAAGCTGACCGACACTCCCGCAGGCGCGAGCGACTGGCACAGCGGCGCGACCTTCCGCTTCAACGGCTACAATCCCGAAACGAAGCAGACGGTCAACATAACGACCGCGACCGAGCCGCAGTGGCTCAAGGAGCACGCTCACGAGTACGGCTTCATCTTCCGCGCGCCGAACAATAAAAAGTCGATCGTAGGATACGCAGAGCCCTGGCAGCTCCGTTACGTAGGTATGCCTCACGCGGAGTATATGTATAAGAACAACCTTTGCCTTGAGGAGTACCTGACTAAGCTTTCGACCGATTTTATCGGAACGACTAACGCCTACACGCTCGAATGTGCAGACGGAAACACCTATATGGTCTATTACACCGAGGCACCCGTAGAGGGCGAACTTCGACTTCCCGTACCGGAAAACCGCCCCTATACTGTAAGCGGTGATAATATGAACGGCTTCATCGTAACGGTCACTCTCAAGACCGGAACGCGCCCGCCGCTCGAAACTCCCGCACCCGAAACTACTGCTCCCGAAACTACTGCTCCCGAAACGACGGCAGCGGAATAATAAAAAATAAAAGGAACGCCGAATGAAGTGAACCCCATATAGTTCACAAAAAAGAAAAAAGACAAAACCTCTTATGGTATAATAGTACCATAGGAGGTTTTAGTTATGGCTACAAAAGGACAAAAGTTTAAGAACTACTCAAAAGAAATCAAAGAAGAAATTTTAAAGAAGTATTTTGAAGAATACGTTCCGACAACAGCATTAAGCGAAGAATATGGAATATCCCCAAAGACAATTCAAAATTGGATATACAAATCAAAGAAAGGAAAAGATGTTCTTGTGGACCATCGTCAATTCAGCTCCGGAAGACCAAAGAAGAACGATGAGGGTATTGACTACAAGGAACGTTATGAAATCCTAAAAAAATACCAAGCCTTCCTCAAGGCACAACGAGAGAGAAAGTAATATTTATCAATATGCACATTGAAGAATATTCTCTCGAAAACATGTGTGAAGTATTGGACATTTCG
>JAZQGR010000105.1:0-17120 GCA_045540115.1 Eubacteriales bacterium
CAGACCAATCTCCTCAAGGCACTTTATGACTGGGACTACGCAGTAGCAAATGCTAACTAAGAAAGGAGCAAGTATAATGGAAAAGAAATTTGAAATGCCTACCATGACCGTGGTAGTATTCGAAAACGAAGACGTTATAACAAGCTCCGGCTTCGAGTTTAATCTCGGCGACTTCTCTTTCCCGGGCTTCAATCCCTTCGGAGAGTAATAACAAAATGGAAAAGCACCTGCTCACGCAGGTGCTTTTTTGATGAATAATGAATAATTTTCGGGCGAAAGCATCGGGAGGTTATCTTACCTTCTCCAGCGGGAGAAGGGGGACCGCAGACGCTGCGTCTGCGGTGGATGAGGTGTCCCAGAGGGATGTAACATTGTTTTTCTGCCGAGGCTATGTCTTGACAATATAGTTATTATATTATATAATAATAATGTATGCCTAAAAATACCATTCGGGGAAGGAGCGCTCCGGCTACTATGCGTTATCTAATAATATCAAACAACGGCGGAATGCTCGTTATTTACCGTGGCGCGCTTTTGCGCGAGCTTCTTAAAAGTTTGTCTGTGACGGCTTGTGTGCCGCACGGCGGGGAAGAGGAGCTGATTAAGCTCGGCTGTGATATTGTATATGCCGACGTCGACCGACGCGGAATAAATCCGATAAGTGACCTGAAGCTTTACAAGCAGTATAATAAGATAATAAAAGAGGTTGCCCCCGATGCGGTGATAACATACTCGATCAAGCCGAATATCTACGGCGGTTACGCCTGCCGAAGGCTCGGCGTGCCATATTATCTGCACGTTCAGGGACTTGGAAGTGCCTTTTACCGAAAGGGACTCAAAACCGTTGTTTCTGCCATGTACCGTGCGGCGGCAAAAAAGGCGAACGCCGTTTTCTTTGAAAACGATGGCAACCGCGATCTTTTCGTGAATAAGAAGATCATAAAAAAGGATCAAGCCGTTGTGTTCAGCGGCGCGGGTGTCGATCTTGATGCTTTTCCGCTTACTCCGATGCCTGAGGGTGACAGGGTAAGATTTGCGTTCGTCGGCCGAATCATGAAGGAGAAGGGTGTAGACGAGCTGTTTTACGCGGCGAAGAAGCTGAAAAGCGAGCTCGGTGACAAATTCGAATTGCACGTTGCGGGAATATTCGAGGATTCTTACGAGCAGGTAGTAAACGAGCTTCACGAGGATGGAGTTATTAACTATCTCGGGTTTATAAACGACGTTGCATCGCTTTATAAATCGTGTGATGCGGTCGTTTTGCCGTCATATCACGAGGGAATGTCAAACGTGCTTTTAGAGGGCGCGGCAATCGGGCGAGTGCTTGTTACGACTGACGTTTACGGTTGCCGTGAGACCGTTATTCCGGGCGAGAGTGGGCTTGTTTGTTCTGTCCGTGACAGCGAGGCGCTTTATGAAGCAATGAAGCGCGTATGCCTTATGTCAAAGGGCGAAAGAGAACAGATGGGTAAGCGAGGACGCGCGCACGTTGAAAAGAATTTTGACCGTAATGAGGTCGTCAGAAAAACTGTCGAGGTAATGAAATGATACCTAAGAAGATACATTACGTTTGGTTTGGCGGTAATCCGCTTCCGCGTCTCGGTAAAAAGTGTCTGCGAAGCTGGAAAAAATACTGCCCCGACTACGAGATCGTTCTCTGGAATGAGAAGAATTTCGATATTGACTCCTGCCCGCTTTACGTAAGGCAGGCGTATGAAATGAAAAAATGGGCGTTTGTCAGCGACTACGCTCGCCTGAAGATCATATATGAAAACGGTGGGATCTATCTTGATACCGACGTTGAGGTCATAAAGAATATAGATTTTCTGCTCGAGCACGAGGCGTTTTTCGCTATCGAGTCTGACGGAATAACCGTCGCATCAGGTCTCGGCTTCGGCGCAGAGCAGGGAAATGCGGCTGTCAAGACGATGATGGACGACTACGAGGGTCAGGCGTTTGTCAAGGAGGACGGAAGCTTCGATCTTACACCCTGTCCCGTTCGCAATACGCGTTCGCTTTATAAATATGGCTTTGAAAAGGAAAACAAGGATCAGCTTCTCCCCGGCAATATAAGAATTTTACCGTCGGAGTATATGTGTCCGATGTTCTACTCAACGGGTATTCTTACCATAACCGATAAGACTGTGTCTATCCACCATTATTCGTCAAGCTGGATAAACGGCTGGGTACGCTTCCGCGTTAAGATAACGAGAAAGCTCCGCCGAACCTTCGGTGAGCATTGTCTCGACTTTTTGAAAAGGAAAAAGAAATGAAAAAGGTACTTGTCCTTTCGCACGCGATGTATATAGGCGGCGCGGAAAGAGCGCTTATCGGGCTTCTTTCTTCGTTCGATAAAAGTGAATATCAGGTCGATCTGTTCTTGATGAAGCATGACGGCGAGCTTTTCGACCTCATTCCCGAGGGCGTGAATCTGCTCCCCGAGATAAAGCAGTACACTTGCCTCGGTGTGCCGATCGGAGAGGTTATTAAAAAGGGCTGCTTTGGTGTTGCTTTCGGGCGTTTTGTCGGGAAAATGCGCGCAAAGGCGTTTACAAAAAAGCATAACCTTATTAATCCCGTCGGCGTTGAGATCGAGTACAGTCATAAGTACACGAAAAAATATATGCCGAAAATTTCGGATACCGAATACGATCTCGTTATCAGCTTCCTCACACCTCACTATTTCGGAATAGAAAAGTGTAACGGCAAGAAGAAGCTCGCCTGGATACACACGGACTATTCCTACCTCGACTTCGATACCGAGTCGGAGACGAAGATGTGGGAAAGATATGATGGCATCGTATCGATATCCGAGTCGGTCAGCCGTGCGTTTTTGACGAAGTTCCCGACGCTCGGTGACAAGCTCATTCGCATTGATAATATCTACTCACCGGATGCGATCCGCAAATCGGCGCTTGAGGTACAGGATGAGATAAAGACGGACAAGCCCGTTATCGTTTCGGTCGGAAGGCTTCACGAGCAGAAGAATTTCGTATCGGTTCCGATAATTGCATCAGAAATGAAAAATATTGGCGCGGATTTCCGCTGGTACATTATCGGTAGCGGAACCGAGGAGCAGAAGATACGCGACAATATTGCAAGGTACGGCATGGAGGACACGGTAATTCTCCTTGGATCAAAGGCGAATCCCTATCCGTATATTGACGCCTGCGACGTTTATGCTCAGCCGAGCTTATACGAGGGCAAGGCAATTGCCGTGCTTGAAGCACAGATACTCGGCAAGCCCGTTGTGATAACCGATTTCCCAACGGCAAAGAGCCAGCTGAAGGACGGCTTCGACGGAATAATCGTTCCGCTTGAAAACCGCGCCTGTGCCGCGGGAATTGCCGCTCTGCTTTTTGACGGCGAGCTTATGATGACGCTTTCCGAAAACTGTATGAGCACGGATTACGGCAATTGCTCAGAGGTCGAGAAGATATATTCGTTTATTGAAGAGGATTAATATGGAAAAGGTATCGGTCATAATTCCCGCATATAACGTAGAGAAATTCATCGGTGAATGCGTGGAAAGCGTTTTGGCACAGACTTATACGAATATTGAAATAATCGTCGTCGACGACGGAAGCTCCGATTCGACGGCTGATATTTGCGAGCGCCTTTCTGAGAAGGACGGCAGAATAAAGGTCATAAGAGGCTCCCGCGGCGGTGTCAGCCACGCGAGAAATACCGCGCTTGATAACGCGACGGGTGAATATATAATGTCGGTCGACAGCGACGATATTATTGAGCCCGATATGATAAAGATACACTACGATAAGCTTATAAGCACGGGCGCCGACGTTGTAGCAAGCGGTCTTAATTATGTGACCGAGGAGGGTGAGCTCCTTTATAAGAGACCTCCCGCGCTTGAGCGGGTTATGAGCGGTCGAGATGCGCTTATGGCAAGAGACGGAGAGGAGGGCGCAAACGCAGTCATCGCCTCACCCTGCGCAAAGCTTGCAAAAAGGGAAATATACGAGGGCAAACGGTATAAAGAGGGCATCATCTATGAGGATCTTCACCTTATGCCGTACCTTTACTACGACGCGAAAAAATTCGTAATATTCCCGTACAGCGGATACTACTACCGTCAGAGAACCGGAAGCATAATGCATACCGAGGAGGTTGAGAGGGAGCTGAAGCTTCACTGCGACATATACAGCGACCACGCCGAGCTTTACCGTGAAAAGGGCGACACCGAGCTTGAATACAGGGCAAGAAGCGTTGCCGCCGATAAAATACTCATGGCGTGCAGAAGAAGCGACTTCCCGAAGGAGCTTGAAAAATATGCCGTCAGGGAGTTCAAAAAGCACTATAAGTTCCTTATCAAGCACTCGCCGAGCACAAAGGAAAAGCTGAAATACCGTCTTTTCCGTTACCTTGGTGTAAAGGGATACAGATCAGTAAGAAAAAAGGTATAAGCCGATCGGCAAATATCGGGAAAGGTTAAAATAATGGCTGAACGTAAAAACGATAACACCGAGTTTAAAACGGTTGTTTCGGCAGACAAAAAAGTATTCGACCTGAAGCTTAAAGAAACGCTCAAGTATAAGGATATGATACTTCTCTTCGTCAAAAGAGAGTTTGTGTCCAAATACAAGCAGACAATACTCGGTCCGCTCTGGGCGATAATACAGCCGCTCTTTACAACGGTCGTATATACGATAATATTCGGAAGTCTTGCAAATCTGACTACCGCCGATACTCTCGGCGCGGCGAATATCAAGCTCCCGTCATTCTTATTCTATATGAGCGGTACGATACTCTGGAGCTATTTCGCTTCGGTCGTTTCGGCAACGAGCCACACGTTTACCGCGAATGCGCACATTATGGGAAAGGTCTATTTCCCGCGTATCGCGATGCCGATATCTACGGCGATATCCAACCTGATATCCTTCGGTATTCAGTTTGCGATGTTCATAATTACATATATCGTCTGTATTATAAACGGAAGTGCGGAGTTTGTTTTCTCGTATCACCTTATCTTCGTTCCGCTTTCAATTCTTCAGCTGATGATCCTTTCAACGGGCGTCGGCATAATCGTATCTGCGCTTACGACGAAATACCGTGACCTTGCAATGGCGGTAGGCTTCGGACTTAACCTCTGGCAGTACGCGACTCCCGTTGCGTACGGATTTGGGCTAATTCTTGCGAATGCTCCGAAATACGTCGGTATTTACAGCCTTAACCCTGTTACACCCGCGATTCTTTCCTTCAGATACGGAGTTTTCGGAGTCGGATATTTCGATCCCGTTTATTATGCTGTAGGCTGGGCTGTGACGATCCTTGTCGCTTTCTTCGGACTTTTGCTCTTTAACCGCATTGAGAAGAACTTTGCGGATACTGTATAAGGAGGCGGAATACTATGAGTGATATAATGCTTCGCGTAGAAAACGTTTCAAAGCAGTACCGCCTCGGTGCCATCGGAGGAACGACGCTCAAGGAGGACCTTCAGCGTTTGTTTGCGCGTATGCGCAAAAAAGAGGATCCGACGGCAAAGATCGGACAAAAGAAGCGCCCAATATCGAATGAGAAATTCCTTGCCCTCGAGGGAATATCCTTTGAGGTGAAAAAGGGAGAGGCTGTCGGTATCATCGGTAAAAACGGTGCAGGTAAGAGTACTCTGCTCAAGCTTATAACCCGTATTACGGGTCCGAGCAAGGGAAAAATTTCGCTGAATGGTCGAGTTGCCTCGATGCTCGAAGTCGGAACGGGCTTCCATCCCGAGCTGACGGGACGCGAGAATATTTATATGAACGGCGCTATCCTCGGTATGACGAAGAAGGAGATCGATAAGAAGATCGAGGAGATCATCGATTTCTCGGAAGTCAGACAGTTCATAGACACCCCCGTCAAGAGATATTCATCGGGAATGTACGTCAAGCTTGCCTTTTCGGTCGCGGCTCACCTTGATTCAGAGATAGTTATTATGGATGAGGTGCTTGCCGTCGGAGACATGGCGTTCCAGAATAAGTGCCTTACCAAAATGCGTCAGTCGGCAAAGGAGGAGGGTAAGACCGTCCTTTACGTTTCGCACAATATGAATACCATCCGTCAGCTTTGCGACAGAGTTATTGTTCTCAATAAGGGCAAGCTGGTCTACGACGGCGACGTCGAGGAGGGAATCAGAATATATATCGACAACGGAAACGAGAGCGGCACCAAGAATCCTTGTGCCGAACCGAGAAATCCCGGATATATGCTCGACGATGCGATAAGACTTGAAAAGGTCTACCCCGGTGACAGAAAGAATTTCGTTTACGGGCTGAATGAGAAGGCATGTATCGGTCTTGACTACAAGACGGGCAAGACCTTTGAAAAGCTCGCGTTCCGTATGACTGTTCATTCGATCGACGGAAATATCGTTGGTCTTGCGACTACGGCTCCCGGTGTAAAGACCGCGCTCGGTCAGGGAAGCATAAAGCTGAATCTTGACCTTGAATGGCTTGCGCCGGGCAAGTATATGGTTAACTTCATAGTTTATTCTGTAAATGAATTTGGCGGAAACACCCTTCACGACGTGGTTGAAAACGCGTTTACCTTTGAGAAAACTCAGGGAGACGCGAACAACCGTATGAATTGGAACTCAAGATATTGGGGACATATTATGTTCCCGAAAATCGAGACGGAAGAATAAGATGAGCTTTTTCGGTAAAAAATCTGCTGTATTTTCAGAGCTCTATCTGAATACTTATAAGGCGCTGAAGCTTTTCGGCGTCAGGCTCCGTTACCGTCTCAACATCATGAGCGCCGAGAAAACGATCTCTTATATCAAGAAAAACCGTTGCTCGATCGCAAGGTACGGCGACGGGGAGTTTGAGCTGATATTTTCAAAGAAAAATCTCGGCTTTCAGAAAAGCTCGGAAGAGATCTCCTCGGCTCTGCGCGAGGTTCTTCTGAGCGATGACGAGAAGATGCTTGTCTGCCTGCCGGGAACCTTCAACACCTTTCGCGGCAGAAACCGTCAGTCGAGAGACTTCTGGCGTGATTGGTCGCTCGAAAACGACAATCAGAAAAGAATATGCAGGCTTCTGAAGGAAAAGTGCAGAAAAAAGACGTTCGGAAATTCTCAGATAACGCGTCCGTATATTGCGATGAAGAGTTCAAAACACGCGGAAAAGATCTTTCCGATGTTTTGCTCACTTTGGGAAAACCGCGAGGTGTACGTTATAGAGGGCGAAAAAACGCGCCTCGGCGTAGGAAACGACCTGTTTGACAACGCCGCTTCGGTAAAGAGAATACTTGCCCCCTCGACGGATGCCTTTTCGTCACGTGCCGAGATCGTCGATACTGCCTGCAGGCTCGTGCCGAGGGACGCGCTTATACTCCTTGCTCTCGGGCCGACCGCGACGGTAATCGCGTCCGACCTCAGCAAGCTCGGTTATCAGGCGCTCGATATCGGTCATATCGACAACGAGTACGAATGGTTTAAGGCGGGCGTGAAAATGCGCACCGCTATTCCCGGAAAATATACGAACGAAGCGGAAGGCGGTCATACCGTGTCCGATGAAACGGTCGGACAGGAATACGAAGGACAAATTATTGCAAGAGTAAGTGGGAATTTATGAGCTTAATCAGAAAAGCGGTTCGTTTTTTGCGCCGAAGCATCAAAAAGCTGAGGTTGCGAGTGCGGATCTGCGGAATCGGAAGAAAAATAAATAAAGATGCTATTATCATCGGTCTTCCCGATCACTCGAACATCGGAGATATGGCGATCGGTGTCGCTGAAAAGGCGTTTTTGAAAAGCTGCGGCATCAGCTGTGTTGCCCTGACAGGGGAGGAGGCTTACGAAAATCTTCCGATGCTGAAGAAGACGATCAAGCAGAGCACGCTGATTTGCTATATCGGCGGCGGAAACCTCGGAAACGTGTACGAATTTGAGGAGAGGGTAAGAAGAACCTTTATTTCGGAGTTTCCCGAAAACCCTTCGGTCATTTTCCCGCAAACGATCTACTATACTCCCGACGAGGAGGGCGAAAGGGAAGCGGAAAAGACCTCTTTGATATTCGGAAAGCATAAGAAGCTGACTGTTGCTCTGCGCGATGAGGGATCGCTTGAAAGGGCGAAAAAAATGTTCCCGAAGGCGAACGTTATTTTTTCTCCCGATATCGTTATGCACCTGAGCAGAGATATATTCGGCGTGAAGAAGAATGAAGTGAGCGGTGCGCTCCTTTGCTTCCGACGCGATCGCGAGGGAACGATGGCGCAGACCGACAAGGAAAGGATCGCTTCCTGCCTTGAGGAGCGCGGCATAGCTTGGAAAAACACGGATACAATCGCGGAATTTGAGAAGGCGACTCAGCGCCGTCAGAGGCTTACCGTTGCGGATAAGATACGCGAATTTTCGGAGGCAGGTCTCATCATTACCGACCGTCTCCACGGAATGATCCTTTCGGCTATTGCCGAGACGCCGTGTATCGTGTTCGGAAATTACAATCATAAGGTAGAGCAGTCGTATAAGATGCTTGAGCACCTTTTATATATAAAATTCGTAAGGAGTGTTGACGAGGCGGAAGCACTTGTCGGCAAAATGTACGGCGGCGTCGGTCATTACGACAGGACTCCGATACTTCCACGCTACGGAGAGCTTAAAAAAGCGCTTATTGAATACACAAGGAAACGGTGAAAGATGCAGAAGATCTCGGTTATAGTGCCTGTATATAAGGTCGAAAAAACGCTTCACGCTTGCGTGAACAGTATACTTGCGCAGACCTATACCGATATTGAGGTGATATTGGTAAACGACGGCAGCCCCGATAGCTGTCCTGCGATGTGCGAGGAGCTTGCGGGGACTGACAGCCGTATAAAGGTCGTTCACCGTGAAAACGGCGGACTGTCCGCGGCGAGAAACACCGGTATTGAGTATGCGACGGGCGAGTACATTACCTTCGTCGACAGCGACGATATGATCGATCCGTCTATGATCTCGGTCTTGCTTGACACGATCGTCAAATCGGAAGCCGATATGTCGGTCTGTATGTTCAAAATCTTTGAAAATGACTGCGATATAGGCGAAGCCGAGCTGCTTGACGGCGTGAAAACCGTTTCCGCACGTGAGCTTCTGATTTCCGAGCGTGCATACGACCGTACCGAGGCATGGGGTAAGCTTTATAAAAAAGAAATATTTTCGTCTCTTCGCTTCAAGGAGGGCATCTATTACGAGGATACTCATATTTTCCCTTATATCCTTGAGAGTATCGAAAAGGTTGCCTTCAACGGCTCCAAGCTCTATTATTACAGAAAAAATCCCGAGCTTCCTACAATAATGAATGCGAAGTTCTCAAAGAGGAAGCTCTGCGTTCTGGATATTTATAGAGAGCATATAAGGGATATTTACAAAAAAGCGGGAATTTGTGAGGCTTATGAAGCGGCGCTCGAGCAGCTTTTCGGAAGCATTACCAAGGCGCGTGTGCTCAAAAAGGAGCTCGGTATCGGTATGCGCTTCTACAAATACTATTTCAAGCTTTTTCCGACGATGCTTTTCGCGCCGAAATGTGAAAGGTTTGGCTGCAAGCAGAAGCTCGTTTATCTCAGCCTTATCATTCCGTTCGGGATCCTTAACTCCTATTATCGTAAAAACGTGACTGTAAAGCGTTACGATGAGCTTAATAATCTTTAAAAAACGCCCTCGGGCGTTTTTTTCATAAATGAATGAAAGTTGAAATATATTTACATATAAGAAAAAATTAGAAGCGCGGCACTTATTGACAAAATGCGACACAAAATGTTATAATAATATATCAAGGAAAAAAGGAGGACAATACATGAACATAAAACGTGTAATAGCCGTTGTTTTGTCGGTCATTATGATCGCTTTGTCGGTGCCGACCGTTTTTGCGGCGGACGAAATTGTCTTTTCTTTTTCTTCAAGCCTGCCGAACGGAAGTGAGGTAACGCTTGGCGATACGGTAACTTATACCGTGTCGGTCGATGAAAGCTCGGGATTCTCGTTCGGAACCTTATATTTTGCTCCGACGGACAACCTTACTTACATAGGCGCGACCTATAATGGTGAGACGGCAAACGCCGAAAAGGCGGTCTCGGGTGAAAATGAGGGTGCATACGGTATCATCATTATGGGCGATAGCGTGACGGGGACGGTTTCTTCGCTTTGCACGGTGACTTTTAAGGTTACGGGAAGCGGAGATATCAGCGTCCGATTCTACGCCTATCAGCTGAATAACGGAAGCGAATTCCTTTCGCCAACGGTCAATAACGGAACGATCGCGCATAAAGGTAAGGAGCTTAGCCCTCCCGTAATAACGACCTCGTCTCTGCCGGAGGCAGTTATGGGGTATGAATATTCTCATAAGATAGTCGGAAGCAACGATGAGTTTCTCGTCTACACCTATGAGGGAACGCTCCCGAGCGGTATTACTTTCAATCCCGACGGAACGCTGTGCGGTACGCCGACGCAGTTTGGATCCTTCCCGATAACGGTCAAGGCGACGCTCCTTGGCGAGCTTGTCTCAGAGGGCAAGGAGCTGACGCTTACGGTTCTTGAAAAGCCGAGAGCGCTTGAGCTTGAAGCCGACAGCAGTTATGAGATAGACGGAGAAAGGCTGCGAGGAGTTGTTGAGGAAACGACACTTGAAGCACTCCTTTCCCGATTTAAAAACAACGAGCACATAAAGGTGTTCAACGGCAGCGGCGTCGAGGTGACCTCCTCCGATGCGCTTATCGGTACAGGGTATACGATCTGCCTTATGCACGGAGATGAAAAGGTGCATAGCGTTACGGTCGTCATTCTCGGAGACGTGAACGGAAACGGACGCGTTGACTCAAACGACTATCAGAGAATCAGAAGATACGTTTTCGGTAACTACGATATTGACGGCGCGTATTTCGAGGCGGCTTGCGTTTCGGGAGGAAGCGATGTTCGTCCCGTTGACTATCAGCGAGTAAGACGCCATGTTTTTGGTAACTATAATATTTTTGAGTAAAAGAATATAAGAGGATTAGTATGAAAAAGGTTTTAGTGGCAGTTTTATCTTTGATGCTCGTATCGCTTCTCTTTGCTTTTTCCGCATCGGGAGCAGAGCCGGGCTTTAAGGTCGATATCAGCGGTGCAACGGCAGTTGCGGCGGGCGATACCGTAAAGTACACGGTCGAGGTCAAGGATATCAATATCCCGTCGTCATCGCCCGACGATTATGCAAGCGGGCTTGCCAGCCTTACCGTTTTTGTCAAGTATGATACCGCATTTTTCGATGCATCGAGCATTACTGTGAAAATGCCCGAGCTTACGAACGGAAAATGGGAAGCCTTCGCAAAGCAGACCGACGGACAGATCAAGATCGAGGTCGCGAGCGAAGAGGACGGAACAACGGGAAAGAACCCGACAGTTACCGATAACGGTGTGCTGAAGTTTGAAATATCGATCAAGGTCAAGGCAGATGCGGTCGAGGGAAGCGGCAAGGAAATCTATATTGCCGAGGGAACCGAGGGCGGAGATGCAAATCTTGATATCATAACCAACGTAACCCGTTCCTCCCTTGACGTTGCGCTTGTGAAAAAGCTCGCGAAGCCTGAGGGCCTTTCGATATCATCCTCCGATTATAAGGCAAAGTGGAACGCGGTTGAAAACGCCGATTCCTACGTTATTCAGGTGTATAAGGACGATGAGCCGCTCGGCAAGCCGCTTACCGCGACGGGAACCGAGTATGATCTCTCGATGCTTATAAAGAACAATTTCGGCGGTGCTTATACCTTCAGCGTTGTTGCAAAGTCGGATAGCGACCTTTACAAGGACAGCGACGCGGCAACATCCGCGCCCTGCAATTACAGAGGAAAGCTTCTCACGCCGAGTATTGAACTTACGGTCGACAAGATCGCGGGCACTGTCAGCTACAAGATAACCGATAAGAACCTTGAGGATACCGTCGGTACCTACATAATCAAGATATATGACAAGGACGGCAATCCCGTCGGCGAGGACATTCCTTCCTCGAAGCTTCAGGGTACGATAAAGGATCTTGAATTTGGAAAGAAGTATAACGTTACTGTTACGGCAAGCTCCGCTTCTCTCGAAAATACTGAGACGGGTAACTATTCCTCCGATGAATCGGATAAGGTTTCGGTAACTCCCGACGGTATAGTCGGAATTTCGGTCACAAAGAAGCCGACGCTCTCTTATACCGAGGGTGAGACCATCGATCTTTCCAAGATGGAGATCACGGTTGATTTTGCGGTTGCCTCCGACGCGAAGATAGGTAAGGATAAGTTCGAACAGTACGGAATAACCGTTACGCCGAAGCACGGAGCAGATGCGATCCTTTCTCTTAACGAGAAGAGCATCACTGTCACCTGCGGAGACCTTTCCGCTGCTGAGGAAATGATCCTCGAGATAAAGAGCGGTCAGTGTGAGCACGCGACTACGACTCCCGAGCATAAGGATGCAACCTGCGGAGAGGACGGCTACGATAAGGTCGTATGTACGATTTGCGGAGTCGCTGTTGAGGATACACCTATTCCCGCAACCGGCGCGCACGAATACGGAGATTGGTCTTGGCTCAGCACACCGACCGTCAACGTTGACGGTGTTCGCCAGCGCACCTGTAAGGGCTGTGGAAACGTTGAAAACAATCAGGTCACTTACGCCGAGTATCTTGCAATGCAGCAGGGAAGCACTACTGCTCCCCCCGATACTACCCCGGGTACTACCAAGCCCGTGACCGATCCCGTCGAAACTACCGAGAGAAGAAAGAGCACTGCATTCGGCGGAGTTCTTGACCTCGGAAAGATATTCCTCTTCGCGCTTATTGCGGTTCTTCTTGTGATCGTGGTGTTTATTGTCGGTGCGGTCTATGTCGAAAGTCGCAGAAACCGTCGTCGCCGTTCGCGCTCGAGAACAAATCAGGCAAGAAACGGTCAGAGCAGAAGCTCGCAGAGCAGAAGCAGTCAGACAAGAAATAATTACAGAAGATAAATAAAAAATCAGGCGAATTTTCGCCTGATTTTTTATTTAAACAGAGGTCTTTCCTGCCTTCCGTTCAGGGCGGAAACAAGGCACTCGGGGATCATTTCAAATTCCGAAACGAGGGAGTGCGGCTTTTTCAGATAATCGTCCTGCTTCATCGGAACGAAGAAAACGCCCTTCTTTTCGAGCATCGTTGAGATGTTTTTGAGATTTGCCGACATCGCATCATTTGTGGCGAGCGAAATGAGAAGCGGTCTGCTTTGCCTTAGATGCGCTTTTGCTGCCATTGTGACGGGAGTATCGGTGATTCCATTTGCGAGCTTAGCCAAGGTGTTTCCCGTGCAGGGGGCAATTATAAGAGCGTCGAGAGGGCGCGAAGGACCAAGTGGCTCGGCGTCCTTTATTGTAAGAACGGGATCACGGCGGCAGATATCGGTTATCTTTCTTATAAAATCCGCGCTTTTTCCGAAGCGTGTATCGGTCGAGGCTGCATTATGGCTCATGATTGGCAGAACATCGTAATCGTGAACAAGCTCCTTGAGAACCGATATCGAGCGGTCGAAGGTACAGAACGAGCCGCAGAAGGCGTAGCCTATCATAGCTTTCCCTCCGACATTTTGTCAAGAACACAGCGAGCGATTATTCTTCCAGCCGTAACGGGCGCGACGCGTCCCGGCAGGCTTTGAGCGGAAATAACGCGCGTTCCGTAACGGATCGCTCCGACAGAATCGATCCCGCCCGGCTTTGAGGCGAGCTCAATGACGGGAACTCCGTCACGAAGATGCGAAAGCATTTCTTCGCTCAGAACCGTCGACGGAACGGTGTTAAAAACCGCGTCGAGCTCCGCCATTATCGTGTGGAGATCAGGATAGTCGAGGGAAAACATTCCCTCGCTCATTGCTTCTGCACGGTCTCTTTCCTTTCGCGCGGCGACAGTTACCGTTGCGCCAAGGGACGTCAGACGGCGGGAGAGTGCTTTTCCAATCCTTCCGTAGCCGAGAACGAGACAACGGCTTCCGTCAATCGTTACGGGAGTGTTGCCCATTGCGAGGGCAATTGCGCCTTCGGCGGTCGGGACGGCGTTAAGGTAATTGAAGGTCTCGTTTTCACAAAGATCGTGGTATTTGATTCCGCTTTTATCGAAAACCGCTTTCATATCGGGCGAAAATTTGCCACCGAACACCACGGCGCTCGCTTTTGCGCTTTTGACGATATCGGAAGCGAGAACGCGAGGCGTGAGCTTCAAAGCGGAAAGCGGAAAATTCATGTAGTCGCCTCGTGCTATCGGAACGGGGAGAAGGATCGCATCGGCATTTTCGAGCGTCGGTATAAGCTCACAGCTTTCTTTATAGGTATCGAGAGCATAATGATATATCTTGTATCCGTGCTTTATCAGCTCGTTCCCCGTATGGAGCTGCCTTAGGTCGCCGCCGATAAGCAGGATATTCTTTTCAGTCATACTGTTACTTCCTTTCTTATTAACAGATTAGGTTTCCCCATTACAGTTTATGAGAAAGAAAGCCATACGCTACTATATCTTCGTTTCTATTTCCTTGCGGAGACGTGATATTATTTTCTTTTCGAGGCGCGAAATGTAGGACTGTGAGATGCCGAGCATGTCGGCGACTTCCTTTTGCGTCAGCTCATCCTTGCCGTCCATACCGAAGCGGAGTCTAATTATCGTCTGCTCGCGCTCCGAGAGCTTTGACAGCGCTTCTTCTATTGTCTTTTTGTCCTCGTCAGTTTCCATGTTTCGATATACTGTGTCCTCATCTCCGCCAAGCACGTCGGATAGCAGAAGCTCGTTTCCGTCCCAGTCGGTATTCAGCGGCTCGTCTATCGACATTTCAAGGCGTGTGCGCGAGGTTTTTCTTATGTACATCAGAATTTCGTTTTCGATACAGCGCGAGGCGTAGGTGGCGAGCTTTATGTTCTTTTCGGCGTTGAAGGTGTTTATCGCCTTGATAAGCCCGATAGTTCCTATCGAAATGAGATCCTCGATGCCGGTGCCTGTGTTCTCGAACTTCTTTGCAATGTATACGACGAGGCGCAGATTGCGTTCAACAAGCACCGAGCGTAGGGAAGGCTCGGTATTCAGACGTGAAATGATATCCGCTTCCTCCTCGTGTGAAAGCGGGGGAGGGAGAGTTTCGGGACCGTTTATGTAAAAAACTCCGTTTTTCCTTTTAAGCAGGCGCCTGAGCGCTTCCTTTACGATAGAAAGTATTTTCATAATTTCACCTCAATTTTTGAGAATTTCGGGAACGAGAGAGGGATATCCGCCGTATCCGTTTTCGTCTCCCATTGCGATGAGAGCCGATACCTCGATGCCGTCGACGGTCATTTTCTTCGGCAGGTATGCAAATAGCAGCTTGTCGCCGCCGACCGAGCTTGACGGGATCAGCCTGACAGACCTTAAATGCTCGGAGGAGAGCCCTGTGAGAGCTTCAGCGTCGCTCGTTTCAAATATCGGAATAAGTGTGTCGGGCAATAGCGAAAGGAATTGCGACTTTTGAAGAATAACGACGGGCTTCCCGCTCATCGGATCGGTCAGCAGATTTCCCGTGTCGGTGATCCCTTCAAAGACGAAGGCGCCCTTCTGAGTTACCACTGCAAGCCGACAGGGTGAGATTGAACGCTTTCTTTTTGCCATTCGTCCGCCCGCGATGGCAGATGCACCGATTATCGCGGCGCTTACTGCCATCCAGCCGAGCGGTATTTTTCCGGGAGGAGCGGAGCTCTCCGTGGAAACGGAATTTAAGCCGTTCATAAAGCTGAAAAACGCTGTCATCGCGCCGCCGAGCAGACAACCCGTTCCGTAGAATAACGCGTAGCAGGGAAGTGTTCTTTTTTTGAAGGCGATGAGGCACATAAGATATGAAACGGCGAGATTTATGATAATGTTAATTAAGAGTATGCCTTGCATAAACACCGACGCGACGCCGTAGATGCCTCCGATCGCGGAGGCTATGCACAGGCGTGTGACGGACACTTTTCTGCGCATGATTGATGCGGTGACGAAGAGGGTGAGGAAGTCCATTGTGAAGTTTACGAGGAATAATATATCGGCGTACAGAGTTTGCATATTATCTCATTTCTCACCTTTCTTGCTCGTGCAATGAAACGAGTAGTTTTGCTTTGCAAACCTACACCAAAGAAGTATGCCAAGGGGCAAACCGATAAAATTTTGCGGAGCAAAATTTTAAAATCTTTCCCCTTTGGGAACCCCTTTCGTTTTTTTGCGGAGATTGTTTGTGTATTTATTATATTCCTTCCACTATGAAAAAACGGTCGGGACTTGGGGGCGAGAAATAATTTATTCGGAGGCAAATAAAGACTTTTTTGTAAATTATCGGTCACGGTGTTGTTATTGGACGGATAATGTGGTAAAATGATTATAATGAATATTTCGGAGAGATTTATGAAGAAGATAATATCTGTATTTTTTGCATTTCTGCTTGTGATATTATGCCTGCCGATAACTGCGGGAGCCGAGGTTCTCGAGACCGACGGCGGCATTATGTATACCGTCGAGCGCGGAGAGGTAATAATTCAGGGCTTCAACGCGGCGGGGTCGGTTATGGACATACCCGAAAAGATAGACGGGCTCCCGGTTACTAAGATCGCCTCGCAGACCTGTCGCGGCGATATGGTCATAACCGAGGTGCGGATCCCGAAAAGCGTAACGTCGATAGGTGAATACGCCTTTGCCGAATGCCCGAATCTTACAAAGGTCGTGATAAAGGGCGGTAATTTTATCGGCCGCTCGGCGTTCCGTGACTGCAAGGCGCTCTTGACGCTCAAGCTTCCGTCTGACCTTGAGAGCATTGACGATTTTGCCTTTGAGGGCTGCACGATGCTTGGAACGGTGAAGATACCGAAGGGGCTTACTCACATCGGCACCGACGCTTTTATGGGCTGTGAGCGCCTTCGCTTCGTGCTTAACGGAAATGACGTCGCAAAGGCTCACGCGAAAAAGTACAACATCCCGACCTCGTTTACCGACACCTGGGAATTTACCCTCCTTATGCTCGTGCTTGTGACCGGGCTTCTCGGCGGAGGTGTGTTCGCCGTGAGCAGATTGATGAAAAACAAAAAAGAAAAAAGACCTTAATAGGTCTTATGGACGCAAAAAAACGCGACCCCCCCTGGGGGCGGGGTTTTTTTTTTTTTTGTGTTTTTTATTTTTTGGGGAGGGTGT
>JAZQGR010000106.1:0-88948 GCA_045540115.1 Eubacteriales bacterium
TTAGCTTCCCGGGCTTCAATCCCTTCGGAGAGTAATAACGAAATGGAAAAGCTCCACCTTCGGGTGGAGCTTTTTTAATGAATAATGAATAATGAATAATGAATAATGAATAATGAATAATGAATAATTTTCGGGCGAAGCATCGGGGCGTTATCTTGCCTTCCCCTCAGGGGAAGGTGTCGGCAAAGCCGACGGATGAGGTGTAGGTTGCGAAGCAACCGTGTATCAAAGGGATGTAACATCGTTTTTGCGCGGGCTCCTCCACCGCCTACGGCGGAGCCCCCTCCCGGAGGGAGCCTAAGAACGCGGCGAAGCGTCGGGGCGTTGTCTGGCCTCGCCTATAAAAAATAAAGATCCGCGTTATGCGGATCTTTATTCTTTAATAACGTCCGTTTTCGGTCACTTCATTCAAGAAGTATGCAAGCTCCTTTTGGCATCTCTTCTCGTCGACGATGTAGCTCAGACCGTGCGCGGCGTTTTCAACGCTGACGAGTCGGCTGTTTTCGGGGCGGGAGCTGTACGCTCTCACGCTCATTTCATGCGGCACGAAATCGTCTGCCAATCCGTGAACGTAGAGGATCGGGAGGCTACTTTTCTTGACTGCATCCACCGTCGAAGCCTCCTTCAGTCCGAAGCCGCAGAGCAGCCTTACCGTCGGTCGCATAAGGTAAAGAAGAGGAAATTTCGGTATATGCATATCGCGTCTTGCAACCTCTGTTACTATATCCCACGGTGAGGTGAAGCCGCAGTCAGCGATCACGCCCTTTACATTTTTCGGAAGGTCGAGCTCCGATGCCAGAAGGACGGTCGTCGCGCCCATTGAGATTCCGTCAAGGATGATCTTTACATCGCTTCCGAAGCTTTCTATCAGGTAATTGCACCACGAAAGCGCGTCGTATCGCTCCTTTACTCCAAAGGTTATCCATTTTCCCTCGCTCTCGCCGTGTGCACGCTGATCGATCGCAAGAACGTTGTAGCCTTGGCTCATAAAGAAGCCGACTGCTCCCGAAAAATCGCCCGAATCGGAACGGTAGCCGTGCATACAAATCATATAATTATTCGTCTGACGCTCGGCACGGTAAAGGTGTCCGACGAGCTTCAAGCCGTCGAAGGATGTGACGGTATGCTTTTCTCCGATATAGGAGCCAAGCTCTTTTCTGCATTCGCTTATGCGATCAAGATGCTCCGGCTCGTCCTTCAGAACCTCGTCGAGATCGTATACCTTGCCGCCGCGGGAGAACGTCTTTTTCGCGAAATAGCTTGTGACAGATGCCGCGATCAATAGGAGTGCGGCGATTATAATTATTGCTGTAACCATTATTTCCTCGCAAAATTTGATATGACAATTCTATCACAGCCGAGTGGCTTTTGCAAGGTGAAATTCGCTATTTACTAAAGTTTAACAATGTGTTATAATATATAAGTGATAATACTGTTTATTTGGAGGAGAATATGGAAAACGGAATGAAGACCGAATATGAATATGCTTTTTCGACCTTTAATTCGATAATCGACGAGGTCAAAAAGGTAATTTCCGGCAAGGATCGCGAGTGTAAGCTTCTACTTTGCGCGCTTATATCGGGCGGTCACGTTCTTATAGAGGATGTTCCCGGTGTCGGAAAAACGACACTTGCATCGGCACTCAGCCGTGCGGCGGGGCTTGATTTCCGACGTGCGCAGTTTACGCCCGACGTTATGGCGTCTGATATCACGGGCTTCAATATGTATAACAAGAAGACCGAGAGCTTTGAATATCGTCACGGTCTTATCGATACCAATATTCTCCTTGCCGACGAGATAAATCGCGCCTCGCCCAAGACTCAGTCGAGCCTGCTTGAGGCTATGGAGGAGAGAAACGTAACGGTCGATGGTGTGACCTACGAGATACCGTCACCCTTTATGGTCATTGCGACTCAGAACCCAAGCGGTTACGTCGGAACCTTTCCGCTTCCCGAGGCGCAGCTCGACCGTTTTGCCCTGAGAATAACGATGGGCTATCCCTCACCTGAGGACGAGCTTGCGATCATAATGAGGAGAAAGACGTCGGATCCGATGTCTCAGATCTCTGCGGTATGCGACCGCGACGGAATTATGAAGGTTAAGAGGGCTTGCGAGGAGATCCACATATCCGACGAGATTTCGGAATATATCGTTTCCCTCGTCAATGCGACGAGAAGTCGTCCCGAGCTTGCGCTTGGCGCGAGCCCGCGTGCCTCTCTTGCGCTTATGAGACTGTCACGCGCACTTGCGCTTGCCTCAAACAGGGAATACGTTCTTCCGAGCGACGTAGCGGAGCTTTATATCGACGTGCTTTCGCACAGAGTTACGCTTTCGCGCGAGGCGAAGGTCAGCGGTGTGAAGGTAAAAGGGGTGCTTTCCGACATTCTGTCAGGTACTCAGGTTCCGTTTATTGAGAATAAAAAATGAAGAATAAAGCTTTGAAGCCCGATCGGCGCACGGTTGGCGTGTCATGGGGCCTAGCAGTGTATGCGGTTACGCTTGCGATTCTTATATTGCTTGCGCAGATAATTGCGCTTCCGTTCACTCACGCGCTTGTTTTGCTTTGCCTTACCATGCCGATACCAAGCATTCTGTGTTTGCTTATCGCGATGCCCTTTGTGAGTGCGGGAGCAAGAGTCGGAAGTGCTACGGCGGTAAGAGGCGAGAAGGGGAGCGTTTGTGTCAATATTAAAAACCGATCGATCTTGCCGATAGCGGCGCTTGACGTAATTTGCTCGGTTCCCGATCAGAACGGTCAGCGCGGTGTTACTGCGGTGAAAAAGAGGATATCCCTTACGCCTTTCGGTACGGTTACTGTTACTGCTGAGCCGATAGCACATCGACGCGGCAGACTTGAAGTCGGCGTAAACGAAGTGCTGATCTATGACCTATTGCACATTGTAAGGATAAGAAAAAGGATAAACGGCTCATATACTCTCGCTGTGCTTCCGAAGCTTTTGGAGCGCGAAAGCGGTATTTCCGATGAGGGTAGCATCGAGGAGGATTCGTCGGCAACGGTTGACGTTTTTTCGTCGTACGATTACGGCGACGTTCGTGAGTATCAGATAGGCGACTCGATGAAAAGGATCCACTGGAAGTTATCGTCGAAGAGTGAGGAGCTTCAGGTTAAAAAAAGCGTTTCGCAGAATGAAAGCTATACATGTATCGTTTGCGACAGGAACGTGAAAGGATCCGCCTACCGTCTTGGTAGTGGAGCCGAAAACGAGCTTGACGACAGAACCGTTGAGGAAGCTATGCTCGCGGTAAGCGAGATATGCCGCCGCGACGGGAACGGTTGCCTTTCGGTGCAGACCGACGACGGAAACGCGCTTTTACTCAATTTCAGCGGCTTTGCCGACGAAGGCGAGATGCGGCATCTGCTCAGCGCGCTTGAAAATGGCGACGGTGCGGATATTGTATCGCTGATTCCCGAAGGCGCGACGAAGGTGTATTATATCGTAACGTATCTTTCGCACGATCAGGCGAAGGGTGTTTTCGACGCGCAAAGAAGCTGTGCTTCTCAGGTCTTTAACGTGTGTATTCGTGACGCGGTGGCATTTGTTCCCGAGGATAAGAGGGACGAGTATCGCGCGTCGCTTGATTCCTTTAAGATATTGCTTGCTCAGAACGGAATACCGTTCTTTACCGTTACAGAGGGAGGGGTAAGTGATGAAGAAAAATAAAAAAGCCATTTCCTCCCTCGAAATAAATGCCGTCTATCAGTCGAGCGCGTACGGGACAGATAAGCTCCTTCACGCGATGCTTCGATATCTGATACTGCTGACCGCCGTTATCGGAATGGGAGTCTCCTGTGGCGGTATGCTTGGGCTCAAGCTTGACTTTTTGACCGTTGTCCTTGCGTCGGCTTACACATTTACGACGTTTTATCTGTTGTTCAAGTCGCTTCGCGGAATGCTTGTTGCGATACCGTTCGGCGCTGTCGGCTTGTTTGTTGCTTCAAAGACGCTCGACCTTTCGGTGAAAAACCTCTTTAAGGGCGGATTCAACGGAATTTTCAATGCGATACTTGATATAATCAAGCGACGCGGCTACGAGACCGTGCCTTATCTTGACAAGGGAATCGTTACCGACTTCGGGATACTTGTTCTCATTACGTTGCTTGCGGCGATAACTGTCGGTATTTCCTGCAGAAAAAGAACAAGGGTGATCCCTTATGCCGTTGTCGTGGCTGTACCAACAATGATATTTATGTTCACGGACGGGGTTGTAGAGCTTCAGTATTTTGCTTTGTCTCTTGCCGCTGCCTGCGCTATGGCGACGATGGGGCTTGCGGAGAAGGGGATCAAGGGAGTTTTCCGTTCGTCATTTATCGGATTCACCTCCTTTATTCTCGCGTCGCTTCTCATGCTTACACCGATAGTAAATACCGACAAGGCTATGGATCCGGTATCTTTTAAGGGAATCAACGGAATCATCGGGGTCCTTACGCCCGACGTTCCCGTGAATAATGTGCAGAGAAGCTCATCGCCGAGGCGACAGATCTTTACCGGCAAAAAGATAATGACCGTGTATACCAATTCCGCGTCGACTCTGTATTTCAAAAGCTGGGCGGGCGGTACCTACGGAAACGATAGCTGGTATTCGGTCGATTACGATTACGGATACAGCTACGCGGAATTTGCACGCGGTAACGATTATTTCGATCTTACGCAGAAATTCATTGAGTCGGCTAAGGCTTTGGGATACGGCAGAGAGGAACTCGGCTTCGGTCTTACCGATGTCAGTATAGTGCTTGCCGCCAAGCAGAAGAATCTGCCACTTCCGAGTATGTCGGGACGAATCAGCTCGATATATGAGGACGGCGAGACTAAATACGTGACGCATATTTATGATGGTGTTTCGACGCTTGAGTCGATGTGGAAGGGAAAAATAACGACGAAGGCGGCGGTGTTTGATTATGACAGACCGGAATTCTCCAAAGTCGTTTATGGATTTTTTGAGTATCTTGTGGGTTATTCCGCACATGACCGCTACCCGTCATCGGGAATAGGCAGAAGTTTTGCCAATAAGTTTTATAAGTACGGTAACGACGAATATATCAAGCTCACGAGCAGCCTTACAAGCTTCGGAAAGAGCGCGTACGGTCAGAAGGTCGACGATGAGGCGATCGACCGCGCCGTTGAGGAGATTTTCAAAACTACCGATATAGAAGAGTACTACGACAGCGACGATATTTTCAGCACTGATAACGTTGTAATATATGATGGAGAGCGTTACGTTCTCAGCCATTACGGAATGGCTCACGCGAAAGAGGTCGCGAAGATCGTTTCCGATTATCTTGCTGACGGAAGAAGGTACAGCCTTAATCCCAAGTCGACGGGAAAAAGTGTCACGGAGGAGTTTCTTTTCGGCTCCAAGCAGGGCTACTGCGTTCAGTTTGCTACCGTCGGAACACTTATTATGCGTAAGCTGGGATTTTACGCGAGATATGCCGAGGGATATATTGCTCAGGATTTCAAAACGTCGGGTGGCGATTACGAATACGAGAGCAAGGTAACGGATAAAGAGGGACACGCGTGGTGCGAGGTCTGGATAGACGGCTTCGGATGGCTGACGGTCGAGATGACTCCGGGCTTTGGTGAGTCGGAAGCAATCGGAACCGATAAGCCACCCGTTACGACTCCCCCCGAAACGAGCAATACGCCAATTACAACAACTCCGCCCGTGACGGAAACAACACCTCCGGAAACGACGGAAAAGCCGCCCGTTACGACGCCCTTCGAAACTACCGAGCCGATAGTTGATACCACCGAGCCCGAACGCGGCGGTGGCGGCAGGCGCTTTGACGCGACGCCGATCATTGTAACGGCGGTCATATTGATACCGATCGCGGCGATCGTATCGACAGTAATCTCGGGCGCAAATAAAAAGAAAAAGCGGCTTGATGCGCTTATCAAGTGCGCGCTTTCGGAAAATCACAACAGCGAGGAGAGACGCATCCTTGCCGAGTCTCTCAAGACCGCGCTATCGGGTGCGCTCGGTGCATACGGAATGCTTCCAAATGCAGGAGAATTGCCCGAGGGCTATGCGATTCGCCTTGAAGAAAAGCTTCGCCTTGAAGGGCTTGAGATCCCGCTTTCGCTTTGCGTTTCGGCACTTGTAAAGCAGGTCTACGGCTTCGGTATGGACGAAAACGATATAAAAATCTCAGCATATACTCTGCGCGCCCTACGAACGAATGCGCGCAAGAGGATCGGTGTATTCAAGCTGATTATTTACAGGATCAAAGGAGTGCTTTAATTATGTTTTTTGAAATAAAGGACGAAATGCTGCTGAGCGGCACCTCGCTTGCTTATCTCGGCGACGCGGTTTTTGAGCTGATAACAAGGCAGTACCTTTTGTCGACGGGCGTGACCGACGTCGGTAAGCTCAATAAGATGGCACTTTCCTTTGTCAAGGCGACCTCGCAAAGCGACGCGGTGGAAAAAATGCTGCCGCATCTCAGCGAGGAAGAAACGCAGATATATAAGCGCGGCAGAAATGCAAACGGCATTTCGATCCCGAAAAGCGCGTCGGCTCCACAGTACCGCCGTGCAACGGGACTTGAGGCACTTTTTGCACATTTGTATGCAAAAGGAGAAAAGGAGCGCCTGCGCGAGCTGTTTATGATCGGATTTTGCGAATAAAGAATATTAAAAAAATCCGCCCATTCGGGCGGATTTTTTTACTTACACATATCGTTCATTGCGCCCTTTGCCTTGGAGGCAAGCTCCTTACAGCGGCCTTGATCGAAGCCGTAGCATCGTCCGAGAAAGCCCTTTTTGCCCGAGCAGGGTGTTACCGTTATTATGCCGAGAATGAGCGCCAGAAACACGATCATCAAAAGTATTTTGACTTCAATACATAAAGTTTTCATTATTTTACTCCCCGTAAAGCGGAACGCCCGACAGTATCATTCCGCTTAAAACCTCGCCCAGAATCTCAGTCGCCTTCTTTGCCTCGGCGAGAGTGTTCACACAGGTGCCGACCTCGATGAGCGCTCCTATATGAGCGTAATGCTGATTATAGGCAGACCGTCTTATCGACATTGGTCTGACTACGTTATTCAGTCGGCTGATAAGAAAATGCTGGGCATTTACGGCGAAAGAGAGACTTCTCCGCCAGCCGTCGTGATCGGCTCCCGCTTCATCGGTGCCGACGACGAACATGAGCTGCGCTGTCGGCGTGCTTTCGTCGTATGTAAGGGTCTTGTAAACTACGCTTTCACCGACGAGCGCATCGCGGTGTATATCAAAGGCGTATTTTATAGAGGGGTACTTTTTTAAGTATTCCTTTACGCTTTTTGCCGAGTTTGTATAGGCAACGTTGTAGGAGCCGTTATCGTGCATCGTTTCGTCGTGGACTGTCGGTATGCCGTTTGCGTTGAGTATCTCGGTCAGATACTTGCCGATAGCGACTACGTTTTTCGTCACGTCGGTCGAGCGGGGAAGCTTTGAAGCAGAATAGGAGGTCTTGCCCTCCTCGGCGTAGCCCTCTGTACCGTGGGTGTGATAGATAAGGACGAGCGGCTTCGACATATCGTATTCGCTTTCCGATACCTCGATCGAGGTGCCGACGGCTGTCAGAAATTTCGATATGCTTATTTCGTACGCCGTTTTATTCTTGAAGAATATCTGGTTTGGCATCGGATTTTTGCTAAGATCCGTTTCGGTTATTTTAAGCTCGCCATTAGGTACAATAATGCTTTCATCGGCAAATATCGTGTCGTAGATGCCGAGCCCAAGCGGATATTCGCGTTCAAAAATAATATCTCTGTATGCGGGAGGAAGCTCCTCGGCTCCCGCTTCGAGCTCGTCGCGTGTCGGTATATTTTTCTCCTCCGAAAACGCGAAAAGGCGGTCGATTGAGCTGTATATCATTATGAATACGGCGAGAAGTAAAATGAATGCCTTTGCGCATAGATCGAAAACTGCGCTGAAATTTACCTTTTTGCCGAGCACTGCGGATAGATTGATTTTTTGCATAACTGCCCTCCTTTTTGTATAAATATATTTTGAAGGGCAAGGATTTATACCGTCAAAGCGATATTTATCGCCTGCGACAGAAGTCTCGACATTTCGGCGATTACGGTATCTGCATCCTTTAAGGTTACAAAAAAGCTTTTTCCGTTTTCGAGTTCCTTTTCGAGTGCGGTGGAAAGCTCTGTCACGCCTGCGCGCTCGAGGGCTTCCGATATGAGGGTGGATGAATCGACGACGGTCGGCACTCCCACCGATATGACGGGGACGCCGAGAAATTCTTTGTCTATTGCGTTTCTTCGGTTTCCGATACCTGACCCCGGCATTATGCCCGTGTTCGATATCTGAACCGTCGTTCCGAGCCTCTCAACGCTCTTTGATGCGAGAGCATCGACGGCGATTACGGCGGACGCCTTCGATGCCGAGACCGCGCCCAGAATTATGTCTGCCGCCTCAAGCCCCGTTTCTGCGCTGACACCGGGAGAAAGAGCACAGGTGCAGAGCGTGCCGAGCTTATCAAAAAGTTTGGGATCGCTTTCCTTGATATGGCGGTTTGCCGTGACGCCCTTTATAGTAAGGGGGCCTACGGCATCGGATATCATACTTCTGTTTCCAAGCCCAACGACGAGCACGGTCGTTATTTCGCCAAATGCGGATAGAAGCTCCTTTATCAGAGCGCCGATCGCTTTTACCGAGCTTTGCCATTCTGCGTCGCTTTTGTGCCATATTTTTCCGACGCTGAAGGTCAGATATCGTCCTATCGGTTTGTGAAGAAGCGACGCACCCTCGTCGGTAAGAATAGAAATCTCAGTCACGGGGACACCAATTTTTTCATATTCTCTTGCCGATATACCGCGATAATTGCCGTTTTTTTCTTTCGGACAGGCTTCAAGTGCCATATCGGTTCTCACGTATTTCTGATAACGGTTCATTTTTCGCTCTCCCAAAATTGCTTTTTGAGGTTAGTATCCCTTAAAAAAGAAAAATAATTCATGACAAAATGCACAAAAAAACAAATCTTCCGTTGTACAAACAGCCAAAACTTGAATTTTGAAAAAAATAGCTCGAAAATGCTGTTGATTAAAATAAATAAAAGTGATATAATGTATAGGTAATAAAATAGGTATGCTATAGCTATGCCTATATCTCTCAGGGGGGACCTCACTAAAATGAAAAAAATACTTGCTGTAATTCTCTCTCTTTTGATGGTTGTACCGACGTTTGTCGGTTGCTCCGACAAGAGCGATAACAAAAAAGGCGGACCTGCTATTCCCGTATACATATCGGGCGAGATAACAAACCTCGACCCTGCATACGGAAATCTCGACCAGACCGCGCAGAAGATCATGTCACTTCTTTATGAAGGACTCTTCAAGTACGATAGCAACGGTAAAGTTGTAAAGGCACAGGCAAAGTCCATCAAAAAGCTTGATAAGCCGAGCAAGAATTACTACGCGATCGAGATCACGCTTAAAAATACCGGCTGGTCTGATGGCATTCCGGTTCAGGCTTCTGACTATATCTACGCTTGGAAGCGTATTCTTGAATCCGACTTCCGCGGCGAGGCTGCAAATATGCTTTTCTGCATCAAGAATGCAAAAAAGGTGCATGACGGCGACGCGACGATCGATGACCTCGGCATTACCGACGTTTCTCCGAGAGTTATTCGCATCGAGTTCGAAGGACCGACTGATTACAATCAGTTCTATGAGTACCTCGCAAGCCCGATGCTTGTTCCGCTCCGCGAGTTTCAGGTTGGACGCGTTCCTGAGGACTGGTCCTCAAACGCAACAATTATGGTTTCAAACGGTCCGTACGCTGTACGTGCATATACTCCCGGTGAGTCGATGACTCTTCAGGCAAATGCAAACTATCACGGAAGCGTTAAGGCATTCCGTCTTAACATTACCTTCGCAACGACCAAGACGCTCGACGATGCTGCGGTTCTTAAGCGCTTTGAGGACGGCGAGATCGTATTCGACGGCGAGATCCCGCTCAAGAAGAGAGCTGAGCTTCTTAAGGCTAAGAAGATTACTCTTAAGGACACTATGTCGGTGCTTTCCTGCATCCTGAATACCGAAAGCGAGATTCTTTCCGATCCCGACATAAGACGTGCGCTTTCGCTCGCGGTCGACAGAGAAAAGATCGTTGAGATCCTTACCTTCGCGAAGCCTGCCAAGGGACTTATAGCAGAGGGTGTGTTCAATACCTCAAACGGCAAGAAGAAGGCTTCCTTCCGCGATAAGGGAGAGGTCCTTCTCGATTCCACCGCTAAAACTTCCGAGGCGAAGTCGCTTCTCAGTGGCAAGACTCTCGGCGAGATCAAACTCGTTATCCGTGACGATGAGGCAGACGAGGCAGTAGGCGAATATCTCAAGAAGACTTGGGAAGCTCTCGGCTTTACCGTTAATCTCACCGCTCTCGGAAGCGTTGCTTACGACGGCCCCAATGAAATGGCTCTTATGGATGACCAGTACCTTGATGCTTACGAGGCGAAGGACTTCGACGTTATCCTCGTTGACTATATGATGTTCTCGACTGATGCCTTCGGTAACCTTGCTTCCTTCGCTGTTCCTTTTGCGGGCGGCGCAATGGATATGACTACAGGTAAGTATGAGCTCGAGCCTCATATCAGCGGATATTCCAATCCCGAGTACGACGCTCTTATCGGGCAGGCGTACGCCGAAAAGAACGCTACCAAGAGAGCGGAGCTTCTCCATCAGGCGGAAAAGATGCTTCTCGACGATATGCCTATCGTGCCTCTCGTTGAGCTTCAGAGCGGCTTCCTCGTAGGAAAAGACCTCAAGGGAGTTAAGACCAACTACTTCGGTATGCCCGACTTCACGGGTGCAACTCTTAAGAACGCAAGTAAGTATCAGGTCGGCGGTAATTAAATAAATATCGGGGAAATCCTATGCAGGGTTTCCCCGTAATTATCCCAAAATTCAAAAATCAAGGAAAAAGAAATGCAAAGCCAGCTTCGCGACAAAAACGATATAAAAATTTTTATATTGCATCTTTTGCGCCATATAAGCTATCCGCTCGATTTCGTTAGTATAAACGACATCGTGGTTCAGGACGGCTTTGTAGGCTATTTCGATTTTGTCGAATGCTTTGCTGAACTGCTTGAGACCGGAAACGTGCTTGAGCTTCCCGTCGGTGTAGAGGGCGAGGAGCTTTATGAGATCACGCCGCAGGGAGCTATCGTAGCCGAGACACTCGACAGCAGGATCCTTCCGACAATAAGAGAAAAGAGCCTGAAAAGTGCATTGCGATTCCTTTCCTTCCGCGAGAGGGGAGCAAAGGTAAAGTTTGATTTTGAGCCGTTGCCGAACGGACGCTTCATTGCAAACTGTATTATTACCGAAAAGGACAAGGAGCTCATGAACGTAAAGGTTGCGGTCGAAAGTAGTACTCAGCTTGAAAGAATAAGGCGCAATTTCTACGATAAGCCCGAGGTCGTTTACCGCGGAATTATGGCGGTTTTGACAGGCGAGGTCAACTATCTTATAGAATAAAAACCGGGAAAAGGAGAAAAATGTCTCCTTTTCTTTTTGATTTGCGAACGTTATTCGACGCCTTTTGTCTAAATTCAACATAATTTTCCGTGATTATGATAAAAATATCTCGGTTTTTTATGTTTATTATTAACAAAATTAAAAAAAACATTGAAACTTTTGTGAAATTTGTATTGACAAACGTTTGTTTAGTGGTATAATTATTGTAACCATTGTCGGAGGAGTATTTTGTTTCCCGAACTTATCACAGCGGCAAAAAATGGCGACGAGGGCGCGTTCTCATTGCTATGTCAAACGTACAAGCCACTTATTGAGAATATGACTGACAGATACATTACGCGTCTGAATGCCATTATCCAAGACAAGGACGACCTGCGCCAAGAGGCGACGGTTGCCTTTTATCGCGCCGTTATGACCTATGATCTGAGTCAGGATAAGGTTTCCTTCGGGCTTTATGCGAAGATCTGCATAAAGAACAGAATGGTCAGTCTTGTACGGCGGGCAAACAAAAAATCGTCCCCCAAGACCGTCTCCCATCAGAAAGACGAGGGGAAACGGATTGGCGACCGTGTGTTTGATTTTTCCGAACTTATGGAGGTATCTGAGCGGATTTTGAGCAAAAGGGAAGCGCTCGTGTTCTCTCTTTACGTCGACGGAAAAACGTATAAGGAAATATCCGAGCTTCTTTCGGTATCCGAGAAGTCGGTCGATAACGCGCTTTTCCGCGCGAAGTCGAAAATCAAGAGATACTATCCCAATATGCCCTGATAGCTTAAGTAAAGCGTTGTATCAATTTTGAATTATTTGTTCTAATTTTTTGAATTTTGAAGCAAAGATGGCGGTGACACCCCGTCCGAGGGCAAAAAATATTTACCACATTAAAGCGAGGTAGCAAAATGTACGAAGACAAGACTCTTAAGTGTAAGGACTGCGGAAACGATTTCGTTTTCACCGCAGGCGAGCAGGAGTTCTATGCAGAGAGAGGCTTCCAGAACGAGCCCCAGAGATGCAAGCCCTGTCGTGATGCACGAAAGAATGCCGGTCAGGCAAGAAAGGAATTTTTCACTGCTGTTTGTGCAAACTGCGGCGGCGAAGCAAAAGTTCCGTTCGAGCCCAAGAACGACAGACCCGTATACTGCAGCGAGTGCTACGCTGCAATGAAGCAGCAGTAATTGCCTCCATCCGGGTGTCCCGAAGAACTGAGTTTTTCAAGATAGAATCCGACTTCGGTCGGATTTTCTCTTTTCTATTGCATTTTTTATAAATATGGTATATAATGTTGTGGTAGCCCATTGGGCAATATTGAAAGGTTAATTTTTTATGGCTAAAAGAAATATAAACAGGAATCTCGGTCCCGTTCTTATCTCGTTTACGGTGATATTTGCGGTGATCGGAATGATATTCGAGACTGTTGCAATACTTTTCGGATATGATCCAAATATGAACGTTTTCAAGCTCGGAAGCAAGGTCGCATCGGCGTCTGTCGCTGCGCTGTTCATTCTTTCGATCGCGACGGTAACGCTCGCGATCTGTGTCGGCAAGGTCGGCAAGATGCATTCAAGAGCGCCGAGCAGCGGTCTTGGCGACGTTATTTCGTCGGTCGGTGGATTTGCGCTTGCAGTTTCGTCGGTAATGTTCCTTATCGATTCTTGGGAGGCGACAGGTCCGCTCAAGCTCTTTACGGTGATCCTTGTTCTTGTTTCGGTTCCCGCTGCGCTCTATTTCTTCCTCGGAACCGAAAAGCGTGACCGCTTGACTACGATTCTGGCGTTTTTCCCGCCGATCTGGAACGCGATCTGCCTTGTTCGTCTTTATTTTGACTCAAAAACGGCGATAAACGATCCCGTCAGGATCCTTCTTCAGATCACGCTTGTGTCCGTTATGCTTGCACTTCTCTACGAGCTCAAGCTTCGCATTAAGGGAACGGGAAAGATAATGTTTACCATAACGGCGTCGCTCTCGACTGTGCTCGCTTGCTCGTCGTTTATGTCGGTTATGCTTCTTTTTGTCATCGTTAAGGTCGGAAGTGCCGCCGATATGCTTCTTTCATCGGGCACGCTTCTCATTTCGCTTTACCATCTTATCCGCCTCAGCGGCTATTACAAGCTGAATAAAGAAAATCACTGAAACAAAAGGACAGAGATAATCTCTCTGTCCTTTATTTATACTCCCGATTTGTTTTCCTTGCGCCATTTTGAGGGAGATATTCCGTAGCGCTCACGGAAGCGGCGGTGAAAGAAGCTGTTGTTATCGTAGCCGACAGCTCCGGCTATCTCGATTATTGGAAGATCGGAATGGAGAAGAAGCTGTTCTGCTTCGGAAAAACGTCTTTCGCAGACAAGCTCGGTGAAGGTGGTTCCGTAAAGATCCTTTATGCGCTTGCTGACGTATGGCTCCGACATTTCAAGGATCGATGCGAGCTCGGCAAGGGAGGCGGTCTTGTAAAAGCTTTGAATATATGCGCTGATCCTTGCTCTCACGGGGTCTTGCTTTAAGTCGCCTGCCGAGGAGTAGATAAGCATCCCGGGCTTCGCTTCAAGATGGCGAAGCAGCAGAGAAAGCGATTCGCGGAGAATGCCCTTCGGGGTATCGGTGTCAAACAGCGTCTGACAGATAAGGCTATAGATAAGCGCCTCGGCGTAGGGATTGCCCGAAAGGTCGTAAATGAGAAAACGCCCCTCTCCGTCATCCTTTTCTTCCTGCTCGGCGAAATCTCTAAGCGACGGATCGCCTCGGAATCGGTTCGATGCGATACCGACGTAATCGGAGGAAACTATGAGGTTAACTGCGATATCTCTTTCGCTTGACGCCATGATCGAATGGGAGACGTGTCGATTCATCATCAGAATCTGACCTTCACAAATGTCGAAAGTCTTGCCGTTAATAAAGTGACGCACCTCGCCTTGCATGACGCACATTATTTCTATGTAATTGTGCGAATGGATCGGAAAATCGATGAATCGCGTGTGCTGACGGGCGGAAACGGTTTTTGAAAGATCAATAACGTTATAGATATAGTCGCGGCGGCGGAGCGGCATATTGGCAAATGCGGCTCCCGCATCGGAGGCAATGCTGTAATCCTTGGCAAGCACCGACGCTTCGTTTTCGCTTATACTCGTCAGGCGGCTTATTATGGTGTTTCTCATTTTTCACCTCAATAATTGACTGTAATCCGATTTTATCACAGTCTTACTCTATTTTCAAGCCAAAATATTAAAAAAGAACGTAAAAAAGCGTAAAATATGTTCTTTTATATTATTTTAAGTGTGATATACTTATGGTATAAAACATTCGGAGGGATATATGAATTATCTTGCGATAGATATCGGCGCGTCGAGCGGACGTCATATTATCGGTACTTATGAAAACGGTAAGCTGAATATTGAAGAAGCATATCGTTTCCCGAACGGAATGAAGAAAAACGCAGGCGGCACGCTTGTGTGGGATACCGAGTCGCTTTTTTATCACATAAAGGCGGGAATCAAGGCGTGCGTCGAGAAAGGAATGAGCCCCGATTATATAGGGATCGATACTTGGGGCGTTGACTTCGTTCTGCTTGATAAGGCAGGGAAAATGATAGGTGACGCCGTCGGATATCGCGACAAGCGAACCGACGGAATGGATACTGAGCTATATAAAATCGTTCCCGAAAATGAGCTTTATGCAAGAACGGGAATACAGAAGGCGATATTCAATACTGTCTATCAGCTTCAGTATCTGAAGACCAACTGTCCCGAGCAGCTCGAAAGAGCAGAAACGCTTCTTATGATGCCCGACTACCTTTCGTATCTGTTGACGGGCGTTGCCTGCTCGGAATACACGATCGCGACGACAGGTCAGCTCGTGCGCGCAGGTGAATCGAATTGGGACTACGAGCTTATTGAGCGTATAGGACTGCCGACTAAGATATTCAAGGAAATGAAGATGCCCGGTCATATCGTCGGAGAACTCACCGACGAGGTGAAAAAGGAGACGGGAGCGCTTAATGCAAAGGTCATCCTCCCGCCTACTCACGATACTGCGTCCGCAGTTGCGGCGGTTCCGACAAACGACGAGGACATCATTTACATAAGCTCGGGAACGTGGTCGTTAATCGGCGTTGAAAGAAGTCAGCCCGACAGCTCCGAGCGCAGTATGAGACATAACTTTACGAACGAAGGCGGAATATTCAAGCGTTACCGTTATCTGAAAAACATAACGGGGCTCTGGATGATACAGTCGATGAAAAAGGAGCTTCCCGAAGGCTATACCTTCGATATGCTCTGCGATATGGCGAAGGAGTACGGCGACACTACTCTGAGAGTCGATCCGAACGATCCCCGCTTTACTGCGCCCGACAGTATGATTGACGAGGTCAAAAATGCTATCGGCAAGCCCGATGCTTCGGTCGGAGAGCTGTTCGCCACGGTTTATCACAGTCTGGCTGATGCTTACAAAAGGGCGGTCGACGAGCTTGAGGAGCTTCTTGGTCGCGAAATGAAGGCGATACACATTGTCGGCGGTGGAAGTAAGGACGAATATCTTTGCGCGCTTACCGCGGAATCTACGGGCAAGCCCGTTTATGCGGGGCCGAAGGAGGCGACGGCAATCGGAAATCTGATATCTCAAATGCTCTCGACGGGCGTTTTCAAAACTCTGCCCGAGGCGAGAACTGCAGTATACAATAGCTTTAACGTCAGGAGGATAACACTGTGAACGTAATTTACGAGGAAGCAAAAAAACGCTACGCGGAATACGGCATCGACACCGAAAAGGTGATAGCCGAGCTATCAAAGGCTGAAATTTCCGTCCATTGCTGGCAGGGAGACGACGTCGGCGGCTTTGACAGCCCCGATGCGCTTTCGGGTGGTATTCAGGCGACGGGTAATTATCCCGGAAAGGCAAGAACGCCCTCCGAGCTTATGGCGGATATCGACAAGGCGCTTTCCCTTGTTCCGGGTGCGCACAAGCTCAATCTTCACGCGTCCTACGCGATATTTGAGGACGGCGAGTTTGCCGACAGAGACGCGCTTCTTCCGAAGCACTTCAAAAAGTGGGTTGATTTTGCAAACGAAAGAGGACTCGGAATCGATTTCAATCCGACATTCTTCTCACATCCCAAGGCATCTGAATTTACCCTCTCCTCGCCAGACGAGGAGATAAGACAGTTCTGGGTTCGCCACGGCATCGCCTGCATTCGCATTTCGGAGTATTTTGCCGAGATGACGGGCAAGGTGTCGGTCATGAACATCTGGATCCCCGATGGATATAAGGACATTCCCGCAGACCGCATCGGTCCCCGTGCGCGCTTCAAAAAATCGCTTGACGAGATACTCGGATGCGGATACGATAAGGAAAAGGTATACGTTTGCCTTGAGAGCAAGGTTTTTGGCATCGGCCTTGAATCCTATACCGTCGGATCGGCTGAATTTACGCTCGGCTACGCGCAGGCGAACGGTCTTGTTCCCCTTATGGATAACGGTCACTATCATCCGACGGAGGTCGTTTCGGATAAGATATCGTCGCTTCTGCTTCTGAATCCGAAGCTTGCGCTTCACGTTACGAGAAGCGTCCGCTGGGACTCCGACCACGTTGTACGCTATGACGACGAGACGAAGGAGATCGCGAAGGAGATCGTTGCGAGCGGAAGAATGAGCGACATCGCGATGGCGCTCGATTTCTTCGACGCGTCGATCAACCGAATCGCCGCGTGGGTTATCGGCATCAGATCCTTCCGCAAGGCGCTCCTTTCCGCTATGCTGACGCCGCACGCTGCCTTCACCGAGCTGCAGAACAAGGGCGAGATGACCAAGCTTATGATGCTTCAGGAGGAGATCAAAATGCTTCCTCTCGGCGCTGTTTGGGAGGAATTTTGTGCGCGCAACGGCGTGCCTGCCGATAAGGCTTGGTTTGAAGAGGTTGAAAAATACGAAAAGGAAGTTTTAAGCGAAAGAGCTTGAGGTAATATTATGAAAAACATTTTTGAAGCACCGTTTATTTGCGAAATGAGAAAGGCGACCGCCAATATGTACCGTCTCGGCTGGGACGAGCGTAATGGCGGTAACGTAAGCTGTCTGCTTACCGAGGAGGAGGTTGGCGAGTACCTTGACACGAGTAAGGTTATAAGAACAATTCCGATCGGCTTCAAGGCAGATGCTCTTATCGGCAAGTATTTCCTTGTTACGGGTACAGGAAAGTATTTCAAGAACGTTGACGGCGATCCCGAGACGAATCTCGGTATCATCCGCATAGCGAAGGACGGAGAGACCGCAGAGCTTATCTGGGGTTATAAGGACGGCGGACGTTTCACCTCTGAGCTTCCCGCGCATCTTATGTCGCACATGGCTCGTCTCAAGGTCGATCCGATGCACCGTATAGTTATGCATACTCATCCGACGAACACGCTCGCAATGACTCACATTCATTCGCTTGACGAGAAGGCGTTCACCCGCACGATCTGGGGAACCTGCACCGAGTGTATCGTCGTATTCCCCGAGGGTATCGGCGTTCTTCCTTGGATGGTCTGCGGGAACAACGATATCGGAGTCGCAACTGCTGAGAAGATGAAGGATTACCGCCTCGTCGTCTGGGCGATGCACGGAATCTACGGCGCGGGCAGAGATTTCGATGAGACCTTCGGTCTTATCGAGACTGTCGAAAAGGGCGCAGAGCTTTATATGAAGTACGCAAACTTCCCGATCGTCAACAGAATCACCGATGACGACCTCCGCGACCTCGCAAAGGCATTTAACCTTACTTATAGAACCGATTTTCTTGACTGAATAAAGCCCTCGCGGATTTTCCGCGAGGGCTTTGTATGTTTATTGACTTTTATTCTTCCGAGTCTTCAAAATAACGCGCTTCTGAATAATCAGTATAAAACGCCTCAATATCAGCATCGGTTAATATGCCTAATTCATAAGCTTCTTTAAGGTCATATTGTTTGTTTTCATAAAGAACTCGCATTTTCATACGACCGGTAAATTGAAATTCAAACCCCGCGATAGTCTCGTTGTTTACAGCATCTGGGGAACATTCGGGCTCCCACATCTGCATCACTATCGCATCGTTATAAAATCCATAGGAATGATGCCCCGGCACGTATCTTTGATGTATGTACTTAATATCGTCAGCAGTCAATATGCCCTGCTCATAAGCATTTTTGAGATGATACAGTTTATTGTCTATCCAAACGCTATATTTTCTGCCTTCGCTGAGACCAAATTCAAATCCCGCGATCGTTTCATAAGCTACAATGCCCAAAAAACTTCCGGTATTTCCATACGCCTGTATTACTAACATATCTTTGTATGTTCCGAAATACTGAACATCATACTTTTTCGGATCCGCTTTTCTTCCAAAACGGTATTTCAAAATTTTTAGCTCCACATCGTCACGCAGCCAATTACCGTTCGTGTCCTTGGACGAAGAACCAAAGCCGGGTTTCGGTGCGCACCCAACGAATGCCGCCGCGATCATGCAGGCAGTCAGAAGTAAAATAATAATCCTTTTCATAATAGACACCTTCCTTTCAAGGCATAAGGGTTTGAGTACCGAAATCAAAAAAGCACATAAGCGCCCTTGCGACTTATGTGCTTTTATATCATTTTATGAGTAATTCGCCTTTTTGTCTTCGCGGAGGCGCATTACTCTTTCGCACTCTGCCGCTTTTCGGTAAAAGCTGTTACAAGGAAATATCTATCCTTTGATAACATTATATCACATTGTGCGCATAGATGCAATAGCAGATTAACATTCTTGAAAAACCGCGCATAGCTTTACTGCTGTTTGCTTTGCTTGCGAAGCTTTATCTCCCGTTCGATGAGCAGGTATATCGGTCCGACAGAGAACAGCATAAGAAATGGAAGAAGTACCCGTTTAAAATAGAGTGCGGGGGACATTACGAAGGTCTTTACTTGCTTTTTGCCGTCGGCGCTTTCGCCTTTGATGTTGTTGTTTACTAAGTTTTCGTCCTCCTCGACGGTGAGGTTGCGGTTTATTACCTTGTTTTCAGGCAGGTGCATAGCGTACGTCGGAAGTGCGAGGCAAAGAATAAGGAGGAGCGGAAGTAACAGCTTAATTATCTTCATTTTCACCGACCTCCTTCTTTGATCCGCTCGGCAAAAACGGCAACTCAGCCGCTACCGTAACGGCAATGACTGCGGCGCAGATAAGCAGAAGGGAAATGCTCTTGAAGCCTATGAAGCCCCAAAGAACCTGACCGAGATACGCGGAAGCTGACGCCAGCGCAAAGGAGAATGCCGGCTTATTCGGCATCAGGCGGGTAACAGCCGTCAGGATCGGCGCAAGCGACATTGAGAGTAGTATAAGTCCTGCGATCGAAAGCCGCTTGTCGTCGGCACAGAAGTATATGAGAAGCGTTCCGCCGCAGGCGGAGGCGGCGACTGTGATTATTCGTCCGAGACGGTCTGAGATAAATCCGCCGAGCATGCGTCCGACGCCAATCGCGAGCAAGAGCTCAAACTGAGTTTTGTGCCAAACGTTCCACGGGAAGCTGAGCGACGAAAATTCGTAAGATATTAAAAGATACGAGAGCATAAGGAAAGCAAGCGGAAGGAGCGACGGAGGGAGCTTCGTTTCCGCCATTTCTTCGGGGAGCTCCGGCTTCTGATATTTGTCCGAGGGGATGGCGAAGATCATAAGAAGCGGCGCGAAAAGGTGTCCGAAGAAGCCCGAGAAGCTCGCGAATGCGAGGCCTATGCTTTGAGCGCCGAGAAGGAGAGCAATATCGCGGCTTTTGCCGTTTGAACGCGAAAGTACGGATGACGATGCAAAGGAATGGTAAAGGGCGCTTCCGAGTCCGAGAAGGACGACCTTAAGGTTTCCCCCGAAGCTTAACGGGAGGTAATAGCCAAGCACGGTAATCAGGACTGCAAGGCGAACGCCTGTGTGCTTGTTTTCAACCCTGTCGGCAAACACAGAGATAATCCCCATTGCACCGACCGATATTACGTTAAAAAGTATTATCAGCATCGATATTCTGTCGTAGCTCATCGAGTACGAAAAATGGCTGATAATGACAGAATGGCAGATAGCGGAAAGGCATGCGCTCATAATGGCATAGCGTATCGAAAGTGACTTATTTGTTGTATTCGGCTTGTATGCTTTCATGTCTGCCTCCCGTTTCTTGATAAGAGCATTATACTAAATTACGGCGAAATTGTCAACACGGCACATTTTTAATGTAAATTTATATTATAAAGTTTATTAAGATGAAATAAAAGTGTTGAAAATACTTTTATATTGGTGTATAATTATGGGAAAGACAAAATAAAGGAGACACAAAAATGAGCACACTCCATATAATCGACCATCCACTTATTCAGCATAAGCTTACAATAATGCGCGACAAGCGCACGGGCGCAAAGGAATTTCGCGAGCTTCTTGACGAGATCACTCTGCTTATGGGCTATGAAATAACGAGAGATTTTCCGCTTGTTGACTGGGAGATCGAAACTCCCATTCAGAAGATGACCGCGAAGCGTATTGCGGGCAAGAAGGTCGCTATCGTTCCGATACTCCGCGCAGGACTCGGAATGGTTGACGGACTGCTCGAGCTTCTCCCTGTTGCGAAGGTGGGACATATCGGTCTTTACCGCGACCACGAGACTCACAAGCCGGTAGTTTACTACTGCAAGCTTCCTGAGGATATCGGAAGAAGAACCGTTATCCTATGTGATCCGATGCTTGCGACGGGCGGAAGCGCCTCCGATGCTGTTACAATGCTTAAGGAAAGAGGCGCGAAGGACATTCGCCTTCTTAACCTTGTTGCCGCGCCTGAGGGCGTCAAGAAGGTTCAAAAGGATCATCCCGACGTTGATATATACGTTGCGGCTCTTGACGAAAAGCTTAACGAAAACTGTTACATTATTCCCGGTCTCGGCGACGCGGGAGACCGTCTCTTCGGAACGAAGTAATGACGGAATATATCCTTTCCGAGAGAGTCGTTTCGTGCCTGCGCGAAAAGGGCTTGACGGTATTCACGGCAGAATCCTGCACGGGAGGGCTGATCTCGAAAATGCTGACCGACGTGTCGGGTGCATCGAGCGTCGTCCTCGGCGGGATAGTGTCGTACACGAATGAAATCAAAGAATCGCTTCTCGGCGTTGATCCTGAGACTATTGACACCTATACCGCGGTGTCCGAGCAATGCTGCCACGAGATGGCAGAGGGCGCGCGTCGGGTATCGGGAGCAGATATAGGAATATCAACGACAGGCTACGCAAGCGGCGGAGAGGGAGTACCTCCCGATATGGCGGGCGTTGTATATATCGGAATATCCGACCGATACGGCACCTCCGTTTTAAGACTTAGCCTTGACGGAACGAGAGACGAGGTCAGAAGGGGAGCTGCCTCGGAATTGCTTGAAACCCTTCTTTTACGAACAGAAGCTTACGAATAACTTTCAGGAATAAAATTATGAAGAATGTATTTGCAAAAAACCGAAAACCGACAAAAAAGGAGTATATGAGAAACCTCATTCTGATGCTTCTCTTTTTCCCTGTTGCCGTTTTTTATCTCGAGATGGTTGTTCGTCTTCGCACGATCGGTGCTCCGACGGGAATCGAGCTTGCGAATATCTTCTTCTTTTCCTTCTCGATAGGCGCGTTCCTTTCTCTGATAATATCCTTCATCAGGAACAAAACGGCGATCTGGGTGACTGCGCTTATATTGACCGTTATACTCGCGATAATTCTCGGCTCGCAGATGATATACTTTGAAATTTTCAGAGTTTATTACAGCCTTGAAAGCACCTCGATGGCGGGAGAGGCGATGACCGATTTCTCGACCGTAATGTGGGATACTATCGGCAAGAACATCTTTTACGTTCTTCTCCTTTGTGTGCCGACGATCCTTATTGCGGTTTTCGGAAGAGTACTTTCGAATTATCCCGCGAAGCGTCTGCCGCCGATCCTTAACTATTTCTGCGCGGCTGTAATGGCGCTTGCGTTTATACTTGGCTCGGTTTCGGTCGCCTCCGACAGCGGCGACTACGGCTCGCTTTATTATTACAAGTACCACGATCCGACCGAAAGCGCAAACAAGCTTGGGCTCCTCACCTCGACGCGTCTCGCAATTCAGGGCTACCTTTTCGGTGAGCTTGAAGAAAAGGTCGTCGTTGAATCGGGTATGGATGATATTCACAACCCGTTCGAAACGGAGGGCGACACGACGAATCCCGATGAAACGGGTCCCGACGGCACGACAGATCCCGAGCCGCCTCCGATAATCTACGGCGACAATATAATGGAGAATCTGAATTTCTCCAAGACAAGCGGAAAAATCGGCGAGCTGAACAAGTATTTCACCGCCCTGACTCCGACAAAGCAAAATCAGTACACCGGAATGTTTGAGGGCTATAATCTCATATTCCTTACCCTCGAGGGCTTCTCGCATCACGTTATCGATCCGAATCTCACGCCGACGCTTTATATGATGGCGAACGAGGGATTCGTATTCGAGAATTTCTATAACGGAACCTGGGGCGGCTCGACGTCGACGGGTGAATATGCAAACCTGACGGGCAATTTCTATAACAGCACCAAGTGTATGACGGACTATATCGGCAATACTTATCAGCCCTTTGCGCTCGGTAATCAGTTTAAAAAGCTCGGATATACAACAAAGGCGTATCACGCGTGGACGTATACCTACTATAACCGCAACAAATCGCATCCCTCACTCGGCTATGAGTGGATCGGCTATAACAGAAATGACGTCAAGGGATATTCGGGACTTGAAAACTTTACAGACAAGGACGGAAACAAGATGAAGTTCCCTTGGGTTCCGTCCGACCACGATACCGCTAAGGTTACCGTAAGCGATTTTATCGACAAGGAGCCCTTCCACGTTTACTATATGACGATAAGCGGTCATACGAATTACAACTGGGGCGGAAACGCAATGTGCAAGAAGCACAGGGCGTTCATAAATTCCTACTGTCAGCAGTACGGGCTTGATTATTCCGAGGAAGTGAGAGCATATCTTGCCTGCCAATACGAGGTCGAGCTTATGCTGACCGAACTTGTAAGCAATCTACGTGCAGAGGGGATGCTCGAAAGAACCGTCTTTGCCATGAGTGCCGATCACTATCCTTACGGTCTGTCCAACGAGTCGCTTTCCGAGCTTTACGGCATCCCGCAAAGCGGAATGAACGGTAATTTTGAGCTGTACAGAAATGCCTTTATTCTCTGGAGCGCTTCGATGGAAGAGCCGATCCATGTCGACACGCCCTGCTCGGCGATCGACATCCTGCCGACGCTTTCAAATCTTTTCGGGCTTGAATACGATTCACGCCTAATGGCGGGAACTGATGTGCTTTCGGGTGATGAGCCGATCGTAATAATCAATTTTGACGAGGGTGCGGGCTCATGGAACTGGTTAACCCGTTACGGAACGTATAGGACGTCGAATAAGAAATTTACCCCTGCCGAGGGCTTTACGGCAACCGAGGAAGAAATTAACGCTTACGTCAAGAGCGTAAATCAGCTTGTCTCGGCTAAGAGAAAATACACCTTCTACGTAATAGAAAACGACTATTACGCATACGTATTCGGAAAGAAATCATAATGAAAACTGTAATTAAGGTTGGAACGTCGACGGTCGCGCACGAGGGCGGTCGACTCAATATCAGACGTGTCGAGGAGCTTTGCAAGGTGCTCTCCGATCTCAAAAACGCGGGCAACGAGATCATTCTCGTTTCATCGGGCGCCATCGGAATGGGCGTCGGTAAGTTGGGGCTGAGCAAGCGCCCGACCGATATGCCGACAAAGCAGGCGGCAGCAGCTGTCGGTCAGTGCGAGCTTATGTATACCTACGACCGTCTGTTTTCGGAGTATAATCACACGGTCGCTCAGATACTTCTGACTGCCTCCGACGTAAAAAACGAGGAGCGTCACGAAAATTTCAAAAACACGCTTAACCGACTTATCGAGCTCGGTGCTCTCCCCGTTATAAACGAGAACGATACGATAGCGACGGAGGAGATCGCGGTCGGCGATAATGATACGCTTGCGGCAATCGTTGCCGAAAGCGCAGACGCCGATCTGCTTGTTCTGCTTTCGGATATTGACGGTCTCTATACCGCCGATCCGCATAAGAATGAAAATGCTGTTCTTATTCCCGTTGTGAGCGAGATAACAGATGATATAATCGCACTCGGCGGCGAAAAAGGAAGCTCACTCGGTACGGGCGGAATGAAAACGAAGCTTTCTGCCGCTGTCATTGCGACCGAGGCAGGCTGTGATATGATTATTGCAAACGGCGCGGATCCTAAGATCCTTTACGATATTTTCGACGGTATAAGCGTCGGAACGAAATTTACAGGCAAAAAGAAATGACGACGAAAGAACTACTTATAAAGGCGAAAAACGCCAAAAACGAGCTTTTGCTCCTCTCGACCGAGGAGAAAAACAAAGCCCTTGACGCTATGGCGCAGGCGATACTCGATAATGAAGAGGAGATACTGCGTGAAAACGCGCTTGATCTTGGCGCGGCGAAGGGCGTTATTTCCGACGTTATGCTCGACCGGCTTGCGTTGGATCACAAGCGCGTAAGCGATATGGCAAAGGGAGTTACGGCGCTTATAGATCTAATTGATCCCGTTGGTCGTACCATTTCGGAACATACTCTTGAAAACGGACTGGTTGTTAAGAAAACGTCGGTGCCCATGGGCGTTATTGCGATAATTTACGAGAGCCGCCCGAACGTCACGTCGGATGCGGCGGCGCTGTGCCTGAAGAGCGGAAACGTGGCGGTTCTGCGCGGCGGCAAGGAAGCGTTCAGAACTTCTTTCGCTATTGTGAAAGCGATGAAGCAGGGACTTGCATCCGTAGGAATGAATCCCGATTTCATCAATATCGTAACCGATACGACAAGAGAAAGCGCGACCGAGCTTATGACGGCAGTCGGATACGTTGACCTGCTCATTCCGAGAGGCGGGAAGGGATTAATCCGCGCTTGCACCGAAAACGCAACGGTGCCGTGCATCGAAACGGGGACGGGAATTTGCCACGTTTACGTTGACGAGTCTGCCGATCTTCATAAGGCGCTTACGATAATTGAAAACGCGAAAACACAGCGTCCCTCGGTATGTAACGCCGAGGAGGTCCTGCTCGTTCACGAAAGTGTTGCCGAAGAATTTTTGCCGAGGCTGAAGGCGCTTTTGGTCGACGGACGCAAGGATGTGGGAAAGACTCCCGTCGAGCTTCGTCTTGATGAGGTCGCTTTGAAGATGATCGACGGAAAGCCTGCTTGCGACACCGATTTCGACACGGAATTTCTTGACTATATTCTCGCAGTTAAAGTCGTTTCGGGAGTTAAGGAGGCAGTAGAGCATATCGCGCTTCATTCGACTCATCACAGCGATGCGATAATTACCGAGAACGAAGAAAACGCGTCCTATTTTACCGCTTGTGTCGATTCTGCGGCAGTGTACGTAAACGCATCAACGCGCTTTACCGATGGCGGACAGTTCGGGCTTGGCTGTGAGATGGGAATATCGACTCAGCGCCTTCACGCAAGAGGTCCGATGGGACTTAATGAGCTGAATACTTATAAATATATCATTACCGGTAACGGACAGGTAAGAAAGTAATATGAGAATTGGATTTATCGGTTGCGGAAATATGGGATCAGCGCTTGCGCGCTCGGTTATGAAAATCGTTTCCGCGTTTCACATAGTAATAAATGACGTAAATAAAGAAAAGGTTGACGCATTTTGCTCCGATACAGGAGCAATGTCGGGTGATCTTAACGAGATCGCGTCTGACTGCAAGTACATATTCCTCGCAGTTAAACCGCAGATGCTTGCCGATCTTGCATTGGAGCTTCGCCCGATGCTTGCTGAGAGAAAGGACGGATTCGTTCTTATTTCGATGGCGGCGGGGGTCACGACCTCGCGTCTGACTGAGCTGTTCGGAAAATATCCGACGGTAAGAATTATGCCGAATCTCCCCGTATCGGTCGGTGAGGGCGTCGTTCTCTATACCTCGACTGAAAACGTAAGCGAAGGTGAGCTTAACGGCTTCCTTGACATAATGAAAAACGCGGGTACTCTTATGCGCCTTGACGAAAGGCTTATCGACGCGGGAACGTCTGTCTCGGGCTGCGGTCCTGCCTTCGTTTGTCAGGTCATCGAAGCGCTTGCGCGTGGCGGTGAAAAGTGTGGATTAAGCTACGAGGACGCGCTCGTTATGGCGGAGCATACCCTTATCGGAACGGCAAAAATGCTTGCAGAGACGAAGGGAGATCCCATTGCCCTCTGCCGTGCAGTTTGTTCGCCCGGCGGAAGCACGATCGAGGGCGTTAAAACGCTTGAAAACGGCGGAATTGACCGCCTTTTCGGCGATGCGGTAGCGGCATCGTACAAGAGAAATATCGAGCTCGGAAAATAAGAGGTGCAGATGAAAACTGTAAACATATATACGGACGGCGCCTGCAGCGGTAATCCCGGCCCCGGCGGATACGGAGCTATACTCGTTTATCACGAATACGAGCGTGAGCTCTCTGAGGGCTTTGCCGAGACCACAAACAACCGAATGGAGCTACTCGGCGCGATAAAGGCGCTTGAGCTTCTTAAGGAGCCTTGTCGTGTGCTTCTGACGTCGGATTCGAAATACCTCGTCGACGGAATAAACCTCGGCTGGGCGAAAAAGTGGAAGAGCAATAACTGGTTCAAGCCCGATAAGAAAAAGGCGCAAAATACCGACCTTTGGGAACAGCTTCTTGTGCTGAACGAGCGTCACGACGTCACCTACGTCTGGGTAAAGGGACACGCCGGTCATCCTTATAACGAGCGTTGCGATCGACTCGCCGTTGAGGCAATCGAAAGAATAAAAAACGAAATGACAGAGTAAAATAACCGAGAGAATCCCTCTCGGTTATTTTTTAACGAGGAGGGCGTAATCCGAATTTTAGGTGAACATTGTTGACTTTATGAGTACATTATGCTATAATGTTTACATTGATAACCTTATGCTCATCTCGGAAGGAGAAAACAATGGCAAAAAACAATACGAATTTCGTTTACGAAACAGAGGATGTAACAACTATAAAAGAGCTTATGGCGCGTTCGGTCAGCCTTTATGCCGACCGCCCCGCGTTTTTGTATCAGGACGGCGACTCCGTCAAGGAGATCACCTATGAAAAGGTATACGAGGAGATGATCGCACTCGCGACCTATCTTCGGAGCAAGCTTCCCGAGGGAAGCAAGGTCGCTGTCACGGGTAAAAATTCTTACCGTTGGGCGCTTACCTATCTCGCGGTTACGAGCGGAGTCGGAGTCATCGTTCCGATAGACAAGGATCTTCGCGGAGAGGAGATCTCGGGGCTGATAAGTGATTCCGAATCGGTAGCGGTCATTTATTCTCCCGAGCAGGAGGAAAAGATCAATGAGGTCAGTGATACCTGCCTGAAGCTCAATATGGAGCTTTTACCCGAGTTTATCGAGGAGGGCAAGGCACTTATCGAAAACGGCGACACCTCATATCGCGATCATAAGATCAATCCGCACGATCTCGGCGTTCTTCTTTACACTTCGGGTACTACGGGAGTAGCAAAGGGCGTTATGCTCTCGCAGTACAATATCTGCTTCGACCTGACTCACGCGCTTCGCCGCGTAAAGGTGTATCCTACCGACGTCGCGCTTTCGATAGCTCCGCTTCATCATACCTACGAAACGACCGTCGGACTGCTCGTAATGCTCTATTCGGGTGTTGCAGTCGCGTACAACAGCTCGCTCAAACGCCTTCAGCAGGAGCTTAAGATATACCGTCCGACCGTTATGGCGGCGGTTCCGCTTATCCTTGAGACCTTCCGCAACGCAATTCTTAAGAAGTATAAGAAGATCAAGGGCGGTAAGCTGATATTCTCGCTCCAAAAAGCTGCGTCCGATATGACGGGTAATAAGGCGGGAAAAAAGATCTTCAGAATTATAAGCGAGACCTTCGGCGGTAGAATGAGACTCATCGTTTGCGGTGCCGCGCTCCTCGCTCCTGAGGTGTTTCGTGACTATGAGAGATTTGGAATCAAGCTTCTTATCGGCTACGGTCTTACCGAAACAGCGCCCATTTCACTTATGCACAGCGATTTCTACGATGCTCCCGACGATATCGGTTATCCCGTTTCGGGTGTGTCCGTCAAGCTTGATGACGTGAACGAGGAGGGCGTTGGTGAGCTTCTTATCAAGGGACCGAACGTAATGCTCGGATACTATAAGAATCCCGAGGAGACGGCTCGCGTTATGACCGAGGACGGCTATTTCCGCACGGGCGACCTTGCCCGTCGCAAGCCGAACGGCGCATATCAGATCGCGGGACGCGCAAAGAGCATGATAGTTTCTCCCGGCGGAAAGAAGATATTCCCCGAGGAGCTTGAGCTTTACCTCGAAAAGAGTGAATTTGTCAAGGAAAGTCTGGTCTACGAGGAAAAGAACGAGGATGGCAGATGGATCGTCGCGGCGATAATTGCAGATGACGAAAACGTTATGTCCAAGCTCGGAATGAAGCCGACCGACGATGGCTACCTTACCGCCGAAAAGGAGCTGTTTACGAAGATAGTAAAGGACGTAAACTCGCAGTTCCCGAATTATAAGCACATTGGCAAGGTGTGCGTAAGAAAAACCGATTTCATCAAGACCACGACAAGAAAGATCAAACGCAACGCTCCCGAAAATCTTGATAACAAATAAGGAGAATATCCGATATGAGGATCGCAAATGAAGCGAACAGGGAAAAATTCTTGAAGGCTGCCGTAATTGAGCTCGAGGAGCACGGAATCGCCGACTTTTCAATACGCCGCGTAGCAAAAAAATGCGGCGTTTCATGCGCCGCGCCGTATAAGCATTTCGAAAGTAAAAACGATCTGCTTGCAGAGGTAATGCAATACGTGGGGAAAAAGTGGAAAGAGGTTCTGAAAAGCACCGTGGAAGTGCACAAGGACGAGCCGATAAGAGATCAGCTTATTGCGATATCGATGTCATATATAGTGTTCCTGTGCACCTACCCCGAATATTTGGCGATTCTCAGCATGAGTGATGCCATCTTTAAGCCCAACAGCCTTACTGGCAGCAGCAACGTTTCGGCGGCTACAAGCGATCTCATTGAGGCGTATTGCAGAAAAGCCGATATCAATGAGGAAACGAGGGTTCGAAAATATTACGTTATCCGTTCGCTTATCTTTGGCGGTACGAAAATGATAACATCGGGCATTTTGCCATTTGACAGCAAAACTCTGGATATGATAAAAACGAACATAGAAAGAGAATTTGATCTTCCGTAAAAAAACAGAGCCGAACGGCTCTGTTTTTTTGTTTTTGCCTATTGATATAAGCAAAAAAATTTGTTATAATATATAATTAGATAAATATAAGTACCTATAAAAGGAGATCATAATGAAAATTCAGGAGCTTATAACTAAAATTTCCGAGGGATACCTCGATTCCGCATTCGTTTCTCTTTACGGAGAGGAAAATATCGAGCTTCAGAGAGCACGTTATACCGAGGCGGTAAAGGAATTTGCCGCGATCTACGGCGAGGATAGAGACGTTAACCTTTTCTCGGTTCCCGGTAGAAGTGAGATCTCGGGCAACCATACAGACCATAACCGCGGATGTGTAATTGCGGCTGCTATCGACCTTGACATTATCGCGGTCGCGTCGATGAGCGGAAATGATACCGTAAGAGTAAAGAGCAAGGGCTTCCCCGAGGACGTTGTTACCTGTCATCCCGAAAAGCCCGACGAGAGCCTTTTCAATTCCTCCTCGTCCCTTATCTCGGGCGTTTGTGCAGGCTTCAAGAACCGCGGATATGAAGTTTGCGGCTTTGACGCTTATACGACCTCTAACGTTCTCAAGGGCTCGGGCATTTCCTCCTCTGCGGCGTTTGAGGTAATGATCGGAAATATCCTCAATTACTTTGTAAACGACGGAAAGATCACGAATCCCGTAATTGCAGAGATCTCGCAGTACGCGGAGAACGTCTACTTCGGCAAGCCGTCGGGACTTATGGATCAGACCGCTTGTGCTGTCGGCGGATTTTCTTACATAGACTTTGCCGATCCCAAGGCGGCAAAGATCGAAAAGCTCGGCTTTGACCTCAGCGCTGAGGGCTACTCCCTTTGCATCACCAATACGGGCGGCAACCATGCAGACCTCACGGGTGACTACGCAGCAGTTCCCGCCGAAATGAAGGCGGTTGCGGCTGAATTTGGTCAGGAGGTCCTTCGCGGTCTTGATAAGGAAACGCTCCTTTCCCGCGCAGGCGAGCTCAGAGCAAAGGTCGGAGACAGAGCTCTTCTTCGTGCCTTCCACTTTATCGGTGAAAACGATCGCGTAAAGGTGCTTGCAGAGTGTCTTCGTAACGGAGACCTTGGCGGCTTCTTTAACGGCGTTAAGGAGTCGGGACGCTCCTCCTTTATGTGGCTCCAGAACGTATATACGACGAAGAACGTTGAGGAGCAGGGACTTTCCCTCGCTCTCGCGGTAACCGAGTATGCTCTTTCGAATACCGCCCGTCCATCCGCTTGGAGAATCCACGGCGGCGGATTCGCGGGAACCATTCAGGCATTCGTTCCGAACGAGGACGTGCCTGCCTATAAGAAGGAGATCGAAAGAGTATTCGGAGATAATTCCTGCACTGTTCTTAAGGTCAGAAAAGACGGAGCTATCAAGGTTCTTTAATAGATTAGAATTGCTTGAATATTGATCCCAAACGGCGATTATGCCGTTTGATCCTCGCCTTGCTCGGATTTCGACTGCGTTCGCCCGTTGTCATTCTGAGCGAAGCGGAGCGTAGTCGAACGGCGAAGCCGCGCCGAGTACAGCGAGGCGGAATCTCGGGCGAACTACGCTCAGGATGACGGAGAACGGACAAGCTTCCCAATCAATAATTTTAACGAGGGTAGATATGTATATAGAATCCCTACAAATAACGTCCTTTGCGGGGATAAGCGGATACGAGCTGTCTCTTGTTGACGGCGTTAATATCGTCCGCGGTGATAACGAAGCGGGAAAGAGCACGCTTGCGGAATTTATCCGTTACGTGTTTTACGGCTTCAGCGGAAAAAGTGACCGCGAAAGGTATCTCGGCTTTTCTTCAAATGCCGTTGCAGGCAGTATAGTCATCTGCGATGGCGATAAAAAATACAGAATAGAGAGAAGAACTGCGGGAACCAAGGACACCGTTCAGATATACGATCTCGAAAACGGAAGTACCTGTTATGAGGGTAAGGTTCCGGGTGAAGTGTTCTTTGGAATGCCGTCCGGGCTCTTTTCAAGCACCGCGTTTGTCGGTCAGACAGGCGGAAGCCGTATAAACGGCAAAGATACCTCCGAGCTTCTCGATAATCTTCTTTTCGCTGCAGACGAGGGGGTAAACGTTAAGAAGGCGCTTAAGCGTCTTGACGATGAAAGAATTACGCTCCTCTATAAAAACAAAAAGGGCGGAAGGATATTTGAGCTTGAAAACAAGCTGTCGGAGCTTGATACCCGCGCCGAAAAAGCAAGAAACGACGGTAAGGAGCTTCTTACCATTGAGAACAAGTTGAAGGACAACGAATCGAAGCTGGAAAGCGACAGAATCATTCGCGATAAGTTCGCATTGAACATCGAGGATTATAAGCTTTCAAAGAGTCGCGAGAGCAAAGAACGCCTTCGTCAGCTTGAGGAAGATTATCAAAATGCGACCGATGCGCTTCTTGCACATAAGAACGCATACACGAGAAAAAACTTCTTTCCCGATGCGGCGTATTTGCAGTCGCTTCGCGATTGCGCGAGCGAGGTAGCTAAATGCGACGAACGGATCGATGCCGTCGAAAGACGCCTTGAAAATCTCAACAGAGCGATGGAAACAGACCGCATTGAGCGTGAGAAGGCCCTTTACGAGAACAACGAGCAAAAGAAGAAGGCCATGACGAAAAGAGGCGTGACCGCGGCGCTTGGCGTTGTCTCTCTTATCCTGCTCATAGTTTGCGCGGCGCTCACTGCGTGGATGTTTATAAGCGGAAACAAGGGCGCGGGAACCATGCTTGGAATTGTTGCTGTTGCGTGTCTATCCGGCATGATAGGTGCCTTTTCGCTTGTCAAGAAGCTGTCGGACGAAATAAAGAAGCTTGAGACCGAGGCTCTCTTTCATGATGACGGCTATCAGGCGAAGCTTGACATCATACGCGATGATCTTGACGATGCCAAGAGGGAGCGCGTTAAGTTTTCAAAGGCGCTGAACGACCTTTGTTCAAGATGGGACATCAAGTTCTCAAGAGCAATTCTTACCGAGCTGCTTGAGGTGATAAATACAGCGAATAAGCTTGAGACCGAGGCGGAGCATGCGCGTATCGCCTACGTTCAGATGAAGAGCGAGGCTGAGGAAAGACGCCCTTACGAGCCGATAGACGACGGACGCGAGCTTAATGTTCCCGAGAATTTCGATTATCGCGACGCTGACCGCAAGCTGAAGCTTGCCGAGGAGTCGATTCGCCTGAAGGATGGCATCAAGCATAATCTTGAGCTTCGCCGCGCCGAGCTTTCGGTAACATCGGAGCATCCTTACGACGTCGACGAGCTTATCAAGAGCACAAGAGAAGAAAAGACGGTACTTGGCGAGCGACTCGATGCGCTGTCGCTTGCATACTCAATGATCGAGACGGCGTCTGATAATATGCGCCGTTCGGTTTCTCCGCGACTTTCACGCGGCGCATCGGAAAAAATGGCGATGCTTACAGGCGGAAAGTACGATGAGATCGGTGTCGACGGCGAATTTTCGCTCACCTTCCGACCGATCAGCGGAGAGGGAAGGGTTACGAAGGGTGAAGGCTTTATGAGCGCGGGAACTTCGGATATCACTTACGTTTCTCTGCGGCTTTCCCTTTCCGAGCTTATCTCGGGCGGTAAACAGATACCGACAGTCTTTGACGAAAGCTTCTCACGCCTTGACGATACGCGTCTAAGTAATATGCTGAAGCTGTTGTCCGGTGAAAAGGGACAGGTTATAGTTCTCACCTCGAACGGCAGAGAGGTCGAGCTTCTGAAAAAAGAAGGAATTTCTCATAACTACGTAAATCTGGGGTGAAAATTCAAACAAATGTTTGACTTTTTGATCTGAGTGTGGTATAATGTGTTTGTCGGTATTCCGCGAGATCCGATGCTATGCATCGCCCTATGGGTTCGATTGCGCTTCGCTCAGGATGACTGCGGAACCAAATCAATCGTATTGAGGGGGTACACAATATGGAATATTCCCCCGACACCTGTGCTTGCTTCACGGGACACAGAGCGATGACCGATGAGGAGCTTAAAAGATCCGCATTGCTCGTCTCTGAGCAGATCAAAAGGCTCTACCCTAAGGGAATAAAAAATTACTACGCAGGCGGAGCGCTCGGCTTCGATCTTGCGGCGGCGGTGACGGTGCTGAATATGAAGCGCCTTTACCCTGATATCACGCTGAACCTCGCGCTTCCTTGCCCCGGATATCAGAGCAAGTGGAAAAGATCCGAGATCGAGCTTTTTGATCGGGTGAGATCGCGCGCCGACAGCGAGATATTCCTGAGCGACAGCTATCACAAGGGCTGTATGCATATTCGAAACAAGTATATGGTTGACAATAGTGTGGTCTGCATTGCCTATATGACAAAAAGAGAAGGCGGCACCTACAATACGGTCACTTATGCTTTGAAAAAAGGTCTTGAGGTCGTAAACCTGACCGAGTTTCAGGTAACGGATCAAATCACATTTGATATCTGATCGGAGAGAAAATGAAAAAAATACTGATCTTTCTTCTCGCTTTTGCTTTGGCTTTGCCGCTTTTTTCATGCAGTAAGCCGAAGCCGTTGAAGATAAGCGAAGAGGAGGCGTTTGAGGTTCTGAGCGACCTTGTACCGCGCTCCTATGAGTTTAACGTGATCTTCTTCGGAGAGGGGCTTCCTCACGAGGACGGGCAATATGATGAAACGACCTACGTTGAGGTCGATATGACGGAAAGCAAATACGGCTCGATACCTGAGATCAAGACCGAGGTCGAAAGAGTTTACTCCAAGAGATATCTCCGCTCGATCTACGTGAATATGTTCATTGGCTCGAAAACGACGGACAAGGACGGGCTTCTCGATAACGACGTCAGTCCTCGGTATAAGGTCATCGACGGAAAGCTGATGATCGACGCGAGCTACGAGGAGATCGCCATTATGGGAAAGCTGACCGTTGTGTCGACTCAGGTCGTAAAGAAAACGCCGAAATACGTAAGCGTTGATGCCGTATGCCGAGATGAAAACGGAAACGAGATAAGTAAGCGCTTATTTTTAACCTATGAAAACGGAGTCTGGCTGCTCGACGGCCCGACTTATTGATAAGGAGAATTAAATTATGGCTAAAGCAACACCTAAGAAGCCGGTAGAAATGCCCGGCACCGATGCTGAAAAGAAAAAGGCACTTGACGTTGCAATAACTCAGATCACAAAGCAGTACGGTCAGGGCGCCATCATGCGCCTCGGCGAGAACAACGCTATGAGCGTAAGCGCTATCCCGACCGGATCGCTCACCCTCGACCTCGCGCTCGGTATAGGCGGAGTTCCGAAGGGAAGAATAGTTGAAATTTACGGTCCCGAGTCCTCGGGTAAAACGACGATCGCGCTTCACATTGCCGCTGAAGCACAGAAGCAGGGCGGAGTTGCGGCATTCGTTGACGCGGAGCACGCGCTCGATCCCGTTTACGCGAAGGCGCTCGGAGTCGATATAGACAACCTTCTCGTTTCTCAGCCCGACAGCGGCGAGCAGGCGCTCGAAATTACCGAGGCGCTCGTTCGCTCGGGCGCGGTAGACGTGCTTGTCGTCGACTCTGTTGCGGCACTCGTTCCTCAAGTCGAGATCGACGGCGATATGGGTGACTCTAACGTCGGCGTTCACGCCCGCCTTATGTCACAGGCAATGCGTAAGCTTTCGGGTGCTATCTCGAAGTCGAATGTAGTTGTTATCTTTATAAACCAGCTTCGCCAGAAGATCGGCGTTATGTACGGAAACCCCGAAACGACGACGGGCGGAACCGCGCTTAAGTTCTACGCGTCGGTTCGTATCGACATCCGCCGCTCCGAGGTCCTCAAGAACGGATCGGAGCCGTATGGTAGCCGTACCAAGTGTAAGATAGTCAAGAACAAGGTCGCTCCCCCCTTCAAGACCGCAGAGTTCGATATAATCTACGGTAAGGGTATAAACCGCTCGGGCGAGATCATGGATATCGGTACCGAGCTCGGAATCATCGAAAAGGGCGGCTCGTGGTTCTCTTATAACGGAACCCGTCTCGGACAGGGACGCGATAACGCGCTTGCATTCCTTGAAAGCAACCCCGAGATGTTCGCGGAAGTAGAGGAAAAGATCAAGAAGGCGCTGACGAGTGACGAATCGTCAAACGAGATCAGCCTTGACGAGGACGATTTCGACCTCGATCTTGACGACGATGTATAAAAAACGGAAAGCGCCTGTCACGTCCGATCCCGAAAAGGCGTACGGCGCGGCGCTTCGAACGGCGATGAATATCGTCGGATACAAGGATAATACGCTCTATCAGCTGAGAACAAAGCTGACCGAGCGTGGCTATTCCGAAAACACGGTGAATGATGTTTGCGAGTTTATGGTCGCAAAGGGGTATATTAACGACACCCGCGTTATTTTCCGATTCGCGCGTTCCCTTGCGCTGAATAAGCTGTATGGTAAACGCAGAATAATGCGTGAATTGTCGCTTCGGCATTTTACCGATGAGGCACTTGACGCCTTCACGTTCGACAGCGACGAGCTTGAGGACGTTAACTTCGTCGAGGTCTGCCTGAAGCTCTTAAAGAAAAAGGGCGGTTCTCGTGACGATAAGACATTTGCCTGCCTTATGCGATACGGACATTCGGCGTCGGATATTAAGGAAGCATACAAAAGACTTGAAAATGAGGATGAACAAAATGACAAAGCATGAATACAAAACCAGCGGTACCTGCTCGCGCAAGATAATCTTCGAGCTTGACGACGAAAACAAGGTACATAACGTAGTCTTCGAGGGCGGCTGCCACGGAAATCTTCAGGGCATCGGCAAGCTCGTCGAGGGCATGGACGCTGCCGAGGTAATTAAGCGCATTGAGGGCGTGAAGTGCGGCTTCAAGCAGACCTCTTGCCCCGATCAGCTTTCAAAGGCGCTTTCGGAAGCGGTTAAATGATAATCATAATGCGGGGAGAAACTTTTTGAAAAAAGTTTCTCCCCGCGCCCCTTTTCAAAAACTTTTGAACTATGGGGATTTGATGTCCTATAAACGGAGCGTGAAACATTAATTGGTAGGGCGGGGGCTTGCTCCCGCCGTGACGGATGAGGTGTAGGCGGCAACGCCGCCGTTGTAGAGTGCGACGTCCTCGGCGCACCGTTCCAAAGAAATGTAACATCATTTTTGTAGGGGCGAGCAATGCTCGCCCCTACAAGCAACTTTGAACGTTCTCGTAGGGGCGACCATTGGTCGCCCGCCTCACTTTAAAGAAATACTGCACATATAAAACAGACCTCCGCGTCAGCGGAGGTCTTGTTTTATGTGTATTTTCTTCCTTATTATATATAGGACTTATCGCTGCGCATTTTTTTGCCGATCAGAATGATCCTGTGAGCGACTGTCGAGAAGATAAGACAGATGCCAAGCTCGACGAAGAAGTTAGCACCGATCAAGGTGAGGAATACGTAGGAGATCATATCTGCTCCCGCACCGGTTGCCCAGCCCTTGATTCCGGGGAAGAAGACAGTAAATGATGCAAGCGTGAAGACTGCGGTGTTGACGACGGGGCAGAGAACTGACGAGGTTATGATCGCGGCGAGAGAGTTTTTCTTTTCGATCAGCTTGAACATAAGTCCGCTAACCCAGCCGGCAAGCGCGCCTTTCAGAAGAACAACTATCACGGTCTGTACTACGCCGAATGCGTAGAACGCCGATGCCTGTCCCGTTACGATGACGACAAGCCCGAAGATGAATCCGAGCCAGAGTCCGGCAATCGGTCCGAGCATCGCAGCACCGATAACTATCGGAACGAGCGCGAACGCTCCAACGTTAAATCCGATCGGTATTATAAGTCCTATACACTGAAAGACTGCAACGAGCGCTGTCATAAGTGCGAGAAGGGTTAAGTTTTTTACGTTTGTTAGGGATCTTGCTTTTTTCAATTTTGTCGCTTCCTTTCGAGGATTTGGAATAACAATATAATATCACCACGTTAGTCAAAAGTCAAGAAAGCGAGATGAAAAAATTCAATTTAGGAGGAAAATATATGAATAAATTGTAAATTATTTCAAAATTCAAAAATTCCTGCATTTTCCTATTGCAATTTATTAATTTATACTGTATAATTGAAAAGCTTGATGTGCGTTGAAGCGGAAGGTTGCTCCAAAGACACCTACAGTTCAGTCTGAGGAGGTAATTTCCGTGGAGTATGTCCGTGTCCAAGTCAGCTTTTCGTCAAGGAAACCGGTCTATCCGGGTAATATCGGACAGGCTGAGATATCTTGGCGGCGGTTTGCCGAGGACTACAAACGGGCGGATGGAAATCGGACTGTGATGGACTGAAGGGTCCCGCGTGCTGCTCACGGCGCGTGCTCCGAAGGGTTTTTATGCAGGATTGCATGCTGAAAAAACTTCGGGTTTAATTTAGGCCGAGTGAAGAAACACCCGGCTGAGTGTTCAGATTTTCGCCCCATTTTAGTTGCATCAGCAGCAATATTAAAAAGGAGGCAAAAACGATGGCAGTACAGGAGAAACTCAGAGTCAGACTCAAGAGCTACGATCATTTCCTCATCGATCAGGCTGCAGAGAAGATCGTTGAGACCGCAAAGCGCAACGGCGCAACGGTTTCCGGTCCTATTCCGCTCCCTACCGAGAAGGAGATCATCACCATTCTTCGCGCAGTTCATAAGTACAAGGACAGCCGCGAGCAGTTTGAACTCAGAACTCACAAGAGACTCATTGACATAATCAAGCCCTCTGCGAAGACCGTAGAAGCGCTTATGAGTCTGGAGCTCCCCGCAGGCGTTCAGATCGACATCAAGTAATCCTTAATAAATAAGGATAGATCGAACCCGAGGGAAAGCCCCGAGGTTTTATGTCAAGTTGAGGCACACGGCCTTGCGTGCTTCAACCAATAACTAAAATCAGGAGGAAAACAAAATGAAAAAAGGCATTATCGGCAAGAAGATCGGTATGACCCAGATCTTCGATGCAAACGGCAACGTGATCCCCGTTACGGTGATCGAAGCCGGCCCCTGCACGGTTACTCAGAAGAAGACCGTGGAGACTGATGGTTACGATGCAATCCAGCTCGGATTCATGGACGTAGCCGAAAAGAAGCTTACCAAACCCGAAGCAGGTCACTTTGCAAAAGCTGGCGTTTCTTGCAAGAAGCACCTTAAGGAATTCCGTCTTGATGACATTTCCGGATTTAACACGGGCGATACCGTCACCGCTGACATCTTCTCGGCAGGTGAAAAGGTCGACGTTACCGGTATCACCAAGGGACACGGATACTCCGGTGTTATCAAGCGTTGGAATCACCACCACCTCAGAATGACTCACGGTACCGGCCCTATCCACCGTCAGCCCGGTTCTATGGGCGTTATCGACCCCGCACACATCTTCAAGAACAAGAAGATGGCAGGTCAGTACGGTAACGAGCAGGTAACCGTTCTCAATCTTAGCATCGCCAAGATCGATGCGGAAAAGAACATCATCGCAGTTAAGGGCGCAGTTCCCGGAGCTCGCGGCGGTATCGTCTTCATCCGCAACGCCGTCAAGGCCTAATCGGAAGGAGGAAATTAACGATGCCGAATGTAAAGGTTGTTAATATGAAGGGCGCCGAAGTCGGAACCATTGATCTTTCCGAAAAGGTATTTGGCGCAGAAGTAAACGGCGCAGTGCTTCACACTGCAGTTCGTGCTTACCTTATGAATCAGAGACAGGGTACTCAGTCCGCTCTCACTCGTACCGAGGTTTCGGGCGGCGGAAAGAAGCCCTGGAGACAGAAGGGAACCGGCCGCGCAAGACAGGGCTCTACCCGTGCTCCCCAGTGGACACACGGTGGCGTAGTCTTCGCTCCCAAGCCCCGTTCCTACAGAGTCACTATCAACAAGAAGGTCAGACAGCAGGCTCTTATGAGCGCTCTCTCCGCTAAGGTTGCAGGTAACGACCTCGTAGTCGTTGACGCTATCGTAGCTGAAGAGTACAAGACCAAGGTAATGGCAGAGATGCTTACCGCAGTCGGCGCAAAGAAGAAGGTCCTCGTCGTTCTTGCTGACAATGACGCAAAGGTCATCGGCTCCTTCGCAAACATCGAGGGCGCTAAGACCGCTCAGACCAACACCATCAACGTTTACGACATTCTCAATGCAGACACGCTCGTAATCGCCAAGGGTGCTGTTGAAAAGATCGAGGAGGTGTACGCATAATGAAGAACGTATACGATATTATCCGTCGCCCCGTCATCACCGAGGAATCTATGACTCTCGCATCCGAGAAGAAATATGTCTTCGAGGTAATGAAGAGCGCAACCAAGCCCGAGATCGCAAATGCGGTCGAAACCGTTTTCGAAGGCGTTAAGGTCGCTTCCGTAAACACTATCAACATGAAGAAGAAGCCCAGGAGACTCGGAGTCCACTTCGGTTACACTTCCGAATGGAAGAAGGCAATTGTAACCCTTACCGAAGACTCCAAGACTATCGAGTTCTTCGATGGCATGTATTAAGAAGGAGTGATATAAATGGCAGTAAAAACATTTAAGCCGACTACTCCGTCGAGAAGAAACATGTCTGTACCCTCTTTCGAAGAGGTGACCAAGAGCACCCCCGAAAAGAGCCTTATAGTTACCAAGAAGAAGCATGCCGGACGTAACAGCTACGGCAGAATCACCGTTCGTCATCAGGGCGGCGGTAACAAGCTTAAGTACAGAATCATCGATTTCAAGAGAGCTGAGACAAACGAGCCCGCAACTGTTATCGGCGTTGAGTACGACCCTAACAGAACCGCGTACATCGCACTTCTCCAGCACGCAGACGGTCACAAGAGCTACATCCTCGCTCCCGCAGGTGTAACCGACGGCGACAAGATCTACTCCGGCGCTGATTCCGATATCAAGCCCGGTAACACTCTTCCGATTGCCAACATTCCCGTTGGTACTCTTATCCACAACATCGAGCTTTACCCCGGTAAGGGTGGTCAGCTTGTTCGTACCGCAGGCGCAGCTGCACAGCTGATGGCTAAGGAAAACGGCATGGCTCAGGTCCGTCTCCCCTCCGGAGAAGTAAGACTTGTTCGTCTTGAGTGCAAGGCAACGATCGGTCAGGTCGGTAACATCGAGCACGAGACCATCAAGATCGGTAAGGCCGGTAAAAAGCGTCACATGGGCATTCGTCCTACCGTCCGCGGTTCTGTCATGAACCCCTGCGACCACCCTCACGGTGGTGGTGAGGGCCGTGCGCCCATCGGTAGACCGGGACCTGTAACTCCTTGGGGCAAGCCTGCTCTCGGATACAAGACCCGTAACAAGAAGGCCAAGACGAATCAGTTCATCGTAAAACGCAGAAACGGTAAATAAGGAGGCAACATAAATGAGCAGAAGCCTGAAAAAGGGACCTTTTGTCGAAGAGAAGCTTTACAGTCGCATCGAAGCGATGAATGCAGCTAACGACAAGAAGGTTATCAAGACATGGTCAAGAGCTTCCACAATATTTCCCGAGTTCGTTGGACACACGATCGCAGTTCACGACGGTAAGAAGCACGTTCCGGTATACATCACCGAGGACATGGTAGGTCACAAGCTTGGAGAGTTCGCTCCTACGAGAACCTTCAAGGGACATGCCGGCTCCAAGACGTCCAATAACGGTAAATAATGGGGGTAACAAAAATGGAAGCAAAAGCTAAGGTTCAATTTGTAAGGATCTCCCCCCGCAAGGTCAAGATCGTTCTCGACCTCGTAAGAGGCAAGAAGGTTGCTGACGCTGCGGCGATCCTTAAGCACACCCCGAAGGCGGCTTCGGAGTACGTATACAAGCTCGTAAAGAGCGCAGCCGCAAATGCCGAGCACAATTTCGGCATGGATCCCGAAAAGCTCTATGTTTCTGAGTGCTACGTTTGCCCCGGTCCTACTCTCAAGCGCATGATGCCGAGAGCAAAGGGCAGCGGCGACAGAATACTCAAGAGAACGAGCCACATCACGCTTGTCGTGAAGGAAAAAGAAGTTAAGTAAAGGAGGCAGAGCAAGTGGGTCAGAAAGTTAATCCTCACGGTTTCCGTGTTGGAGTTATTAAAGACTGGAATTCGAGATGGTTCACTAAGGACGAGTCCTTCGGCGATACCCTCGTTTCAGACTACAATGTAAGAAAATTCCTTAAAGAAAAATATAAGGAATCCGGCGTACCGAAGATCGAGATCGAGCGCGACAACAAGCGCGTAAGAGTCTTCCTTCACTGCGCTAAGCCCGGACTTGTAATCGGTCGCGGCGGTGCCGAGATCGATAAGCTCAAGCTCGAGCTCGAGGCTATGGTCGGCATGCCTGTCCTCGTAAACGTTGTCGAGGTCAAGAACCCCGACGTAAATGCACAGCTCGTTGCTGAAAGCATCGCAAAGCAGCTCGAAGGACGCGCATCCTTCCGCCGCGCAATGAAGATGTCCATTCAGCGTACCATGCGTATGGGTGCTAAGGGTATCAAGGTTACTTGCTCCGGTCGTCTTGCAGGCGCCGAGATCGCAAGAACCGAGCACTACCATGAAGGTTCTATTCCGCTTCAGACTCTCCGTGCCGATATCGACTACGGCTTCGCAGAGGCAAACACCACCTACGGTAAGATCGGTGTAAAGACATGGGTCTACAAGGGTGAAGTTCTCCGCGACACCGGAAAGAAGACACGCTTTGCAGAGGCAAAGATCGAGGCTCCCAAGCAGGAAAGACGCGGCGACCGCCGCGATCGTAAGCCCGGCTTCAAGGGCGACCGTAAGCCCGGATTCAATAAGAATCAGGGCAACCGTCAGGGCGGTTTCAAGAACAACCGTCAGGGCGCACCCGCGAACAAAGAGGGAGGCGACAAATAATGTTAATGCCTAAGAGAGTTAAGTTCAGACGTGTTCAGCGCGGCAGAATGAAGGGTACAGCCCACCGCGGTAACACTCTGGCATACGGTGATTTCGGTCTTGTGGCAACACAGCCCGCATGGATCACCTCCAACCAGATAGAAGCTGCCCGTATCGCGATGACTCGTTTCACCAAGCGTTCCGGACAGGTTTGGATCAAGATATTCCCCGACAAGCCCGTAACCGAAAAGCCTGCTGAAACCCGAATGGGTTCCGGTAAGGGTTCTCCTGAGTACTGGGTAGCAGTTGTTAAGCCGGGACGTATCATGTTCGAGATGAGCGGTGTATCGGAAGCTGATGCAAAGGAAGCAATGCGCCTTGCATCTCACAAGCTCCCCATCAAGTGCAAGTTCATCACCAAGAACGACACTATTTCCGAGGAGGAATAAGCCGTGAAAGCATACGATATCAGAAATATGTCTTCCGAAGAGCTCGAAAGCAAGCTCAAGGAGCTCAAGAACGAGCTTTTTAACCTCCGTTTCCAGAATGCGATCAACCAGCTTGAGAACCCCCACCGCATCGGTGAGGTCAAGAAGGACATCGCACGCGTTATGACCGTTCTCAACGAGAAGAACGCATAATGAGAAAGCGAGAGGAGTAAAGACTCATGGAAGAAAGAAATCTTAGAAAAACCAGAGTCGGCATGGTTGTAAGCACCAAGATGGATAAGACCATCGTAGTTGCTATCGCCGACAACGTTAAGCACCCCAAGTATGGCAAGGTCATCAAGCACACCGTCAAGATCCACGCTCACGACGAAAACAATGAGTGCGGTGTTGGCGATAAGGTTGAGGTAATGGAGACCCGTCCCCTTTCCAAGACCAAGAGATGGCGCCTTGTTAACATTATCGAGAAAGCAAAATAACAGTCGGAAACAGCAGAGCGGGAAGATTCCCGTGCAAGCCAAGGTTCGACTCAAAGGAGGATTTGCACATTGATACAGCAGCAGTCATATATGAAGGTTGCCGATAACACCGGCGCCAAAGAGATTATGTGTATCCGCGTGCTTGGTGGCTCCGGACGCCGTTATGCAAATATCGGCGACGTCGTAGTAGCAGCCGTTAAGAAGGCAGCTCCCGGCGGACAGGTAAAGAAGGGTGACGTCGTAAAGGCAGTTATCGTTCGTTCTGTCAAGGGTCTCAAGAGAAACGACGGATCGTATATCAAGTTCGATGAGAACGCAGCGGTTATTATCAAGGAAGATAAGAACCCCGTAGGAACCCGTATTTTCGGACCGGTAGCAAGAGAGCTTCGTGAGAAATCTTACCTCAAGATCCTCTCCCTCGCTCCCGAAGTACTTTAAGATGGAGGTATCGTGAAAATGGAAAAGCTTCATGTTAAAAAAGGCGATACTGTCATCGTAGTATCCGGCGACGACAAGGGCCTCAAGGGCGAAGTTCTTGAAACCTCTCCCAAGGAAGGCAAGGTTATCGTTAAGGGCGTTAACATCGTAACCCGCCACGTAAAGCCCCGCAAGCAGGGTGAACAGGGCGGCATCGTTAAGGTAGAAGGCGCTATGTACGCCTGCAAGGTTCAGCTTTACTGCCCCAAGTGCGAGAAGGGCATTCGTCCCGCAATCGTTTACAAGACAGATAAAGACGGCCTTAAGACTAAGGTCCGCGTTTGCCATAATAAGAAGGAAAATGGCGAACTCTGCGGATATGAATTCGAGTAAGGAGGAACACGGTAATGGCAAGACTTAAGACAGTTTACAATTCCGAGGTTGCTCCTGCACTCATGAAGAAGTTTGAGTATAAGAGCCCCATGCAGATCCCGCGCCTCGATAAGGTCGTTCTTAACATCGGCGCAGGCGATGCTAAGGAAAATGCTAAGGTTATCGATACAATCATCGCTGACCTCACTCTTATCACCGGTCAGAAGGCCGTTCCTACGTACGCAAAGAAATCCGTTGCTAACTTCAAGCTCCGCGCAGGACAGAAGATCGGCGCAAAGGTTACTCTTCGCGGCGAAAGAATGTACGAGTTCATCGACCGTCTCTTCAACCTCTCTCTCCCCCGTGTCCGTGACTTCAAGGGTATCAACCCTAACGGCTTCGACGGACGTGGTAACTACTCCCTCGGCCTTAAGGAACAGCTTATATTCCCCGAGATCGAGTACGATAAGGTAGAGAAGATCCGTGGTATGGACATCGTTTTCGTAACTACCGCTCAGACCGACGAAGAAGCAAGAGAGCTCCTCACCCTTATGGGCGCTCCCTTCGCTAAGTAAGAGAAGGAGATAACGAGATGGCAAGAACAGCTATGAAACTCAAGCAGCAGGCACCCCAGAAGTACTCTACCCGTGAGTACAACAGATGTAAGATCTGCGGTCGCCCGCACGCTTATCTTCGTAAATTCGGAATTTGCCGTATCTGCTTCAGAGAACTCGCATACAAGGGCGAGATCCCGGGAGTAAGAAAGGCATCGTGGTAAGCAGAACTGCCTGCGACAAATACTGACAAGTCGTAAGCAAAGCTGGTTTACAAAGGAGGAAATATTAAATGCAGATGTCAGACGTAATTGCGGATATGCTCACAAGAATCCGCAACGCAAGTAATGCAAAGCATGAAACAGTTGATATTCCCGCCTCTAACATGAAGAAGTCCATCGCTGACATCCTCGTAAAAGAGGGTTACATCAAGGGCTACAACATCGTTGAGGACGGCAAGCAGGGAATCATCCGCGTAACGCTTAAGTACAACGGTAAGGACAAGGCTATCAAGGGTCTCCGCAGAGTCTCCAAGCCCGGTCTCCGTATCTACGCAAGCTGCGAGGATATGCCCCGCGTAATGAACGGCCTCGGAGTCGCAATCGTGTCTACCTCTAAGGGTATCATGACCGACAAGGAAGCTCGTAAGAACAACATCGGCGGCGAAGTTATCGCCTTCGTATGGTAATATCAGGAGGGAAAGAATATGTCAAGAATAGGCAGACAGCCCATCGTTCTTCCCGCCGGTGTTACTGTTACCGTTGGTGAAGACAATCTCGTAACCGTAAAGGGCAAGCTCGGAGAGCTCTCCGAGAAGATCCGCCCTTCTATCACAGTTAAGGTTGAAGGCAACGAAGTAATCGTTACTCGTGAAAACGACGAGAAGGAATGCAGAGCACTTCACGGCCTCAGCCGTACCCTTATCAACAACATGGTCATTGGCGTAACCGAAGGTTACTCGAAGAAGCTCGAGATCATCGGTGTAGGTTACCGTGCACAGAAGCAGGGCAATAAGCTCGTGCTTAACCTCGGATACTCTCACACAGTTGAGTTTACCGAAGAGAACGGAATCACCTTCGAGGCTCCCGATCAGACTACCGTAATCGTTAAGGGTATTTCCAAGCAGTCCGTTGGACAGATCGCGGCACAGATCCGTGAGAAGAGACCCCCCGAGCCCTACCTCGGCAAGGGTATCAAGTACTCCGGTGAATTTATCCGCCGCAAGGCCGGTAAGACCGGTAAATAAAGAAGGGAGTAGACATAAATGGTTAGCAGAAAAGACGCAAACATTCAGCGCCAGAAGAGACATAAGCGCATTCGTGCGAAGATCTCCGGAACTCCCGAGTGTCCTCGCCTCTGTGTCTACCGTTCTCTTAAGAACATTCAGGCACAGATCATTGACGACGTTAACGGCGTAACCCTTTGCTCCGCTTCGACCCTCGGTAAGAGCTTCGAAGGCAACGGCGGCAACAAGGTAGCTGCAAGAGAAGTCGGCAAGAAAATCGCAGAGATCGCTCTTTCCAAGGGCATCGAAAACGTAGTATTCGACCGTGGCGGATACATCTATCACGGACGCGTGCTTGAGCTCGCTGAAGGCGCCCGCGAGGGCGGCCTCAAGTTCTGAGGATAACGGAGGTTTATTATGGAAAAGAAATTCAATCCGAATACCGGTGACCTTCAGGAAAAGCTCGTTGTCGTAAACCGTGTATCCAAGACCGTTAAGGGCGGACGTATCGCACGTTTCGCAGCTCTTATGGTTGTAGGTGACGGAAACGGTCACGTAGGCTACGGTCTCGGCAAAGCAGCCGAAGTTCCGGAAGCGATCCGCAAGGGCATCGAAGATGCAAAGAAAAATATGATCACCGTTTCTCTCAAGGGAACCACCATTCCCCACGAGGTTCTCGGTGTATACGGCGCAGGAAAGGTCCTTCTTAAGCCCGCTTCTGAGGGTACCGGACTTATCGCCGGCGGCACTGCAAGAAAGGTTCTCGAGATGGCGGGTGTCCGCGATGTCAGAGCTAAGTGCCTTCGTTCCAACAACCCCGTAAACGTAGTTAAGGCAACCTTTGAGGGCCTTAAGGCGCTTCGTACTGCTGAAGAGGTCGCTAAGGCCCGCGGCATCGACGTAGCTGATCTCTGATAAACGGGAGGTTAATTATGGAAAACGTAAAGGTTACGCTCGTAAAGAGCACAATCGGCGCGAAGCCCAATCAGAAGGCTACCGCTAAATCGCTCGGACTTGAAAAGATCGGTGACAGCATCGTACACGCTGACGACGCAGTTCTCGCCGGTAAGGTCAAGGTAATTTCTCACCTTGTTAAGGTCGAGAAGCAGGGCTGATTCTATACTAATAAGGAGGAACTCCAATGAAGCTCCATGAACTTACACCGGCAGAAGGATCTGTAAAGAACGCATGGCGTAAGGGCAGAGGCCCCGGCTCCGGAAACGGCAAGACTGCCGGCAAGGGACACAAGGGTCAGAATGCTCGCTCCGGCGGCGGCGTACGCCCCGGCTTCGAAGGCGGACAGATCCCGCTTTACAGAAAGCTTCCGAAAAGAGGCTTTAAGAACAAATTTGCTAAGGAATACACCACAGTCAATATCTCGGCGCTCAACTGCTTCGAGGACGGTGCGGTGATCGATCACCAGCTCCTTCTCGATGCCGGCCTTGCTCGCAAGGCAGATGACGGTCTTAAGATTCTTGGAAACGGCGACGTTACTAAGAAGCTTACCGTTCGCGCCGCCGCATTCACCGCGGCTGCGAAGGAAAAGATCGAAGCAGCAGGCGGAAAGTGCGAGGTGGTTTAAGTGTTTCAGACAGTAGTAAATGCCTGGAAGACGCCGGAACTCAAAAAGAAGATCGTGTTCACTCTCGTGATACTTCTTCTTTACCGTCTTGGTTCCTGCATTCCTGTACCCTACGTTAACGCACTCGTAGTCGAATCTTCTTTCAGCTCTCTTCAGGGCTCAATATTCGACTACCTAACGATGCTTTCCGGTACCGGTTTCGCACAGGCAAATCTCTTCGCTCTTTCGGTCTCCCCGTACATCACGGCTCAGATCGTTATCCAGCTTTTAACAATCGCTATTCCTGCTCTTGAGCGCCTCTCCAAGGAAGGTGAAGAGGGCAGACAGAAGATCAACAAATATACCCGCTACCTTACAATAGCTCTCTCGCTTATCACAGCGTACGGCTATTATAACCTCCTCAGAAATTCCCATGGAACTCTCCTTGAGGACGGTGAGACTACCTTCGGTATGTTCGTAATGGTGGCTTGCTACTGCGCAGGCGCTTCGCTTGTTATGTGGCTCGCTGACAAGATCAACGAGTTTGGTATAGGCAACGGAGTATCCATGATACTCTTCGTAAACATCCTCTCCGGTGGCGCACAGGCTGCTGCTACCCTCATCGCTCAGATTGAGAGAGGCGGTTTCTACAACATCTTCTTCGCAATTCTTTCGGTTATCATCATGCTCGCGGTTCTCGTTCTTATCGTGTTCATTACGAACAGTGAAAGAAGAATCCCCGTTCAGTATGCTAAGCGTGTCGTCGGACGTAAGATGTACGGCGGTCAGAGCAGCAATCTGCCGCTCAAGCTGAACATGGCAGGCGTTATGCCGGTCATCTTCGCTTCCTCGATCATCTCGCTTCCCGCAACGATTGCTGCGTTCGTTCCTCCCAAGGAGGGTGGCTTCTGGGACAAGTTTGTCGGCGTATTCTCGCCCGACTCCTGGGTATACGTAGTGCTTCAGCTCGTACTGATCGTAGCGTTCTCTTACTTCTACATCTCGATAAGCTTCAATACCGTTGAAGTATCGAACAACCTGAAGAAGAACGGCGGCTTCGTTCCCGGCATTCGTCCCGGACGTCCTACCGCCGACTATATCAAGAAGATTCTTAACAGAGTCACCTTGATAGGCGCACTCTTCCTTATTATCATAGCCGGCTTGCCAATGTTTGCAAGTATGCTCGCACCTCAGTATCTCGGACTTCTTCAGTTCGGTGGTACGTCGCTTCTCATCGTAATCGGCGTTGCACTCGAAACCGTCCGTGAGCTTGAGTCTCAGCTCGCTATGCGTCACTACAAGGGCTTCCTTGAGTGATAATTCCGGAGGAAAGCGTATGAAAATAATCTTTCTCGGTGCTCCCGGCGCAGGTAAGGGCACTCAGGCCGAAAAGGTCAGCGAGCGCTACAATATCCCCGCGATCTCAACGGGCGCAATTATAAGAGAAGCGATCAAGACAGGCACCGAAATGGGTCTTGCCGCAAAGGCATATACCGAAAAGGGTGCTCTCGTCCCTGACGAAGTCGTGATCGGAATTATTAAGGAAAGACTCGCTCAGGATGACTGCGCAAGCGGATTTATTCTTGACGGGTTCCCGAGAACCGTTCCTCAGGCGGAAGCACTTGATACGATGGGCGTTACCATTGATATGGTAATAAGCATTGAGGTTCCCGACGAGACGATCGTCACTCGTATGAGTGGCAGACGTGTCTGCGGAAACTGCGGCGCATCCTATCATACCGAGTTCAAGCCGAGCAAGGACGGAAAGACCTGCGACAGCTGCGGAACAGAGCTTACGATCCGCCGTGATGACGCTCCCGAGGTGGTTCTTTCCCGCCTTGAGACCTATCACGAGCAGACCGAACCGCTCAAGGCTTACTACGAGAAGACCGGTAAGCTTAAGCTCGTTGTCGGTCAGGTAGAAGTCGCTGATACGACACGTCTCACCTTCGAGACGATCGACGGCGGTATCTCCTAAGATTTATGATACAGCTTAAAAACTCACTTCAGATCGAGAAGATGAAGATTGCGGGGCGTATCACCGGTGAAGCTTTGCTTTTAGCCGGCGAAGCTGTAAAAGAGGGCGTAAGTACCAAACACCTCGATGATATAATCCGTAACTACATCGAAAAGTGCGGAGCGAAACCGACGTTCTTAGGATACGGCGGATTTCCCGGAAGCGCTTGCATCTCGATAAATAATCAGGTTATACACGGTATTCCTTCTCCTGAGGTCATCCTCAGGGAAGGAGACATCGTGAAGATCGATGTTGGTGCTAACATCGGTGGCTTCACCGGTGACAGCGCAAACACGTTTCCTGTAGGAAAGGTGTCCGAGAGCGCTCGGAAGCTTATTGAAACGACAAAGGAAAGCTTCTACCGAGGAGCTGCACAGTTCAAAGAAGGGAACAGGATCGGTGATATCGGTCATGCGATCCAGACCTACTGTGAGGACCGAGGTTTTGGGGTGATCCGAAAGTACGTTGGCCACGGTGTGGGCAGAGAGCTTCACGAGGATCCGGAAGTGCCGAACTACGGAAAGCCCGGACGGGGCCCCCGCCTCGTAAAGGGAATGACGCTCGCCATAGAGCCTATGGTCAGCGCCGGCTCCTACGAAGTTAAGGAGCTTCGCGACGGCTGGACCGTCGTCACCGCAGACGGCTCGCTCACCGCTCATTACGAGCATTCGGTGGCACTCACCGATGAAGGTCTCGTATATTTAACGAGAGTGGACGAAACGCTGTGATAAGACGCGGCAGTTACGTCATATCCTTAAAGGGACATGACACGGGAAGGATATATCTCGTGACCGAGCTTGACGGAGCAAACGCCTACGTGAGCGACGGACGTGAGCATAGACTCTCCCGACCGAAACGAAAAAACATTAAGCATATATTTCCGATCCTCGAAGACGAGACGGCAGATCCGACGGGACTTACCGACGGAGTGCTCCGAAAGCTTTTAAAGGAAAAAGGAAATATCTATGACAGTATCGTAAATTGAAGAGGAGGGATTCTTCTGCCTAAGGATGATGTAGTAGAGTTCGAGGGTGTCGTTCTTGAGTCACTGCCTAACGCACACTTCAAGGTTCAGCTCCCTAACGGACACATCGTAACAGCCCACATTTCGGGCAAACTCAGAATGAACTATATATGGATATTGCCGGGAGACAAGGTAACTGTTGAGGTTTCCGTCTACGACCTTACAAAGGGTAGAATCACCTGGCGTGCTAAATAAGAAAGGAATGGTAACAAAATGAAGGTTAAGCCATCCGTTAAAAAGATTTGCGAAAAGTGCAAAATCATCAAGCGCAAGGGACGCATAATGGTAATTTGCGAAAATCCCAAGCACAAACAGAGACAGGGTTAATAGAAAGGGGAAAATCACATGGCTCGTATAGCAGGCGTTGATATTCCGAACGCAAAACGCGTTGAAATCGCTCTGACCTATATTTACGGCATCGGAAGAACCTCTGCCAAGAAGATCCTCGAGGTAACCGGAATCAACCCCGATACCCGCGCAAAGGACCTTACCGAGGAAGAGATCGCAAAGCTCCGTGAAGAGATCGAAAACCACTACCACGTAGAAGGTGATCTCCGTCGTGAAGTTGGTCTTGACATCAAGAGAATGGTCGAGATAAATTGCTACCGCGGCATCCGTCACAGAAAGGGTCTCCCCGTAAGAGGTCAGAGAACCAAGACTAATGCCAGAACCCGCAAAGGTCCCGCAAAGACCATCGCTAACAAGAAGAAGTAAAGGGGTGAACTAAATGGCAGCACAGAATTCGGCCAAGAAGGTCGTAAGAAAGCGCCGTGAGCGCAAAAACGTTGAAAAGGGTCAGGTTCATATTCAGGCAACTTTCAACAACACAATCGTAACCGTAACCGATATGGCGGGTAACGCCATCTCCTGGGCTTCCGCCGGTGAGCTTGGCTTCAAGGGCTCGAGAAAGTCTACTCCCTTTGCTGCTCAGAGCGCATCTGAGACCGCAGCAAAGATCGCAGTTGACCACGGCATGAAGAGCGTAGAAGTTTACGTTAAGGGACCCGGATCGGGAAGAGAATCCGCTATCCGTGCGCTTCAGACAGCAGGACTCAACGTTGAGATGATTAAGGACGTAACTCCTATTCCTCACAACGGTTGCCGTCCCCCCAAGCGCAGAAGAGTCTGATGGCTCACATTAAGTAAGCAGGAGGAAAAAACAGTATGGCAAGATATACAGGCTCTGTGTGCAAGCTTTGCCGCAGAGAAGGCACCAAGCTTTTCCTTAAGGGCGACCGTTGCCTTTCCGGCAAGTGCGCAATAGAGAAGCATCCTTCCGTTCCCGGCCAGCATGGTAATGGCAGAAAGAACGTAAAGGAATACGGAGTACAGTTCCGCGAAAAGCAGAAGGCTAAGAGATACTACGGCGTTCTCGAGAACCAGTTCAAGGGTTACTTCGAGAAGGCAGAAAAGACCGAAGGCGTTGCAGGTGAAAACCTTCTCAACCTTCTTGAAAGACGTTTCGATAACGTTATTTACAGAATCGGTCTTGCAAACAGCCGTAAGGAAGCTCGTCAGCTCGTAACTCACGGTCACTTCCGTCTCAACGGTAAGAAGGTAAACATTCCTTCTCTCATCGTTCGTGCAGGTGACGTAATTACTCTTCGTGAAGAGAGCCGTTCTTCTGAAAAGTTCAAGGCACTCATCGAGAGTCTCGATTCTCACATCACTCCTAAGTGGATCGAGCTTGATAAGGGACAGGTAGTCGCTAAGGTCGCAGCTCTCCCTCAGAGAGACGACGTAGACTTCCCCTTCGAGGAGCACCTCATCGTCGAGCTTTATTCCAAGAACTAAACCCGATAGCCGTATATGCGGCATCGGGGTTCATCTCGGCTGCATAACGGTACTGATTTGTTTCAATAAATAAATACAGGAAGGGGTACATTTTAAATGATAGAAATAGAAAAGCCTAATATTGCTACCGTCGATCTCAGCGAAGACGGAAAGAGCGGTAAGTTTGTAGTTGAACCTCTTGAAAGAGGATACGGCACGACGCTCGGTAACTCGCTCCGCAGAGTACTTCTCAGCTCTCTGCCCGGCGTAGCAGTAACAAGCATCAAGATCGATGGAGTTCTTCATGAGATCTCAACTGCTGCAGGCGTAAAAGAAGACGTTCCGAACATCGTTCTCAACGTCAAGGGTATCACCGCAAAGCTTTTCAGCGACACCCCCAAGACCGCAGTCATTGACGTGACCGGTCCTTGCACGGTAACTGCGGGTGATATCAAGGCAGACGCAGACCTCGAGATCCTCAACCCCGAGCATCACATCGCAACCGTAAGCGACGGTGCGCGCTTCTATATGGAGCTCACCTTCAGCCACGGCCGCGGATACGTGTCTCAGGAGAAGAACAAGCTTAATAACCAGCCGGCGATTGGCGTTATTTATACGGACAGCATCTATACTCCCGTTTATAACGTAAGCTACACGGTCGAGAATACCCGTGTCGGTTCCAATACCGACTACGATAAGCTCACGCTTAACGTACTTACAAACGGCACTATCTCGGCAAAGGAAGCTATATCGCTCGCCGCCAAGATACTCAACGAGCATCTCAACTTGTTCGTAAACCTTTCGGACGAGGCTCAGAAGATCGACGTACTTGTCGAAAGACCCGAAACCGTCAAGGAGAAGGTCCTTGAGATGACCATTGAGGAGCTTGACATGTCTGTTCGTTCCTTCAACTGTCTGAAGAGAGCAGGCATTGATACGGTTGAAGATCTTACAAACAAGACCGAAGAGGATATGATTAAGGTAAGAAACCTTGGCAAGAAGTCTCTTGAAGAAGTAATTCAGAAGCTTCACTCTCTCGGACTTGATCTCAAGAAGGAAGTTGACTGATAGTCAATTTTCACCGCATAATGATTAATGGAGGTATGAAATAATGCCAGGAACAAGAAAGCTCGGCAGAACTACCGCCAACCGTATGGCAATGCTCCGCGGTATGGTAACACTTCTGCTTGAGACCGGTAAGGTTGACACTACCCTTACCAGAGCGAAGGAAGTTCGCGCTCTTGCCGAGAAGATGATCACTCTCGGAAAGAAGAATACACTTGCAACCCGCCGTCAGGCACTCGCATTCATCACCAAGGAAGACGTAGTAAAGAAGGTCTTTGACCAGATCGCTCCCGAGAATGCAAACCGTAACGGTGGTTACACGGCAATCTACAAGCTCGGTCCCCGTCGCGGCGACGGAGCAGAGATGGCTCGTATAGTTCTTCTCAGTGAGGTTGAGAAGAAGGTAGCTGAGGAAAAGGCTTCCAAGAAGTCCAAGAAGGCAGCTAAGAAGGTTGAGGCTCCCGTAGAGGAAGCTACCGTAGAGGCAGTTGCAGAGGAAGCAGTCGAAGCTCCCGCTGAAGAGACCGCTACCGAGGAAGCTCCTGCTGAGGAAGCAACTGAGGCCTAAAACAGATAAAAACTCCGAAAGCATCGCTTTCGGAGTTTTTTATGTTGTCATTAAGCGAAAAATATGATAGAATAGAGTATAAAACACGGAGGATATTATGGTAATCGAAATATTTAAAGAAAGACGAAGCATCAAAAGCTATAAAAAAGAGCAGATAAAGAAAGGGGAGCTTGATCTGATCCTTGAGGCGGGTACTTACGCGCCGACAGGAATGAACCGTCAGAGTCCGCTTATAGTTGCCTTCACGGATGAAAAGACTGTACGCGAAATGGCGGCTGAAAACGCAAAAATCATGGGCAGGGAAGGGATAGATCCCTTTTACGGGGCGCCGACCGTCGTCGTTGTCTTTGCAGACAGCGAGGTGAATACGGGAATGGAGGACGCTTGCCTCGTCCTCGGAAACATGCTCAACGCCGCTCATGCGATCGGCGTCGGCTCGTGCTGGATCCACAGAGCAAAAGAGGTCTTTGAAAGTCCCTACGGGATCGCCCTTAAAAAGAATCTCGGAATACCCGAAAAATACTATGCTGTCGGCAACTGTATCCTCGGTTATCCCGAAAGCATTCCCGAAGTTCGTCCCCGCAAGGAAGGTTACGTTATCAAGGCGTAATTATAACCAAATATATACTGTTAATATAGGCTAAAATTGACACTATTTCATCTTGCCCGAAAACGTAAAATAGGATATAATTTAAACGCGGTGGGCTTTGCCTGCAATAAAATTTTAAGGTGAAATAATGTATACTCTGCTTCCGCTCTCGCTTGCCCTTTTTGCGGGGCTTATGCTTTCGAGAGTTACAAAAAAATTTAATCTTCCTGCAGTGACTGCATATCTTGTCGCGGGAATAATCATCGGACCGTTCTGCATAGGAGCGCTTGACGTACCGGGACTCGGCTTCAATTCGCTTTCTCAGGTTCACGGTTTCAATCTACTTTCAGAGGTCGCACTCGGTTTCATTGCCTTCACGATGGGAAACGAGTTCCGCCTCGATGCTCTCAAACAGATAGGCAAAAAAGCCATTATCATAGCAATATTCCAAGCCCTTGTCGCAACGGCATTCGTCGACCTCGCGCTGTACGGCGTGCATCGCCTTATGCCGGATAAGCTTCCGCTTTCTGCGGTTCTTACTCTGGGCGCGATCGCGACAGCAACCGCACCCGCAGCAACCTTGATGGTCGTCAAGCAGTATAAGGCAGACGGACCGCTTACGAAAATGCTTCTCCCCGTCGTCGCGCTTGACGATATGGTCGGACTTGTTGTATTTGCCGTATCGTTCGGTATCGCGAAATCGCTCGAGCTTCATCACCTCGACATTGCATCAATCGTTATCGATCCGATCCTTGAAGTTGTTTGCTCACTTATTCTCGGCGCGGCAATCGGCTGGGCGTTCCATTTCATCGAGCAGTTCTTCCATTCCCGCTCTAAGAGAATGAGCATCTCGGTAATGTTTGTATTCCTTGCAGTCGCGCTTTCACAGCTCGAATTTGACCTCGGAGCAAACATAAAGCTCGTATTCTCGCCGCTTCTCGTTTGTATGGCGATGGGAACCGTGTTCTGTAACCTCTGTGACTTCTCTGAGGAGCTTATGGATAGAATCGACCGCTGGACGGGACCGCTTATGGTTCTCTTCTTCGTTCTCAGCGGCTGTGACCTTGATTTCAAGGTCTTCTCCGATTGGGCGATAATCGTTGTCGGTGTCGTCTACATAATTTTCCGTTCGCTCGGTAAGATATACGGTGCACAGCTTTCGGCAAAAATGACGAAATGCGATCCCACGATACAGAAATATCTTGGTATAACGCTTCTTCCTCAGGCGGGTGTTTCGCTCGGAATGTCGCTTACCGCAATGGCGCTTCCGATCGCGGGACCGATAATCCGTAACGTTGCACTCTTCGCCGTTCTTGTTTACGAGCTTATCGGGCCGCTTCTTACGAGAATCGCGCTTGAAAAGGCGGGAGAGATCAAGGAAAGACCGATCACCGAACGCGAAATCGCAAAACTCGAAAAAAAGAACAAGGAAAAAACTGCCGCTTGACGGCAGTTTTTTATTCACCAAAACAGAATAAAAATACAAAATTCGCAAATTTAATGCAAAGACGACGGAAAACGTGAATAATACAGAGAATAATCAACGAAAAAACAAGCATTATAAATATTTTACTTCAAATTAGTCGAAAAACTCACTTCAATTACAAAGCCGAAGCTATTTACAAGACCGCTTCCGAATGGTATACTTGCCTCAAGAAATTTCGGAGGACGAAAAATGGATACGACGATGGAACTCAAAATGCTGAACGTGGCGGAGGAAGACGGGATCGTTATAAGATACTTCCTTTACGAAGACACTCTTGAAAATCGGCTGTCGTTCTCTATCGAATGTCGGAGCGGCGAGGAGAGTGCATTTTTGCCCGACGTAACGTCGCTTCCCGACCGCGCAAGGGAAATATTTGAGCTTTTCGTCCGCGGAAAAGTGACACCGACCTCGGCGCGCGACGTTATTGAGGAAATATTGTCTTAAAAGCCCGCAAGGGCTTTTTTATTTATTAAGAATATGTTACCATTTTGTAATAAATAAAACTGTTTTATAGACTTTTTACGTATAAAGAGGTATAATATTGTATTATATACAGTTAACGGAGGCAAAATGTTCGGATATGTAACTCCATTTGAGGGAGAACTCAGGGTAAAAGAACAGCTTTTTTATAAAAGTACATATTGCGGACTTTGCAAAACGATGGGCAAGCGTGTCTGCAACGAGTCGCGTCTGACGCTCAGCTACGATATCGTCTTTCTTGCGCTCGTCCGTTTTCTTCTGACAGAGGAAAAGCTCGAATTTGTCAAGGGCAGGTGTGCAGTTACTCCATTCAAGAAAAAGGCGATCTTGAAAAGCAACCCCCCTCTTGAATATTCGGCGGCGGTCGGCGCGCTTCTGGCGTACCACAATATCGCCGATGACGTCAAGGACAAAAAGGGAATAAAGAAGCTTTTATCCCGTTTTCTGCTTTTTTCGGCAAAAAGAATGAAAAAGAAGGCGGCGCTCCCGGATCTTGATAACTTCATCAAAAACAAGCTCGACGACCTTGATAAACTTGAAAAATCGGACGAGGTTACACTCGATTCCGCTGCGCAGATATTCGGTGAGCTTCTATCTGAGATCTTCGCCTACGGTCTTGAGAGCGAAAAGAAGCTTATCGCGTCGGAGATCGGACTGCATATCGGCAGATGGATATACATAGCCGACGCCGCAGACGACTACGAAAAGGACAAAAAGCGCGGCGAGTTCAATCCGCTGACCGAGCTTGCTCCTGAACGAATAAAAATTTCGCTGACCTTGGAGCTTGAGGGCGCATCACGTGCCGTTGAGCTTATAGACCCGTATGACTGCGGGATAATGAATATTGTTAAGAATATAATCTACCTCGGGCTTACGTACCGAGCAGACAAAATAGTAAAGGAAGAAGTATAATGACCGATCCTTATAAGGTTCTTGGCGTATCGCGAGACGCCACAGACGACGAAATCAAAAAGGCATACAGAGAGCTTGCGCGTAAGTATCACCCCGATAATTATGCCGGAAGCCCGCTTGCCGATCTCGCAGGCGAGAAGATGAAGGAGATCAATACCGCATACGACGAGATACAGAAGATCCGTGCTTCCGCTCAAAGCGGACAGTCGGGCGACGGCTACGGAAGCTACGGCTCATACAGCACCTATAACGGCGACAACGCTGCGGATTTCAAGAAGATCCGTGAGTACATTAATATCGGTCGCTATTCTGATGCCGACCTGCTCCTCAATTCGATGCCCGTGGGCGCGCGTAACGCCGAGTGGAACTTCCTTAAGGGCTGTGTCCTTGCACAGAAGAATTGGTTCTATGACGCGCAGAAGTATTTTGAGACCGCGTGCTATATGGATCCGAACAATATCGAATACCGTAACGCTCTCAACAGTATAAGAGCGCGTGCCCAGTCCTACGGCGGCGGATACCGCACGTCGGGCGGCGGGGGTCTTTCCGCCTGCGATATGTGCCAGGGACTTATTTGTGCAGACTGTTGCTGCGAATGCTGTGGCGGCGACCTTATCCGTTGTTGCTGATATGAAGAAGAATAACTTGAAGGGAAGCACGAGAATGCTCACCGTTTCGGCGGTGCTTTCGGCACTCGGTGTAGTAGTTATGCTTCTCGGAACGGTGATATCGGTTCTCGACCTTACTATGGTCGCGATCGCGTCGATATTCGTTTTTTTCGCGATAATCGAAATGGGAAAGCCGTATCATTATCTGATATACGTGTCGACGTCATTGCTTTCGATACTGCTTTTGCCCGATAAGTTTTCCGCCATTCTTTACATCGTGTTTGGCGGTGTATATCCGATGCTGAAGCGGGTGTTTGAGAAGCTCCCGACGGTGATATCGTGGGTACTGAAGGCAATATATTTCAATATCGTGCTTGTCGCCACGGTGTTCGGCGCAAAATACCTTTTCGGCGTCGACGAGGAGGAGCTGACGATCATGCTCTTCGCTGTCGGAAACGTCGCATTCTTTATGTACGATATCGCGATGACGAAGCTGATAACCTATTATCTGCTCGGGCTTCGCAAAAAATTCCGAATAGAGAAGTATTTTAAGAAATAACCGATTTTAACGCTTTTGTCATTGACAAAAGCGTTAAAAAATAGTACAATAAATATATATGTCTATTTGTTGTCGGAAAGTGTGAAAGCAATGATAAAAAGTATGACTGCCTTTGGAAGAGCCACAGGTGTTGGCGAAGGAAAAAATTACGTTTGTGAGATAAAATCGGTCAATAACCGCTATCTTGATACATACGTAAAGCTCCCGCGTGCCTATGGCTTCTTCGAGGAAAAAATAATTTCGTATATCAAGGAAAGCGGAATTACGAGAGGTAAGGTCGAGGTAAACGTATTCGTCGAGGTGACGGAGAGCGTGGGAACGACGGTCGAGCTCGATACTGCCTACGCGGAGGGCTATATTGCGGCACTAAAGAAGCTTCGCGACGAGTTCTCTCTTTCAGACGATATTTCTACTATGTCGGTCGCCGCTAACCGCGATATCTTCCTTGTCAAAAAGCCCGAGGAGGACGAGGAGCGTGACTGGACCGAGTTTCTTCCGACTCTTGAAGCGGCTCTTACCGCCTTCAATGCTGCAAGAGAGCGCGAGGGAGCAAATCTCCGCGCCGATCTGCTCACTAAAAAGGAAAACCTCGTACAGATGGCAAACAAGATCGCAGAACTAAGCAAGGCTCAGGTAGAGGGCTACCGTGACCGCCTTGAAGCGCGTCTGCGCCAGCATATATCCGAAATGGACTTCGAGTTTGATTCTCAGAGGATCCTTACAGAGTGTGCGATATTCGCGGACAAGGTCGCAGTCGACGAGGAACTCGTGCGCCTCGGCAGTCACTTCGCCGCCTTTGACGAGGCGATGAACAGCGACGGTCCCGTCGGGCGCCGACTTGACTTCCTCCTTCAGGAAATGAACAGAGAGGTCAATACGACAGGCTCTAAGTGCAACGACAGCGCAATAACCGCGCTCGTGGTCGACGCAAAGTGCGAGCTTGAAAAGATCAGAGAACAGATACAGAATCTTGAATAAGGGAGCAGCGGTATGAGATTTATCAGTATTGGCTTCGGAAACATGGTTTCCGCCGGCAGAGTCGTGTCTCTTGTCAGCCCCGATTCCGCTCCGATGAAGCGCCTCATACAGGACGCGCGCGACGAAGGAAGAATTATCGACGCGACCTGTGGCAGACGTACAAGATCGGTCATCATTACAGATTCCGACCACGTTATTCTCTCGGCAATTCAGGCAGAAACGATCTGTAACCGTCTTAACGGTGAAAGCTCCGACGAGGGCGACGACGAATAAAAGGTGACACAAATGACTACTCTAAAGACACCAAAAGGAATACTGCTTATCGTGTCAGGCGCGGCAGGAACAGGTAAGGGAACCGTAAACGGAATGCTGCTCCGCGATTATCCGAATTTTGCGTTTTCGGTATCTGCGACGACACGCGCGCCGCGTCCCGGTGAGATCGACGGCAGGGAATATCATTTCCTTACCCGCGAGCAGTTTGAAGAACAGATAAAAAACGACGGCGTTATCGAATATACCGAATACTGCGGTAACTATTACGGAACGCTGAAAAGCGAGCTTCATAAGCTCGACGAGGGAAAGAATCTCATTCTTGAGATCGAGACTGACGGCGCGATGAACGTAAAGCGTCTCTTCCCCGACAGCGTTGCGGTGTTCATTCTTCCCCCCGATTATGAAACGCTTAAAAGCCGCCTTGTAAACCGCGGAACCAATACCCCCGAGGATATCGAAAAGAGAATGAAGCGCGCCCTTGAGGAGTTTGCGCTTGTCAAGGATTACGATTACGTCGTAGTTAATCACGACGGTAAGGCAAATGAAGCCGCGCAGGCAATATATGAGATCGTCATCGGCGAACAGCACAAGGTCAGCCGAAGCGAAGGCGCAATTGAGAAGATATTTTTTGAAAACAAGTAAAGGATAAACGACTATGAATAACATGATTACCCCCTCTCTCGACTCTCTTACCCAGAATAATAAGTATAACCGCTATACTCTCGTTATCGCAGTTGCAAAGTGCGCGAGAAAGGTAACCGAGGAATACGTAGCACAGAGAGAAGAAGCTGAAAGAATGCTCGCAAACAAGGAAACCGATAAGTCCCTGTCCGCTCTCATCAAGAAGGATTACCGTGACGAAAAGGCGGTAAGAATCGGTATCAACCGTCTTTCGAGCGGCGAGTACGTTATTGACGATTCCTCCATTCAGTAATAGTTCAAGTATTTACTCCAAGGAGAAAAAACAGTGAATAATTCGGTTGCTCGGGTATATCTGCTTGACGCGCCGTATCACATTGATAAGCTATACGATTATTACGTTCCCGAGGAGCTTCGATCGGTTCTTACGGTCGGCTCTTTTGTCGCCGTTCCGTTCGGAGGCGGGAACAAAAAACAGCTCGCTTTAATCGGCGGGCTGTCGGATGCTTCCGATTATACGTCGCTAAAGCCGATCATTGCCCCCGTGTGTCAAAGCATAACTCTTGACAGCGAAATGCTCGGTCTTTGCATGTATATGAAGGAGCATTTTTTGTGTACTGTGGGAGATGCGGTGAAGGCGATACTGCCGTCAAACGCGCTCACGAAGGTAAAGGAATATTATACCGTAACGGAAAAGGGAAGAGCCGAGGTCGATACCCTGATTCCCTCAAACGCCGCCGTGCTTCGCTATATTGAGGCTCGGACGCGTGTCAGCGAGGATACCGTGGTCAGAGACTGCGGAGAAAGCGCCTCGTCGGTACTTCTCCGCCTGAAAAAAAGCGGAATGATAGAAGCCGAGGCTGAATTTTCCGACAGTAAGGGCGTTGTTTCCGAGACGGTATCGATAAGCGGTGAATACGCCGATATGGAGCTCGATAAGCTTCTTTCGCTCGTGCGCGGAAGCAAGCAGAAGGAGGCGCTTTCGGCAATATCGATAAGCGGGAGCTGTAATATGAATGAGCTCCGCGACCGCTATGAAATAACGAAAGCGATCCTTAAGCCCCTTGAGGCGAAGGGAATTATAAATATATCCTCCTTCGACGTCTTCCGCGATCCGTACAGAGGCAAAAAGCTTCCGCCCGACAAGGTATATAACCTCTCGGAAAGTCAGGCGGCGGCTCGCGACAGGATAACGGAGCTTACCGATAGCGGCGAGCCGAAGGCGGCGCTTCTTTACGGCGTGACGGGAAGCGGAAAAACGGGCGTTATACGCTCGGTAATGGATCACGTTATAAGCAGGGGCAAGTCGGTCATACTTCTCGTTCCCGAAATCGCGCTGACTCCTCAGACCGTTGCTATCTTCCGTGCGCATTACGGAGAGAGAACTGTGGTGATCCACTCAGGGCTGTCAAAGGGCGAAAGATATGACGCGTGGCGAAAAATATCGCGCGGCGAGGCAGACGTCTGCATCGGAACAAGATCGGCAATATTCGCGCCGTTTAAAAATCTCGGACTCATCGTAATCGACGAGGAGCATGAGCACACCTATAAATCGGATATGGATCCGAAATATCACGCAAGAGATATAGCGCGTTACCGTTGCGCAAAGCAAAAGGCAGTAATGCTTTTATCCAGCGCGACGCCGTCGCTTGAAAGCTATCTCAAGGCAAAAGAGGGAAAATATACACTCGTTACGCTTCCCGAAAGATACGGAAAAAGCGTTCTTCCCGAAACGGTCATTACCGATATGCGTAAGGACGCAAGAAACGGATATACTTCTCCTATTGGAACGGAACTCCGTCAGCGCCTATCCGAGGTGCTGAGTAAAAAGGAGCAGGCAATACTCTTCATAAATCAGAGAGGGTATAACAGGTTCCTTTCCTGCCCGCTCTGCGGCCACGTCTTGACCTGCGAGCATTGCAGCGTATCTTATACATACCATACGACGACCTACGGAAGAGGCTACCTCTACTGCCACTACTGCGGAAGCAAGGAGTTTGCGCCGAGCAAATGTCCGCAGTGCGGCAACGAGGTGCTACGTCATATCGGCTACGGCACGCAGATGGTCGAGGAGGAGCTGAATAAGCTGTTCCCAACTGCGCGCATAACGAGAATGGACGCCGATACGACGTCAACGAAATTCTCATATGAAAATCTGCTCGGCGCATTCAGAGACGGCGAAAGCGATATACTTATCGGTACGCAGATGGTAACAAAGGGACACGATTTCCCAAACGTCACCCTCGTCGGAGTAATAAATGCCGATTCTTCGCTGTATCTGAACGACTATAAGGCAAACGAGCGTACCTTCTCACTGCTTACGCAGGTGATAGGACGCGCGGGAAGATCCGACCGCAAAGGCTGTGCAATGGTGCAGACGAGCAACCCCGAGCATCCGATACTCCGCATCTCGGCGGATCAGGACTACGAGAAAATGTACGAAAACGAGATCGCGCTCCGATCCTCGCTCGTATTCCCGCCTTACTGCGATATGGTGCTCTTTACCTTTGGCTCGGCGTCCGAGCACGAGCTTGTGACGGGGGCAACGCAGTTTGCGGAGATGTTCAAAAAGCTCAAGAGCGAAAAATACCCCGACGTTGCCTCGGTAGTTTTCGGACCGATGGAAGCGCCGATATACAAGATAAACGGCGTATACAGAATGAGAGTCGTAATAAAGACCAAGCTGAACGTCGCGGCAAGAAAGCTTATGTCGGAGGCATATTCCGAAATAAGCAAAACCCTCGGTAAGCGCATCGCAATTTCCGCCGACGTAAACCCGACGAATTTGTAACACACCGTCTGCCTCGCCCTTTGGGAGAGGTGTCAACCGAAGGTTGACGGAGAGGGCGTCTTCCCCCGCGGGGGAAGTGAAGAGGTAAACCTCGGATGAGGTGTTCGTAAAGGATGTAACATTGTTTTTACGCGGACAGTCGAGGACGCCTGTCCCTACAAACAGTGTGGCGAAGCGTTTAAACGTTTCCGTAGGGGCGACCACTGGTCGCCCGTAGGACTTCCGCGCATTTTGCGGGCGAGCAATGCTCGCCCCTACGGAGTAATGCGTGCTTTCAAAATTTTACGTTATAGTAATAACAATTATAAAGAGGACATAAAAATGGCAATTCTAAAAATACTAACAAAAGAAGACGAGCTTCTTCGCAAAAAGAGCCGTCCCGTTGAAGAAATAACCCCTCGCATACTCCGCCTGCTTGACGATATGAAGGATACTCTTCATAAAGCGAACGGCGCAGGTCTTGCCGCACCGCAGGTCGGTGTTCTCCGCCGCGTGGTGCTTGTTGAAACAGACCCGGGCGACCTCATTGAGCTTATCAACCCCGAGATAATCGAGGTGTCGGAAGAGCGCCAGGAGGGGATGGAGGGATGCCTTTCCGTTCCGAACGAATGGGGAATCGTCGACCGCCCGATGACAGTCACCGTCAAGGCGCAGAACCGTAAGGGCGAGTGGTTTACGATGACAGGAAGCGAACTTAAGGCGCGCTGCTTCTGCCACGAGCTTGACCACCTCGACGGAATACTCTATACCGATAAAGCATCGAAAATGCTCGAGCCCGATGAGCTTGACGAGGACTGATATGAAGATAATGTTTATGGGAACCCCCGATTTCGCGGTCGCATCGCTTCGCGCACTCGTGGAGAACGAGGCGGGCGAAATTACGGTAATAACCCAGCCCGATAAGCCGAAGGGCAGAAAAATGATACTGACACCGTCTGAGGTGAAGATCTATGCAGAGAGCGTAGGTCTGCCCGTATATCAGCCGAAAACGCTCCGCGACGAGGAGTTTGACACATTTCTTCGTGAAAAGGATCCCGACATCATAATCGTTGCTGCATACGGAAAGATCCTTCCGAAATCGGTCATCGACTACCCGAGATTCGGCTGTATAAACGTCCACGGCTCGCTTCTGCCGAAATACAGGGGCGCCGCACCCGTGCAGAGATGCCTGATCAACGGCGAGACCGAGACGGGTAACACGATAATGTATATGGACGAGGGTCTTGACACGGGCGACATGATAGTAAAATCTGTTGTGCCGATAGATATTGACGATAACGCCGAAACGCTCTTTGAGAAGATGGCGAAAAACGGCGCGGAGCTGCTTATTTCGACGCTTCCGAATATTGTGAGCGGAAATATCACCCGTGAAAAGCAGGTCGATGCCGACGCGACCTATGCACAGAAGGTCGGTAAAGAGGATTGTCTTATCGACTTTACTATGACCGCAAAGGAGCTTCACGACCGCGTTCGTGGTCTGAGCCCGTATCTTTACGCATACGCTATGAGAGGGCAGACGCAGCTCAAGCTCGTCAGGACCGCGCTCACCGATAAAAATACCGATAAGGAAGAGGGAACGCTTGTTTCCGACGGTAAAAAGCTCTACGTTACCTGCGGTGATAAAGCGCTTCTCGAAATACTTGAGGTGCTACCCGCAGGCAAAAAGCAGATGAAAGCTACCGATTATTTAAGAGGAAATCCGGTAAAAGAGGACGAACGTCTTATACCGGTAAAGGAGTAAAATATGTGGATCGATTGGCCTTATATCGTACTTGTAGTACCGATGCTCATAGTATCTATTTGGGCGCAGATAAAGGTTAAAACTACCTATCAGAAATACAGCACAGTGCATAGCCGTTCGGGAATGACGGCAGAGGTGGCTGTTCGTAAGATCCTTGATTCAAACGGACTTTTTAACGTGGGGATCACGAGAGTTCCCGGCGAGCTTACCGACCACTATGACCCGAGAACGAATACGATCGCCCTCTCCGACAGCGTTTACGGAAGCACGTCGGTGGCGGCTATCGGAGTTGCCGCACACGAGGCAGGACACGCAATTCAGCACGCAGTAGGATACGGACCGATCAAGCTCCGTACCGCACTCGTGCCCGTAACAAATATCGGCTCGCGCCTTGCTATGCCTCTCTTTATTATCGGACTTATTCTTGCATATCAGCCGCTTGCTTATGCAGGTATAATCCTTTTCAGCTTGACAGTCGTATTCCAGCTCGTTACGCTCCCGACGGAGTTCAACGCAAGCCGCAGAGCAGTCAAAGCCCTCGACGGATACGGATATATGAACGACGAAGAGCTGAAGGGTACGAAAAAGGTGCTTTCAGCTGCCGCTATGACCTATCTTGCCGCCCTCTTTGTGGCGCTTGCATCTCTTCTCAGACTGTTGCTTATCGTCAGCGGACGGCGCCGAGACTGATGAAGGTCAGAGAAGCGGCGTATCTGTCGCTTGAAAGATGCGACAAGACCGATAAGTTTTCAAACCTTGAGCTCGACAGCGCAATAAAAAAGTACGGATTTACGGGAAGTGACCGCGCGTTTTTCACAACGCTCGTCTACGGAACGATCGAAAGAAGAATAACGCTCGATTACGTGATAAGCGTCTATTCATCGAAGCCGATAGAAAAGATCGAGCCGAAGCTGATGAACATCCTCCGCCTCGGCGCGTATCAGATATTGTTCCTCGACCGTACGCCCGACAGCGCGGCGGTAAACGAAAGCGTTGAGCTCGCAAAGTATCATACACATAAGGGAACGGCGTCGTTTGTTAACGCAGTTCTCCGTAATATAAGCCGCGGAAAGGGAAATATCCCGATGCCTGAGGAGGGAAGCGATCAGTATCTGAGCGTAAAATACTCGCTCCCCGAATGGCTCATATCAATGTGGCGCGATAATTACGGAAGCGAAAAGACAGAAAAGCTCCTTGAGGGAATGAATCGCGCTCCGTATATGACTCTGCGCGTGAACACGCTGAAAAATACACGCGAAGAGCTGATAAACACCCTTGCAAATGACGGCATTGACTGTTCGCCGTCGGATAAATGCGACAGCGCCCTGATTCTTAATTCAAACGTCCCTATAGCCGATCTTAGGGCGCTCGGAGAGGGACTTTGCTTCATACAGGATGAGGCGTCACAGCTCTGCGTAAAAGCAGTCGGCGCAAAAAACGGTGATACCGTCATAGATACCTGCTCTTGCCCGGGAGGCAAAAGCTTCGGCATCGCCATTGAGATGAAAAACGAGGGCAAGCTGACCTCGCTCGACCTGCACGAAAGCAAGCTTTCGCTCGTAGTCAGCGGCGCTGAGCGCCTCGGAATAAGCATCCTCAATGCCGAGGTCCATAACGGAACGAAGCCAAAGGAAGACCTTGTTGGAAGTGCTGACAGAGTCCTCTGCGACGTCCCTTGCTCGGGACTCGGAGTTATCGCAAAGAAGCCCGATCTGCGTCATAAATCTCCCGACGATATCTCCCGCCTGCCCGAAATACAGTATAAGATACTCTGTAACGGTGCGTCGTACGTCAAAAACGGCGGAACGCTCGTCTATTCGACCTGTACGTTGAATAAGAAAGAAAACGAGGATGTCGCAGAGAAATTTTTGAGCGAACACCCCGAATTTTCGCCCTGCGGCGACGGAATGTACGAGAGCAAGCCGATGATGACCTTCTTCCCCGACGAGCACGGCACAGACGGCTTCTTCGTCGCAAAATTCATAAAGAAATAAAAATGAAGGCATACGCCTTCATTTTTGTTTAGGTGTTTTTGCCACATTGTTATACCTTCTCCGGCGGGATGAAGGTAAGAGGCAGAGCCTCGGATGAGGTGTAGGACGCGAAGCGTCCGTGTTCCAAAACGGGGTTGCATCGTTTATATGCGGCGGGAGCAAGCCCCCGCCCTACGATAATCCCGTCGGTTAAACCGGCTTTATGGAAGACACCCCTTCGGGTGTTTTTGCTTTGTTTACTTCAAGCAACGTATTTTTATCGGATGCTCAGGGGATATTTTCTGAGTGTTTTCATGAAAAACAACGTTTTCGGCGGTTATCTCAACCTCGGGATAAATAATTCCGTCGGCATCGGGCAGCGTGTCAAAGCAAAGCTTCGAGTCCTTGAAATCTATGTTTTTTAGCGTGACGTTTGCGGTCGGATAATTGGAATGGAGCAGATTGGTGACGTCGTTTTCAACCGTTATATTATCGAGAGTGATATTGCTGTGCGGAACACAAACGCAACCGGGGTAATAGCTGCGTGCATACGTGTCGTAGTTAAGGCTTATTGCGATCCCCGTCTGACGCTTTTTCTGAAGCTGACAGTTGCGGATCATTATGTTACGGCAACCGCAATCAAATTCCTCCGTATCGCGTACGGCGACCCAATTTATTCCGTCATATTCCGCGATCCCCTTTTCATGGCAGGGCGGGGTGATTGAAACGTAAAGACCACCGTCTTGCGGATTCATAAGAACGCGGTAGGTTTTCCCGTTAACGGCAACGGTGTCGGAATGCTGTACCACCATTCCCTTGTGCCAAGCACACCAAGCACCTCCGAGTATTCTGCAGAAAATCCGACTGTTGATTTGTCAGAAAGATCGGTGCAGTTTTCAATTATTCCGTTTTCGATCCAACCAACGTGGGTGTTTGAGGTCGAGTAATCAAAGGCATTGAGCGCGATGGGGTCATCAAACGTGCGGAATTTACCGTTTCTGATGGCAAAGCCGTCTCCCCAGCCGAGATGAACGCCGTCCTTGTTTCCTGTTACGTACAGATTATTGAGATCAATATTTTTGAACGCGCAAACCTGAATCGCATAGTCCTTGGCGAGCAATCCGTGACACTCAAAGCCGTCGACCCGCAGATTCTCAACGTAGATCATCGCGACCTGCGCGCGGAGACCGACTATTCGGCTGTTTATACCAAAATCATCGCTTTCGATGCCGTTGCACTCGAGATGAAGTCCGATGATCTCTATGTTACGGTTGCATTCGCCCTTGACAGCGCCTTTGTTTATGAACGCGTTACCGTTTACACCGCTTTTGCTCGCTTCGCGCTGAAGGACAACGCCGTCGGCGAACACAAGCCTTGTGTTGTCACCGATCTCAAGCTGCTCAGATATCCTGTAAATACCGGGCGCATAAACGTGAATTTCTCCGCCAACATCGAGAGCCTTCTGGAAAGCCTCGGAATTCTTATACGGAGTATTTTCGGGCAAAAAGCCGTATTCGTTAGCGTTTATCATGGTGCTGTCCCCCTTGAAACGAGCTTGTTTAGGCGATTATATCATATCAAAAAAAGAAATGTCAAGAGAGAAATCAAAAATAAAATCCACTCATTAAATTTATCATACCCCTTGTATTAAAACGCAAAATGTGATATTATTGCAGTATATTATTTTATCGAGGTAAAAATGTCGGAAATCTGGGATCTATACGACCGCGACAGAAACCCTCTCGGCATCACGCACGTAAGAGGTCACTATCTGCCAAAAGGAACGTATCATATAGCCGTCGGAATATGGACGGTAAACAGTAAAAACGAGGTGCTTCTGACCCTGCGTTCACCGCAGAAGCGCGATTGGCCAAACGTCTGGGAAAACACCGCCGGCTCGCTTCTTCACGGTGAAAGATCACGCGAGGGCGCGGTAAGAGAGCTAAGAGAGGAAACGGGAATTACCGTCACCGAGGACGAGCTTCACTTTCTCGGCACCGAGCGCGGACGGAGCGTTATAGGAGATTGCTACATCGTCCGTAACGATACCGATATAAGCGACATAGTCTTTCAGGAGGGCGAGACCTGCGACGCAAAATGGGTCTCGGTTCCCGAGCTTGACAAAATGATAGCGGAGGGGCTCGTTGCACCGCCCGTCGCAAGACGCCTGCGCAAAATCAGAAAAGATTTCGAAAGCTTTATATACGGAAAGGAAAAAACGATGAGTAAAATGCCGTTCAGCCCTGCAGATATACTTCTGCCGAAAAAAGACTTTGATAAGTGGTCGACCGTTGCCTGCGACCAATATACCTCCCAGCGTGACTATTGGGAAAACGCAAATAAAACGGTAGGTGAAGCTCCCTCCGCGTTAAGAATTACGCTCCCCGAGGTCTATCTTAATGACGCAGACGTTAATGATAGAATCAAGAAGATTAACAGCACGATGAAGGAATACCTTGAAGCGGATATCTTTAACGAATATAAAGATGCTATGATCTTCGTCGAAAGAAAGCTCAAGGACGGCAGAACAAGAAAGGGAATAGTCGGCAAGATCGACCTTGAAGCTTACGACTATACAGTCGGCTCAACCTCAGCAGTCAGAGCGACGGAGGGAACGGTGCTTTCACGCATACCGCCCCGCGTTGAGATCAGAAAGGACGCGCTTATTGAGCTTCCTCACATAATGGTGCTGATAGACGATCCCGAAAACGAGGTAGTACCAAACGAGCCGAGCGGAGAAATAATCTACGATACCCCCCTCATGCTCGGAGGCGGAAGCATACGCGGCTCGCTTATGAGCGAAAACGTCGTGAAGAAGGCACTTTCGGCTCTTGAAAAGCAGAGCGAAACGCACGAGCTTCTTTTTGCAGTCGGTGACGGTAACCATTCGCTCGCAACGGCAAAGGCGTGCTACGAAAAGGACAAGAGCAACACCCTTGCGCGCTACGCGCTCGTCGAGATCGTGAATATACACGATCCCGCGCTCGACTTCGAGCCGATATACAGAGTGGTGTTCGGCGTCGATACCGAGAAAATGCTCGCTGAAGCAAAGAAAGCGTTTGACGGAAATACCGAAAATAAGGTCGTTGCCGTTATAAACGGTAAAGAGGACAGCTTCTATGTCAACGGACTTACCGCAGGCGTCCTTCAGAGCTTTATTGATAAATACATAGAGGAAAACGGCGGCGAGGTCGACTATATACACGGCGAAAACGACCTTTGCGGTCTCTGCGATAAGCCCGACACGGTCGGCTTCATCTTCGACGGAATAAAGAAAAGCGAGCTTTTCCCCTACGTCGAAAAGAACGGCGCCCTCCCCCGCAAGACCTTCTCAATGGGCGAAGCGTACGATAAGCGCTACTATATGGAGTGCAGGAAAATCAAGTGAAACCGCGAAGCACGGGTAGTATAATGTAATCAAAATTTTAATGTGTAGGGGAGGGGTTTCCCTTCACATAATCTTATATTACGGAGATGCAAAATGTGTACAGCTGAATTACAAAAAATCAGTGAAATGAAGTATGACGAGTTATGCGATTATTTGATTCAAAAGTACGGATCTATCACAGGGTCATATTTTGTTAACGAAAATTGCAAAACAGCAAATAGCAAAATTAAACGTTCATCGGAAGGTCTATTTGTGCATCACATAAAAGAGAATGAATATATATGGTTGAGTAAACCGCAATATGCTGTACAAGCTCCATTTGAATGCCAAATGGGTGAAAATTTAGTTTATTGTAATTATTTCGAACACCTGTTTTTGCATATTGCAATAATGAAAGAATATTTGGTTGAGCAGTATGAAAAAAACAAAGTGGGCGTCGGAGTAGGAGGGTTGTTTGATTACATTATTCCGGAAATAATTGATTATATTAACGGATATGAATATAAAAAAGAATACATGTTGACGGCTTTGAAAGTCATCGATGGCCACGAAGATTTCTTTGCAAAAGTTATTCTGGATCTTTATGATTATTTGGAGAATAATGAAGAATTGTCAAATGCGATTTGGCACGTCAGATACGACAATCGTCGTGATAAATTTGATTTTTACGTGCCATCAGTATATACAATAATGTTCGAGGGGAAAATGATTGAAAAAGGGCGATTCAATGACATTGTCACCTCAGTTTCCAATGTTAATTGGAGCACAGAAGAAGATATAAAATCTCGAATAAGAGAACTGAGTGTTCTCGCTGACACGACTAGTTATAATTTTTGGAAAGAAGACTATCCAAAAAAAGGAATAGATAAAATATATTGCTTATATTATTATAAAAATGATGAGATTGTATCAGAAGAGTATTATCTAAAAAGCCAAATAGAATATTTGAAAATTCAAGAATACTTGGATGAGGTTCTTCGTAAGTTTGATAGGCATTATATTAATTCAAATAGTATTATTAAAACCTCTGTGAATAAAAAAAGCAAGAATAAATATAAAAATATTCAATTTATAATTAATGGGAATACTTTATCTGAAGAGTACACTGAAAAACAAGTGAATGAAATATTAAAAGAATATTTAGAAACATATAAAAAATAGAAGAAAAAGCACTTGCGAAAGCAAGTGCTTTTTGCGTGTGATTTTATGAAGATGTTATAATGAATTACAGCCGTCGGCGTTTTTTCCTTATAACAATTTCTTTCTTATCTCCTCGCCCGAGAGGGGAGAGAGATATGCAGGCGGAACGTCGAATACCGTCTTCGCGCCCGAAATTCCTTCGCGGTTCATTCGGACAGCAGCTCTGCCGTAAGCAACGAGAACGCTTGCGGTAAACTCGGGATTCGAGCCGAGCTTGAGCGAATACTCGATCATCTGCTTCGTTTCGTGATCCTTGCCGGTCACGCCCGTGCGGATGACGAATCCGCCGTGCGGAATGCCTGCGTGATCGCGGTCGAGAACTTCCTTGGTGACAAAGTAAACGGTCGTGTCGTAATCGGCAAAGTAGTTCGGCATAGTCTTGATCTCGCGCTCGATGCGCTCCTTGTCGGCGCCGTCCTCGACTACAACGTAACACTCTCTTGTGTGCTTTTCTCTCGTCGTAAGAACGGGATTTTCTCCGCTTCTTACGCGGTCCATCGCGCTCTCAACGGGAACAGTGTACTGCTTCGCGTCAATAACGCCGTCAATACGGCGGATAGCGTCGGAATGACCTTGGCTCACGCCTCTGCCCCAGAAGGTGTAGTCGCTTCCGTCGGGAAGGATAACACCCGAAAGCAGCCGCTGTAAGCTGAACATACCGGGGTCCCAGCCGACCGAAATGAGAGCGATCTTTCCGCTTTCCATAGCCGACGCGTCACAAGCGGCAAAATGCTCGGGGATCTTCGCGTGAGTGTCGAAGCTGTCAACAACGTTAAAATACTTCGCGTATTCGGGCGTCTGCTTAGGCAGATCCGTAGCGCTTCCTCCGCAGATGAAGAGGACGTCAATATCGTCCTCCTTTAAGAGAATATCGTCTATGTGATATACGGGAACCTCAGGGCTTTGAGTTTTGAGAGTGGAAGGATCGCGTCTTGTAAAGAAAGCAGTCAGCTCCATATCGGGATTCTGACGAAGCGCAAGCTCAACTCCGCGTCCGAGATTTCCGTAGCCGAGAATAGCGGCTCTTATTTTGTTTGGCATAAAAAATCACCTACCGTAAAAATAAACTAACCAAAGTATATCACAAAAATTTCCGCTTGTCACCATAAATTTTCAAAAAAATACGGCATACGGAAAAAATCCGTATGCCGTATCGCTATTTGACGTTAACAGCCGCAGTTGTTTCCTCCGCAGCCGCAACCGTGATTTCCGTAACCTCCGCAAGAAGAGAGCGAACGGTCAAGGCCGCGAACTATGCGGTTAGTCGTGCAGGCAAAGCCCTTGGCGAGACTGCCGATGATGCAGTTGCAACCGCAGTTATTAGAGCAGCCGTTGCTTACACAACCGTTATTGCTGCAACCGTTGTTTACATAGTCGTCATTTCCGCAACCGTAGTCGTGATCGTTGTTGACCTGACCGCAACCGCAGCCGTTGTTGTTAAAGTTTTCGTAAGCGATGGCACCTCTGCCTCCGCATACGTTTCTTCCACAGTTTGAACACATTGCTTTTAATCGACCTTTCTGTAATTTATCAGGGCGTAGCCCTAATGAAAGTATATGCGCACTCTTCGTATTCGTTAATCCTCTTTGATTATTGCAGGATAACCGTCGGAAATAAGCTTCGCCTTCATCTCCTCGGCGTTTTCGCGCTTCGAATAAGCACCGACCTGAACGCGGTAAAGCTTTTCCATCTTTGGCGATTCTTCCTCTTTCGGTGTCAGAAGCTTGTCGACCTCGTTCCGAAAATCGTTCATCGTAAGACCGTATTTAAGAAGCCAATGGTCAATATCGGAATGATTAGACGCATAGCCCTTCGCGTGCGCCTCGCGGTGTGAAACGATCACGTTCGGCTTCCAGCCGTAACGGCGGCAAATGTCGGCGCAAAGCTCAATTGCTACACGGTAGATCTCATCGAAATATTCCTTGCTTTTGAGATTGTCCTCACAAATCTCAAACTGAATATGACCTGTCGGCTCATAATTGAACGAGCCGTTTTTACCCTTTCCGCTTCCCCAAGCGGCAATATTTTCGGGGAGGTTCTTAACGATCCCGACAGTTCCGTCGGCAAGCTTGCCAACGAAATAGTGGACCGCCTTGCTTACCGCCGAGCGATTCCAGTGGTTACCGTACTTGTTGACTCCGAGAAGCGACAGAAGCTCGCTTCTTTTCGGATCGTTGTCGGATGGCTGACTGTACCTCTTAATCGATGAATTGTTAGCTCCCGTGCTGTGAACGACTATACCAACAGGCTTTATATCCTGACGCTTGACGCCGTAAGCACGGCTCTGCGTGTGCAGACATTCAATTATCTTCATATTCCTTTTCCTCACTGTTTTTTAGCTCTGGAAGTCCCGCAATGCTCGTAAGCATGGAGAGTATTCCCGCAAGCACCGATGCCGATGCAAGCGCGAGCCAGTTGACCTCGCTCAGAAGCATCGACGTGCCGAGCATAGCGACAGCCGTCTGAGCGACTGTTTTTGCCGCTCTTATTCCTGCGGCGTAAAACCATTTTGCGATCTTATTCTTCATTTCTTTTCTTACTCCTTTTTTTCGCTTGCTCAAGATGCTTGAGACGCCCATCGTGATTTTCGAGAACGCGCTCATTATTACTTATGCGGGAAAAGAGCTCCTTGTGAGTATCGTGGCTGTTGTTTTTGAACTCGCTTATCACCTTGTTCAATGTATTTATCGTCGTTTCAAGAACGGCAAGAGTTTTGCTGAGCTTGCTTACCCACGTAGCGATACTTCCCGCAAAGCCGAGCAGCGCGATCACCCCAAGTGCTATCTCCCAACTCATATTATCAGAATTTCACTCCGTACAGCGCATAGATCAAGCCGCATTCGCTTGCGTTGTAATCTTCGATATAAAAGCCGTTGCGGGTAAACATGAAGACGGAATAATATTCGTTATCCGAGATGAGGACAGGCATAGGTGAGGTACTGGTATCCTCAAGGAAACGAATGGGGATGCAGTAACAGCCGCGAGAACCCTCTTTCGAGGGACTTGCGTAGCAGATGATAAGGTCGTAATTTGCGAGAAGATCCTTTGAGGATTTTCCTGTTTTTCCCGTGTTATTCGCAAAGATCATTGTAATAGACGGCTTACCTTTGTCAACGTACTCCTTGACTGTCGCGTTTGACACGGGATTTGTGCTGGTGTCTGACATTTCACTGTCAACGTTAAAGGTTCCGTCGGGGAGCGGAAGAACGAAGTCGAGCGTATATCCATCTTCTTTCTCGTGCGAGACGACCGAAGGCTTCTCGCCGTAGGTTGCCGCGCGAACGTCACCGATCTCGATATCCTTCATACGGTCTCTGATAACGACAGCCTCGGAAAAATCGAAATCAAAACTATTGTTGTAATTATCCATTTTTTCACCTCTCAAACAATATCCTCGGGATACTTTTTCTTGACTGCGACACGCTTTATATCGGAAACGTAGATCTTTCCCTCGTTTGTGGTGAGAGAAAGCTGAAGGTCCGCGATGACTCCGGGAGCAAATTCAAGCGTTTCCCACTCCTCAAGAGTAAAAGTGACAAAGTGACCGTCGAAGGTCATTCTGTCGGAATCGATGGTGAGCGAGCAGGTGTTTCCCTGAACGAAAATGACCTGAATAGCGGAAAGCATATCGGTATGAACGGGAAGCTTTAACGTAAAAGTCGGTGTTGAACCCTTAACCATTAAGATCCCTCCTTCAGGCGCATAAGCCGTCTTTTTCTGTACGAATGGAAGGCATCGGCAATGTATCCGAGAATGTCGCAAAGGTCAAAGGGATCGGGAAGAGTATCGCCGAATATCTTTTCAACCGCGCCGTCTCCGATAAGAGTGTCGACAGCGTAGGAAAGAAACGCGGAAGCCTCGCAGGTGTCCTCGCCGCTGCTTTTGCATTCCTCGGCTCTTTTCCCCGCCTCGTCGGCAAGTGCGGAAAGGCGCTCGGCAAACTCGCTGTTGGGAATAAAGGAAAACTCCTTACCGTTAATGCAAAGCGGAATTTTGGGTGCTTCAATAATAAGACTATTCATATTTCGCCCTCCTTGTTGTAAGCGATGATCTTGATGTGCTGAACGTGACGTGAGCCGCTCAGATGCGTCTCTGCTTTTCGTACCGTAAGGGAAGACTCGGGCGGAAAGCTGTCGGGGCAGTTACCAAGATAAACCTTCTGGTTTGCCATTACGGTAAAGCTGCTTTTGTCGTATTTCGTGCTTTCGGACGGCGCTCTGTATTTGAGAGAACGCCTGCCGAAAATGGGAATATAAACGGTCGCGCGAGTACCTGCAGTCTCGTCGCTGTCAATGAACTGAATCTTGACCGCCGGAACCACGCGCCTTTCGTAGTAGCCGTCCTCAATGAAGGTGTAAAGCGTCACGGTATCGTTGAATCTGTAAAAGCTCATATTCAGTCCTCCGTGTAAACACAACGTGACATAAGCCCTTCGTTTTTGAGTATCGCAACGGTGAGCCCGGAAACGGGAACACCGCCGATAGAGAAGCATCTCTTCTGGTTGGAAACGTAGGGAGTGCCGATGGAGTAGTCACCGAGCTTTTCGTCGATACCCGACGTTACCGCCGCAAGTCCTGAAAGAGAGTCAACGCCTCCCTGAGCGAAAAGCGTCTCCGCCTCGTAGGCGACGGCAAGACGGATCTTGTCGGTGATTATCGAGATGGGCGCCGAGACGAGCATATCGACTACGGTACTCGAAGCGGAGGCAATATAGTCGAACTCCTCCTCGGGAATGGCGCTTCCGCCGAATCTGGAAATATAGTAATCGTAGGAAATATACTTCATAAGCCCTCCTTATCTGACGGATCGGTAATTGAGAGCGGAGATGGGCGTATCTGCACCGCTGAAGGCGGCAAAGACGGGTGCATCGACCTTTTCACGTTTAAAGGCGTCGGGATCGCTGTCCATAATTCTCTGAAGCTCAGCCATGAGATCATCACCGTCGCATTCCGAAAGAGCGCGGCAAAGCTCCTTTTCGGCAAGAAGCGATGTCGGACGGGCTTCCTTTACGATGCCGTCGATTATTCCGCGCTTGAACGCGGCGTGCTTTTCGCTTTCCGATGAAAGGGAAGTGCTCAGGGTGTCGCGCTCTGAAGTAAGCGCGGCAATAATGACGTCCTTTTTCTCGGCATCCTTGCATTTTTCCTTGAGCAAAGAAACGCTTTTTCCGTGCTCGGTCATAATTGAATCGATTACGGACTTGTCAAGACCAAGTCCCTCAAGAAATTCTCTTTTCATATTTATTCCTCCCTTATTTGTACCAACGTGCCTTGAATTCGTCGGCTGTTATTATTCCGCATTTGACGTCCTCGCGCCAGACATCTCTTATGCTGTCGTTGTCGGTGAGAATGCCGTCGCCAACGGTAGTGACAAGCGAAGGCTTTCCGACCTGCAGCGAATAGAGAGAGCAAAGGGTGATGATGGCATCAAAAAGCTCGTTCAGCGAATCCTTGAGTGCCTCTCTTATCGCCGATACAGTCGTATAGGTTCTCTGACGCATTGAACGGATCTCGGTCGCCGTCTTTGCGACGGTGCTCGGATCCGAGAAGGTGCCGCGAGCAATACCGCAGGCATCCTCAACGAGCATAATGATCCTGTTAAGCCCGTTTATGAGCGATTCATCGCGGAGCGAGGGCGCAAATACCTTGAAAAGCTCATTTGAGGAGCAGCAGGCATCAAGAGCGTTTGTACGGAAAAGACGCTCCTTGCCGAGTGGAAGCACGGGCTTGCCGTCCTTGCCGAGCCTGAACGCCTCGTCGCTTGCATCGATAGCAAGCTCACCGCCCTCAAATTCCCACGTAAGACGTTCAAACTGCTTGTCCGCTTCGTGTATAAGCTTTTCTGCACGTCGGAATATCGGAACGCCGAAGGGCGAAAATGGATGCGCGGGATTGCCGAAGGGCATTCCGAAATAAACGAAAAGCGGCTTGCACAGTCCCTTGATCTCCACTCTCGGGGAAATTCCAGCCCATTCCTTAACGTAGGAAAGAAGCGAGGGCGTGGTCGCATTTTCGCCTTCAAAGGCGCGGTTTGTAATAACGTAACCGTCGCCCGACCGTCTGTGCTCCTCGATTCTCGTGTAAAAAATGCCGTTCTTTTCTGTGCGGTAAATAAATGCACATTCGTCGATACTTCCGCCGGCGTCGATGCCGAGCGGCACAAAATTGAAGGGCAAAACAGTCTCAACCCCAAGATTTTTGCCGTCGTATATCGGCTTGAAGATAATGCCGCCGACGGCGCAGGCATATTCCACCGCCCTTTTCAGGGAATTTTTTAAGCCGTTGACCGCTGGGACGATCTCACCCTTGCCGCCCGCGGCTTCAATATCAAACTCCGTGACAGCAAGAGTTGCAAGCTCCCTTGAAATTGAGGCGGCAAGGTTTATTCCTCGACTGTCGAGATAAATACCGTAGCTGTTATTAAGCTCAAGCATCTCGTCGTCGGAGATTATACCCGATGGGATAAAGCTTCCGCCTGCCGACCTCGACGAACGGAAAAATCGGGCAATATTTTCGCGTAGTTTCAAAACAGTACCTCCGTAACCTTTAGTTTAAGGGCCCCACGAAGGTGGGACCCCAATGAAAATTCCTTACACCTCGCTGAGAACGAAAGCAACGCCCTTAACGCGATTTGAAAGAAGGAATACGTCCTCGAAGCTTTCCTCGTAGTAAACGTACTTACCGCCGGTAGAAGCAGAGGGCTCGTCAAGGCAGGCGAACTCGTAGGTAACGGGAGTGATGACCGCCTCGGGATGAATGAGCATCATGCTGATCTGAAGCGCGCCGTCGGAAACCTTCCAGCCGTTCTCGAAATCGTATGCGGTCTTCATAAGCGCGGCAGGAACTTCAACAACGCTCACACCGTCAAGAGTGGTGACGGCGCGATTGATCTCGCCGCCGTTCTTTACGTCAAGGCTTCTTCCGATGCTGGAGGCATTCTTCAGAGCCTTCATAACGGAGGGAGTAACGTAGAGGATTCTTCCGGAAACGGGGATAAGCGCCTCGGTCATCTTAGCCATGAGATCGTCGAAAAGCGAAAGCACGTTTTCGCTCGTAACGGCGACGATATCGGCGTCCTCGCCCTGATCGGTCCATTCGGCGTAGATCTTCGAAACGGTGTAAGCGTCCATCTCGGGGAACTTGTGCTCGTTGTTGAAAACGGAGGTTATGTTCGCGATGGTTGCGGCGTAGTTTGTCTGATCGACGTCGGCGGGATGAATGAGAGTGCTCCACTTTCTCTGATTGGTAAGAGTCTTTCTGTCCCACTGATTCTCAAAATTACGCGAAAGCGCATCGACAGTATCTCTGTCGGAGTCAGTTCTTCCCGTGGTGCTTATGACGGGAATTTCAATGGTTTTACCACCGCTGAAGCGAAAGCGGCCGTTGTTTTCGGTGGCATAAAGGGCACCGAAGTTGAGCGCGTAGGGAAATGCCTGCGCGAGCTGGTCGGAATAGACCTTTGCATAATTGAGATCGTTCATTTGTTTTTCTCCTTTGTTTTAAAAAATGTAATTTATATCATCGTGCTTTTTAACGCCGCTTTTACGCCTCGGCAGGCGAAGGCACGGTGTTATCCGATAAGTTTAATGGCGTCACGCTCAATGGAATATTCAAGCGCGTCAAGGCTGTCAATATCCGTGCTTCCGTTGTCAAGACGCTCGTCGCCGATTCTATCCTGACGGTAGAGAGCCGTGGAGAGGGCGTTTTTCACGCTTCCCGCGTCGGAACAAACCCAAAAGCGCCTTTGTGCCATAAGCCGACAGGTAAGCCGTATTCGGTCGTTGACGGGCGACTTTTTTGCAAGCCGAATGGTGCAACCGAGCCCCGCTTGCTTCACCGACTTTTTGAGGGAACGGATGAGTATCGGCTCGGCATTGTCACAGTAGACCTGACCGACAGAGCCGAAATCACGTTCGACGGAATGGACAAAATCGCAAAACAGCTCTCCAAGACGGTCGCTGTCAATAAGCGAGGAATGAAGCTCGCTGCGAAGGATCACAACGCTCTCGTAATTACCGACCGTGGCGGTCGCAACGAAAGCCGTCGCGCTCTTGTTACCGCCAAAGTCAACGCCGACCGTTATCTTGGAGATCGGAAGCGATGCGATCTTATCGCGTGACATTAAAAACTGAGCGGGATCGTCGGCGAAATGTCGGTAGATAATACCCTCCGCCGCAACCCAACGCCCGAGAATATAGCGGTCGTAGTAAACGGTACCCTCATATTCTCTCTTCAGGCTGTGCACGAAGGAGGGAGAGAGAAAGGGATTGTCGTCGATCACGTAGCTCTGATGAAAAATATCGGCATCGCTGTCGAGAAATTTCTTGAACCAATGCTCGGGTCCGACGGGATTGCAGGTACCGTCAAAGACCGAATGATCCTTGTCAAGACGGCTTTTCAGCATCTCGAAAACGTTCTCGCTCCAGGTAGTTATCTCGTCACCGTAAGCGTACTCTATCCCGCTTCCTTGAAGCTTTGACGCCTGATCTTCGCGTCCCGCACCGACAAGCCAGCACTTCCGCCCGAAAAGCATAACGGTATCGTTACCGCTCGGCTTACCAACAAAATATTCTCCCCAAATCTCTCTCATGGGATCGAGAATGTTTCGGCAAAGAGTGGCTACTGTCGTTCCGATAAGAACGATAAGCCCCTCTCCGCGACAGGCGCGAATCCGCTTTGGAATCATGAAATAATCACAGTATGTTTTGCCTGAACGCGTGGCTCCGCTTTTTATGTTCCACCTGTGGGTTGCACCGTCAAAATATTCTCTCTGCTTGTAGCTGAACACCGTCTCACCTCCTTCGGCATAAAAAGAATACCACGTAGGAAAAAATATTTCGCCCCGACTTTTTCCCTTCTTTTTCACGTAAAATAAGCGGTTTTTTTCGTATCGGCGCTTGACATATAGAATTTAATGTGCTAAAATAAAAACAACACAGTAAAGGCGCGTCCGCGCAAGAGTACCGCTTATGAAAAGATCCCAAAGGCGACGGGAGATGATAGGCGTGAAAGGGCAGGATGCCGAAAGAAAGAAGCCGCCACCCTTTCTTGGTTCTTCAAAATAAGATTTGCTGAACTGTCGCCGAAGAAATCGGCGGAGCGTTATCTGTAAGCCGTGGTATACCTGCGGTGTAGACTATGATGCTCGGACTTTACTGTTCGGGTATTTTTATTTAAATGGAGAAAGCCATGAAAAAAACAGTATTTACAGGCGCGGCGAGCGCAATAATAACTCCCTTTGACAAGGACGGAAAGGTAGACTATAAGGCATTTGCCGACCTCGTCGAATGGCAGATAAAGGAGGGCATCGATGCGATCGTCGTCTGCGGAACGACAGGTGAATCGTCGACGCTTTCCGACGAGGAGCACCGCGAGTGCATTTCATTTATGGTAAAGCAAGTCGCAGGCAGAGTGCCGGTCATCGCAGGAACGGGAAGCAACTGTACCGAGTACGCGGTCGATATGACGAAATTCGCCTGCGAGGCAGGAGCAGACGCAGTCCTCTGCGTAACTCCTTATTATAATAAGGCAACCCAGAAGGGACTTATCAAGATGTATACCGAGATCGCAGACGCGTCGACTGTTCCGGTTATCCTCTATAACGTTCCCTCACGTACAGGCGTAAATATCGAGCCCGAGACCTACGCGGCGCTTGCTGAGCATCCGAATATCGTCGGAATCAAGGAAGCAAACGGCAATATCGGTAAGATCGTAGAAACCTTCGCTCTCTGCGGAGATAAGCTCGATGTATACAGCGGAAACGACGACCAGATCGTCCCGATAATGGCTCTCGGCGGAAAGGGAGTGATCTCGGTTCTTTCTAACCCGATGCCGAAGGAGACCTCAGAGCTTTGCAAGCTCGCCGCAAGCGGCGATATCAAGGGCGCAGCCGAGCTTCAGTATAAGTACCTCCCCTTCATAAAGGCTCTCTTCTCCGAGGTAAACCCTATTCCCGTAAAGGCGGCAATGGCACGTATGGGCTACGGTGAAAACGTTCTCCGCTCCCCCCTTTCTCCGATGGAAGAAAAGAACGAAGAAAAGCTTGTAAACGAGATGAAGAATCTCGGACTTATCTGATTAGGAAGTAAAAATAAGTGAAAATTATTCTTGTAGGCGCCCTTGGAAGAATGGGCGCACAGGTAAAAAACTCGGCGGACAAGCTCGGATACGAGATCGTGGCAATGGTGGACGTCGGATATGTGACCGACGGTGACGGCTGTTATGCCTCGATAAGCTCGGTCAAGGAAAACGCCGATGTTATAATCGACTTCTCCTACCACGCAGTAACGGCAGACATCGTTTCTTACGCGGCAGAGAAGAAGCTGCCCGCAATAATCTGTACGACAGGTCATACCGAAGAAGAAAAAAACGAGATAGTGAAAGCGGCAGAAAAAACCGCAATATTCTATTCGGGCAATATGTCGATAGGAATCGCAACCCTTTGCGACGCAGTAAAGCGCGTCGTATCGGTATTTCCCGATGCAGATGTCGAAATTTGCGAAACTCATCATAACAGAAAGCTCGACGCTCCAAGCGGTACAGCCCTTATGCTCTTTGACGCAGTCAAGGAGGTCCGCCCCGACGCTGTTGCAGTAAACGGTAGAGCAGGGCAGGCTAAGCGTGAAAAGAAAGACGTCGGTATCTCGGCGCTCCGTATGGGAAACATAGTCGGAATACACGAGGTCGCGATCTGCACCGATAACGAGCGCATAACGCTCAAGCACGAGGCGTTCGACCGCGCATTGTTCGCGGACGGCGCTATCAAGGCGGCGGAATACCTTGTCGGTAAGCCCGCAGGCTTATATAATATGAAAACAATGCTTAAATAAAATAAACGAAAGCCGTTCGCGGCTTTCGTTTGCTAAAGGGATAAAAATGCTTCACACAAATCTTTCGGTAAATGAAAATAACCATCTGACGCTCGCAGGCGCAGATACGGTAGCACTTGCAAAGGAATACGGTACGCCTCTTATGGTCATCGACGAGGAGAGAGTAAAGAGCAATATGCTCGCGTATGTCAGCGCAATGAAAAATCACTTCGGTGAAAGCGCAACTCCGTTCTACGCAAGTAAGGCGTTCTCGTGCAAGTACCTGTACCGCCTCGCAAGCGAGACGGGAATGGGGATCGATATAGTCTCATCGGGCGAGCTTTATACCGCTAAAGCGGCAGGCTTTGACCTTTCGCTCTCCTGCTTCCACGGAAACAATAAGACCGATGCAGACATAATCTACGCGCTTGAGAATAACGTGGGACACTTCGTCGTCGATAATCTCTCCGAGCTTGACCGTATAGACGAGATAGCGGCTGAAATGGGTAAAACGCCGTCAGTCCTTCTTCGCCTTTCCCCCGGAATCGATCCGCATACCTTTGCCGCAGTCGTAACGGGCTCCGTCGACTGCAAATTCGGTATTGCTATCGAAACAAGTCAGGCAGAGGAGGCGCTCCGCTACGCGCTCGGCAAGAAAAATATATCTGTCGACGGTATTCACGCGCACATCGGTTCACAGATATTTGATATCGAGCCCTTCTGCGACGAAGCGAAAATAATGGTTGAGTTCCTGTCCGATATGAAGAAAAAGCTCGGATATGAATGCAAAATACTCAATCTCGGAGGCGGCTTCGGAGTAAAATATATTGAAGGACAGCCGAGCATAAACGTTGAAAGCTTTATTTCCGAGATAGCGAAATACCTTAAGACAGAAGTCGAAAAATACGGAATAACCTGCCCGAAGATCTATATGGAGCCGGGCAGAAGCATTGTTGCGGACACCTGCTTGACGCTCTATACAGTTGGCGGCATAAAGGAGATCCCCGGCTTCAAGAACTACGTATCGGTCGACGGTGGAATGTCAGACAACCCGCGTTATGCCCTTTACGGCTCGGAATATACCGTCTGCCTCGCATCGAGAATGGCGGACGAGAATGATTTCAAATGTACCGTCGCCGGCAGATGCTGTGAAAGCGGAGACCTGATACAGGAAAACGTGCTTCTCCCGAAGCCGAACCGCGGAGATATACTCGCAGTTCTCGTAACAGGCGCGTATAACTACTCAATGGCAAGTAACTATAATAGAATCCCCCGTCCCGCTGTCGTCGCAGTAACTAAGGATGGCATTAAGCCCGTCATCCGCCGCGAAAGCTTCGAGGATCTGATCAGAAACGACGTATAAAAAACCACCTGCTTCTGATATGCACCTCCAAAAGTGTCTAACTTTTGGGGTGCATATCATATGCAGGGGGATGTTTATTTTTGAAAATATTGACTTTTTAACGACGGAATGTTAAAATATTTATAAGCATATTTCAATAGTCCAAAAGGGAATATCAGACGTTGAAAGAAGCGTTTATCTTAAGGAGAAACAATTATGAAAACATGGATAACTCACGGCTTTGATAAGATCATAGTAGACCTGCCGGCTTCCGATGAGCTAAAAAAGGAATTTGCTCTATATCTTACAAAGGGCGGCGAGGGCGGTTGCCAGATCGTAGCCAACAGCGACGCGGACGGCAAGATTCAGCTTAAGGTCAAGAGGTGTGACGGCGTATCTGTCAAGCTCTATTCCGAGCATATCACACACGAGATAAATTGTCATAAGCACACCGACTGTATAATTCCTTACGAGGGTGAGCTGCTCGATATCAAGGGCGGAATCTCGCTCCCCTTCTACCTTGACTTCAAGGCTGAGAATGCAGGTGACTATACCGCTTCTTTTGAGCTCGTCGACGGTAACGGAGCGGTTGTCGAAACCTTTACCGTAGCTATTCACGTCTGGAGTTTTGCGCTGCCTGAAAACAAGACCTTCCAGACCGCAGGACATACGACGGATTACTACATTCAGAGATTCGATCCCGAACTCAAGGGAGAGGCGTATAAGGTATACTACGACCTGCTTCTCGAGCACGGCGTATCCTCTTATAATCTGCCCTACAACATTCTCGACACCCGTGCCGACGAGTATATGTCGGATCCCCGCGTTACATCCTTTGTGGTAGGCATTGGCGAGATCGAAAAGATGTCCGATGAGGAGATCCTGAAATATTATAATAAGCTCAAAACGAATCCAGTTTGGATGAAAAAGGCGATAATATACCCGCTTGACGAACCGAGCTCTCCCGAGCAGGTTAAAGAGTATCTTGCCTTCGCTGAGCGTTTCGCGCGCCTTTGCCCCGGTATGTCGAGGGTTTCTCCCTTCTACACTAACGTACAGATGGGAGAGGAAAAAGACCAGATCGACGAAATGGCTCCTGTGACCAACCATTGGTGCCCTAAGCTCTGTCTTTGGGATGACGCGAGATCCTATGAAAGATTTCTAAATTACACGCCCGAAAAGTCGTTCTGGACTCGTATGGATGAGTTCAAGGCAAGAGGCGACAGAATGTGGACTTACGTTTGCAACGCTCCGATAAGCCCGTATGCGCAGTTCTTCATCGATACTCCCGGCGTTATGCAGAGGGCTATGTTCTGGCAGATCTACGAGCGTGATATCGACGGCTTCCTCTATTGGTCAACTAATTATTGGGGCTATTATGCAGGCGACGTAGATCCTTGGGAAAACGTTTGCAACGGCGTTTACGGCGAGGATGCGCCTGTATACGGCGAGGGCTTCCTCCTCTATCCCGGAACGGGAATCGGCAAGCCCGGACCGATCCCGACTATTCGTCTTAAGATATTCCGCGACTCGGTAAACGATATAGAAATGTTTAACCTTGCAGGCGAATATCTCGGAAGAGATTGGGTGAAGGAGCGTATAAATAAGGCGACTCCATCGCTCACCGAATTCGCGTCGAACGACGTTCTCGCATCGGTCAGAAAAGAGATCGGCGACGCGCTCGAAAAGGCAATTTCAAATAAATAAAAATAGGACCTCGCTAAAAAGCGAGGTCCTATTTTTATAGGAGAGTTTTATGTGATTATATCAGCTGATAGACTGCTCGGGGAAGCTCTGATAACCGTCCATAGGTTCAACGGCAACGCTCTGACCGAGGTTGAAGTATTCAACGGTAAGAACAGTATTTGCCTTAACGCCCTGAATCGTCATACCGTAGGTTACGGTTGTCTTGGAGAGATATCCGTCCTTGTTTACGGTAGCGGTTACAGACGCATTGGAAATATCGGAGGGCTTGATATCAGCGCCTGCTGAAGCAGTAAGGTCGGAATAAAGCGCGAGAAGCTGCTTTCCGCTCATTGTAAGCTTGAGAGTCTTGGAGCCGTCAGCATTATCGGTTACGGAAACGTTCTCAAAGAGAGACTTGGGAAGGTCGACGCTTCCCATATTGAACATTTCGGAGTACTCGTCATTACCGCCGCCAAGGTTGACCTTGAACTTCATGTTCTGACCCATAGTGGTCATATCGTAGTAAGCCCAGCCGTCTTCCATATAGCAGTCCATAACGATCGACTGCCCGACCATGTCCATGTTACCCTTCAGACGCATCTTCATAGTCTCGGGCTTCTGAGCGCCGACAGCCTTCATATTGAAAGCGTAGGAAACCTTCTGTTCAGTACCCTGAACGTTCATTGAGATATCCATATCGAGCTTGCCGTCGAGATACTCAAGAGCATTCGTTTTCTTAAGCGCGTCGTTATAAGCGTTATAAGCCTCAAGCTGTGCCTTAGTCAGCTCGTTCTTATCGCAGGAAGCGAGCATAAAGCAGGATAGGGACAAAACAAAAACCAAGATGATAGATAAAAGCTTTTTCATAACAAAAAACCTCCGTTAAAGTGATACTGTCATTATATCACTTAACGGAGATTTTTGCAATAACTTTTTACTTTTCAAACGACTTTTTTATCTGACCTTCAGTCGCCTTCTTAACGGTAAATACAAATTCACAGTACTCACCGTGCTTGCTCTTAACCCAAATTTCCTCGCTGTGCGCATCGATTATCGACTTAGCGATATACATTCCGAGACCGACGCCGGTCTTATCAAGGCTTCTGCTCTTGTCGTTTTTGTAGAAGCGCTCAAAAACGTGAGGAAGCTCATCGCTCGGAATACCGATTCCCTCGTTGTATACCGAGACGAAAATGCGCCTGTCCTTTTCGCTGATCTTAATACGGTATTTACCGCCCTCGGTTGAAAACTTTACGGCATTGTCGCAAATGTTATAAAGGATCTGGTAGATCGCGTCGCGATCGGCATACACGAAAATGTTTTCGTCAAGAACGTCAAATTCAACGTCAAGCTTTTTCTTTTCGATCTGCTGCTCAAAGGAAATCAGAATAACTCTCGCCATTTCACAGATATCGAAGGCAGACATGGTAAACTTGCGCTCGCCCGCCTGAATGCGGGAAATATCAAGAAGCGCCGAAACAAGACGCGAAAGCCGCCTTACCTCGTCACCTATCATTCGGAGATAGTACTCGTGCTTTTCCTTTGGGATCGTACCGTCGATTATCCCGTCAATAAAGCCCGATATAGTCGTCATCGGAGTGCGGAGATCGTGCGAAACGTTTGAAAGGAACGAGCTTCGCATCGTCTCAAGATTCGACATCGACGCCGCCATGTCGTTAAATGCAACCGCGAGCTCGGATATCTCATCGCGCCCTGTGACTGGAACACGAACGTCGAGCTTGCCCATCGCGAAGGATTTGGCAGCCTTTGACATTTGCTTTAGCGGGGAAATGATCCTCTCGCTGATAAAGTAAACGGCAACGAGAGTCGCAAAAAGCACCCAGATACAAATTGTGATAATTGCCTTAACGGCAGAGCTTATAAGCTCGTTTACCGCCTCGCCCGTTGAACAGACGAAAACAGCACCGACCGTCAGATCACCGACCTTCAGCGGAATACCGCGCACGGCACGCTTTCCGGGAAGCAACCCTCCGAGGTCACTGTGAGAATAATAGGGCTTTTCGATAAGCTTTACTATCAGGTTTCGCGGGATTGCCTTGTTACCAAAATCGGCGGGCAATCGACGGGTATCGTATGCCTTGATGTTTCCAATTCCGTCACAGACAAATACCGCAACGTCGTTGTGATATCTCGTCACCGAAGCTATATATGTCTGAAGCTCGTCTCCGTGCTCAGCAATGAAGTCGTTGATCGAGGTACCCTCGGCGTTGAGACGCTGCTCAAGATATTCGTGAGCGGTCTTTGAAACCGATTCAAGCGTCTTTTTGTTTGTCTCGGTGTAGAAGCTCGTCATCATCATTCCGACGATAACCGAAAGAACGGTAAAGCTGACGATAGTGATCGCAATAAAAGCCGTTATGTATTTCGTAAATATACTTTTGAACATATATTTTACCTTTTTAGAGAATTACGGCGGGCGATGCCCGCCGTAAGAATTATTATTTAAGAGAGAAGCTCAAACTTGTAGCCAACGCCCCAAACGGTCTTGAGGAGCCATTTGTCGGAAACGCCCTCAAGCTTTTCGCGCAGACGCTTAACGTGAACGTCAACGGTACGGGAGTCGCCTAAATAGTCAAAGCCCCAGACCTTGTCGAGAAGCTGGTCGCGGGTAAATACGCGGTTGTAGTTGGACGCGAGGAAGTAAAGAAGCTCGAGCTCCTTGGGAGGAATATCGACAGCCTTGCCGTTCAGCTTAAGCTCATACTTCTGACGGCTGATCTCTATGTTGTCAAACTTGATCGCCTCGTCATCGTTATTGTTATTCGGTGAAGAGTAACGGCGAAGAACTGCCTTGACTCTTGCCGAAAGCTCCTTCATATCAAAGGGCTTGACAACGAAATCGTCAGCGCCAAGCTCAAGACCGAGAACCTTGTCGAATACGTCGCCCTTCGCAGTAATCATTATTACAGGCTTGCTCGATATCTCACGGATCTCGCGGCAGACCTGCCAGCCGTCCTTCTTGGGCAGCATGATGTCCAGAAGCACCAGATCCGGCTCGTACATTTTAAAGAAGTTGATTCCCTCGGCGCCGTCCGAGGCAGTCTTGACCTCGTAGCCCTCGTTTTCCAGATAAACGCGAAGCATTTCGCAGATGTTGGCCTCGTCATCGACCACAAGGATTTTGGTTCCCATCATAGGTGAATTCCTCCGTGATTGTGAAATTGGTGAGATTTTTCTCTAACTTCATAATACGCCATTTCAGCGTACAATGTGTTACGATTCTGTGAATTTTAGGTGATGCCATGCGGGATTTTCCGAAAACCCTTGCCAAATCCGCCAAAAGGCGGTATAATAATGAGGAATTGCGAAACGAAAGGAAACCTTTGCCTCATGAAACTTGGAATCGTCGGGCTTCCCAACGTCGGGAAAAGCACGCTCTTTAACGCCATCACCAATGCCGGTGCCGAGATGGCCAACTATC
>JAZQGR010000107.1:0-46180 GCA_045540115.1 Eubacteriales bacterium
GTGGTGCTCTCGAAGGGTGATATGCATTAACCGAAGTATTTATCCAGCAGTTCGCGGTGGGTTTTGCTTTTCCTCGCGATGCGGAAGGCGTAGTCGCAGGTGAAGTCGATGAGCCATTCGCGGGGTACAATCTCGAAGTTATGGGCTTTGGTGATGCGGAGCCAGCCGCGGTTGATCCATCGGCGGACGGATTCATGCTCGTAGCCGAGGACGCTTTCCACGTCCTTTGGCGTGATGACGTCGGGCAGGTCGTACCACTGATCGTCGAGCCACGGGCGGAAGTCCTTTGGAACTTGGTGCGCATACAAGTAGTACTTATCCGGCTCTCGTTTCCCCGGTTTTTTGGCGGTAAATGTGACGGGGATGAAATACTTCTCGGGGTGCTCGGCGCTGTCCTTTATATATGCGTCGAGGTCTTTTCGAAGGACGGTGTAACGGCGGGTTTTCTTGCCGGAGTCTTTGCAGGGGATCATTCCATTCTGGAGCATCCAGGCGCACTTGCGTTTGCTGATATGTAAGATTTTGCAGACCTGTTCGGCGGAGAGTTTTTCGTCCTTCTTTGTTTTATTCGTCATGGCTCATCCTCTCCCGCTGTCGCCTTTGCCATGCGGTTTCGTCGTCGGTGGTGGCGGCGAGGTAATCGATGAAGTCGGCTTTGCTGATCAGCCGCTTGCCTCGGTAGGCATATGCGATGAGCTTGCCTTCGTTGATTGCCGCGTGGATGCTGTTCTTGCTCACGTGAATCAGCCTTGATGCTTGGAGTGCGGTGATCACGTCGGGGCATTTGCGTAAGAGGTGCTCCAGCCCTTTTATCTTTTCTTCGGTTGTCATCGTGTGACTCCTTTCTGCTTTGTCAGCACACAGGATATCACAAAGATTTGATAAGTCCAGAGAGAATCGGAGAAAAAACTCAATTAATTATATAACACACCGTTTAAATTTTTAATACTTGTTGAGTACTCGTTTTTATCGGCACAGGAAGCAAAAAATAACGAGTGTTGGGGTTGTCTACATCATCTTGATCAAGCCTATATCTATTGGTATACAAAATCGTGAGATCAGCTTGTGTGAAATCAATTCGAACCTCATCTACAGATTCATAATATACTGCAGTGAAGCCTCCTTCGGCTGCGTCATCAATCAATGGTACATCTCCCCCGGCTGGAATTATTTGACTACGTTCTGTATATGATTCAAATTTATCTGCATAGAAAAAGCAATTGCTTTCAGAAGTTAGCAGTGTCTTAATACTGATATCTTTTCCTACTGTTTCATCATTTGTCATTTGAAGAGCTTTTCTAAATAGCTCCGAGGTTACACCACCGTTGTTATACGCCGGATCAGTTAATTTCTCCATACGAAAGCCTTGCATCGTACGAAATGTTTCAGACGATCCTATCCATGCATTTTCACATTCGTTCATCTGGCCATTCTTTATACAAACTATATGTTGTTCATTGTTTTTTACATAACAAACTATAAATTCTATATCATTGACTGGAGCCGTTTTATGAATTGAAAAAGCTTGGTTGCACAGATACTCCTCGCTGAAATCCTTTTTATCTTCAAGCGTATTTAACAACTGATAGACATAATAAATATTATTACCCGCAAAAGACAGGCAACATGTTTGATTCAAGATAAGTGTCTTTATCAATCCATATTGTTTAAGGGCTCTCCTTGTTGGCTCACTCCAATTGCTGGCATTATTATCAAACGATATCTTCGTATCACTATAAATAGCCAATGTGTAAATTGTATCGTCATTTATAGTAATCCTATTCTTTTCTGCGTATACAAAACTCATAAACTCATTCAATCCTCCTTTTCAGCCATTATGTTTTTATTTATTATATCACAATACATACCTCCTTTCAATTGATTTGAATAACCAAAATTCAAAATAACTATGAACTTATTGTCGAATGAGAAATTTGCTTGAAATTCTTTAAAAAACTGATATAATATCAATGGAATGTAGGTCTTTATGAAAACAAAACAGTGACCACCCGTCCCTTTGGCCTTGAGAAAGCCGTGCATTTTTCTCGGAAGGGGCAATAAAGCGGTCACGAGTTCGCTAATTTTTGCGGAAATTAGGGACAGTGAGAGACAGGAAGAGCCTGCTTTACAGCTGCTCGAAATCAGTTTGTCTTAACGGACACGATGGTTCGAATCCCTCTCTGCCCAAAGACCGCTGTTCCAACTAATTGCGATCGTTTTTACATAATAATCGGTTCTATAAGTCAGAATTTCTTAACCTGAAGATAATTTGGAATGTTTATCAATTTGATTTGATCGTCATGTTCTTAAGAGGTAATCGCTTTATGCAGTTTGAATTAAAGTCTAAAACATTCTATCGTAAAACACTATTCTTGATGGCTCCTATTGTGCTGCAGCAAACAATCAACTTCGGAGTCAACTTTTTGGACAATGTCATGATGGGCAGCTTTGGCGAAGTTCATATCGCAGCTGTTTCGTTCGGTAATCAGTTCTATTCTCTGTTCCAATTTATCTGTATGGGCTTAGGAAGCGGTGCAGTAGTTCTTTCCTCCCAATTCTGGGGTGGAAAAAAGCTATCGCCAATGAAAACAGTTGCTGCAATTTCCCTGCGATTAACATTGGCGATTTGCCTGTTATTTACGTTGGTTTCGCTTATGTTGCCCGAAATCATTATGCGTATATTTACTAACGAGGCTTCTGTCATTGCAGTCGGCACACCCTATGTCAGGCTTATTGGATTCACATTCATTCTCTCCGGATTATCTTCAACAATAACCTATCTCTTGCGAAGCACCGGTAACACTTTGATTCCGTTTATTGGCTCGGCAGGTGCGTTTGTTTTGAATCTCTTCTTTAACTGGGTGTTCATTTTTGGTGAATTAGGTGCACCCCAATTGGAGATAGTCGGTGCCGCTGTTGGAACGATCATTGCAAGAGTTTTTGAATTCTGCCTTGTGTTCGGCTATTTTATCTTCAAAGATAAAAACTTCCATTTCAGATTGCCTGATTTCAAATTGCCCGGCTCACAGCTGTACAAGCAGTATTTCAAATACAGTATTCCTGTATTAGTCAGTGACACGCTGTTGGGAGCAAGTCTGTTAATAGTCAGTATTATTACAGGACATATGGGCGAAGAAATGGCTGCATCCAGTTCTATTGTAAACTCTGTCGTTCAGATAACAAACGTATTAAACATGGGTATGGCAGGTGCGGCCGCTATTGTAGTTGGCAATACTATTGGAACAGGAGATATACCAAAAGCCAAGCGTGAAGGAAACAGCTATATGCTCCTCTCCCTGCTATACGGTTTTTTCATGATAGGGGTTCTGTTGTTGCTTGAAACACCATATATGAATCTATATAATGTTTCGGAAGAAACGGCCCGTATGGTTCATGGAATGTTCCTTGTTAATTGTGCATGGCTTCCCATCCAAGCTAACGCCTATGCAACGTCCAAGGGAATCCTGCGAGGCAGTGGCGACACCCGATTCCTTATGTTTATTGACAGCAGTGCAGTTTGGCTCGTTTCTATTCCCTTGGGGGCTCTTGCCGGATTTGTATGGAATCTTTCTCCTGTCTGGGTTTACTTACTCCTCCGACTGGAATACCCATTAAAGGGGATTATCTGTTTTATTCGGTATTGTACCGGCAAATGGATTAATACAATTACTTCGAGTGATCTAAACAAACCTTCCGTACATAATTGACAAAAACACATATCAATGATACAATTATTAAAACACAACTTGTCAGGAGAAAAAATTATGGGAAATTTTTCACCTATTATTGAGGATATAAAGCACCTTTCGACCTTTTCTGAAAAAACAAGCTTTTTGACCTTAATTCTCAATTCTTTTCAAAACAGAAAAGTAAAGATTTATCCCGAAGACAGAAAAGAGCTATCTGCTTTTGTATTTGAAGAAATAAGCAAACTTATTGAATTGATCCCCACACTCCAAACGTATAAAGAAAAAGACGAGGTTTTCGGGTATGAGGATAATCTTCTCGGAATCGTTATGCTGTGCTATTCCTCGCCTGCGGAGATCGACGAAGCGAATTTGAATAATTTAAGAACACTTGCGTTGCTTGTCGATAAAGAAAGATTTGTCGAAAACGGAATCGATAATATTTTCAAGAATAATCAAAATGATATAGTTGCCGTAAATCAGCTCCTTGCCTCTGTGATTCCGTTAAAGGACGAATTTCAAAAAGGACAAATATATCAAGGATTGCTTCATTATCAAGGCAGCATAAGCAAGCTTCCGCCAGATTCAAAGACGTTATTTGCCGACTATATTTCTTCTGAACTAAAACGATATCTTGATACTCCTCTTGATGACGTTATAATTAATAATTTGGAGTTTGCCTGCGACGTTTCAAAATATTTTATAAATGATACCATTATTTCTCTTTTATACGATATTTTGAAGCTTGAAAAAAATAACGTTAATTATTATGCAGTAGCTACATTACTAAACGCCGATCAGACAGTTCCCTCAAATGTCATAGTGTCTCTTGCCAACGATATCGTATATGCCGATATGACTTATTCGGTTTTAAAGCAGCACGGATTGCAGTCGCTCTTCCCGACCGAATTGTCTGACCCCGAATATCTTGCAAAAAGCGACTTGGTTCATTGGTTGACATATCCCACAGAGCTCGGAAAACAACCCGATCAGATAGAATATCTCGGCAAGGTAAAAAAGAAGGAAGAGTATCATATTTTCCGTTATATGTCCGATAGTAATAACTTGGGAGACGATCTGAAAAATCAGTGGCTGATTGGTTGGTCAAATGATGAAGGTGGCACCTTTAGTAATTTTGACCGATACTCTGATTTTGAGAAAAATACTATCGAAAAAACCTTGAAGAATATAAAAAAGCGATTGCTTTAACCTTAAAAAAGGGCTGACCGTTCGGTCTGCCCTTTTCTTATACTCTGCCCTTTTTTCGAGCAGCGTCTTTACAGTTGCACCGCAATGTGATATACTGAATAAGTACTCATCAGAAAGGTTATTCATCAATGACCAAACTATTCGACACTCACGCCCACTATTTTGCCGAGAGGTTCAACGAGCTTGACGGCGGTGCCGATACTATCTTATCGTCCGTAGAGTTTAAAGAAACCGTCGGTAAGGTTATCTGCGTTGGCTCGGATCCGATAAACGTGCACATTTCGACGGATCTTGCAAGGAAATATGACTTTATGTATGCCGCTGTCGGTATTCATCCCGATGACGCGCAGAACATGTGCAAAAAGACGCCTGACGAAGAGATATACGACTGCGTTGAGTCGCTTATTGCCGATGAAAAAACAAGAAAAGAAAACAAGATCGTTGCCGTCGGTGAGATAGGGTTCGACTATTACCGTCAACCGATCGATAAGCCTTTGCAGTACGAATATTTTTCAAAACAGATGGAGATCGCGAAAAAGTACGGGCTTCCCGTCATCGTTCACAACCGAAACGCACACGGCGACACGCTCGATATGCTCCGCCGTTATCCTGAGGTCACAGGCGTGCTTCACAGCTGCTCCATGAGCGCGGAAATGGTAAAAGAGGTGGTCAAGCTTGGCTGGTACGTCTCGTTTTCGGGAAGCGTGACCTTTGAAAACGCCGAAAGAGTCCGCTCTGCCTGCCGCGCGGTGCCGCTTGACAGACTTCTCATTGAGACAGATGCGCCGTACCTTGCGCCCGTACCGTATCGCGGCAAGGTGAATCATTCTATTCTGATGAAAGAGGTATGCGCTACCGTTGCAAATATCCACGGCATTTCTGCCGAAGAAATGGCAAAGTTAACCTACGAAAACGCTTGCAGGCTGTTTAATTTGTAAGTACTCGCTTCATAACTCATAATAAACATAATTAAAGGGCTACCGTAACGGTAGCCCTTTGTTTTACACCTTATCAACGTGCAGATTCGGGAAATATTTACAGAACTCGGTAATTTCGCGGGTATAGTCGCCCTCGATCTCTACAAAGTGATGGATATACGGGCCGTCGATAAGCTTATCCTCGATCTTCTGAAGATCATCGAACTCGCCCCAGATATAAGTTCCGTGAGTCTGAGGACCCTTTGTGGTCTGACAGGTAAGAGGCAGGATAACGTATCTGCCTCCGTCCTCTCTGTCCATGCGTGTGACGGTATACTTTCCGTCCTTTCCTCTGAACCATTCTCTCTGATTAACGAGACGCGCTTCGCTGTCGGACGCCTTACAGGAAAGCGGGAAGGGACCGCAATGCCAGAGAAGCTCGGCGTTCTTGTTTTCGGGATGACGAACGGTAAATTCGCCGAAGAGCGGCTTGCCCTCGCCGAGAGTTGCGCACTTAAGGAGTACCATCGACATAGCGCAATGCATATCGCTTTCGCAGGAAACCATATAACCGAGGTCATTAAGGAGACCGTAAACGGCGCAGGGTGCAAGACCGTCGAACATAACGGGGGTTGCCGTCCAGCACTCAGCCGAGATAACATCAAGCTTGAACTCGTCAAAGAGGTTCTTGTAAACGACAGCAAGCTTTGACATACCGTGTATATACTTCGGAGTCAGGTCGTCGAGGCGGAAATTGTTTTTGAAATACTCTTCAAATTCTGCAATCTCCTCGCCGTAAAGCTCGTCTGCCGTCTTCATTCTTGCTTCAACAAGAGCAAAATTGATCGGGATTATGCGGATACCGAACTGCTCCATGAGCTCTCCCTCGTTCCAGATGACCGAGAAGAATGGAGCGGGACGCGCGCCGATCTGACCGATACGAAGTCCCGTGAAGTTCTTGACCATACAGGCAACGCGCACGAAGCTTTCAAAGCCTTCCTTAAATTCATCGGATTCCACGCGGCAGCAAGGGAGATGCGAGAACGGGATACGGTATCTCTGCATCTGACGGGAGACGCCGAAAAGTCCGCATTGGGAGTCTGTCGGACGCATTCCGTCAACGTAATATTCATCGTCAAGAGGCGCCCAGAGAAGAACGGGCTTACCGAGCTGCTTTGCGATATCGGCAGCAGCCTCCTCGTTGCCGAAGTTGCAGTTGATTATCATAACCGCGTCGACCTTTTCGTTCTTGAAACGCTCGATGACCTCGGCAGCGGAGGCGTCATCGAAAACGAGATCCTTTATACCGATGCCCTTATTGTCAACAAACGTGACCTTATCGGTCGTGAAATTTTTTTCTATGTATTCGACAAAGCGAGCGCCTCTCTGCTCTGCCGAATACCACGTAAGGAATGTACCTCTCGGTCTGTCGGTCGCATTTCTGCGCATTGCGACGAGTCCAATTTTGACGTTGTAGTTAAGCATAATCTTCTCCTTTAAAAATTATCAATAATGCCGTAATCGGCGTATTCGAATATTTTTGCGTCCTTATCGGGATTTATGGCGATAACTGTACCTGATCTCTGCATACCGGAAATATGCTGTACCGCTCCCGAAATGCCGATCGCAATATAAACGGGCGGGCTTACCGTCTTTCCCGTAAGTCCAACCTGAGCCTCGTATGGGAAATAGCCGTTGTCAACAAGCAATCTCGTTGCACAAAGCTCGGCTCCGAGCTCGTCTGCAAATGCCTTGACCTCGTCGATCTTATCCTTCACGCCAAAGCCTGCGGCAACGACAACGTCCGATTGACCTGCAGACTCTGTCCTGACCGTCGCCATAGCAGGTCTGCTCAGACTCTTAATCTTTGCAATAATGCTTCCCGAAAGCGCGGGACGGTACATTATAAGCTCACCGCCCTCGCATTCAAGTGCAGTACAGTCGGCACAAAGACCGAGGTTCAATTCAGCCGCAACGAGCGACGACAGCCGCTTCGATTTTGAATCGCTGCCCCATATCACCGCCGAAGGATCAAGCTCCTTGATCCTTCGCGCAATATCCGAGGCATCGGTAAGCGGTATTTCCGTCACGTTATCGGAAACGCTATCGGCAAAGCTACGCCCCGCCTCTCCGACAATGCAAATATCGGAAAGCCTTTCCCCGCTCTTTTGCGACAGAGTCACGTGGCAGGCTTTATTATTTTTGAGCGCCCCGGCAATAACGCCCGACAGCTCGTCTCTTGTTATAAATTTACATTTGCGCTTTCCCGACTGATTTTCGAAGGTCTTGATGACCCGCGTCGGCGAGCCGCCAAGCCCGCATCTTTTTAAGTCGGCTCCGATATCCTCGGCGCTCCATATTTCAATCTCGCCGAGCTTTGAGCGCAATCTCGGAAGCCGAAGGGTATTTATTCGTTCAACCGTAAGAAGCGTCGGCAGAGACGCCTCCGCTTCTCCTTCGGAGCGCGTCTGACAAATTATTCTACCGTTTTCAAGCTTATCGATATTCATAACGTTGGTTATCAGCGTTAATCCCGCAAGCTCCGAAAGCATCGGCCCCGTCTGCGCGGTATCTCCTATCAGCGCCTGACGACCGCAAAGCACAAGCTCGGGCGATAGCCTCTTTATTGCCATCGAGAGCGCATAAGCGGTCGCAAGAGTATCGGCTCCCGCGAATGCCTTATCGCTCAGAAGCACAGCCTTAACCGCTCCGAGACGTGTAAGCTTGGTCAGAAGCTCCTTCGTGTTCATCGGTCCCATGGAAAGCAGAATAACCTCGGCTCCTTCGATCCTCAGAGCCGCTTCATAGGCGCAGGCGTCGAACGGACTTATCTCTCCGTCGAGCCCCTGCCTTATGCAAACCACTACCCTCATATATCAAAATCCTCGTGATATATATCCGAAAGGGCTTCGGTCAGCTTTTTGTATTTTTTGAAAAGCTTCAGGTACTTTTCGTGGTTTTCCATATTCGGATATGTTATATCCTTCACCTTGACACATATTTTCGCGGCTGTCTTTGCATCGGGGAAAATACCGACGGCTTTACCCGCAAGCATCGCCGACCCGAGAGAGGAATCGGAGCTTTCGGTACGCGTCAGCGAGATGCCGAGAACGTCGGCGGACATCTGCGTCCAGAGGTCTCCCTTCGTTCCGCCACCGATAACGGTTGCCGAAGCCTTGTGCGGCACGCCAAGAGAATCAATATACTTCTTGCTGTCAAGCAGAGACAGACAAACTCCTTCAAGGATCGCGCGAGTGAAATGAGCCTTACCGTGCGTTGCGCGGATTCCTGTAAAGCTTCCGCTCAGCATCGGATCGGCGTATGGCGTCAGCTCGCCGTTCAGATACGGGTGAAAAACGAGCCCCTCGCATCCAATCGATATTTCGGAAGCTCCCCTGTCGAGCTCCTTATAATCGCCGCCGAAGGTATCACGGTACCATCTGTATGAAGCAGCGGCGGATTTCGTCGCCGTTCCGGGATACCATAGACCATCTACAACGTGGGAATAGTTGATTATATGCCTGTCGGGATATGGTGTATCGGTTATGACACAGATCCTGCCCGCAGTTGCGAGCTTAACCGTCATATCGCCTTTTTCGACGGCACCCGAAGCAAAGACCTCCATTGCGGTATCAGTCGTTCCGCAGATAACAGGGGTACCGGCGGCAAGCCCCGTAAGAGCAGAAGCTTTTTCAGTTACCGAGCCGACGATATCGTCGGGAGCAACGATCGGCGGAAGCATCGATATATCGATCCCGCAAAGATCACAAAGCTCCTTATCCCATTTCTTTTCTTCAAGGTTAAAAAGCATACTGCCCTCAGCCTCGATATAATCCGTGCAGTAGACATCTGTAAGGAAAAACCTGATATAATCCTTTTCGAAGAAGATGCGCTTCATATTTGCAAATACGTCGGCGCGGTTCTTCTTCAACCATATAAGCTGCGGCAGAGTCCAGATCGTATCTGGCTTGTGATACGTCTTTTTGAAAATCTCATCGCCGTGCTCTTCCCTTAACGACTGTGCCTCGGCGCGGCTTCTTGAATCCGTCCAATGAATAGCATTATAAAGTGGCTTATAGTCACCGTCACAGGGGAGGAAGGTATGAGTTGCCGAGTCGATTGCAACAGCCGCAATACTTTCGGGGAGCACTCCGCTTTTTTCGATCATCGCCCTTGTATTGCGGCAAAGCGCGTCGATCCAATCGGAGCTGTCCTGCTCGCAGGACAGCGGCTCAGGATGGAGAGTAGGATATTCAACGGTATTTTCACATACGATGCTTCCGTCCTCGCAAAGCAGAGTCGCCTTTGATGCACCGCCTCCAAAATCTATACCCAACAAATACTTCATATTGGTCTCCCAAATCAGTAGTTTATCTTATAATTCGTTCCGTAAATGCCCGGAACAACACCTCTTTCGATAAGCGTGTCATTGCTTTCGTGCGCGATTATCCACTTGTTATTGCGGAAAAGCATCTTGTCGGTCACTTCCTCGGTCAAGGGAGTGTTCGTTCCCTTGAGAAGTCCGACGATGCATCCGAAGCCGTTCTCATTTACCTCGCAGGGGCAAAAATGAAGAGTCGTCGCATACACCTCGAGCACGGTGCCCTCAGGCACGAAAAACGCCTTCATTTTCGAGGAATCGATCCTTCCGTCTTTGATATCACATCTTCTTCCGAGAATGAGCACAAGCGGCTCTACCGCAACGTTAAATTCGGAACAGGTATGCCATTCGGTCGCGTTGAGGTAATTGCTGTGACCGTAGGTGTAGCCTATCTGCGTATCAAGCTTTCCGAAAATTCGCTCTCGGACGGTCTCAAAAATATCAAGCTTCTCAAATTCCGGGACAGAGGGAATATATGCCGATCCCTCAGTCGGCTTTTCTATCTTCTTCGCTTCCGCGATCAAGTCATCGGCATCGATATCGGTAATAATTCTTCCAAACTCGGAAAAGCTTTCGGAATCAACGCCGTAAAACTCGATATCGGGATTAAGCTCCTTCAGTTTCTTCAGCATATTACTTTATCCAATCGTGTTCAGGATCGTTTGAACGGTTAAAGCCCTGATAATCGCCTGCCATGAGCCAAAGGAAATAGGTCTGATAACCGGGGGTTGAAACGGTCGTATGGAAGCCCTTCGGGAACTCAACGAGCTCGTCGTTCTTCACGCGGTATGCCTCGTCGATCTCTCCGTCGGAGGTGTAAAGACACTGAACTGCGAAGCCCTGCTTGGGATCGAAAAGGAAGTAGTATATCTCCTCGGCGATGCATTCGGTCGGCATATTGTCCTCATCGTGCTTATGAGGCGGGAAGCCTGCCCAGTTGCCTTCGGTACAATATGCTTCACCGATGGTAAGAACCTTGGCGTTCGAATTGCCGTCGATGATAAAGCTCGTCTCTCTTTCAAAGGGCTGACGTCCGAGAAGCTTAAGAACAACGTGATCCTCACGAAGCACCTGCGGCTCGGTTTTTTCATCAACGGGAGTAGCACAGACCGCGATCTTGATATGGTCAAGCGCGATTATCTCGCACTTCTCTTCTCTCGGCATATAGAAGCTTTCAGCGCGTCTGTTTTCAAATACGCTCATTCTGTTTCCTATATTCTCCCACTTGCCGCCGTCATAAACGACGTCGCAGTGTCCTTCGAGCATTATAAACGCGGTCTCCTTATCCTTTGTGTCAAAGGTAAGCTTATCTCCCTTACTGAGCTCGATAATACCAAACTCAAGCTTTTTAAGGGAGCATTTTCCTATCTCGCAGATAGGAGTGTATCCGTTTTTGCTTTCATAGGTCTTCTTATAATTCATAACCGTTCTCCTTCATATATTTTTTCAGGCTGTCAAAATCGGGGACGCTTTCCCGCGCTCCGACGCCCATGCATTTCATAGCGGACGTCGCACTTGAAAAATGACAGCATTTTAGGTAGTCAAAGCCCCTGACAATGCCTGCGGCAAAGGCTCCGTGGAACACATCGCCCGAGCCGTTTGAGTCTACGACCACGGCAGGATATATCGGATATTCGAGATAATCCTTGCCGTCAAACATTATTCCGCCGCGCTTTCCCTGAGTCACGATAACGACCTCGGGAGAATATGTCTGATAAAGCCATTTCGCGGCGTCGCGGGCATTGTCACAGCCGCTGTGACCGATGGCAAACTCCTCCGACGGGATCATCACGTCGGTAAGCGCAAGGAGGCGGTCAACGTTCGGATAAAGACCTCCGCAATCGTATAGAACCTTAGTTCCGCTTTCACGCGCGAGCCTTGCCGCCTCAACTGCGGCATCAAGCTCGTTTCCGTCTACCATCAGAACCTTCGCTTCTCTGACGGCGCTTTTCTGAGCGTCGTTCAAAACAAGCGGAGGCAGATTCCCCTTGTCAAACACACAGGTGCGCGTAGCGGTATCGGCGCAGAGCCACAGTACCGACGCGAACGAGCGATAGCCCTCCTTCACGTCAATAAACAAGGTATCAACGCCATATTTTTCAAAATCGCCCTTAAGATAGATTCCACCGTTATCATCGGAAAGAACACCGATATACGACGCTTCCGCTCCGAGCTTCGACGCAGCGACAAGGCCCGTTGCACACGGACCTCCGCCCGCGACCTTTGAAGCGGTCGCTCTCATTTTGGTATCTTCCTTCGGATAGCTCGGAATCTCATAAAGTGTGTCGAACACACACGCGCCAATTCCTACAATATCAGCCATATTTTATGCCTTTCCGTCGGCTCCGACGAGCAGGATTCTTGTAATGCAGAACGCCTTTACCGCCTCGATCGGCTTCTTCATGAAGCTATCGATCGCAACGGGACGGTCGCTCTTCTGAAGCTCGTCAAGGCAGGTATCGAGAAACGCGTAGCAGATATCGGTTGCAAAATTCATCTTGCGGATTCCCGCCGCAACTGCGCGGCGTATTTCCTCATCGGGAACGCCAGAACCGCCGTGAAGCACTAGAGCGATATTGTTCGTCGCCTCGCGGATCGCCTTGATGCGCTCGATATCGAGCTTGGGGGGCTTCTTATATCTTCCGTGTGCGGTTCCGACCGCAACGGCAAGACAAGCTACGCCTGTTTCCTCGACGAATCTCTTCGCGTCCTCGGGTGTCGTGAACTCGTCCATATCCTCGTCCTTTGTCGTTCCGACGTGTCCCAGCTCTCCCTCGACCTGAACGTCAAGATACTTGCAGGTCTCAACAACGCGGCGCGTGAGCGAAATATTTTCCTCAAACGGCAGAGTCGAGCCGTCGAGCATTATTCCCGTCGCGCCGTAACGGAGCGAACGCGTCGTTTCAAGCTCGGAGGGACCGTGGTCAAGATGGAAGCAGACGGGAACCGTCGCGCGCTTGGCTGCAGCAAGGATAACGGGAGAGAGATAATATCCCGTATCCTCCTTCATAAGTCTGGGATAAACCTGCAGGATAACGGGGGCTCTCATCTCCTCCGCGGCGTAAATTGCGCCCATGCAGGACTCCATATTGTAAACGTTAAATGCGGGAACGCAAAAGCCCTTTTCCTCGGCAATAGTGAGGACGGTCTTAAGATTAACTAACATTTTTATTCTCCCAAGATCAGGTCTTCGATAGAAAGGATAGCGACGCCGTTAGATTCGGCGTTCTTGAGTGCTGCGTATTCCGAAACGCTCGCGGTAACGATCGCGCTCTCGCCGATGCTTGTGGCATTGAATATTCTTCTTTCGGCAACTAGCTTGATAACCTCGGGCAGATACTGAGCCATAAGGATATTTCCCGCCCAGACGGTCTCGCCTCTGTTAAGATGGAACTCGTGAAGCTCGGCAAACGCCGAAATTACCTCTCTTGCCTCCTCCGTCTCGCCAAGGTCGCGCGAGAGCTGGAAGGGATCCTGATAAACGACGGTCAACTCCTTATTTTCGGGAACAAGAGCTCCGCTCTTAAGAAGCTCGGAAAGATAAGAAGTATATGTAACAGCCTTACAGCTGAGCTCGATACCGTATCCGCCGTAGGTCTGCTTGACGGTCTTTGCATCGGCAGGATCGTAAAGGATCACCGTCTTATAGCCGTTCATTACCTTAGAGGCGTTCTGCATGACCTCCTTGGTCTCTTCTGCCGCGCCGATAAGGAAATCAAGCTGACCGCCCGATGCGGGTTCATCCTCAAGAACCGTGAAGCTGACGCCCGCCTTCTCAAGAACCTTTATCGCCTTATATCCCTGCTCGCAAGCCATATATCTTGCATCAGCTCCGAGGAAAAGGAGCGTATCAGTCGGCTCGCTGTGTGCTGAAACAGCGGAGGAAAGCTTTTCGCAAAGTGCGGTTTTTCCATAAGCATTGCCCTTTTCAAGGCAGTTATCAATAAATGTGTTTATGTATGCGGGGAGCTTATCCTCCATTGCCGCCTGGAGTCTTACCTCCTTGGTGAACATAACGGGATCCCAACCGGTCACACAGTCGTGAACGCAAGCGCCGCAACCAGCGCACTCGTAAATATTATCCATAATTTCGGAAAGGTCGATCGATTCTCTGTTTACAAGAGAAATACCGAGAGCGCGTCCGCGTGGCGTGCTTCTCTCGTGACCCGTTGCATTTCCAATCGGGCAAATATGGTGGCACATCCAGCAAAAACGGCAGGAGTCAACGTGCTGTTTAGCTTTTTCAGACATTATCATAATCAATATCCTCCCAAATTAAAGACCGAGCTTGAACGGATTCATAATACCGTTCGGGTCAAGCTGCTTCTTGATTCCCTCGAAGACCTGCATTGCGGGGCCGTACTGCTCCTTCATGAGTCGTCCGAGCTTGATGCCGACACCGTGGTGGTCGTTTACAACGCCACCGTGAGCAAGTGCCGCACGTACGCCACAGCTCCAGATCGCCTGATGGAGGCGAAGCGCCTCAACGGGATCCTGAGGAACGTCCTTGCCGTCAACGATGAAGCGGTCGTAAAGCATTGCGCCCCATTCGTACCAATGCGAGAAATGCGCGATAAACTTCGCCTGCGGGAAGTTTGTCTCGATCGCGTTCTTCATCGCCCAATATATCTCCTCGATCTTGTCGTAGGGAGCGATCGTATCCATCGTTCCGAACATCTGAGGAATATCCATCATGTGACCGGGATAGAAGAAGGTAATCTTCTCCTTCCACCACTTCTCACCGTATTCGCTTCCGAGGTCCTCGGCGCCGTACTTTTTGAAGGTATCGAGAAGGATCTTCTCCTCAACGGCAACAAGCTCGGAACAGCCCTCGATAGCAACGTTCATAAACGCACCCTTGCGCTCAACTCCGACGATCTTCTTGATGAGCGAAGCGGTCTCCGCCTCGTCGTAAAGACGCATAACGGAGGGCTTGAACTTCTGAAGAAGCTCGCGGGATGCCTGAAAAGCGCCGTGCATATCCTGGAAAAGGAATCCGCGGAAGCGTCTTTCCTCGGGCTGATCGTAAATGCGCATCTGCGCCTTGGTTATGATACCGAGAGTACCCTCGGAACCGATAAAGATCTGGTTAAGGTCGGGACCTGCCGCGTGCTTGGGAGCAGGAGAGGTCTCGATAATATCGCCGTTTGGGAGAACGACCTCCATCTTAAGCACCATGTCGTCGATCTTGCCGTATTTGGTCGAGCAAACGCCGATACCTCTGTGTGCAAGGAAGCCGCCAACCGTCGAGCAGGTAAGAGACGAGGGGTAGTGCATCGTAGCCTTTCCGACCTCGTTTGCCGCCCACTCGATATGCTTATAGATCGCACCTGTGCCGCACTCTATGTACATTCCCTCGGTATTTACCTCGTAGATCTTGTTCATTCTCTTGGTATCGAGAAGGATACCGCCGCAAACGGGAATAGCACCGCCCTGAGTACCGCCGCCCGCGCCCCACGTCGTAACCGGAAGCTTATAGTAATTCGCGATCTTGACGACCTTCGACACCTCGGTCGCATCCTTCGGGCAAACGATGAAGTCTGCTTCGGGCATACGGTGTCCTCTGTCTGCCCACATACGGGAAAGCCAGTAATAGTCGACACTGTGTGTCACCTTATCGATCTGACGGACAGAGCAGTTTTCAACGCCGACAGCGTCCTCAAGCTCTGTAAGGATCATGGAAAACAAAAATTCGTTCATTTGGATCTGCATAACAGAATCTCCTTTTTCACTTTTCTTTTACCCTTTTATTGTATCACAACGCTAAAAAATCCGCAACAAGAATCCGAAAATAAATTTCAAATCTTGACTTTTTTTCAGAAAAATGATAAAATAATGAAAATAATTTTCATTAGGGAGCAAGATATGGAGTCGATTCTTCACAAAATACGTTTTTCCTTCGATTCGATGGGGCCTGCGGAAAAAAGAATAGCCGATTATCTGCTTTCCCACTCGGGCGAGCTTGTCGACATTTCGATAACCGAGCTGGCACAGAGGTGTGATTGCGGAGACGCTACGGTCGTTCGCTTTTCGCGCCGACTCGGGCTCAGCGGATATCAGGAGCTGAAGCTTCAGATAGCCGTCGAGATGAACGCATCGTCGTCGATCAGCTCGGAGCTCAAAAAGTCGGACACTTGCTTTGAGATCTTCAAAAAGAGAATAAGCGATATATCCGCCTCCCTTTCAAGCACCGAATCGGTGCTTGATCCCGAAGCGCTCGAGCGTGCGGCTCAGGCGATAGAAAAAGCCGACAGAATAGTCATCTTCGGACTCGGCAATTCCGCTGCTATTGCACAGGATGCCGCTCACAAGTTTCTCCGGCTCGGTCTTTCGGCGCAGGCGTGCTGTGACAACCACATGCAGGCAATAATCGCGTCTCACATGAAGCGCGGAAGCGTCGCTATTGGAATTTCACATTCAGGCTCGTCAAAGGATATCGTTGAAGCGATGCAGCTCAGCCGCGCCTGCGGTGCGACCAATATCTGCGTGACGAATCACGGAACTTCTCCGATCGTCGATGCCTCCGATATCTGTCTTTTCACTAAGTCCGACGAAACGAAATATTCAATCCTCGCAATGAGCTCGCGAATAGCACAACTGACGATATTCGACAGCATCTACACCTACATCGTTCTCAACTCGGACAAACCGTCAAAGCAGGCGATATACAATACGGAAATATCACTTGAAAGAAAGAAATATTAAGGAGCAGTTATGATACTTGTAACAGGAGCAAGCGGCTTTGTCGGAAGCAAAATAATAAAGACCTGCAAAAATGTTATCGCGTGTCCGTCGCTCAGAAAGGCGTCAGAGGACAATATAAAACGAATCATCGATGAAAACGAGGTAGATACGGTAATAAATACCGCTGCTATCGCCGATATAGGCACCTGTAAGGCGGATCCCGATGCATCTTACCGTGCGAACGTAATGCTTCCCGTCATGCTTGCCAAGGCGTCTCAAAACATAAAGCTCGTCTGCTTCAGCTCCGATCAGGTCTACGGCGGCTCGGACGAATTTGGTCCATACACCGAGGATATGGCAAAGCCAAATAATATTTACGCTTTTCACAAACTCGAAATGGAGCAGCGCGTGCTTGATATAGCTCCCGACGCCGTCATGCTTCGCGCCGAGTGGATGTACGACTATTATCTCAAAAAGCCGAATTATTTTATGAATATGATAAACGCCGAGAGTGAAGTCACCTTCAGTTCGCAGAATTACAGAGGCATAACCTACGTTAAAGAGGTTGCCGAGAATATGGATAAGGTAATCAGGCTTCCCGGCGGAGTTTACAACTTCGGTTCCGAAACGACGAAGTCGATGCACGAGATAACAAAGGAATTTTTGGCACTCATCGGTAAAAAAATCACGCTTAACGACGCTCCTCCGCCTCATAATCTTTGGATGAACTGCGAAAAGGCAAGGAAATACGGCGTAACTTTCAGCAATGTTGAAGACGGGCTGAAAAAATGCGCAAGGGATTACGGTTATCTGCAATAATCTATTAAACAGTATTGAAAACGCCGTATTAACGTGTTATAATTAGTACAAATCGTTCTGGAGCAAGACTATGGGATTTATCGATTCATATAAGAGAATAGAAAAAATTTGCCGAGATCAAGGATATGAAAACGGATTCTCCGGTTACATCGAAGAAATGAAAAGCATATACGACGGCGACCGATATGTTTCCGAATGGTATAGTGACTTAAAACAGATAAAACATTACCGCTGGATGCGAAACAAAATCGTACACGAACCGGAATACACCGAGGAAAATACGTGCAGTTATACTGACACTATTTGGCTTGACAGTTTTTACAGACGTCTTTTAAACGGTACCGATCCTCTTTCTGTGTACCGCAGAGCAAAGTACCGTCCGGCGCCAAGACCAACGTATCAGCCAAGACCAACGTATCAACCAAGACCTTACACGCCTTCAAGCTCCGGCGGTTTTTTTGGCGGATGTGCAACGTGGTTATGCATTTCCGCGATGTTTTTACTCGGAATAATATTACTGCTATAATAATTCGCCCCGCCGTTTTCAAACGGCGGGGCGAAGTTTATTTGTTTACTTCTTCCATTATCTTTTCAATTCTATCCGCGAGCGGCGGGTGGCTGTATTCGAGAACTACGAGAATCGGAGAGGGAGAAAGGTGCGCAAAGTTTTCCTTTGCAAGAAGCTTGAGTCCCGAAACGAGCGCTTCACCGTAGCCCTCCTTGACCGCCTGTCTGTCGGCGCGAAATTCCGCGCGGCGGCTATGCGCATTCATTATCATTCCCGTCAGCGGCTGAATTGTGCCGAGAGCGATTCCAATGAGAAGGAATGCGAAGCCGTAGTTGATGCCATCGAATCCAAAAGCGGTATAGAACTGCGGAACGCTTACTGCGCCCCACGCGAGAACTGCCATAAGCAGGAAGTTTCCTATATTCATTATCTGTCTTTTCAACACGTCCTTATGCAGACCGTGACCGAGCTCGTGCGCAAACACGGCACAGATCTCATCGGTCGTAAGCGCGTTGACGAGGTTATCATAAAGAACTATCGTTTTCATCTTTCCGAAGCCGGTAAAGTAGGCGTTAAGCTTGGTAGTACGGCGCGATGCGTCCATAACCTCGATCGCCTTGACCTTATAGCCGTGCTTGGTCAGAAGTCCCATGAGCTTATCCTTGAGCTCGCCATCCTCAAGAGGAACGAACTTGTTTCCCATTCGGCTGAATATCGGATACAAGAACGATATAAGCAGACTGAATCCGAATACCACACCCGCGAAAAGAAGTATCAGCCAATTTCCCATAGAGATATGGAGCGATGCAAGAAGCGACGCAATTCCTATTCCGAGAACGAGCTCGAGAATGAGCTCGCGTATCTTATCGGTAACAAAGGTCTTGACGGACGAGCGGTTAAAGCCGTATTTTTCCTCTATAACCATCGTTTCGTAATAATCGAAGCCTATGCTGACGACCGTGCTTACCAACGTGTCAAGAAGAATTACCGCAATAAGCTGAACGTAAATATCGGAAGAAAAAAGCGTGGCAAACGCAGAATAAACGTTTGTCAGAAGAAGCGCAAGCTGACAGACGAACATAACAGCCGTAGAAATGATAGCAAGGTTACTCTTGTCTGCGCAATACCTCCTCCACTTAAGGTAAGTATACTCATCATAGACGTCGGAAACACACTCGGGCGTAGGATTCTTTGCCGAGCGATGCTGAACGATGTTGAGTACAAGACGGTACAGGCTCGAAATCAAAAGCACCGCAATAACTATAATCTTAAATTCCATCATTTTTCTCCCTGTTGAATACGTATTTATCCATTCTTTCAAACGCATCCTTTATCATCGATAAAGGAGACGCGAGGTTGATTCGGATATGAAGCGTTCCGCCGTGCTGGCGTCCGTCCTGCCAGTCAACTCCGACCTCCCAGCCGAGCTGAAGCAGGTCGCAAAGCGTCATACCGTGTGCCTTGAGCCACTCTTCGCAGTCGATGAAGATCATATAGGTTCCCTGCGGCTTCGACACAGTAACGCCCTCGAAATGCTTTTCGATGTAATCACAGGCATAATCGATATTGCCTTGAAGGACAGTACAAAGCTCGTCAACCCATTCCGCTCCCTCTTCACCGAACGCACCTATATGCGCGTACATCGAGAGCATATTCATATTATTGTAGTGCGAAAGGGACGCTTCCTTTTTTACACGGTCGCGGATCGCGCTATTGTATATTATGTGATAAGAACCGACAAGACCTGCAAGGTTAAAGGTCTTTGACGGCGCGTAGAGAGCAACGGTATGGTTTTTCGCGTAATCGCTTACCGACTGAGAGGGGATGTGCTTGTAGCCGGGCATTATAATATCCGACCAGATCTCATCCGATACGACATTAACGTCATACTTTTCAAAAAGTGCAAAAACAGCTTCAAGCTCTTCCCTCTCCCAGACTCTTCCCGTCGGGTTATGAGGCGAGCAGAAGACTGCGGCGTGGATCCTATGCTCGGAAAGCTTCTTCTCCATATCGGAGTAATCCATACGCCAGATGCCGTTTTCGTCCTGCTTAAGGGGAGAATAAACGATATTGTATCCCGCGTTTTTGAGCGAATTTGTAAATCCCATATAGGTCGGGCTGTGAACGAGAACGCTTCCGCCTTGCGGACAGAATGCCGCCATTGCCGACATAAGTCCACCGAGCACTCCGTTCTCATAGCCGATATCACATTTTGTGATACCATCGACACCGTTACGGTTTTTCTGCCACTCTATGATTGAGGAATAATACTCCTCTCTCGGCTCGAAGTAACCGAAAAGCGGATGTTTAAGGCGCTCCATCATAGCGTCGACCGCGCTCGGCACCGTTGCAAAGTTCATATCGGCAACCCACATCGGTATACAGTCGAAGCCCTCGCAGGGCTTGCAGGGAATGAAGGAGCCGATGCAGTCGACCGATATCGCATCCTTCCCGACTCTATCAATTATTGAAGTAAAATCGTATTTCATTACGCGCTCCGTTATTTAAGCCTTTTTGAAAAATCCTTCATCATCTCGGATATTTTGATATTCTGAGGACAAACTCCCTCGCAGGCTTGACAGCCGATGCAGGCAGAAGGGAGCTTTTCCTCATCAAAGTCGTTTATCTCCGAAGGGACAGTAAAGGTTCCCTTTGAATAAGTTATCTCATTATAAATATCGATGATCGCGGGAATATCGAGCCCCTGCGGACAGTATTCGGTACAATAGCGGCAGGAGGTACAGGGCAGACGGTTTGGCGAAACCAATTCGTCCGCGATCTCGAGAAGCGTTTTCCATTCGTTATCGGAAAGCGGCTTTTCGGTACTGTAAATATTGATATTATCTTTGATCTGGTCAAAATTCGACATTCCGGAAAGCGTCATAACGATCTCAGGCACGCTCTGAAGGAATCTGAAGGCGAAGGAATGATTGCTCTCGTCGGGGCGGAGAGCGCGGAGCATCTTTTCGTGCTTTTCACTAAGCTTGACGAGCTTTCCTCCTCTCAGCGGCTCCATTACCCATACTGGAATACCGTATTCCTTCATAAGCTCGATCTTGCCGACCGCGTTCTGAAAATGCCAGTCGATATAGTTTATCTGAAGCTGGCAGAACTCCATATCGGAGCCGTAAGCCGAAAGAAAACGCTTGAGGGTATCCATATTTCCGTGAGCCGAGAAGCCGAGGTGACGGATCCTGCCGTTTTTCTTCTGCTCCATAAGATAGCTGTAAATTCCGTATTTTTCGTCATTGAGATAAGCGTCGATATTATGCTCGCTTACGTTATGGAAAAGGTAGAAATCGAAATAATCAACGCGGCATTTTCTCAGCTGCTCCTCGAATATCTCCTCAACCTTGTCCCACGTGTCGGCAGAAAAGCCGGGGAACTTCGTCGCAAGATAATAGCTGTCACGGGGATACTTTGAAAGAAGCTTGCCCATCACACTTTCGGAATTACCGCTATGGTATACCCAAGCGGTATCGAAGTAATTCACGCCGTTCTTCAGCGCGTAATCGATCATTTCAGCCGTCGCTTCCTCGTTTATACTTCCGTCCTCAAGAGTGGGAAGACGCATACAGCCCATACCAAGGGCTGAAAGCTCAAGGTCTTTGAATTTCTTGTATATCATATTTTTTCTCCTTAATCAGGAATTTTTGATATTGAAAACACATCTGCTTCCGACGGTATTATTACAGCCTCCGCAGGCGCGGCAGAGCGAGCGCGTTGATACGCCTCCTTCAAATTTTTTCGGCAGATCGCTCTCCCTTATCAACGCGCGGCAAAGTCCGAACGCCTCTATACCGTATTCGCGGTGAATTTTCTCCATTTCGTTTAGATCGCGGTTATTACCCGTCAAAATAATCGGGCAGGCGACCTTGTCGACGATCGGCGCAACAAGCGGCAGATATATCGAATCTTCGTATTTGTCGCTTTCAAAATGGCTTCCCTCTCCGAGTATTTCAATAGAATCAAGATGCTTTGAAAGATAGATCGCCGCATTGCTTCCTTCGATCAGATCGAATCCGTTTTCGGTGCCGTGCCAAAAGCTGAACTTCGCCGAAACGTGAAAGCCCGGAAGCTCTTTTCTTATCGCGTTTATTATCTCAATGACAATACGGCACCTATCTTCCGTTTCACCGCCGTAGGAATCATTCCGCAGGTTTTTTCGGATGTCGACGAAGCGATTCAGCAGCCAACCGTAAGCAATATGAAGCTGTACCCCATCGAAGCCCGCCAGTTGCGCTCTTTTCGCACCACTAAGAAAATATCCGACCGTAAGCGCAATATCGTCCACGGTCATTTCGTTTATATCGAGTTTTTCGCCCGACGGACGGGTGTATTCGCTTATGTTAAGCTGGCAAAATATTTTTGCCCCGCGCTGATGGACGCAGTCAGTCAGCTCTTTGTATTCGAGGATAACTGCGTCAGAAACAAGACGCATATTCCCATTTATCCCTATATCGTAAGGACAAACGTCGGTAAGCCCCGTAACGATAAGCCCGACGCCTCCACCGGCAAGCTCGTTATATATGTCAAACAGATCCGATGGTATTCTGCCATCCGCATCACAAAGACCTTCCCACGTAGCGGAACGAACAAGACGGTTCTTTATTTGAACGTTACCAAGATTTGCATTCTCCGTTATCGCCATCTGCCGCCTCCCTGAAAATATTAGTATTATTATACTATTTATTTGAACAAAAGGCAAGAGTTTGACTGACATTTCTTGACACGAGAGCGGTTTTGGATTATAATCATTTATAAGAAATCTTAACGGAGACACAAGTGGGAAACTTTTTTGACGAATATAAATCGCTCGACCGTCTTTGCAAGGACATACTCGAAAGCGAAAACGGCGTGACCGAATACATAGAACGAATGGAGCGCGAGGAGCGCGGAAAAATGATAGTCGCAGATTGGGAACGCGACTACAAGAAGCTTAAAAGCATGCGATATCTGCGCAACCGTATCGCACACGAGGACGGCGTGAACGAAAGTGACGTCTGCTCGCCGTCGGATACAAGCTGGGTAATGCAGTTTCAGGACAGAATAATGGCGGAGGAAGATCCGCTGACAGTCCTATATAATTACGAAGCTTCGCTTAAAAAAGAAAAACCGAAGATGAAACCCAAAAAGGAAGCTGACAATTTCCCCGATTTTCCCGATATAAACGAAAAACCTAAAAAGCCAAAGCCGATAAAAAACGCGCCAACGGCAGATGACTTCCCCGACTATCCCGAGCCGACGCCGAAAAAGGTATCAAGGCCGAGAAAAAAGAAGGTAGTCGAGCCCGATCCCGAGCCTGAAGCACCGTCCTTCAAGCCGCATATCGATCTTCTGTCCGCAATTGCACTCGTTCTTCTTATCATCGGAGTCGCCGCGGCGATAATAGCAAGCTGTATATAATAACATTGCCCTCGCGGAAAACCGCGAGGGCTTTTAACGTATTCATACTGATCTCAAGGAATATACCGACACGCTCTCGCCGTCCTTTCCGTAGCCGTCGAGAGTTCCTTCAAGCCCGAACCCAAGACGGGTAAGAGAACGGCTGAGATACGAGCGCTTACTCGGAACATATAACGAAACAACGTTAGATCCGAGCTTGTTACAGGCATATTCGTACGCGCTCTCTACAAGCTCTGAAAAGTATCCGCAGGAGCGGTATTCGGGAAGTATCCCAAGCTCGACTCTTACGCGACTTCCGCTATGTCCGTCGGGAAAAATCACAAGTGCGCCGATAAGCTCACCGCTTCCCTTTCTCGTAACAGCGTAAAAGTGCGGCCCGGCTTTAAGATATTCGTAAAGCGTCTCGCCGTTTTCAAACGAGATAAGCGCGCATTCCTTATAAAACGGATCATCAAAAAGCAAAAGAAGCTTTTCGATATCGGCTTTGAGGACCGTCCTTACCGTCAGCCTTCGCGAATGGAAAACGTTTCTTGCTCTCGGCAACCGAAGCACAGTCTTCCCGACCTTGGAGTCAAGAGCGTTTCGTTCCTTCCTGATCTGATAAATTACAGATGCAAGCTTTCTTTCGGCACGGTTATTGAACGCTTCACCCGTCAGGCGCATTCGGTAGCAACCGTCCAAAAGAAGCTTTACCTCCTTCGAGCGCATCAGCGCCTTGTCGAGCTCACTCGCCTTGACCTTGATATCCTTGGCGTCGTCCGCACAAATGACAGCATACGCCATTCCGTACGACGCGCGGACAAATTGATCGTAAAGCGAACTATCTCTTTTGGCTTCTTCAAAACGAGATGCATTCTCGGCAAATTCGATTACAGCCTCAACAAGCTTTTTCATTTTATAAGCTCTCTTACAACGTAGCCCGCCATCATAAGCCCCGCGCTTGACGGCACAAAGGAAATTGAAGCGGGAACACGTTCGCCGGTCCTTACAGGCTCCTCCGTGCTGAAAAGAACGGGGAGTGCCGTTATGCCCATATTCTTTAGTTCGCGTCTCATAACGCGCGCAAGAGGACAGACCGAGGTATTTTTTATATCGGTTATCTGAAATTTAGAGGGATCGAGCTTGTTTCCTGTTCCCATCGAGGAAATGATCTTGACGCTGTTTTCGGTCGCCCACCTGATAATCAGAAGCTTTGAGGAAACTGTGTCAATACAATCAATAATAAAATCGGGGCAGTACTTATCAAGAAGCTCGTCGCAGTTGGTTTTATCAACGAATACCCGCTCGAAAAAAACTTGACACTCGGGGTTAATGACAAGTGCGCGATTTGCCATTATCTCAGCCTTGTCCTGTCCGACAGTCGTCGTATCGGCGATAAGCTGACGGTTTATATTCGTCACCGATACAGTATCGCCGTCGACGAATATAACCCTACCGACGCCCGCGCGAACGATTGCCTCCGATGCAAACGATCCCACGCCGCCTATACCGAATATCATAACCGATGCGTTCTTCAGTTTTTCAGTAGCATCCTTGCCAATAAGTGCGCATTGTCTATTTAGCCAATTTTCCGCCATCATTTCCTCCGAAAAAGGTTATAAAAATATTATATATCATTCCTTCTGATCTGTCAAACCCATTTTTTCGGTGCAAAACTGTCAATAAATCCCCGCTTCCGATGATATTTTTTCAATAAAATAAAATAATTTAAGAAAATTCGTTTTTAGTACTTGCATTATTGGAAAAAGTATGATACAATAGATAAGCTTGTAAAACAGATACGCCGCCGAAGGACGCAAAAGCGCAGGCGGTTTTCAGGAGGATAAAATAAATGGCTACATTCATAGGTATAGTTCTCATCATCGCGGCAGTATTTCTCATAATCGCCGTTCTCTTCCAGTCGGGTAAAGAAAAGGGTATGTCCGGTGCTATCGGCGGTGCTTCCTCTTCCGATACTTATTACGGAAAGAATAAGGCAAACGACCGCGATTACATTCTCAATAAGCTTACAATCATCGTTTCTATCGTATTCGCTGTTCTCGTAATCATCTCCTTTGTTATTCAGGACGACGGACTTATCAAGACCAGCTATAACGACTTTGTAAACGGTATGAAGGATCAGACTACTACCGAGGTAACAACCGACGGAAACACCACCGCGGGTGATACTACTACCCCTGAAACTACTACCGCTGCCGATACTACTACCGGCGACGCGCAGTAATTAAAACGACATCCGCTAATATATCTGCGGCGTCAAGATCTAATACTGATTTAAAAGCGCCTCGTTTTCGAGGCGCTTTTGCGTTATAAACCCAAGCCATTCAGGAGGCAAATATGATTAAACTTGAAAAAGACGGCGTCTTTCTTCTTAACGGAGAAAGCTTCACAAAGGAATGCCCCGTTTCAAAAGACGAGGCAAGAAAAGGAACGATAGCATATTCTATCCTCACTTCTCATAACACCTCAGGAAACGATAAGGACTTAAAGATCCGCTTCGACGCGATGGCGTCACACGACATAACCTACGTCGGAATTATCCAGACAGCAAGAGCAAGCGGACTTACCTCATTCCCGCTTCCCTACGTCCTTACAAACTGCCATAACAGCCTTTGTGCCGTCGGCGGTACGATAAACGAGGACGACCATCTTTTCGGTCTCTCCGCGGCTAAAAAGTACGGCGGTATCTACGTTCCCGCACATCAGTCGGTAATTCATTCTTATATGAGAGAAACGATGAGCGGGTGCGGAAAAATGATACTCGGCTCCGATAGCCATACTCGCTACGGCGCACTCGGAACTATGGCAATAGGCGAGGGCGGCCCCGAGCTCGTAAAGCAGCTTCTTAAAAAGACTTACGATATTCCGATGCCCGAGGTCGTTGCGATCAACCTTGTAGGCGCTCCGAAAAAGGGCGTCGGACCTCACGACGTTGCCATCGCCCTTATCGGTGCGGTATTCTCGTCGGGCTTCGTTAAGAATAAGGTCCTCGAGTTCGTCGGTGAGGGAGTAAAAAATCTCCCGATCGAGTTCCGTAACGGCATCGACGTTATGACGACCGAGACGACCTGTCTTTCTTCCATCTGGGTAACCGACGAAAAGACTAAGGAATACTTCGAAAAACACGGACGCCCCGAGGCATTCAAGGAGCTTAAGCCCGCGCCCGTCGCTTATTATGATTCTATGGTTACTGTTGACCTTAGCAAGATAGAAAGCATGATCGCCCTTCCCTTCCATCCCGGAAACGCAGTAACGATAAACGAGCTAAAGGCAGATCCCAAGGGCGTGCTTGAGCGCTTTGGTCTTAGCGAGCTTTTATCGAAGATTGACGAAAACGGAAATATCCGCGTCGAGCAGGGCGTAATTGCAGGATGTGCGGGCGGTATATACGATAATCTCGTAGCGGCTGCCGACATTCTGCGCGGAAAGAGCATCGGTAACGGCGAGTTTGCCCTCTCCGCTTACCCTGCTTCTCAACCCGTTATGACTCAGCTTATGAAGGAAGGCACCGCGTCCGACCTGCTTGGAAGCGGCGTAACTCTCCGCACGGCATTCTGCGGTCCCTGCTTCGGTGCAGGCGATGTTCCCGCAAACGGATGCCTCTCAATCCGTCATTCTACACGTAACTTCCCGAACCGCGAGGGCTCAAAGCCCGGTAATAATCAGAGTGCCTACGTTGCTCTCATGGACGCGCGTTCGATCGCCGCAACTGCGGCAAACGGCGGTATTCTTACAGCCGCAACCGACCTTGATATCGACTATACCGAGCCGAACTACGTTTACGACGACTCCGCATATAAGAGCCGCGTATACTACGGCTTCGGCAATGCAGATCCGACAGTTGAGCTCCGCTTCGGTCCTAATATCGCAGACTGGCCGAATATGCCCGCGCTTGGCGATAACATCTTAATGAAGGTCTGCTCCTACATAACCGACGCTGTCACAACGACCGACGAGCTTATCCCCTCAGGCGAGACCTCATCCTACCGTTCGAATCCGCTCAAGCTCGCTGAATTTGCCCTCTCGCGTAAGGATCCCGAGTACGTTTCCCGCGCAAAGGCAACGGTAAGCGAAAAGCCGAGCGATACCGTTATCGCGGCAGTTAACGAGCTGACGGGCGAAAATGAGCTTCCCCAGATCGGAAGCGTCATATACGCAAGAAAGCCCGGTGACGGCTCTGCCCGCGAGCAGGCGGCGTCCTGCCAGAGAGTTCTCGGCGGTTCGGCAAATATCGCTCTCGAATACGCGACCAAGCGCTACCGCTCAAATCTCATAAACTGGGGTATGCTGCCCTTCCTCTCCGAGACCGAGCCTGATTTTGAGGTTGGTGACTACATTCTCGTTCTCGGTGTCAAGGACGCGATAATAAACAAGACAGACGTCTTTAACGCCTACATCATCAAGGAAAACGGCAAAAAGAAGCCGCTTACTCTTACCGTCTCGAATATGACCGACGATGAAAGAAAGATCATCCTCGACGGATGTCTTATAAACTATTACAGAAACTGAAAGGAATTATTCTATGAAACTCGGAGTTCTCGTAAATCTAAACGACGGAAACGGCATTGAAGAAAAGATCAAAGCTGTAAAGGACATGGGCTTCACGTCCTGCCAGATCTGCTGCTGGGATATGAACGCATATACCGATGAAAACGTAGAAAAGATACAGAATGCGCTTAATGAAAACGGCGTTACCATCTCCACCCTCTGGTGCGGCTGGAGAGGAAAGGCGGCTTGGAACTTCTACGAGGGACAGAATACCCTCGGACTCGTCCCCAACACCCTTCGCGAGGAAAGAACCGAGGATCTCCTCCGTGGCTCCGACTTCGGTAAGAAGCTCGGCGTTACGCAGATCGCAACCCACGTTGGCTTCCTCCCCGAAAACCCGATGTCGGAAACCTATACTGAGATCGTTGAGCTTCTCCGTAAAATCGCTTCTCACTGTCAGGAAAACGGACAGTATTTCCTCTTCGAGACAGGTCAGGAGACCCCTGTTACCCTTCGCAGAACGATCGAGGATATAGGTCTGCCCAACCTCGGAATCAACCTTGACCCCGCAAACCTTATCCTCTACGGTAAGGCAAATCCCGTTGATGCTCTCGACACCTTCGGTCAGTACGTTAGAGACATTCACGGCAAGGACGGATGCTACCCGACAAACGGTAGAAATCTCGGAAAGGAAACGCCCCTCGGCGAAGGTAAGGTCAATTACCCTGCATTTATCGCCCGTCTCAAGGAGATCGGCTACGACGGTCCTATAACCATCGAGCGTGAGATCTCGGGTGAGCAGCAGACAAAGGACATCCTCATGGCAAAGAAAATGCTCGAGGAGCTTATCGCCCGCTGATTAAAGAGGCAAGCTGACATTGGATATAATCTTTGAAATACTGATTGAGATATACATGGAGCTGATGATGCTCGTAGTGCCGGAGGAAAAGGCGACGAAAAAGCGCTACCGCGTGCTCGCTGCTATTATCGCGCTTATAGGCATAGCGGCAACAATAGCTTCATTGGTTTACGGGTTATACCTTATAATCGATAATGATAATCTGCTCGGCATAATACCGATCGCCGTAGCGGTAATTCTATCAATCTCGCAGATCACCGCGGGAATCGTCATCCGCTTATCGAAGAAAGGAAAATGAAATGACATTCGATAACATTAAAAGAAATATTCTTCTCATGTCCGAGGGCGTTGAATACGAAATATCTGCCCTCTCGAACATAGCCGCTTATATTTACGATAATATGATCGACGTAAATTGGGTGGGCTTCTACCTTCTCCGCGACGGCAAGCTGATCCTCGGACCGTTTAAAGGCAAGCCCGCCTGCACCGAGATCGAGCTTGGTCACGGCGTCTGCGGCAGATCCGCAAAGGCAGACGAGCCGATCGTCGTTCCGAACGTTCACAAATACGGCGACTATATCTCCTGCGACCCCGAAACAATGAGTGAGATCGTCTACCCGATATACAAAAACGGCAAGCTCTACGGTGTCCTCGACATCGACAGCGCGACCGTCGACCGCTTCCACGGTCAGAACAGCGAGGGACTCGTTGAGGTCGCGTTCGGCATCAGCATGATCCTCGACAAAACAAAGGCATAATTTAGCTTCTATCGGCGCACTTGTTATAAAGCAGGTGCGCCGTTTTAATTCAGCGCTTTCTGTCAAGACAAATAAATAACCCCGTGCTATAATGGTATCACAAACAGACAGCTGAACGTTTGAATCAAAAACAGGAGGGCTATTTATGGAAAATAGCGAGCTTATCACAAAAGCACTCAACTATATAAGATCCGAGAACAGGAAAAGTGATATCACCATTGATGATGTAGCGACCCATGCAGGCTTTTCTACGGATTACTTCAATCGTATTTTCTTTGCGCATACAGGATTCAATATTATGGAATACGTCCGCTTCAGCCGTCTAAAAAAGGCTGCTCATCTTTTGAGAGGAACGAATAATGATATCCTTGATATTGCTTTGGATTGCGGTTATGAAGCACACGAAAGCTTTTCAAGAGCCTTTAAAAATCAATACGGTATGTCTCCGAGTGAATACAGAAAGAAGTATGAAAAGGTAGAAGCGTATTACGGTGATTTTTATAACGACACAATAGGTGCAAGGCTCTTGCATGAATTCAAGGACTTCAAGGTTGCTGATAGCGATGAAGTCATTGATTATCTGCTCGAAACCGATGCGCTTCGCTATGGGTATATTGCCGTTTGCTTCCGTGTCAACGGCGGCGCAGCACTATACAACGGTGAAGATTTCAGAGACGGATTCGTTTGGTTTACCGAATGGGATAATCGCTTTGAAGGAGAGATAATCTGCGACGATTGGAATAAAATTGCCGAATATAAAAAGGTCTTTTCAGATAAGCGCTTTGATATGGTTCTGTACACTTTAGAATCCGACGAAGAAATTAAACACGAATTTTCAAAGCGCGGTGTAACGATTGGTAATATAAATCGCCGCCAAAGCAATGTCTATACGGGCGAGCCTTATGTACTCACTCCCATAGAGAATATTACCATGCGGCTTATCAAATATGAGGACGTTGATCTTGTTGAAAAATTCTATTCGGAAAGATATCCTAATAGGGGAAGTAATTCTCCAAGGTTAAAGTATTTGAAGCACGAACTACACCAAAGAGATGTGATCGGCAATACCGAACACTCTGTATTCATATTCGGCATATTCAATGGCAATCGTTTGATCGGAGTTAGTGACGGTGGCTTACAGAACGCTCACGGATTTGTTATAAACAACTGTGTAGTAACTTCCGTTTTGCATGAATATGAAACAGAGGAACTTTATCAATACGCTTTCAAATTTGTCACCAATGCTGCTCTTGAAAAAGGTGCGTTGCCTGTTGACGATACGCAGACACCCAATACGCCGGACAAAAGCAGAAGCGGTGCTTTTAATTCCACAGACCTTGGCTATCAAACCATTACAAACGTCTGTATTCTGAAATAACCCATGCCCCGCACTACGCGGAGTTTTGTTCGGAGCGTAAAAAAGGACAGAGATAAAAACTCTGTCCTTTTTGTATATTCAGGGAGCTATTTGTTATTTTACAAAGCTCTTCATTTCATTTATAAGCTCGTTCGCCTTTTCCGACGTGCTCGATTCGGCAAATATACGAAGAAGCGGCTCGGTACCCGAGAAACGGCAGATGACGAACGAACCGTCCTTGAAATATAGCTTACAGCCGTCCTCGTAATTTACGCGGTCAAGCTCAAATCCGTCAAAGGTCGGCAGAAGCTTATCTTCCATAAGCATTTTGTTGATGCGCGTCTTATCCGACGGCTCGAAGACAAAGTTGCCCTCTTCCATGACGAACTTACCGTACTTATCCTCAAGCTCAGCCCAGAGCTCCTTCGGAGTCTTGCCCGTCGCGCAGACCATTTCGACGAAAAGTGCGGCGGCGTAGATCGAGTCCTTACCGAATATGTGTCCACGCACAGTTAGACCGCCCGAGGATTCTCCGCCAAGCACCGCATCGGTCTCGTCAAGCTTTGAGGATATATACTTGAAGCCGACGGGAACCTCGTAACAGGTTTCTCCGAACGACTTTGCAACCGCATCAAGCATGTGAGTCGTCGCAAGATTACGGACGACAGGACCCTTCCAGCCACGGTATTCGTGCAGATAATAGTAAAGCATTACAAGTATCTGATTTGCCGAAATATAGGTGCCGTCGGAATCAACGATTCCGAGACGGTCTCCATCTCCGTCGACGGCGATTCCGAGGTCGTACTTTTCCTTCGTAACTCTACCGATAAGCGAGCCGAGCTGTTTAAGTCCCGGTGCAGGAAGCTTTCCGCCGAAAAATGCGTCCTTATTTGAATCCATAAGGTCGACGGTGCAACGCGCTGTATAAAGGACAGACATCATCGGAAACGTTGCAGATCCGTGCATCGGATCAAAAAGAATACGAACACCCGAGCTTTTGATCTTTTCTACGTCGAGGTTTGAAAGGATCGAGTCAATAAAGTCGTTGAACGGAGTCTTGAGCGTTTTTATCATATCGTTTTCAAGCGCAGTATCGAAGGCGATCGACTTTGGCTCCGCCTTCGCAATCAGCTCCTCAAGGCGCTTGGTACATTCGACAGATGCGTCGCGTCCTTCCTCAACAATAAGCTTGATTCCGTTATATTCCGCAGGATTATGGCTTGCGGTAACCTCAATACCGTAATGCAGGCACTCGTGCTTGACGGTAAACATTACAAGAGGCGTCGGCGCGCTTCGGTTCATAAACCAAACCTTGATTCCGTTTGCCGTCAGCACCTCGACGATCCAACGTGCCGCGCTTTCCGAAAGGAATCTTCTGTCATATCCGATCATAACAGGCAGTTCGGTCTTACCTTCTTCCGCCATAAGGTCGCAGATTCCCTGCGCTACGCGCTCGATATTCTCTCGTGTGAACTCGTCACCGATTATTGCTCGCCAGCCGCCCGTGCCGAAGCGTATATCAGTTTTACTCATCATTCAGTCTCCTAAATAACAAGGACACCGCAGTCGCGGCGTCCTCTGCGTTAAATTACTTTACGATCTCACCGTAGCACTCGCCAAATGCGCAAGCGGCATTAGCCTCGTCGGTATCGATGTGCATAGCGGTAGCAAACTTGGGGCTGACGCGGATAACAACGTCGCCGAAGATGGTACTTCTGTCGCAAGAATCGATCTTAACGGATACGATCTCCTTGTCAGCTACACCTGCAACCTCTGCATCCTCGGGGGTGATGTGGATATGACGCTTTGCGATAATAACGCCGCTGTCAAGATCAACCTCGCCACAAGGTCCAACGAGCTTACAGCCCGGAGTACCCGCAAGGTCTCCGCTCTCACGAACGGGTGCGGAAATACCGAGGGTACGAGCATCAGTGAAGGACACCTCAACCTGTGAAGCAGGACGAGCCGGTCCGAGAATTATAACGTTAGGAATAGACTTCTTAGGTCCAACAACGGTGCAGCGCTCTTCGCAAGCGTACTGACCGGGCTGAGAGAGGTCCTTTTTCTTAGTAAGAGTTGCGCCCTTTCCGAAAAGAGCTTCAATATGTTCTTCGGTCAGGTGGATATGACGAGCCGAAGTTTCAACGAGTACTTTGTTTGCCATTTTTATCTTCCTCACTTAAATATTTTAATAACAAAAGTATTATACTATACGAAAGCGAAAAAGTAAAGTGTTTTACAAAAAAATCCGCAAAAACAGGGGGATAAATGGAAAATAAAGAGAGAAAAACAACCGATATGACCGACGGAGCGGTCACGGAGGAACGGATCCACTATTTAACGGTTATCGGGCAGGTTGAGGGACACTATCTGTTACCCGACGGGCAGAAGGTGACAAAATACGAGCACATGCTCCCCGCCCTTGCCGAGATCGAGGAGCGGCGTGACATTGACGGTCTGCTTCTGCTGATAAACACCGTCGGCGGTGATGTTGAGGCTGGACTTGCGATATCCGAAATGATAGCGGGAATGAGCAAGCCGACGGTCTCACTCGTGCTTGGCGGAGGACATTCGATCGGCATTCCGCTCGCAGTCGCGGCAAAAAGATCCTTCATCGTTCCGTCGGCGACTATGACGCTTCATCCCGTCAGAATAAACGGTCTCGTCATCGGTGTTCCGCAAAGCTTCGATAATCTCAGCAAAATGCAGGACAGAATAGTATCCTTCATCTGCCGCAATTCACACGTAAGCGAAAGTGCGCTTCGCTCACTTATGATGAAAACAGACGAAATGGCGACCGACATCGGAACGATCCTTGACGGCGAGGACGCTGTCAAAATAGGGCTCATCGACGAGCTCGGCACGCTCTCCGATGCAATTTCGGCACTGAAAAATATGATCGAAAAGAAAAAGGCTTGACCTTTTATAAAAAATAATATATAATCTTCTTAGAAAATAACTCAAAGGAGAATATATAAATATGAAACACGTAAACACAGCCGAATTTGACGCGCTTCTTGCCGACGGCAAGACGATTCTCGTTGATTTCTTCGCAACGTGGTGCGGACCTTGCAAGATGCTCGCGCCCGTGCTCGAGCAGGTCGCGCCCGACTATCCCGACGTTGAGTTCGTTAAGGTCGACGTTGACGACGATCCCGATCTTGCGCGCCGCTATGGTGTAAACGTAATCCCGACGCTTTTTGTTATCAAGAACGGCGAAGTCACTGCAAACACCAAGGGCTATATGAACGCAGACGAGCTTCGCGCATTCGTTGACGGAGGTCTTTAATGAAGATCCGCCTGAACGAAAACGAAGAGATCGTTAAAACCGTCAAGGAGGGTCTTAAAGCCAAGGGCGGATACTGCCCCTGTAAGATGGGCAAGAGCGAAGATATAAAGTGTATGTGTGAGGAGTTCAAGGCGCAGATCGCCGATCCCGATTTCGAGGGATATTGCCACTGTATGCTTTACTATAAGGAAAAATGAAGAACACCGATTCAGGGGATAGCTTGAATCGGTGTTTTCTATTTTTGAAAAACTACGTTTCTCTTTTTCCGCATTTCTTTTCGCACGCAAATGAAACAAGCAGTTTTGCTTCGCAAACCTGCGCAAAGAAACGTGCCAAGGGGCAAACCGTTTAAATTTTGCGAGGGCAAAATTCTGCACACGTTTTCCCCTTTGGAAACCCCTTTTGGCTTAAGGAAGACGCACCACGTCGTCTTGCCTTCCCCTCAGGGGAATGGTGCAAGAGGTAAACCTCAAGCGGATGAGGTGTAGGTTGCGAAGCAACCGTTTATAAAAACAATGTTACTTTCCTTTGGCATGCGGACGCTTCGCGCCCTACACCTTATCTGAGGTTCTGCCTCTTAACTTCCCCCGCCGGGGAAGGCTAACAACGCCCCGATTCATCTTTAAAATATATAAAAAACAAGCGACCGTTTGGTCGCTTGTTTTGTTTTAGTTTAAATTAGTGCTTCTTGGAAACGTAAGCGATTCCGAAGAGTGCTACAACTGCAACTGCAACGTATGCTACTACGCTGTCGTTGGTATCGGGGTTGGTGGTAGAACCGCCGGTGGTGCCTTCGTTGCCGCCTTCGTTGCCTGCAACTGCAGTATATACGCCCCAGTTATAAGAACCGGTAATATCGTAAGAAGAGAAGTTATCGTAGGTAGAAGTTGCGCCAACTGCGAATGCACGGTTGTTATCGTCGTCAGCAACTACGAGAGTGTTCTTGTCACCGTTCCACTCGAATGCAGTAGCGTTAGCTGCATCGGTAGCGGTAGAAGCTTCTGCGGAAGCGTCGCCAAATACAACGTAGGTCTTGGTCTCGCCGTCCATGAAGTAGAGGAGGTATTCGTTTTCCTTGGTAGCAGCTTCGATATAGAATACTGCTGCATCGTCAGCGGTGTAAACACCGTTGAAACGACCGCTGGTAATGGTGCCGTCTACGTAAATGGTGCCCTTACCGTTTACTGCGGAAATGGTATAACCCTTACCTACTTCAAGAGGACAGGTTGCGGGAGGATTGGTTCCCTCGGAGCCTTCGCCACCCTCAGAACCTTCGCCGCCTGCAGGAGGAGGAGTGGTTCCGCCTGCAGCTGCAAGCACAAAGGTACAACCGGAATTGAATTCCTTCTTTCCGTCGTAATCAACGAGAGTACCGGTAACAGTAATGTTGTCGCCAACCTTGAGCGCATCAGCGCCCTCGCCCTTAAGACGGAAGCAGATGATGGGCTTATCGGTCATATCGCCAACAACGATAGTAACGGTAATGTTCTTATAGCCGGAATCATAGGGAGTGTCAACCTTAGTGATCTTACCGGTAAGAGTGTAGTTACCGCCGGGAAGGGTTTCGCCCTTATTAAGAGCGTAGAGTGCGTCAACGATATCCTTAGGCTCAGTAGGCTTTTCAAAGGGCTTTTCAGCCTTCTTTACAGTAACAAAAGTACAGCCTGCATCAAATTCCTTGGTTCCGTTGTAGTTCTTAAGCTCGCCGGTAACCTTGATTGTGTCGCCTTCAGCAACTGTTGCAGCATCATCGCCCTTCATGCGGAAGCACTTAACGGGCTTATCGGTCATATCACCGACGATGATGGTAACGGTTACGTTCTTGTAACCTGTATCGTAGCCGGTGTCAATGCTCTTAACAACGCCTTCGAGAGTGTAAGGACCTTCAGCAAGGGTTTCGCCACTTCCAAGAGCATAGAGTGCGTTTACGATTGCTTCGGGAGTATTGGGCTTAACGAACGTAGGAGTATCGACATCGCCGCCTTCAGAACCGGAGCCGGAGTTTCCGCCATCGGTAACAAGCTTATAGATGTATACATCATTCTGTCCGGAGCCATAAGACGCAAAAATTACAGGGGAATTGGAAGAATTAAAACGAAGCCAGTTTCTGGTATTACTTCCCTGCGACTTGATTGTAGCAACACCGGTAGAGGCGATTTCGATCTTCCAAGAGCCTTCGTTATCAAGTGTCGTCTTAGTTCTAAGATAGTTTTTGGACGAGCTGGCAGAATAAAGATATCCGGCAGAACCCGTATAGAGTGCAAGCGTGCCGGCAACCTTTCCTTCCTTAACGGTAAGCTGCTGAACTGTGCTTCCGGGCTTAATCTTACCGTCGCTCACTGTCACGGCTACCGCATTTCTATTGTTATTGTTCTGTGTCGTACCGAGCGCGTAGTAGTCGGTTCCCTTTTTAGAAACGATGATTATAACATCATCAGCTTTAAGATCCGCAACGTTCGTCACGAGCTCGAAGGTTTCATCAGCTGCTGCTGCGGTGAACGGAATGCAAAGAACGAGCATTACAGCCGCGAGAACAGCAGAGACAAGAACCTTAATTCTTTTGTTCATAATGAACCTCCATAAAAAATAATAAATTTTGCCATAGGCAATATTTTACTTCATACATTATACAACAACCTCTGACAAAAAGCAAGCCGTTTATGAAATTTTCTTATATAAATATTGAATTATTTTGTCATAAAACTATAGGCGTTATCTTTTCGCAAAATAAACACGCAAAACAGCAAAAATGCAACGTTAAATCGTATTTACATTTCGTTTTTTCCGTGTTATAATACTTTTAACAGCAAAAAAATCATTTTTGGAGGAACAAAAAATGAAAACAATAGCAGTTATCGGCTGCGGCAGAATCGCTCGCGACGCTCATTTCCCCGCTTTCGACGAGATCGACGTTCGTATCAAGTACGCTTGCGACCTCATCATTGAAAAGGCACAGGCGATGAAAGAGGCTCATCCCAAGATCGAAAACGTTATCACCGATTACAATATCGCACTTAACGACCCCGAGGTCGACGCAGTTTTCGTTCTTACCCCCAACTATGCTCACTATACCGTAACGATGGACGCCCTCCGTGCAGGCAAGCACGTTATGTGTGAAAAACCCATCACCGTAAACTACGCCCTTTCCTGCGAAATGGCAGAGGAGGCAAACAAGCAGGGCAAGATCCTCAATATCGGTGTCTGCAACCGTTATCAGAAGTCTGTTGAAATGCTTCACGACATGGTTGCTGAAGGTAAATTCGGAAACCTCTATCACGTTTACGCATCCTTCCGTTCATTCAGAAGCATTCCCGGTCTCGGCGGCGCATTCACTACGAAGGAGCAGTCGGGCGGCGGCGTTCTCATCGACTGGGGCGTTCACTTCCTCGATCTCATCCTCTACATTCTCGGCAATCCGAAGCTCATCGATGTCACCTGCGACGCTTACTGTGAGATGGCAAAGGATATGAAGGCATACAAGTACAACTATATGTGGGCTGAGGATACCTCCGACGTTGAAAACGGTACAAACGACGTTGACGACTACATCTCCGGCTACGTCCGTACCGACAAGGCAAGCATCTCCTTCAACGGCGCGTGGGCGCAGAACGTCGGCGTTGACGAGAAGTATATAGACTTCCTCGGTGACAAGGGCGGCGCCCGTCTCAAGTACTGCGGACAGTTCACCTTCTGGGACGGCGAGACTCTCGAGTCCTACACGACAGAGCACGACAACCCCAACTTCTACGTTGCCGAGGACAAGGCATTCCTTGAGTCCATCACCACGGGCGAAAAGAACAGAAGCAATATCGACAACATCCTCGAAAGTGCAAAGCTTCTCGACTGCCTCTATCAGTCCGCCGCTAAGCACTCGGAGCTTAAGTGCTGATAAAAAACGAAATCCCCCGACCTCGGGGGATTTTTCTTTACCATCTTTCTTCATTATTCATTCTTCATTATTCATTAAATAACTCTCCCGAGCTTCGGGAGAGTTATTTAATTCAGTGCTCCAGTCCGCCGTTTTTGATATACTCCGCGAGCAGGTCGCGTGCGTAGATCGGCTCATCATAGCGTGCGACCTCGGTAAGACGGTTAGGTGCGTAGGTTGAAGAATAGCTGTCAACGATAATATAGTAGGTTCCGTTCGGATCGAGATTTTCCTTTATGCCCGCGCCGAAGGAATCATAGTAAATATAGTAGTTCGAATTACTCGTATCAAAGAAGCGCTTTTTAAGATCAGAGCCCTTTATCGAGCAGAGGACGAGATTGTTATCAAACGGGAAAATAGAATACAAGTCACCGTAACGTATCTCTCCCGCCTCAAGGTCATACGGGGAGCGAGCAGACAGATATCCGCCGCCGAGGACGATATCGTATTCGTCGCCCCAAAGCTCAACTCCCTTTTCGTAGTAAAGCTGAGCGATAACGTCGCGAAGATAATCGGAGCTTCGCCACGTCGGCGTCGTTCCAAGTACCTCGTTGCCTGCGGCGATCTTGTCCTTGTATTTGTTGAGAAGCTCGTTCACGATGGGCGAATCGGGAAGCTGATAGTACTCGTTTGTTCTGATAAATTTAGCTTCGGTGACAGCCTTGTTGCCGTTTGCTGTGTTATAGCGTGCCGATGCGTAGGTTATACCGTCGTTATCACCGCCTCCCTGAAGATGCCAGATGCCCTCGTCGTCCGCCTTCGCGTAGCTGCGGTGCGTGTGTCCCTCAAAAACGAGATCAACGTATCCGCGTGAAAGAGTGATATCGTAATATGACGTGCGATAATCAACGCTTCCGCTCGTTCCGCCGTCATGGAGAGAGTAGACAATAAACTCAACGCCCTCCTCTGCGCGCAGGCGTTCGGATTCCGCCTTGACAAGGTCGGTAAGCTCGTCGCCCGTTTTGAAATAAACGTCCTCGACCTTATCCGGAGCAATGGAGGAATAGCAGTCGCCGATCGCACCGATGATTCCGACGGTCACACCGTTAAGCTCAACTACCACCGAGCTTTCGCAGTATTCGACCTGCTTGTTCGTGTCCTTATCGTAGATATTTATCGCAAGGAACGGGAACTCGGCAAGCGCCTCGTTCTCGATTATGGCTTCTTCGCCCCAGTCAAATTCGTGATTGCCGAGTGTCATTGAGACGAAGCCGACGCGGTTCATCCATTCGGTCATCATATTACCCGACGTCAGATTGGACTCGGGACTTCCCTGCCACATATCGCCAGAGGCAAGAAGGACCGTGTTCGGATTTCTTTCCTTCACCTGCTCGAAATATGTCGTCAGCTCGTCGACACCGGGCTGTGAATCGGTGTCGGAGAATTTGCCGTGCAGGTCGTTCAGCGCGTAGAGATCAAAATAGACGAGAACAAGGCGGTTACATCTGTCGCAAAAGCCGTCGTCATCCTTGTCCTTATGATTGCCGTCACACTTTTTTCCTCCGTTGCACGAGGCAAGAAATATCGAGGAAAGTGCCAAAATCAGCGCTAAAAAGCGCGTTATAGTACCGTTTTTCATTTGTTTTCTCCGATTTTTTCATTAAATATATTATATACGATTTTTCGAGCGGCGTCAACAGGGGATTTCGCGAGTAAGCAAATCAAGGATTGCACATCAGAAGAAAATGTAGTATAATGATAATTGCCTTCTTTGAAACGTATAAGATTGTGAGGTGTTTTTCTTTGATCGACGTTAACAATAATATGATACTCATAAAAGGCGAAGATAAAACCGCATCAATTGAATCGTGGAGATTCGACCAATATAAGCCTGTTGTTTTCATCTCATTTATCAATAAATACGGGCATAGAAAGGAATATCCTTATAACCGCGCAGACGTTCAATTTCTGAAAGAACCTCGCATCGAGACTTTAAATAACAGGATTGCCTTCAAAAATGATGTCCCGTTATCCGGAGTGTCCCGCTTTCAATTCTTTGGTCAATACTGCAGAATCGTATATAATACCGGCTACAGCGAGACAGTTAAATCCTACGAGATAAAGATAGTTGATTCTGCTCTCAGCACCGAGAAATCGAAGAATTGCTTTGATTATTTGAAGCAAATTTCTATAAACACGGGACTTGTCGCAGACGGCCATAACATACTCGCGAGCCGGTTTGAGAAGATCGACTTCATTCGCGAGGATAGCGCATTAGGCGCATTTTTAAATGGCAAATATGCAAAAAAGCAAGCTTCCGACACTCTATCAGTAGTTTATCCGTTTGGGTTTAATATCAGTCAAAAACAAGCGGTCGACAATGCATTAACCAATCAAATCAGTATAATTGAAGGCCCGCCCGGAACCGGAAAAACACAAACGATACTAAACATTATCGCAAACGCTGTGATGCGAGGAGAGAGTGTTGCCGTGGTGTCAAGTAACAATTCCGCCACCACCAACGTTCTTGAAAAACTCAAAAAGCATGAGATCGATTTTATAGCAGCTCCCCTTGGAAACACTGAAAACAAAGAAGCGTTTTTGAAAGCACAAACGCAAAAAATACCTGATATGAGCTCGTGGAAAACCCCGCAATCTGAGCTGTCAACGATGAATCAGGATGAAGTTGAACTCAATGAAATGCTTAAGACACAAAATGAGGTTTCGTCCATTGAGGCTGAAGAGAGTGCTCTGAAAAAAGAATATGAGCATTTTGAAGATTACTTCCGAAAGGCACCTTCAAGTGACAATTATCCCGTTTTTTCAGATAATGCACCTGCCGCGAAAATACTTGCTTTTATTGCCGAGTACGAAATGCTGTTAAGCAACAACGCAAAGCTCGGATTTTTCAAAAGGCTGTATCTAAGATTTGCTTATAGCTTAAAAAATCTGAACTTTTACGGCGAAAGCGTTGATACAGTTATTCCATACTGTCAAAATCTTTATTATCTCCGTAGACTTGACGAATTGGAAAAGCACAAAACCGTCCTGAAGGCGAAGATGGCATCTTTTGACTTTGATTCAAAAATGAAGCGGTACACTTCGCTTTCGATGAGAGCTTTCAAAGCGGCATTGGCTAGCAAATATGCCTGCATGCTAACCCGAAGCATTTATTATGCAGATGACCTCTGGAAATATTCCGAATCGTTTATTAAGGATTACCCCGTTGTGTTGAGTACAACGTATTCACTCCGAGCAAGCCTTTCAAAAAAATTTGTTTACGATTACGTTATCGTTGACGAGGCGTCTCAGGTAGATCTTGTGACTGGGGCTCTTGCCATGTCATGCGCAAAAAAAGTGGTCATCGTTGGCGACCAAAAACAACTTCCGAACGTTGTAAGTCAAGAGCAAAAAAACGTTACTGACACCATTTTCAACAAATACAAACTATCCGAAGCATATCGGTATTCCAACCATAGCCTCCTGTCGTCGGTAGTGGCTCTGTTTCCCGATGCTCCTCACGTCTTGCTGAGGGAGCATTATCGATGCCATCCCGAGATAATTGGATTCTGCAACCAAAGATTTTACAATAACGAACTTATTATACTAACTAAGTCAAAAAGCGACAGGCAACCGCTTGTCGTGTACAAAACCGCACCCGGAAATCATGCAAGACAGCACACAAATCAAAGACAAATTGACGTAATAACAAACGAGGTGTTTCCGCGCGAAGCACTCAATGCAAGCGACGGCTCTGTCGGCATTGTGACGCCATATCGTAATCAAGCAAACGAGCTGCAAAAAGTATTTGCGGGGACGGAGGTAAAAGCTGACACCGCTGACAAATTTCAAGGTCAGGAAAGAAGTATCATGATTTTCTCGACGGTGGATAACGAAATCGGTGAATTTGCATCGGATCCCAACCGTTTGAACGTAGCGGTTTCTCGAGCGATTGATCAGTTTATCGTTGTAACAGACGGCAACGATAACGACAGTACATCACCAATCCACGAGCTTATAGGGTACATTCAGTATCACAATCACGAAATAATCGACAGCGCCATTCATTCGGTTTTCGATTACTTGTATCAAAACTATTCCGATGCCCGAGAGAACGTTATGCGTAAATTCGGCAGAATATCAGAGGTTGACAGTGAAAACCTGATGTATGCTGCCATCCGTGAGATTCTATGCAGAGATGATTATTCGAAATACAATGTGGTTGCACACGTACCTCTCAGAATGATATTGAGTGATCTCACAAAGCTTAGCGGCCGTGAACTCTCATTCGCAACAAATCATTTGACACACGTTGATTTTCTGATCTTCTCTCGTCTTACCCATCAGCCCGTATTGGTTGTAGAGGTTGACGGTTTTGCTTTTCATAATACTGAAAAGCAAAAGGAACGCGATCATGTTAAAAATGAAATACTGCATAAATACAATATTCCAATCCTCCGTCTTAATACTGTTGGCAGCAATGAATCGGAAAAGCTGATCGCTATGCTGGATTCTATTGATAAAAATTAAGCAGCATTTTACTATTAATTTACTATAACAATTTTTTATCTCTTATAACATATTTGTTTACTTTTTCGCTGTTCTATGCTATAATTCATACAATAACCTAAATAATTAGGGAGGAATTAACAATGAGTGTTAAACACACAGAGGTTTTCGGTATTACCGAGGACGTTGCAAAGGGCATTCTTGAGGCAGCTCTGAGCACGGGCGGCGATTTCGCCGAGGTATATATCGAAAATTCGGCAAACGAAGTTTTGATGATGCGTGAAAGAAAGCTCGCGAATGCGAACGCATCAAAGGTTATGGGCGCGGCTGTCCGCGTAATCAAGGACGGAACGGAGGTAAACGCATCGGTTACCGATTTCACACCCGAAAAACTGCTTGCTACCGCAAAGGTGCTTGCTGACAGCTTTGAGGGCGAAAAGAGAGTCGACGTTCTTCCTTTTACCGAAAAGACCGTTCCGATCGCAGTTGATCCCAAGTATATCCGCGGCGAGGACTATACCGAGGAGCTCAAGCTTCTTTCGGGCGCAACCGAGGGTGCTTACGGCTACAATCCTGAGATCGTTCAGGTAATGGCTAACCTCACAAAGAAGGAACAGAGAATTTTCGTATTCGCAAGTGACTCAACGTGGCAGACAGACTACCGCTGCAACACGAGGATCATGTGTCAGGCGATTGCGAGCGACGGCAAGGATATGCAGCCGGCACACAGCTCGTTCGGCCGCAATCAGGGAATGGAGATGTTCGAGGGATTCGATCCCGTAGAGTTCGGTCGCAATGCGGCTGTAAACGCCGTTGAGATGCTTCACGCAGATCAGATGCAGGGCGGCGAAATGCCCGTCGTTATTCACAACGGCTTCGGCGGCGTTATTCTTCACGAAGCGTGCGTTCACGGTCTTGAAGCAACCTCCGTTGCAAAAGGCATGAGCGTATTCTGCGGAAAGCTCGGCGAAAAGGTTGCCTCTGACATCGTTAACGCAGTCGACGACGGCACGGGCGAGAACCTTTGGGGCTCGATCAACGTTGATGACGAGGGAACCCCCGCTCAGCGCAATCTTCTTATCGAAAACGGTATTCTCAAATCCTATCTCGTTGACAAGAGAAATTCCACAAAGATGAATCATCCCGTAACGGGCTCGTCGCGCCGTGAGTCGTACAAGTATCAGACGACCTCGCGTATGACGAACACCTACTTCCTCCCCGGCGAATCGACCTTCGAGGAGATCATTGCGAACACCAAGTACGGACTTTTCGCAAAGGAAATGGGCGGTGGATCGGTCAACCCCGCAACGGGCGAGTTTAACTTCGCAGTTGACGTTGCGTATATGATAGAGGACGGAAAGATTACAAAGCCCGTCAAGGGCGCAACACTCGTCGGCTCGGGTAAGGACGTTCTTCTCCGCATTGATATGATCGCAAACAATCTTGAATACGGCTACGGTATGTGCGGCTCCATGAGCGGCTCTGTTCCGACGATCGTCGGTCAGCCGACCATCAGAGTATCGAGCATGACAGTCGGCGGAAAGGGAGGTAAGTGATAATGACTCTTCAGGGTATTATAAACAGAGGTCTTGAGCTTGGTCTTGAGGCTGTTGAGGTCTATGCAAGCACCTCCGAAAGCAACACAATAAAGCTCGACGACGGAAAGCTTGAATCCTACAATATGAGAGAAATATTCTCGGTATCGATCCGCGCACTCAAGGACGGCAAGATGGCTTACGTTAATTCCGAATCGCTTGACGATGACGCGATCGAGAGCGTTCTTCAGAGCCTTCTTAAGAACGTAAACGCTCTTGATGCAACCGAACCCGAGTTTATGTATGAGGGCGGAAGCACCTACGTGACCGTTCCCGAGGTCAAGTCGGACTACAAGGAGCACACAACGGGCGAGAAGATTGCAATGCTCAAGAAAATGGAGAGCGCCGCTCGCGCAAAGAGCGATAAGATCGTAAAGATTGGTTACTGCCAGTACTCCGAGACCTCACAGAAGGCTCAGCTTGTAAACTCCAAGGGGCTTGATCTGAGTAGAGAAATGTCCTATACCTCGACCTTCCTCGGCGCTCTTGCGAGCAACGGTGAGCAGACAGTTGTCGGAATGTCGGGCGACATCAACCTTAATTTCAACGATATCGAATGTGACCGCATTATCGAGGAGTCTACCGAATCGGCTCTTTCTCAGCTCGGCGCAAGCTCGATCGAAACAGGAAAATATCCCGTAGTATTTAAGCGCGACGCTGCAAGCGAAATTCTCTCGGCATTCTCGTCGGTATTCCTCGGCGACAGCGCGCTTCGTAAGATGACACTCCTTACAGACAAGGTCGGAACAAAGGTGTTCGGAGACAATATCACGATCGTTGACGATCCCTTCTCCGACGTTGCACTTATCAAGTATCCCTTTGACGATGAGGGTGTTCCCTGCCGTACTAAGAACGTAGTTGAAAACGGTGTGTTCTGCGGATTCTTAAACAACCTCAAAACCGCTAACTTCCTGAAGGCTGAGCCGACAGGTAACGGCTTCAAGGCTGGCGCGGGAATCGCGGCTTCACCAACAAACCTTTATCTTAAGGAAGGCAACCTCACAAAGGATGAGATCATCGCAACCGTCGAAAACGGTATCTACGTCACCGAGGTAAACGGTCTGCACGCAGGTCTTAACCCGATCTCGGGCGCGTTCAACGTTCAGGCATCGGGCTTCGTTATCAAGGACGGTAAGCTTGACCGCCCGATCACGCTCTTCGTCGTAAGCGGTAACTTCTACGAAATGATGAATGACGTAGCTGAGATCGGTAATGACATCGAAAAGCGATTCGTCGGTGTTGCTTGTCCGACGATCAAGATCGGCTCACTCGCAATTTCGGGTAAATAAATTATAAACGGCAGAGGAACCCCTCTGCCGTTTTTATATTTATTATGGTATGAGAAGGTAAGGCGGGAGGAGCACCCCCTACCCAAGATTGATCGAACGTTAATTTGTAAGGTGCGACTTCCTCGGCGCACCGTAGGCGCGGGGGCTTGCTCCCGCCGCTTAAAAACGATGTTACCTTACCTTTGGCATACGGTTGCTTCGCACCCTACACCTCATCCGTCTCGTTTCACTCGGCACCTTCCCCTGAGGGGAAGGTAAGACAACGCTGCGAAACTTTCCCACGTTATTTGTAGGGCGGGGGTTTACTCCCGCCGTGCAAAAACGATGTTACTTTACCTTTGGCATACGGTTGCTTCGCAACCTACACCTCATCCGCCTCGTTTCACTCGGCACCTTCCCCTGAGGGGAAGGCAAGACAACGCTGCGAAACTTTCCCACGTTATTTGTAGGGACAGGCGTCCTCGACCGTCCGCATTAAAACAATGTTGCTTCAAAATGAAACGGGCGACCAATGGTCGCCCCTACAAGATAATTTTGGACGTTCTCGTAGGGGCGACC
>JAZQGR010000108.1:0-40814 GCA_045540115.1 Eubacteriales bacterium
TGAATATTCCCGACAATTACAAGGTGCTGTTTCTCCAGGGCGGCGCTCATCAGCAGTTTGCAATGGTGCCCATGAATCTGATGAAGAATAAGGTGGCTGACTACATCATCACCGGCCAGTGGGCAAAGAAGGCCTGGAAAGAGGCGCAGCTTTACGGCAGGGCAAACGCCATTGCCTCCTCTGAGGACGCGACGTTTTCCTACATCCCCGACTGCTCCGACCTGCCCATCAGCGAGGATGCGGACTATGTCTACATCTGCCAGAACAACACCATCTACGGCACCCGCTTTGCCAATCTGCCTCAAACGGGCAACGTGCCGCTGGTCGCCGATCTGTCGTCCTGCATCCTCTCCGAGCCGGTCGACGTAACGAAGTTCGGCGTTATCTACGCAGGCGCACAGAAGAACATTGCTCCCGCAGGCCTTACCATCGTCATCGTCCGTGAGGATCTTCTCGGCAAGTGCCGTCCCGACACCCCCGCAATGTTCGATTGGAAGCTTATGGCTGATAACGATTCGATGTACAACACTCCCCCCTGCTACCCGATCTACGTTGCAGGACTCGTATTCAAGTACATTCTCGGACTCGGTGGTCTTAATGCAATGAAGGCATACAATGAAAACAAGGCAGCCGTTCTTTACGACTACCTTGACAGCCAGTCCTACTATACCGCACCCGTCGAAAAGGCATCCCGCTCAATGATGAACGTTACCTTCGTAACAGGCGATCCCGATCTCGACAAGAAGTTCGCCTCCGAAGCAGGCAAGGCGGGCTTCAAGAACATCAAGGGACACCGTTCCGTCGGCGGTATGAGAGCATCGATCTACAACGCAATGCCTACCGAGGGCGTTATCGCGCTCGTCAAGTTCATGAAGGACTTTGCAGAGAATAATCCCAAAGCATAAGAGGTTTAAAATGTATAATATTAAGTGTCTTAACAAAATCGCAAAGATCGGTACCGATAATTTCGATACCGCAAAGTATAACGTAAGCGACGATTGCGCAAACCCCGACGCGATCCTCGTTCGTTCCGCAAAAATGCACGAAATGGAGTTTAACCCCGAGCTCGTTGCTATCGGACGCGCAGGTGCAGGCGTAAACAACATTCCCGTTGACCGCTGTGCAGAGGAAGGAATCGTCGTATTCAATACCCCCGGCGCTAATGCAAACGGCGTTAAGGAGCTTGCGATCGCCGCGCTCCTCCTCGCTTCGCGTAACGTAGTCGGCGGTATCGAGTGGGCAAAGGCACACACCGGCGAAACGGGCGTTGCGGCTCTCGCAGAAAAGGAAAAATCGAAGTTCGCAGGCTGTGAGATCGAGGGCAAATCCCTCGGCGTAATCGGTCTCGGCGCTATCGGCGGACTTGTGGCAAACGCCGCAAAGGGACTCGGAATGAAGGTATACGGTTGCGACCCGTTCATCACGGTTGAAGCAGCATGGGGACTTTCCCGTTCGATCGAGAAGGCTGCAAGCTACGATGACATCTACGCTTCCTGCGACTATATAACCCTCCACGTTCCCGCAACCAAGGACACGACGGGAATGATAAACGCAGAGACTCTTTCGAAGATGAAGGACGGCGTCAAGATAATCAACCTTGCAAGAGCAGAGCTCGTTGACTCCAAGGCAATAATCGATGCTATCAACAGCGGTAAGGTTTCTGCATACGTTACTGACTTCATCACCGACGATCTCCTCGGTGTTTCCGACAAGATCGTCTGCATTCCCCACCTCGGCGCATCTACCGAGGAGAGCGAGGACAAGTGCGCTATCATGGCTGCGAAGGAGCTTATCGAATACCTCGAAAAGGGCAATATCAAGAACTCCGTAAACTTCCCGAACGTTGAGCTTCCTCATAACGGCGACGCTCGTATCTGCATTATGCACAGAAACGTAGCCGGCGTTCTTTCCAAGATCTCGGCTCCCCTTGCGGTTGAAAACGTAAATATCGAAAACATGGTAAGCCGTAGCCGCGGAAACTATGCATATACCATCGTTGAAATTCTCGGACAGCTTCCCGAATCGGCTCTTTGCGAGCTCAATAAGATCGAGGAAACCATCCGCATAAGAGTGATCTCTTGATCGCGGCGTTTTATAAAGCCTGCGGAAAGACCTACGAAGAACAGCACAAGGCGGCATACGAGCTTCTCTATGCCGCTGCTTCTTTTCTCGGTCTTACCGTCGGACGGGTAGAAAAGGACGAAAACGGCAAGCCGTTTTTTCCCGATCAGCCAAACGTTTTTTTCAGCATCGCGCACGCCGACGGAATGACGGCGGTAGCCATCGGTGACGCAAAATGCGGAATCGATATTGAGGGAGAGCGCGAAGTATCAAAGCGTATACGCGATAAATATCTTGACGGCGTCAGCGAAGATGAAGCACTTCTCCGCTGGACCGAACGCGAAAGCTACGGCAAATATGAGGGAAGCGGTTTTTTCGCCGAACCGAATTACGAGAACGTGTCGTTTACGACCTTTTTTATCGACGGCTTCACGGTAACTGTTTGCACAGATAAAAACGAAACGGTGGAAATAAAAGAAATATAAACAGGCGGATATGTGATCTGCCTGTTTTTGTTCAATCGGGAACGATAAAACGATTGGGAATTTTGTCTTGCCTTCCCCTCAGGGGGAAGGTAAGAGGTAAACCTCGGATGAGGTGTAGCCGTCGCAGACGGCGTTATCCAAACACAGTTACTCTACCCTAATAACGGTTGCTTCGCAACCTACACCTCATCCGTCTGCTCCTTCGTCGCAGCCACCTTCCCCTGAGGGGAAGGCAAGACAACGCCTCGATGCTTCGACACGCCCGTCCCTACAAAATGTGGCAAAACCTTTGGGCGTTTCCCCTTGAAATCCTCGCCGAAATATGTTATACTGAAATGTAATACACCTTGAAAGGAAAAAACATCATGTCAGAATCCAGAATCCTCGCCTCGGTAGGCGGAATTAATATCACCGAAGCGGAGGTTAACGAAGCAATAATCTCGATGGGCGAAAGAGGCCGTTCTCTTATGAATCCTCAGGGACAGAAGATGGTCCTCGAGCAGCTCATCAACCGCAAGCTGCTCCTTGCCGGCGCAAGAAAGGAGCTCCTTGAATTTGATCCCGAGTTCAAAAAGCAGCTCAATCTCGCAAAGGAAGAGCTTCTCACCAAGTTCGCTATCAGCCGCGCGATCGAAAACGTAAAGGTAACCGACGAGGAAGCGAAGAAGTTTTACGACGAAAACCCCGACCACTTCAACGCAGGCGAAACGGTCAACGCAAGCCACATTCTCGTCGACAGTGAAGAAAAGGCGGCAGAGATCCGTGTCGAGATCGAAAGCGGAAGCATCACCTTTTCCGATGCGGCAAAGAAGTACAGCTCCTGCCCGTCGAAAGAAAATGGCGGCGAGCTCGGTGCCTTCGGACGCGGACAGATGGTAAAGGAATTTGAGGACGCGGCGTTCAATATGAACGTAGGTGAGCTCTCCGCTCCCGTTCAGACTCAGTTCGGCTACCACCTCATTCTTCTCAATGAAAAGAACGAATCGACCGTTCTTTCCTATGACGAGATAGCTCCCCAGCTCAAGGAACAGCTTCTCAGCGAAAAGCAGCAGAAGGCATTCGCATCAAAGATCAATCAGCTCAAGATCCTTTTCCCCGTCGACATATTCTAAAAAAACGAAAAAGAGGTAAAAAGTAATGTCACCTGCAATTATCACAGCGATAGCATGGATCCCTTTTATCCTCCTCGCACTCATATTTGGCGTAGTATTCGGTCTTAAGGGCTACAAGAGAGGCTCCGCGCTCGCGGGAATCTCGATCGGTATAACCGTCATCTCCTGCATTCTCTCAATACTTCTTGCAAGGCTTATCGCGACGGGAGTCGCAGGCAGCTTTGCCCCGATGCTCTCTAAAATTCTCGAGGGCGCGGGACTTAAGGGCGGCGCAGACGAGATCGCAAAGCTCGCGACAAGCATCGCGGCGGCGTTTGCATCGCTTGTCATCTACGTTCCGGTATTTATCATTCTCGCATCGGTGCTCAAGCCGGTTTCGACCTTCCTTTTCAAGAAGATCATTCCCAAGCCGAAGCGCGTTGTAAACAAGGCGTTCGGCGTATCGATCTCCATCATCGATGCACTCCTTCTCACAATTCTCGTAACCCTTCCTCTCTACGGCACGCTCGCGCTCGCCGACGACTTTATCGACACCTTTTCATATAAGGACGACAGCGGAGTAATGGATTACGTTTCCGCTGCAACCGATCCCTTCATCGTTGACGTTGCAAGCGTTCCTCCCTTCTCGACGGCTTATGATACGCTTATGTCGTGCAAGATAGGAAACACCACGGTCAGCATCTCGGGAACCGTCCGTGAGGCAGCGGTCGTTCTCCGTCACGCAGAGGCGCTGAGCGCTCTCAAGGACGGCGACTTCAGCAAGAAGGACGTCCTCGCGCTTCTGAACAGCGCAGAATCGCTTCTCACCGAAAACAAGTTCGCAACCGACCTTTTCTGCGACTATATGGGCGACAAGCTCCCCACTGTCAAGGTTCCGGGGCTTGGCAAGGTAAAGATTGACGAGTATTACCCCTCGCTTACCGACAGTAAGCAGCTCCGATCCGACCTCCCCGCATTTTTTGACCTCACCGAGGCGATGGTCAAGAGCGGAATGGTCGAGGCGCTTGTGAAAAAGGATGGCGATATGTCCAAGGTAAATGCCGACACTGTATCGAAGGCATTCGGTAACACGCTTAACCACTCCGCCTCCCTTGCGACCTTCAAGAGCAAGCTCTTAAACACCGTTGTCGACAGCTTCTCTAAGGAGATAATCGACGAGGGTAAGGACAAGGACGGCTCCGTTAAAGCACTCTGCGACGCTATCGCCGCAATTCCGACCGAACCGATGGGCAAGGAAGACGCAAAGAAGGAGGGCGAAGCCTTCTACCTCCTCATGTCGGGACTTGTGACCTCGTCAAACGAAAAGACGAGTGCAATGGGACTCGGTATGATGCTCGAGGGACTTGCGCGTCACCCGATGGTCGGCGTCGAAAAGGTAATGGACGCGGCAGGCACGATAATGGAAAACTCGGGAACGAAGCTTTCCGATTCTCTTCTTTCGAAGATGGAGGAGAATCTTCTTGCTTCCGTCAATAAGCCGATAGGCGAAAACGCCTTCGGTAAATACTGCAACACCGCATTCATCACAATGGACGCATTCTCGGGAATCGCAGGCTCGGACAAGGATGAAAACAGCAAGGAAGCCGCAAAGGAAAGCCTTAAGGATCTCATCACCTCCGACAAGGAAGCCCTTGACGCGGTCAAGGACACCGTAAGCTCCGATCTTATGGCGGATATGGGAATCGACGATAAGCACGCCGACGCCTTCAAGGACGTCATCGACGCGACCTTCGATTCCATCATCGAAAGCGATTGCACAGAGGAAGAGGCTGAAAAGGAAGCCGAGGCTCTCGGTAATATTATCGGTGCTGTGTCCGACGTAACCGACAACCCCGAAAACACCGACGACATCGTCAAGGAAACGGCGGCAGAGGTAATTAACGAGGTGCTTGACTGTAAGATCGCAACAGGCATGATCCAGAAGCTTGCAAGCAAGGGCAAACCCGATCCGCTCGGACTCTTCACCGAGCTTACGCCCGAGGCTAAGGACTCAGTTGAAGAAACGATAGACGAATATATTGCTGAAGCCAAGACCGAGGATGAGATCGCGGCTCTCGAAGCATTTAAAATTTTTGTAGGTATAATGAATGACTGATATTAAGCAAATGTACGAATCACTCGGAATTTGCCAAAAGGTCTATGAGCTCGGCGAGGAGATAATCTCCTCGCTCGACTCTCGTTTTGATGAAATAGACCGCATCTCCGAGTATAATCAGGCAAAGGTGCTCCGCGCGATGCAGGAAAACCGCGTGAACGCGACACACTTCGCCGCAACAACGGGCTACGGCTATAATGATTTCGGACGCGATAATCTTGAAAAGGTATATGCCGACGTTTTTCATACCGAAGCCGCGCTCGTCCGCCCGCAGATAACCTGCGGTACCCACGCGCTGACCGTTGCCCTCTCGGCAAACCTCCTTCCCGGCGACGAGCTTCTCTCCCCCGCAGGCGGCCCCTACGACACTCTCGAGGAGGTCATCGGTATAAGAGAATCGCCCTGCTCGCTTAAGGAATACGGCGTTTCCTACCGTCAGGTAGACCTGCTTGACGACGGAACCTTTGACTACGACAACATCGCAAAGGCTATAAACGAGAAAACAAAGCTTGTTACAATTCAGCGCTCAAAGGGCTATAAGACGCGCCCAACCTTCTCGGTAAAGCAGATAGGAGAGCTGATCTCATTCGTAAAGAGCATAAAGCCCGAGCTTATCGTTATGGTCGATAACTGCTACGGCGAATTTGTCGAGACAATAGAGCCCTCCGACGTCGGCGCAGATATGACGGTCGGATCGCTTATCAAAAATCCCGGCGGCGGTCTTGCCCCGATCGGCGGATATATAGTCGGCACGCAGAAGTGCGTCGATCGCTGTGCATATCGTCTCTCCGCTCCCGGTCTCGGTCAGGAGGTCGGTGCAAATCTCGGTATTATGCCGGCATTTTATCAGGGCTTCTTCCTCGCGCCGACAGTAACGGCAGGCGCTCTCAAGGGCGCGGTGTTTGCCGCAAACGTATACGAGCGTCTCGGCTTCCGTGTCGTTCCGAACAGCGTAGAAAGCCGCCACGATATAATTCAGGCTGTCGAGCTCGGCTCACGCGAGAGAATAATCGCATTCTGCCGCGGTATTCAGGCAGCGGCTCCCGTCGATTCCTACGTTACCCCTGAGCCGTGGGCAATGCCCGGCTACGATTCCGAGGTCATTATGGCGGCAGGAGCATTCGTGCAAGGCTCGTCCATTGAGCTTTCAGCCGACGGACCGATCCGCGAGCCTTACGCCGTCTATTTTCAGGGCGGTCTTACATGGTACCACGCGAAGCTCGGTATCCTGATGTCGCTTCAAAAATTGTACGAAGCAGGTCTTGTTGAGCTGTAAGATAAAAAGCACCCGAACGGGTGCTTTTTGATTTGTAGCGGTGTCAGATTTATAACTGACAGAAAAATAATTCGTCATGTTCCTTTACCTTCTCCAGCGGGAGAAGGGGGACCACTGAAGGTGGTGGATGAGGTGTAGGTTGCGAAGCAACCGTATGCAAAAACAATGTAACATTTCACCCGAACACCTCATCCGTCCGAGGCTCCGCCTCTTGTTTACCTCTTAGACACCCTTCCCCTGAGGGGAAGGCAAGACACCGTGGCGATTCATATATTGGCAAAACTCCGAAACGCATTCCCACCCAACTTTCCCTTGACAAATTACCAAAACAGGTATATAATCTAATTATGAAAGAAACGTGCGTCGGACTTGCAAAAGTTACCGGCGTACCTTTTCTTGTATTTTTTGACCTTTTTTAAGGCAAAAACTGCAATATTCCGGCGGGGAGCCGTCAAAAAAAGGGAGCTCGGACACTATGAAAAACAATCTTCTTGAAAAAATCAAAACGTCTCTTCCGTCCTTTTCCAAGGGACAGAAGGCGATAGGAAATTTCATTCTCAATAACTACGACAAGGCGGCGTTCATGACCGCATCGCGTCTCGGCGAGGTGACGAACGTCAGTGAATCGACCGTTGTGCGCTTCGCAACCGCGCTCGGCTACGAGGGCTATCCCGAGCTTCAGCTCGCGCTTCAGGAGCTTATCCGCATACGCCTGACCTCCGTTCAGAGAATGGAGGTAACGAACGACCGTATCGGTGAGGGCGACGTGCTTGAAAGCGTCCTTAACTCCGACATGGCGAAGATCAGAAGCACCCTTGAGACCGTCAGCCGTACAGATTTCGCTGCGGCGTCCGACGCTATCGTCAAGGCAAAGCGCATCTATATAATCGGTATGCGCTCAAGCGCCTCTCTTGCAAGCTTCCTTGCCTTCAACTTCAGATTTATGTTCGATAACGTAACTCTCGTCCAGACGACGAGCGGAAGCGAAATATTTGAGCAGCTTCTCCGCGTCTCCGAGGGCGACGTGGTCATCGCTATAAGCTTCCCGCGTTATTCAAAGAGAATCATAAACGCCGTTGAATTTGCACACATGCAGGGCGCACATATCGTCGCGCTGACCGATTCCTCGCTCTCCCCGATCGCAACCCACGCCGACAGTACACTCTACGCGAAGAGCGATATGGCTTCCTTCGTCGACTCGCTCGTCGCTCCGCTCAGCATAATGAACGCGCTCATCGTCGACATTGCAAGAACGAAGAAGGTCGAGCTTCAGAACGTATTCTCCCGCCTTGAAACGATATGGGACGAGTACGACGTTTACGATAAGGACAGCCACATATAATGAAAAAGATTGCAGTAATAGGTGGCGGAGCTGCGGGAATGATGGCTGCGGCACGCTTGATTGCAAACGGCTGCTCCGTCACTCTCTACGAAAGAAACGACCGCCTCGGCAGAAAGCTCGCAATCACGGGCAAGGGTAGATGTAACGTAACTAACAACTGCGACCGTGACGAGTTTTTCAAGAACGTGCCGACAAACCCGCGCTTCCTATACTCATCATACAGTAACTTCTCCTCACAGGACACGATGGATTTCTTCGAAAACCTCGGCGTACCGCTGAAAACCGAGCGCGGAAACCGAGTCTTTCCCGTGTCGGACAGAGCCTTTGACATAGTCGATGCACTGGCAAATCTCGTAAAAAAGAACGTAGTTCACGCTCGCGTAAGCGGAATTGAGGCAGAAAACGGCGAGGTCATCGGCGTCAAGGTTGGCGGAAAAACCGTTCCTTACGACGCAGTCATCGTCTGCACGGGCGGTGTTTCCTATCAGAAAACAGGATCAGACGGCGACGGAATACGCTTTGCGCGTTCCCTCGGACTTGAAACAGTCCCCTGTCGCCCCTCACTTGTTCCGATAGAGTCGCCCGACCGAAATTGCCCCGATATGCAGGGGCTTTCCCTCAAAAACGTTTCAATAAAAGCGGAGGATGAAAACGGAAAGACCGTCTATGAGGACTTCGGAGAGATGATGTTCACGCATTTCGGTGTGACGGGACCGATGATTCTTTCACTCTCGTCAATGATCCCCGACCTTGGTGAAAAGAAATACACACTCTATATAGATATGAAGCCCGCGCTCGACGAAAAGGAGCTCGATAACCGACTCCTATCCGATTTTAGCAAAAACCTCAACCGCGACTTCATAAATTCCCTATCGGCGCTTTTGCCCTCACGAATGATCCCCGTTTTCGTAAAAATGTCGGGCATTTCCCCCGACCGAAAGGTCAATTCGATAACGAAAGAGGAAAGACGGTCGCTTGTAAACCTTCTCAAGCACTTTCCCGTTAACCTGAGCGGCTTCCGCCCGATAAACGAGGCGATAATCACAAAGGGCGGTGTCAGCGTCAAGGAGATAAACCCGAAAACCCTCGAAAGCAAGAAAATCAAGGGGCTGTATTTTGCGGGCGAGGTTATTGACGTCGATGCGTATACGGGCGGATTTAACCTGCAGATAGCGTTCTCAACTGCCGTCACCGCCGCAGACAGCGCATCGTGGTAAAAACGCGAAATATAAGATGCCGTTACGGCGTTAATTTCGTCGAAAAAACGAAAAAATTTTCTTTACAAACAAATAAGCTTATTGTATAATTATAGTATAGTAATAAAATGCAAGGGAGACCGGCTTTATGAAAAAGATTTACACAGGCAAAACGAAGGACGTATTTGCACTCGAAAACGGAAACGTTCTTCTCAAATTCAAGGACGACTGCACCGGCAAGGACGGCGTTTTCGATCCCGGTGAAAACTCGGTAGGACTTACCATCGAGGGCATCGGCAAGGCAAATCTCGAAACCTCCGTTTATTACTTCGAGCTCTGCAAAAAGGCAGGCATAAAGACTCATTATATCTCCGCAAACATCGACGATGCGACCATGGAAGTTATCCCCGCCGAAAACTTCGGTAAGGCACAGGGAGGAAACGGACTTGAAGTCATCTGTCGTCTCGTTGCGACCGGCTCCTTCATCCGCCGCTACGGCGAATACATCAAGAACGGCACACGCCTCGGAAACGGTTACGTTGAATGTACCTTCAAAAACGACGAAAAGGGTGATCCGCTCGTAACGGGTGAGGGTCTTGCCGCTCTCGGCGTTATGACCGAGGAGATGTTTGCGTCGCTCAAAGCACAAACGCTCGCTATCACTAAGATCGTCGCCGACGACCTTAAGACCATCGGACTTGACCTCTGGGACATCAAGTTCGAGTTTGGATACACCAAGGACGGCGAGGTAGTTCTTATCGACGAGATCGCATCGGGCAATATGCGCGTTTACGAGGGCGATACCATCGTCGAGCCCGTAGAGCTTACGAAGAAGATCCTTAACAGATAATAAAGAAAAGGGGTGCTTTCGAGCACCTCTTTTTGAGGATCATGTTGCATTCAAAGCTTCGCCGCGTTTTCTTGCCTTCCCCTCAGGAAACGGGCGACCGATGGTCGCCCCTACAATAAACTACGAGCCGTCCTCATAGGGGCGACCCTTGGGAACCCCCAAAGCTCATTGCATTCGCTTCGGGGAACCCCGATATTGCTCGCCCGCGTAAAAACGATGTTACTCTATTTTCCCACACGGAGAAAACCATGACTAAATTTCTTATTATCCGCCACGGCCAGAGCGAGGCAAATCTCCTCGATCTTTTCGCCGGAAACTTTGATGCGCCGCTTACCGAACTCGGCACTCTTCAGGCACAGCGCACCGCCGAATATATAAAAGAAAATTATAAGATCGATAAGGTCGTCGCCTCAGATCTCAAGCGCGCATTCGCAACGGGTAAGACACTTTCCGATATGCTTGGGCTTGATATTACGCCCATAAGAGAGCTGCGGGAAATATCAGCAGGCGACTGGGAAGGCATGCCGTTTTCGAAAATAAAAACTGAATATACCGAGACCTATGATAAATGGTTCAGAAATATGGCAACCTGCCGCTGTCCGAACGGCGAAAGCGTGCGCGAGCTCGGTGACCGCATCTTCTCATGCTTCAAGCGCCTCGCCGAGGAGAATCCCGACTCGACCGTTGCCGTTGCAACACACGCGACGCCAATCCGCGTTCTTCAGGCGATAATAACCTACGGTGACGTGAGCGGAACACAGCACGTAAATTGGGTAACGAACGCCTCCGTTTCGACCGTTATCTACGATAATGGTGAATGGAGCTTCGTCGAAGCAAGCCACGATAAGCACCTCGACGGAATTTTAACAACGCTGCCGAAGTATATATAAAAAATCCCCCGAAACGGGGGATTTTTCAGTTCTCAATTAAACTCCGTCTCGTCAGCTGTTTCATCAACGGGGATATCGTGACGGAAATCGTCATCCTCGCAGATGTCGTTCATCGCGTCGAGAATAAGCTCGCTTTCATATCTCTCCTTGAGCTTCTCGGCAACGAGGAAGCCGCCCGCGACACCGGAAATGATACCAAGCACCATAAAGGGGCTCGCGGTGTTCTTCTTGTCCTTGAAAAGATACGCAATAACGAGAAAGAAGCAGGAAATGGACTGAACTATAAGCATAAGTCCGAGGTAAAATCTTGTCTGTTTAAGCATTGTATTGCCTCCCATTAAGAATTTTCTTTTGAGCTTGTCATTTTGAGGTATGCGTTAATAAATCCGTCGATATTACCGTCCATAACGGAATTTATATCGGTGATTTCAAAGCCTGTACGGGTGTCCTTTGCAAGCGTATACGGCATAAATACGTAGGAGCGGATCTGAGAGCCCCACTCGATATCGGTCTTGACTCCCTTGATATCGTCGATCTTCTGAAGATTTTCTCTCTGCTTGATCTCCATCAGCTTACTCTTCAGCATACGAAGCGCGTATTCCTTATTCTGAAGCTGGCTTCTCTGAGTCTGGCAGCCGACTACGATTCCCGTCGGCTTGTGAAGTATTCTTATTGCCGAGTCGGTCTTGTTGATGTGCTGACCGCCGGCGCCGGAGGAACGGTGAGCGGTTATTTCAAGATCCTCCTCGCGGATCTCGATATTGTCGTTTATGTCGTCAAATTCAGGCATTACCTCTACCGAAGCAAACGACGTCTGACGTCTGCCCGACGCATCGAAGGGAGAAACACGAACGAGGCGGTGTACCCCGTTTTCACTCTTCAAGAAGCCGTAAGCGTTGATTCCCTCAATAGATATTACCGCGCTCTTGATGCCCGCGGCATCGCCGTCAAGCCAATCCATGAGCTTTACGGTATAGCCGTGGCTTTCGCCCCAGCGGGTATACATACGGTAGAGCATCTGCGCCCAGTCCTGAGCCTCCGTTCCGCCCGCGCCGGGATGGAATGAGAGGATCGCGTTATTGTGATCGTACTCGCCCGTAAGGAGCGTTTCAAGACGCATCTTTTCCTCAGTCTCAAGGATCTCCTTGACCTCGGAGACCACCTCGTCGACGACGCTCTCGTCGTTTTCCTCGATACCCATGTCGATAAGCACGAGAGTGTCCTCAAGACGCGAGCAAAGCTCATCGTATCGCTCTATCGTCGTCTTTTTATCCTTTATCTGCTGAAGGATCTTGCCCGAATCGTCGCGCGACCAGAAGTCGGGGACAAGCGTCTTTGCTTCAAGCTCCTGGATCTGCCTTATCAGCTCCTCAATGCGGAGCGCGTTTTTAAGTTCTTCAATGGCGGGGCGCACATTAGTCAGGGTGCGCTTTGCCTCGTCAAGCTGGATTATCAATTTTTCCTCCGAAAAAACTATTACTCTCTATTTATTATAGCAGATTTTGGAGATTTGTAAACAGTTTTTTGTAAATAACCGTCGAGAAACTGAAAGCAAGCTTTTTTCGATGTGAACATTATGTGAATTTTGCCGTCATAAACTTGAAATGGCTATATGTGGAGCGTATAATGATAATTGTATAAGTGTATCCTACGGTACCAAACGTATTAATCTTCGCACAAGGCAAGCGCCAAGGAGTACATAATGGACAAGTTCGAAAAGAAAAAATTCAAAAACGGACTGCTGTTTGCAACCGCAATAATTCTCATATACGCTGTTTTTATGAATTTCAGCAAGCTCGGCGGATTCATAAGCGCAGTATATGCCGTCATATCTCCGCTTCTCGGGGGTGTCGTGCTCGCGCTCATTCTCGGAACGCCGATGTCGAAATTCGAGCAGTTCTTCCGCTTTCTTAACAGAAAGTCAAAGGCAAAAAAGAAGCTTCCCGAAAAGTTCATAACGATGATAAGCCTTATCCTTTCCTACCTGCTTGCCATCGTTGCGATAACCTTCGTTATCGGTATAATGATCCCTGCGCTCGTCGAGTCTATAACGGAGATAATCAAGTCGGCAGAAAAGCTCTATCCAAAGGCTCTCGCCCTGCTCGAAAAGTATAATTTTGATACCGCAGACCTCAAAGCTATGATCGATAAGATCAATTTCGATCAGCTCATCTCAACTCTCACCTCTAACGCAGGTCACATTCTCGACACCGTTAAAAATTCTATAAACGACCTCATAACCTTCCTCGCAAACCTCGTCACGATGGTCATTTTCTCGATATACCTTCTTGCAAACAAGAAGCGTATCGGACGCCAGACAGACGATATTATAAACGCCTACTTCTCCGAAAAGTTCGCGCCCAAGATCAAGTATCTCGTCTCCCTTACGGTAAAGACCTTCACGAAGTTCTTCTCGGGACAGTGTGTTGAGGCGATCATTCTCGGCTCTATCTTCTTCGTCGCGATGACGGTATTCGGCTTCCCCTATGCCCCTGTCATAAGCGTTGTCATCGGCGTTACGGCATTCATTCCCTACGTCGGCGCGTTTATCGGCTGTATCGTGGGTGTATTGCTCATACTTATGGAAAGCCCGATGAGAGCCTTGATATTCGTTGCTATGTTCCTCATCATTCAGCAACTTGAAAATAATCTTATCTACCCCCGTGTCGTCGGCGGAAGCATAGGACTGCCCGCGATGTGGACATTTGCCGCACTCATTATCGGAGGCGCAGTTTACGGAGTTGTCGGAATGCTGGTATTCATTCCGCTCGCTTCGATAATCTACACGCTCGTAAAGAACGATGTCTCATCCCGACTAAAAGCAAAGAAAAACAGAGCGGCGCAGGAAGAATCGGAAACGAAAGAACCCGAAGAACAGGAATAAATTTCACAATAAAAAATATTACTAATTCTCACGGAGAACGTAATGAAATATTCAAAAAAAGAGATATTCACAATTCCAAATTTACTCAGCGTCTTCAGAATACTTCTGATCCCCGTCTACGCGGTGCTGTATATGAAGGCTCAGAGCATGAAGGACTATATAGTGGCGGCGTCGGTATTCATCGTGTCAGCGCTGACCGATATGGTCGACGGTCTTATCGCAAGAAAATTCAATATGCGCTCCCGCATCGGAATAATGCTCGATCCATTTGCGGACAAGCTGACTCAAGGCATAGTTATTATCTGCCTTACGCTTCGTAACCTTGAAATACTGCCGCTCCTTATCGTTTTCCTCATTAAGGAGGGCTTCATGTTCGTAATGGCTTGCCGTCTGCTCCATAATGGAAAAATGCTCGACGGCGCACTCTTTGCGGGAAAAATTTGCACGACTGTGCTATTCGTCAGCATGGCTGCGCTCGTTGTATTCAATAACATACCGACGGCAGGAGTATACTGCATAGTTGCCGTGTGCTCTGTATTCATGGTATTCTCATTTGTCAGCTACGCAAAGTGTTTCTTTACCGCGTCTGAGCACATAAGAGATATAGACGAGGAAAAGAGTGAGGTGTAAAAATTGATTAAAAGATTTTGGATGGGCGTCATTTACGTCGCGGTGATCGGCGCGCTTTCAAATGTATTTGCGATTTTCATTAACCGCGACAAATTGGACGAAACCAAGCATCCTTTCAAAAGTCACAAATGGGAAAGAAACGGAAAGGTATACGATAAGCTCGCAATAAGAAAATGGAAGGGTAAGGTTCCCGACGCGAGCAAGTGCCTCCCATTTCTTCGCCCCAAAAAAGTCGAGACGGGCACGACCTCGTCCGATATCCGCGCATTGATAAAGGAGACCTGCGTGGCTGAAATAGTTCACATAGCGCTCATTATTCTATCCATCGGTGTTCTCTTTATCTGTCCGGGAAAGCTCGGCGCCATTCTTTATATATTCTGCTTCATTGGCAATTTGCCATTTATAATGATCCAGCGCTATAACCGTCCGCAGTACCTTCTCGCCGAAGAAAGGCTGATACGCCGGGAGGCGCGGCTCAGCAAATGAATATACTGATTCTATCCTGTAACACCGGCGAAGGACATAATTCCGCCGCACGCGCGATCCGCGAGGAAGCTGAGAGAATCGGCGATACCGTCGATATATGGGACGCGATGTCCTTCTGGCCGAAAGCAACAAGCAAGCTTATCGTCGAGGGCCACGTATTCTTATACAATAATATCCCCGAGCTTTTCGGTCTTGGCTACCGATTCTTCGAAAAAGTGACAGAGATCAAAAACGAAATACGCGAAAAGCGTCAAAAACCCTCAAAGCGCATTTCTCCTCTTGCGAAAGTGCCGTCAGAAAAGCTCCACAAAGCAATTACCGCAGGCAAATATGACATTGTCATCTGCACGCACATCTTTGCTTCCCTTATGGTAACAGAGTTTCGCAAGACCTACGGCAAGGAACAACAGACATACCTCGTCGTTACCGATTACACCTGCTCTCCGGGTGCGAGCTTCTCCAACGTAGAAGCCTGCTTCACTCCCTCCGAGGGCTTAACCGAAGAATTTGTTTCACTCGGAACGAAAGAAGAGATCATCGTCCCCGTCGGCATACCCGTTCGCGAGGACTTTTATACAAGGATGGGCAAAAACGAAGCTAAAGCAAAGCTCGGATTGCCTTTTGAGAAAAGAATAATTCTTCTTATGAGCGGAAGCATGGGCTGCGGTCCGATCGAAAAAACAGCAGATGCGGTTTCCGAGGTTCTTCCCGATGATTGCCTTCTCGTCGCAGTCTGCGGCAAAAACGAAAGGCTGCTCTCCGAGCTAACCCTTCTTTCGGAAGAAAAAAGCAATATCCTGCCCGTCGGCTTCACTAAGGAAATTCCGACCTATATGGACGCCTCGGAGCTTATAATCACAAAGGCGGGAGGCTTATCATCTACCGAGGCAGGAGTGAAGAATCTGCCCATAGTCTTTATGGATGCAATTCCGGGTCTTGAGATACACAACCGAAACTATTTCGTCGACCACGGCTTTGCCTTCTTCGGCGAAACGCCCGAGAATATTTCAAGCATAATCAGCACCCTTCTCGCTTCAGATGCCTTGCAAAACGATATGAGAGAAAAAATGAAGGCAGAATTTTCGCACCGATCGGCGCGTGAGATCGTTGAATACGTTCACACAATGCACATTCAAAAGGTAATCCCCCATGAATAAAAAAACTAACGAGAGCGAACGGCTTAAGCTGGTCGACTTTCGCCGTCTTACGTTAAAAACCCTGTTTTGCGGCGAATACAGATACCTGCTACTACTTTTGTTCTGGCCGATATTCGGTATCTGCTTCTCGTCGCTTGAGGTTTTCCGTACCGTTGAAAACTGCAAGCACTACGTCGTATATTCGCCTCTTGACGACCTGATACCTTTCTGCGAGCTATTTGTAATACCGTACATGATATGGTTCGTTTACCTGGTCGGGATGTACGTTTACACAATACTGTTCGATACCGAGGCATTCAAAAAATATATGTACTTTGTGATCGGGACCTACACGATAACGATCATTATATACATATTTTTCCCGACGATGCAGGAGCTTCGCCCCGATATTGAAAATCTCGGACGAAGCAATTTCCTCACTCGCTTTATGTCTGATTTTTACGACTTCGATACGAACACCAACGTATGCCCCTCGCTTCATGTAACGGGAGCCGTCGCGGTGTCTGTTGCCGCATGGCACAGCAAGCTCTTCGGAAAAACGGGCTGGAGGATAGTCTTCACGGTAATGACTGTTCTGATAGCTCTTTCGACAGTATTTCTGAAGCAGCACTCGATAATCGATATGCCGTGGGCGCTCGTCGTCTGCGCCGTCGTTTATCCGTTTGTATATTGCGATCGCTTCAGGGCATATCTTAAAAAGAAATTTTCAAAAGCATAATAAAAAAACAAGCGACCTCGGTCGCTTGTTTTTTGTTTATTCGGTTAACCGCATAAACCGGTATTACATCACACCAAAACGGGCGACCAATATCGGGGTTCCCCGAAGCGAATGAAATGAGCTTTGGGGGTTCCCAAGGGTCGCCCCTACAAGAGAATTATAACCGTCCTCGTAGGGGCGAGCATTGCTCGCCCGCAGCAAAAAACTCTTCCAAAGTGCAAAATAAAAAACCCCGCCTGAGCGGGAAGCATTTACATATTGCTCTCGACGTAAGCGACAACGTCGTTTACCGTTATAAGATCCTCAATATCCTCATCGGGAACCGAGATACCGAAGGTCTCCTCCATTGCCATAAGCATTTCGACAACGTCAAGAGAATCTGCGCCGAGATCTTCCATTACCTTGCAGGAGCCGTCTATCATGTCGATATCTATCTGAAGCTGATTTGCGATTATTTCTACTACATTATCAAACATACAAGTAACCTTTCAATTGATGTCATTCAAACTTTCCTTGAAGATTATACCACAATATTCTGAAAAATCAATACCATTCCCTATTTTTCGGCAATTAGCGAAAGAGGAGAAAAAATTTAATGCAATTTCTCATTATAAACGACAAAAAATGTCGGCAAAAAGAGCAAAAACGCGGTAAATACTCTTGTTTTTAACGGGAAAATGTTGTAGAATATTGTTAAAACAACTGATTGGAGAATTGATATGAGTTCCGCTGACAGAGCATTTATAAATACCTGCCGCGATATTCTTGAAAAAGGAACGCTTGTGACCGACGAAAAGGTACGCCCAAAATGGGACGACGGTACCCCTGCTTACACAAAAAAGCTTTTCGGCGTCGTTAACCGCTATGATCTTCAGGAGGATTTCCCCCTCATCACCCTACGCCCGATATCGCTCCGCTCGGCGGTAGACGAGATCCTCTGGATATGGCAGAGGAAGTCGAATAATATAAAAGACCTCGGCTCGCATATCTGGGACGCCTGGGCCGATGAAAACGGCTCGATCGGTAAGGCTTACGGCTATCAGATGGGCGTCAAGCATAAGTATAAAGAGGGCGAGTTCGACATGGTCGACCGCGTTCTCTACGATCTGAAAAACAATCCCTGCTCCCGCAGAATAATGACGAACCTCTATAACTTCGCAGACCTGAACGAAATGGCGCTCTACCCCTGCGCATACAGCATGACCTTCAACGTGACCGACGGCGTTCTTAACGCCATCCTTAACCAGCGCTCGCAGGATATGCTCGCGGCAAACGCCTGGAACGTCGCTCAGTACGCGGCGCTTCTCATGATGTTCGCTCAGGTTAGCGGTCTGCGGGCGGGCGAGCTCGTTCACGTAATTGCCGACGCACACATTTACGACAGACACATTCCGATAGTCGAGGAGCTGCTTTCCCGCACGCCCTACGACGCGCCAAAGGTGACGCTCGATCCCGCGGTCGATAATTTCTACGATTTCACTCCCGATAGCTTCAAGGTTGAAAACTATCAGCACGGCGAGAAGATCGGACGCTTCCCCGTTGCGGTTTAAGGTAATAGTATGAGTGAAACAATTTACACAATACCGGTAAACGAGGCGTTTGAAGCCTGTGCCGAAGATCACACTCTCGGCTGTCCCTTCTGCCGCCTTTACAATATTCTTGAGCAGAATGAGATCGATCTCATTCTCGGCGCATCGATGATGGAGCCCGACACAAGACAAAAAACAAACGAGCAGGGCTTCTGCCCGACGCATTTTGACCGACTTCTTGAAGCAAAAAAACGCCTTCCTCTCGGTCTTATGCTCGAATCTCACCTCGATCAGCTGAGAAAGGAAATTGACGATAACGCCCTCCTCGCCCTTGTCGGACGAGTCGGCGCATCGGCGCCGAAGCGCTTATCCAAGCTCGACGAGTCCTGCTATATCTGCTCCCGTATCGACCATAATTTTTCCCGAATGCTCTCAAACGCCGCTCTCCTCTGGACAGAGGACGAGGCGTTCCGCGCGAAGGTTCAAAAACAGCCTTATATATGCCTGCCTCACTTCAGAATGTGGCTCGAAACGGCAAAGGACGAAATGAAAAAGGGCTATCCCGATTTCTACAAGGCGGTCTCAAAGCCTGTCTACGATTATTTCGACACGCTCCGAGAGGACGTCTCGTGGTTCTGCAAAAAATTCGATTATCGCTACGAAAAGGAAGATTGGGGAAACTCCAAGGATTCCGTTGAGCGCGCAAGAAAGTTCCTCTGCGCCGACCTGCATAAAAACGTAAAGTGAGGAAAGCATCATGAAAAAGTTTGTCTCTGTAATTCTTGCCCTTACCTCCCTCCTTGCCCTCTGTGCGTGCGATAACGGAGGCGGGAAGAAAGCCGATCCCGATAAGGGAGCCGACCTTTCCTTCGTCGACAAGGACGGAAAGTCAAGGTTTACAATTATTTCCTATAACAAGGCAAGCACCCCCGTCAAAAACTCGGTCTCGCTCTTGAGCTCCGAGCTTAGAAAGAACATCGGCGGTGTATACCGCATCTCTTACCCCTCGTCGGTAAAGGAAGATAAGAACAGCTATGAGATCCTTATCGGACCGACAGGCAGAGCGGAATCGGTCTCTCTCGCCGCGGGAATTTCCGAGAGTGAATACAGGATCAAGGTAATCGGCAGAAAGATCGTCCTCGTGGGCGGCAACGATGCGGCGCTCTCCCGCGCAATAGGTGAGCTCCTTGGCTTGATTGATTACGAGAATAAGTCGGTTCCGAAATCGCTTAACGTTTCAAAGACGATCGGCGGCAGTGAAGCTCTCCCCGTCGGTATGGCAAACCAGACGTCGAAGTGCGTCGAGGTTTACGATATTTCTTCGGGTAATATGAACGCGACCTCCCTCCTTTGGAGCGCAAAAACGACCTGCTCGACGATCAGCGGCTTCAAATTCCGTAATCACCCGACCTACGGTGACGTTGTCCTCGTGATCGGCGGCACGATCGCCGAAATGATCTCCTATGAGACCAAGGAGGTTCTCTGGAGAACAACAAATTCCTCCGAAAACGGACACTCCCTCGAGCTTCTTCCGAACGGAGTGATCGCAACGGGCGGCACCGTCGGACACGATATCCATTTCTATAATCTCAATGCCGACGATCCTACCGCAGTCGTCCTCGAGATCCCCTTCCGTGATGCTCACGGTCTGCTTTGGGATCCCAAGAACGAGGTTCTTTGGGCGGCGGGAGAAAACAAGCTTACTGCTTTTACAGTCACCCTCAATTCTGACGGCACGATCACCGCAACCGTCAACGAGGAGCTCAGCTACGTTACTCCTCAGAGCGGTCTGCACGATCTTCAGCCCTATTACGGAAACGAGGATTGGCTCATCATCTCAACATCTACGCACGTTTACGTCTACGACAAGGTCAGCAAGACCGTAAAGGACGCGTATGAGGGCGTAGCAGGCGCTACGACCGACCACGTAAAGGGCGTCGGACGCTTCCTTAACGGCGATCAGATCTATATGTTCTACGACGGCGGAAACGATAACGGTCAGGGCGGCGGTTGGAATACCACCTACCTCACCTTTATCCCGAACGGCTCAAAGGTCGTCGGTATCGTCCCCTCCAATATGGGACGCTTCTATAAGTGCCGCGTCTGGTACGGTAGTTATCAGTAATGAAAAGAACGATCGCATTTTTACTTGTAATTACGTCGTTACTTACGCTTTTCGCATGCGAAAGGGAAAATACGCCCGCAGTTAAGAGTCAAGTGCTTAACTTCACCGACGAGAGCGGAGAAGCAAATTTCACCGTTATAACCGATGTCAAAGCAAGCACCGTCGTCAAAAACGTTGCACAGACGATCGCATCGGAGCTCCGCAAAAACTTCGGCGGAATATTCAGGGTAAGCACGTCTGCCGCCATCAAGGATGACAAAAGCACTTACGAGATACTCGTCGGAGATACGAAAAGAGAGGAATCCCTCTCCCTTTCCGAGGGAATCGGCGAAAACGAATACAGAGTAAGGATCTACGGAAATAAGATCGTCATCGTCGGCGGAAACGACATCGCTCTTGCCCGCGGAGTCGGAGCATTTCTGAACAATATTGATTACCAAAGCGGTTACGTTTCAAAAACGCTCAGCGTAACGGGCACCGTTTCAACCGAAAACGCTCTGCTCGTCGGAATGGCAAACGGCACGACGAAATGCGTTGAGGTGTATGATATTTCAGGCGGACGCATGGATGCGACATCGCTCGTTTGGAGCAGTAACAGACCACGCGGTGCCGGCGGCTTCAAGCTTCGTAACCACCCGACCTACGGCGAGGTCGTTCTCTATACCTCCGGCACACACGCCGAAATGATCTCTTACGAAACAAAAGAAGTCCTGTGGTCCACCGAGAACACACCCGAAAACTCGCACAGTATAGAGCTTCTTCCAAACGGAATCGTCGCCGTTGGCGGCACTGTCGGACACGATATTCATTTTTATGATCTGAACAGTGACGATCCGACAGCGATCCGATTTGAAATGCCTCATCACGATGCTCACGGGCTTCTTTGGGATCCCAAAAACGAGGTTCTTTGGGGCGCGGGCTCAAATATGCTGTTTGCTTACAGAGTGACCTTGAACGCCGACGGCTCCGTTAACATCGTAAAGGACGAGGAGCTGAGCGTCACGACGCCCGACGGCAATCTTCACGATCTTCAGCCTTATTTCGGTAACAAAGATTGGCTTCTCGTTTCAACCGGAAATATGGTGCTCGTGTACGACAAGGTAAACAAGACCTTCTCCGACGCCTTCAGCGGCGTATCAAAGGCGGTAAGAAAAGACGTAAAGGGAGTAGGAAGATTTCTTAACGGCGACATGATCTATATCTACCCCGACGGACTTCTCGAAAAGTGGAATTCGACCATTCTCAACTACGTTCAGGCGGGAGAAAAGAAGGTCTCCGTTCAGATAAACTCCAATATGGGACGCTTCTATAAGTGCCGCGTCTGGTACAGCAGTTATCAGTAATATAAAAAGCACCCGAAGGGGTGCTTTTTTCTTGACATCTCGTGTGAAAAGTATTATAATAATCATGTATGCATATCTAACACACAAGAGGAATCAAAAATGAAAAAACCGATAATCGGCTTCATCTCCCTCGGTTGCCCAAAAAACCAAATAGACACCGAAGTTATGCTTCGCGAGCTGGTCGATGCGGGCTATGAAATAACCGCCGAGGACATTGAGGCGGATATAATAATCGTAAACACCTGCGGCTTCATAGAAAGCGCAAAGCAGGAAGCCATCGACAACATTCTCGACGTCGCGTGGCTGAAGCAAAACAGAAAGCTAAAGGGCATTATCTGTTGCGGATGCCTTGCCGAGCGCTATCGCGATCAGATCTTTACCGAGCTCCCCGAGGTCGACGCTGTCGTCGGAACGGGAAGCATTCACAATATCGTGAAAGCGGTCGAAACGGTAAGCAAGGGAGAAAAATACCTCTCCTGCGAGCCTAACGAGGAGCTTGTCCTCGGCGGCGAAAGAGTTGTTACCACACCCGATTATACCGCCTACATAAAGATCGCGGAGGGCTGTGATAACCGTTGCTCCTACTGTGCGATCCCGAACATCCGAGGACGCTTCCGCAGCCGCAAGATCGAGGACATCGTCGAGGAAGCAAAATCGCTTGAGGAGCTTGGCGTAAAGGAGCTCGTCATCGTCGCGCAGGACACCTCGCGCTACGGTCTTGATATCTACGGCGAGTATTCCCTTGCGCGTCTCATTCGTGAGCTAACGAAAAACACCACGATCCCGTGGTTCCGTCTCCTCTACTGCTACCCCGATAAGATAACCGACGAGCTTGTAAACGAGATCGCAAATAACGACAGAGTCGTAAAATATATCGACCTCCCGATACAGCACATCTCCGATAATATGCTCAAGGCGATGAACCGCCACGGCGACGGACAATGTGTCCGCGACACAGTCAAGCGTCTGCGCGAGCGCGTTCCGGGAATCGTAATAAGAACGACGGCGATCGTCGGCTTCCCGGGCGAGACCGAGGAGGATTTCACCGAGCTTTGCGAGTACATAAAGGAAGCAAAGTTCGACCGCTTCGGCGCGTTCCCCTACTCGCGTGAGGAGGACACACCCGCCTATGACCTGCCCGATCAGATCGATGAGCAGATAAAACAGGACCGCTACGACGAAATAATGGCGCTCCAGCTCGATATACACGAGGAATTGAACCAAAAGAAGATCGGCTCGACCGTCAATGTCCTCTGCGATGGCTTCGATCCCGTCGCCGAGACCTTCTTCGGACGCAGTGAGGCAGACGCACCCGAGATCGATGGAAAGGTCTACTTCTCATCAAAAAGAAAGCCCAAAGAGGGCGAATTTGTAAAAGTAAAAATAACCGACGCCATAGATTACGATCTCTTCGGCGAAATGATATGAAAGAGGTATTAAAATGAATCTACCGAATAAGCTTACAATTCTCCGCATCATCCTTGTTCCTTTCTGTATGTTCTTCATCGCGTTCAACTTCTATCCGAATAACGAGATGCTCCACCTTATCTTCGCCATCGTCGGACTCGTTCTCTTCTCGGTAACATCCCTTACCGATATGCTCGACGGTAAGATCGCAAGAAAATACAACCTCGTCACCGACTTTGGAAAGTTCCTCGATCCCGTTGCCGATAAGCTCCTCATCATCGGATCCTACCTTGCGCTTCTCGTTAAGCACGCTGACAATAAGTTCTACTTGACCTTTATGTTCTGGTGCCTGTTCATCATCCTCTTCCGCGAGCTTGCAGTAACATCGCTCCGTATGATCGTATCGTCAAAGGTCGTTATCGCGGCTGACATCATGGGCAAGATCAAGACCGTATCGCAGATGGTAGCAGTTATCGTCGCAATCATCGAGCCCGTATTCTGCACATACGTTTTCAATACGAACAATATCGCAACCTACGTTCTCGTCGGTATCTCCGCATTCGCGACCCTCGTTTCGGGCATTAACTACTTCAAGGCATATTGGCCCTATATCAATCCGAGCAAATGATAGACCTGTTAACAGTTGAAAAGCAGTTTATAGAAAGCCACATTAAGGAAGGCGGAACCGTAGTCGATTTCACGATGGGAAACGGTCACGATACCCTCTGGCTTTCAAATAAGGTCGGCGAAAACGGCAAGGTCTACGCATTTGATATTCAGAAGGCGGCGCTCGAAAGCTCCGAAAAGCTCCTTCATGATAGCGGTTGCCCGAAGAACTATACCTTGATCCTCGATTCGCATGCAAACGTCGAGAATTACGTAAAAGAGCCTATCTGCGCAGGAATGTTCAACCTCGGATACCTTCCCGGCTCCGACAAAACGGTTACAACTCTCCGCGAGTCAACGATGAAGGCAGTCGAAGCAGCGCTTCGTCTCCTTGAAGACGACGGCGGACTTCTGATCGCAGTCTACCCCGGTCACGAGGAGGGAACGCTTGAAGGAAATATGCTTACCGAGTATTTTTCCACCCTCGATAGACGCAAAATATGTGTCTCGCAGCTCCGTATAGTCAATTCCCCAACGTCGCCGTTTTTCTTCCTCGTTGAGAAGAGATAATATTATCCACGGTCACTCTATATCGTAGGGGCGACCATTGGTCGCCCCCAAATAATACTTCGTTGCTAAACGGGCGACCAATGGTCGCCCCTACAAAAATCTCCCCAAAATATTAAAACGAATTATCGGAAAATACAATGATAAAAACCACAAAAATCTCCGTCATCGGCGCAGGTCACGCAGGAATTGAGGCTGCACTCGCCTCGGCAAGAATGGGCATCGACACGGTTCTCTTCACAATGAACCTTGACGCCATCGGCAATATGCCCTGCAACCCGTCAATAGGCGGTACAGGCAAAGGTCACCTCGTTTTTGAAATAGACGCGCTCGGCGGTGAGATGGGCAGAAGTGCCGACAAGGTCACCCTCCAGAGCCGTACCCTCAATACGGGCAAAGGCCCCGCCGTCCGTTCAAAAAGAATACAGGCAGATCGTCTTCGTTACCGTTCGGTAATGAAGGGCGTCATCGAGCATACCGAAAACCTCCGTCTCGTTCAGGCAGAGATCGTAAGGATCAATATCGAAGATGGCAAGGTGACAGGTGTCGTAACAGCGCTCGGCACCGAGTGGAAATGCGAGTGCGTGATAATCGCAAGCGGAACCTATCTCGACAGCCGTATCGTCGTCGGCGAAAACGCCTTTTCGTCGGGTCCCGACGGAATGCTTCCGTCAAAGGGACTTTCCGATAACCTGCGAGAACACGGCATAACTCTCCGCCGATTCAAGACTGGCACCCCCGCACGAATACACCGCCGTACCATAGACCTCGACATCCTCGAGCGTCAGGACGGCGAAGAATATATAACGCCATATTCGCGTGATACCGATCCCGAAGCGCTTAACGGCATCGCGCAGATCCCCTGCCACACCGCATATACGAACGTCGGAACTCACGAGATAATCCGTGCGAACCTTCACCGTTCGCCCCTCTATTCGGGCGTTATCGAGGGCGTAGGACCGCGCTATTGCCCGAGCATCGAGGACAAGGTCGTCCGCTTCTCCGATAAGGAGCGCCATCAGCTCTTCGTCGAACCGACGGGTGCCGATACCGACGAAATGTACCTTCAGGGCTTTTCTTCCTCGCTTCCCGAAGACGTGCAGGAGGATATGCTTCATTCGATAAAGGGCTTTGAGAATGCGCAGGTAATGCGTAACGCCTACGCCATCGAATACGACTGCTGTGACCCGACAGAGCTTTACCCAACGCTTGAATTCAAGGCAATAAAAGGACTTTACGGCGCAGGTCAGTTCAACGGCACCTCGGGCTACGAGGAAGCCGCCGCGCAGGGACTTATCGCGGGCATCAACGCCGCCCTTGACCTCCAAGGACGCGAACAGATCATCCTCACGCGCGACAGCTCATATATCGGTACCCTCATCGACGACCTCGTCACAAAGGGCACGAACGAGCCGTACAGAATTATGACCTCGCGCTCCGAATACCGTCTGCTTCTCCGTCAGGATAACGCGGAAGAACGTCTCATCGAGTACGGCAGATACGCAGGTCTCATAAGCGACGCACGCTACGAGGCATACTTAAACGAACAGCAAATGATAAAGGACGAGATAAGACGTCTATCCAAGACCTCGATTCCCCCGTCCGATAAATTAAACGAGCTTCTGACCGAGGCAGGAACAGTACCGATGACGACAGGTATGCGCCTATCCGACCTCATCCGCCGTCCGCAGGTGAGCTACGAAATGCTCGCTGAGTTTGATACGACGCGCCCGACCCTCCCATACCGCGTGCGCTATGAAGCCGAGGTACAGATAAAATACGAAGGTTACATCGAGCGCCAGAAGAATGAGGCAAAGAAGCTTGAAAAGCTCTCCGAAAAGAAGCTCTCGCCCGACATCGACTATTCGAAGATCGACGGACTCCGCCTTGAAGCACGTCAGAAGCTGAATAAGATAAAGCCCTCCGACATCGGCCAGGCGTCACGCATAAGCGGTGTCAGCCCTGCAGATATTTCGGTGCTGCTTATATGGCTTAAAGCGAAGGAGTAATCTCCGGGCACTCACCGCGTTTACTCTATTGCAAACAATTAGACGCTTCGATACATATTCTTGCCTTCCCCTCAGGGGAAGGTGTCTGAGCGCAGCGAAGACGGATGAGGTGTAGGACGCGAAGCGTCCGTTACCTAAACAATGTTACATTACTTTTGGAACGGGGCGTCGAGGCATGGGTTCCCGAAAACAAGCAAAGCGAGTTTTTGGGGTTCCCGAGGTTGTCACCCCCTACAACGGCGGCGTCGCCGCCTACACCTCATCCGTCTTTTTGCCTACGGCAAAAATCCACCTTCCCCTGAGGGGAAGGCAAGGTAACGCCCCGATTCATCAATACTCTCTATCCAAGAGGTCAAAATGTATTCAGAAAAAATAAAGACCGCACTAAAAGATAACGGTGTGTCCATCAATAATCCGCAAGCGAAGCTCCTCTCCGATTATCTGACCGAGCTTCTCGAAACGAACAAAACGACAAATCTCACAGCAATAAAGGATCCCGACGAGGCGATAATCAAGCATATCGCCGACTGTGCCGTTTGTATAAACGACATACCGCAGGGGGCAGACCTGCTCGACGTCGGAAGCGGCGCAGGACTTCCCGCCTTTCCGTTTGCGATCCTCCGTCCTGACATATCGGTCACAGCCCTCGACAGCACGGGCAAAAAGATCGAGTTTATAAGATCTACCGCCGAAAAACTCGGCATAAATAACCTTAAGACGATCTCGGCACGTGCCGAGACACTCGCGAACAACCGCAGCTACCGTCAGCGCTACACTGTAGTCAGCGCACGCGCTGTCGCGCGCCTGAACGTACTTTCAGAGCTTTGCCTGCCGTTTTTGAAGGTCGGCGGAGTGTTCCTGTCAATGAAGAGCCGACTCGCAGATGAGGAGCTTTCGGAAGCCCTTTCGGGCATCGGCACACTCGGCGGCAAGCCGCGCGAGATCAAGAAATTCACCCTCGTAGGAGGCGAAAACGAGGAACGATGCCTCATCATAATCGACAAACGCCGCGATACCCCTCCGCAGTTCCCCCGCGCCTACGCGAGAATTTCGTCAAAACCGTTATAAACACCAAAACCGCCTTGTTCAAATGAGCAGGGCGGTTTTTATGCCTTAATTAAGAAATCTTCGTCACGTTGTTTGTAGGGACAGGCGTCCTCGACTGTCCGCGCGAAAACGGTGTTACTTTAGGCTCCCTTGTGTAAAGGGAGCTGTCGAGCCAAAGGCGAGACTGAGGAATTGTAGAAAATTAGAAATCTTTTAACAACAATCCCTCACCGCTTCGCGGAGCTCCCTTTACACAAGGGAGCCTAACAACGCCCCGATGCTTCGCCACGTTGTTGGTAGGGAAGAGGTTTCCCCTCCCGTGCAAAACAATGTTATATTGTTCCCGTGCGGACAGTCGAGGCGAGGGGTTCCCCGAAGCGAATGAAATGAGCTTTGGGGGTTCCGAGGTTGCCTGTCCCTACAAATTTACGTTCAATATCCTCTCGTAGGGGCGACCATTGCTCGCCCGCGTAAAAACGATGTTACATCACCTTCATTCAAAGCATTTACACATTCTTCTCAATATGATATAATATAAAAAACTCAATTTCTTTTACAGTTTTTCCAATTTTTGTCGACTGTATTTATGAAGGGCCTTTCAGACTATCGAAAAAGGAGGTACGGTATGGAACTTCAAAGCAAGCAGACACCGATCATAAGCGACGAAAAAATCGTCGAGCTTTATTGGCAACGCGACGAGCAAGCCATCAAGGAAACCGACACAAAATACAAGAGGTTTTTGCTTTCGGTTGCACACAATATCGTTCACGACACCGCCGACGAGGAAGAATGTCTGAACGATACCTACGTCGGAGCGTGGAACTCGATCCCGCCTGCCCGCCCGTCATTTTTGCAGGCGTTTCTTGCTACAATTATGCGTCGGACGGCAATAGACTGCTACAAGGCGCGAAAAAGGCAGAAGCGTGTCGCGTCGGAAATGACTGTTTCATTATCCGAGCTTGAGGATTTCATATCGGAGGACGATATGTATTCCGAGGCAGACGCAAGGGAGCTTGGACGCGTTATAAGCGACTTCGTCCGCTCGCTGTCGGAAAGGCGAATGTATATCTTTATGAGCAGATATTACGTTGCGCGCCCGATAAAGGAGATTGCAAAAGCGCTTTCCTGCAGCGAATCAACGGTCAACAAGGAGATCGCGGCTATTAAGAGCGAGCTTAAAGAAAAGCTAAAAAAGGAGGGCTACACTCTGTGAAGGAAAATGAGTTTTTAGATGGCGTAAGTAATATAGATTCCGACATAGTCGAACGCTTCGTTTCGATGGACAATCGACTTAAAAGAAACGCAAGTAAAAGAAGCATTTGGGTACGCGTCGGCGCACTTGCCGCGTGCATTGCGCTGATTGCAAGCGTGGTACTATCTGTTATCTCAAACATCGTTCCGACCTGGAATACGGCACATTACTCGGCATCGGATATTGCAAAGCTGTTTTCGCCCAGTTATGATGGAGAAACAAACGCTTATACAACGCAATACGTACCCGACGAAAAGTATTTGTATATTAACGAAATACCCGATAGCAAGTATTTGCCGATATATAAATACGCCATACAAACCAAAAAGGTTAACGAAAAGGAATATAAAGAGTTCTCCGGGAGTGTTCTTCCTAAATTGATTAACGCCCTCGGCGGAGTTGCTCCCGAATATAAAAGAAAAGACGTTAATGACGGAGATGAAATATATTCTTTTGGAAATATTGGAAAATACCATTTCAGTATCGAGCAAAATGAAACAACCAGCAAAGTAAATTTTTGGGATGCTAATTCGAACGACGGTGATAGCACGGTCATTTTAGACGGAGAGACCGTGCAAATAGACCAGCGGATGAGTGACGAGGAAATACTTGAATCCCTCGAATCGGTAAAAAACAAGCTGTTTGACATTTTGGGTGTGTCTTTTAAGAACGCAAAAGTTGTGCGAAGCTTTTATAAAGGGAGAGAAACCGGCGCAGATAGAATATATATATACTTTTATAACGAAAACGCACATCCGCTGAACAAGCATCAAAATTATCCGGTTTCCGATTATATTGATTTATTGTTTGATGCACCCGACACCAATTCCAATGATCCTGAAAGCAGTCATGTCTTTACAGACGTAAATATTTACTATACCAAATACAGAAACGACATTTCAAAAGAATACGATCACATCGCAAACGCCAAGCGTATTTCTCTCAAAAAAGCAGAGGAGCTTTTATATAAGGGCTACGTATTCGGCGGTCACAACTGCCCTATTTGTATGAAAGCACAAGACAAGATAAGCTTTGATGACTATGATTTCGTCGATATAGAATACGTTTACGACAGGTTTCCTGATACGTCAACAGCCGTAATACCGTTCTATGCTTTTTACAAGAAGCTCTACACAAATAAAAACGGTACTATCACCTACGCAAAGACATACGTCCCCGCGATACAGGTCTACGGATACGAGGAATATTTTGAAAGCCAAGCGGCGAATCACAGATAAAGTTAAACAGCTCCACCCGATTGGGTGGAGCTGTATTTTATGCCAAAAATGCGCTGCAGCCGGCGTTTATGAGACCGTTTTGTGCCGTTTTTTGCCAAATAATTATTCTGTAAAAGGAATCAGGTCCGATTCTTCCTTTTGAAGAATCTTGTTAAGCACCCAAGAATCATCTCGTCTTACATACTGCCAATATTCAATGAAGGAGGTAGCTGAAGTGCTTCCCGATATCTTAGTCATTGTATTTTCATCGACAGTATAATCAACCATTCTGCCTTTTATATAGAACCATACATAATCACGGGAATTATCGAGATCATCATGAACGGCAACCGGAAGCGCCTTGAGAAGCTCTATATCAATAAGAACGTTTCTTTCGTTGCGTACTTTCATCCAATCGATCTTGGTTTGAAATTCAGCAAGCAATTCGTTTGACATATACTTCGATACTGTACTTAAATCTCTATCGGTCCACGCCTTTTGAATTGCCATATAGCTATCATATACCGTTTCGGATATATCACTATATTTCCATGCATTATCGCTCCGCCTCATTCGTTTCATTAACTGCTTTGATTTCCTCGAGCGTTTTGTGAGCTTAATATAGAAAGCAATTGACGAAGAAAGCATCACAATCGGAAGTAATATAAAATGGAAAATAGTTCCAAGAAACGATGACGGTCGACTTGATACGCGACTGTGTGAGGTGCCACTACCGCCAGCACCACCTCCACCTCCACCGCCGCCGCCACCTCCGCCGCCGCCACCTCCGCCGCCGGCGCGTAACGGGATAATTTCAGAGTTGTCGGAAATTGACGATTTAGCAGCATAAGCTGGAACGGATAAACAAGAAACGAGGACAAAAAGCAATAATATTATTGCTAACATTCGTTTAAACAATGGATTGCCGCCTTCCTTTGCATTATTATGTCACTTTTTTAAACAAGATGTGATCGTAGCATGGTTTTGATTCATTTTTATGCCAAAAATGCGCTGAAGCCTGCCGAAATGAGCCCGTTTTGTGCCGCTTTTGCGTCTTTTTCGGTGTCAAACAGTCCGAAAACTGCCGAGCCGGAGCCGGACATAAGGGTACCTAATGCGCCGTTTTCGGTGAAGCAATTTTTGACCTCTTGACAGCTCGGAAGCGTGTCCTCGAATCTATTGTAAAGGTGCTTGCCGATCTCTTTCAGGTCTCCGTTTTCGATCGCCTTGCGGAGGGCTTCGACGTCGCCTTTCGCACTTGGCGGCGTGTTGTCTATTATCCGATACGCCTCGGGTGTCGATACCTTACCGACACCGCCGCTGATCACGATATGACATTCGGGCAGAGGTGGGAACGGACTGAGCATCTCTCCGATGCCCTCGGCGAGCATCGTTCCGCCGACGACGCAGAAAGGCACGTCAGCACCGATCTTCGCTCCTATCTTGCATAGCTCGTCGGTCGTAAAGACATTATCGTAAAGTCGGTTAAGCGCGCGCAGGACTGCCGCCGCGTCGGAGCTTCCGCCGCCGAGTCCTGCCTCTCTGGGCAGGTGCTTTTCAAGCTCTATAAAGCATCCGTCGCCGCTTTCAAGAGCGCAGAAGAAAGCGTTTGCGGCTTTGAGGCAGAGGTTATCGTCGCCAACGGTCAAGGTCGGGTCTGTGCAGGTCATACTTCTGCTCTCCGCCTTGCGTACCGTTACCGTATCGTAAAAGCTATCGCTTTTGACCTCGACCATGACGCTTTTAATATTATGGTACCCATCCTCGCGCTTGTTCAGAACGTCGAGGTACAGGTTGATTTTTGCATAAGCTTTTTCAGTTATCATTTCTTATAGCTTTCATAAACCTCCTTGAGCAGGTGCGGATAGTTTGTCATTATACCGTCCGCGCCGATCGAGATGAGGTATTTCATGTCGTCGGGATCGTCTATCGTCCAATAGTGTACCGCAATATTGTGGGCGTGCGCATTTTTTACGAGTTCCTTGGTTGCGAGCGTAATGCCCGCCTCCTTCATCGGAATCTGAAAAACACAGATACCATCAGTGAAGAATAGGTCAAGACCAAGGGTTCTGAGTATGACGTACTTAACAACGCCGCCCGTCGAGGGGGAATACATGAAACGCCGATTATTCTTTTGGATGCCGTCGAACTCAGCGTATATCTCGTCGTGGAAAGATGCGAGCACTACACGGTCGAAGCAGTTGTGTTTTTTAAGAAGCTCGATGACCGCATTGAGAGCGCGTTTTCCCGTTTCGCCGTTTTGCTTTATTTCGACGTTTATTCTGTTGTTCGGGAAGGCGACGATAAGATCCTCGAGCGTCGTGACAAGGAACACCTCTTTATCTCTGCCGGGAAGTCCGTTCGGATAGCCCGGGACATCTGTCGGTCGAACCTCGATGCCGTTGCCGTCCGAGAACTTATTAAGCTCGCCCACGCGACTTCCCTTTTTCACTTCGTTTAAGTAGCTGAAATCTACCTTCTGCGCCAGCAGTTCGGTATAGCTCCAGTCTGCGATCTTTCCTGTCGCGTTTGTCCTGCGGTCGAGCGTGGTATCGTGCGAAATGATTACCACGCCGTCTTTCGTAATGCTTACGTCGGTCTCCATCATAACGTTCGGATCGGCATCGTAAGCGTTATAAAAGGCTTCAAGTGTATTGTCGGGGAACTCGCCATGTCCGCCGCCATGTGCGATCAGAATTGGAAGCCTCCCTTCCTTCATCATCGGATTATCGTACTTATAGTTATTACCTTTCGGAACCGTCGCGATTATGATCCAGATAAGGACTATAATTCCGATGACCGATAGGGCAATTATTAGCTTTTTCTTATTTTTCACTTTCTTTTTGCTCATAGCACTCCCACCTTTTCAATAAGTCCCGTAAGATACACGAAAAGCGGTACGAACACAAGCGCGGGAAGATAATCCGCGACCTTTATTTTCGTTATCTTCATAAGATTCAGACCTATAAGCGCGACCATAAGCGAGCCCGTGCAGGTAAGCTCCGCAATCAGCTCGACCGTCATTATCGGACTTATGTATTCTGCAAGAAGGGCAAGACCGCCCTGAAACACGAATACGAATATTGCCGAGAGCAGCACACCAATTCCGAGAGTCGATGCCAGCACGGTCGACGAAACAAGGTCGAGAATCGACTTCGTATAAAGCATTGCATTATCACCGAAGCCTGCGTTAAGCGAGCCGACTATCGTCATCGCGCCGACGCAGAATATAAGGCATCCGTTGACGGCGCCCTCGGCAAGCGAAATATCGCTTTTACCGTTTTTGCGGAACTTCTTTTCGATATTATCCCCAAGCTTGTGGATTCCGTCGTCGATGCGCAGAGCCGAACCGATCGCCGCGCCGAACGCGACAGACAGTATCAGCACAAGTGGATTTTTGCCGCCGAGCATTCCGCTGACTCCGATATAAACGGTACACATTCCGAGACCGATCATAACAGTATCGGTCACTCTTTTTGGGAGTCCCTTTTTGAGCAGACACCCGAGAATGCTTCCTATAATTACTGTCAGGGTATTAAAGAGTACGCCCTGCATATTATCATCTCTTTTCTATACCAAATGCGCGGTAATAGCGGTAAAGGACTTCCTCTGCCGTCTTTTTGTTTTGCTCCGACATTGTCGGGATACGTTTATTTATCATTTCGGCTCTGCCCTCATCGAAAACGGCGTTTTCAAGTCCGTTCACGAGCAGAAGCAGCGGCAAAAGCTCGCTACGCGAGTCGAGCAGAGGCAACAGACCAAGACAAGCGCTTGCTTCGTATTCAAAGCCGCGCCGACATTGTCCGACCTTTGCTGTCGGCTCGGAAATATCTATCTCGGTCGTGCCGCGGCGGAAAACGATTTTACCTTCGTCGCATCGACAGTTGCCCGAAAGGGAGAGCGCAAGAAAGCTGTCGCCGTTTGCAACGGTATAAGTGTATCCGCTTCTGTTTTCGGCGAACAGTATTCTGCTTCCGTTAAGCGCGTTGATCTCTGCCGTACTGTCGTGCATTGCAATCAAACTTGATTTTTCCGAAAGCGAAAGCGTATTGCGCGAGCGTATAAGTCCGTTCGGCTCGATCCCATACAGGACGATGCCGTTTTCAACGTACTCGAAATCGCGGCAATCGAGCTTTATCGACAATAGGGGACTGTCAAAACCGAAAACAAGCTCGTTTTCAAGGAATACCGCGTAGAGGTTTCCGAAGTCATGGGTTAAAAAATTCATATTTTCAATTTGTTTGGGCTTTCTTCATACCTACCAAAGCTTTTGCAAAATTGTTTTGGCGAGCTTTACTCGCAAAACACCTCATCCGAGGCTCTGCCTCTTAACTTCACCTGAGGGGAAGGCAAACAACGCTCCGCGTCTTATTCGCCTTCATTTAATCCGAGATATGATTACTGATAAAAAGCGTTATGAAGCTCGTTTATGAGGGAGGCAAGCTTATTTATATACTTATTTACGGTATCGTTGCTCGTCATATCCGACATAAAGACGAGAACGTAGGGGTGGCTTCCGTCGACTACCGCCATATCGTGATATGCGCCGTCTGCCCAGCCGCTTCCGTGAATGACGTCGCTTCCCACGATTCCGGGGGTTATCATCACGTTATGAACGCCCTTTTTCATCGCGTCCATCATAAAATCAGCATAATAGGCGTCGCTCTTGCAGAAGGCATACGCCTGCTTTATAACGAGCGCGAGATCGGTTGCCGTTGCCTTTGTCGGATCGGTCTTCATCGCTACAGTTCCGATATTTGCGAGAAGATTTTTACGGAGCGTCGTGCCGTAAACCTTCGTCAGCTCCTTTTCCGCAACCGCGTCGCCGTACTTGAGATATGCATCAAACAGCTCCTTATAGGTAAATTCCGAACCAAATTCGCTGTCCTTTATTATTCCCGAGCCGCTTACAGCCTTGTCCTCGGTATAGGTGAACATTTTTGAAAGATCATATTTGAACTTGTATGCGGGGAAGCCATCCGTGCTTCCGTTTGCCGCCTCGTACTCGGCGAGCTTCTTTTCGTAATCCGCCATTTCGTTCGACGCCGCGATCAGCACCGACAGCGCAAACGGTGTGCGCAGACAGCCTGCTGAGGGGTATTTTGCGCTTTCGTTTATCTTCAGGGTGTGTCCGCGGTCAAGATCCTCGTAATACAGCGAGATTTTCGCATCCTTAACTACGGGGTTTTCGAGAAGCGTAAATATTTCCTTCAGAAGCCGGTACTGCTTATTCACGTCGGAGCCGTAGCTTTTTGTTATCTCCGATATCTGATTGTTCAGAACCGTGATCTCACTTTCCTTCTCCTTAAGCTCTGCCTTCAGCTCGCTCAGCTGTGTATTCAGCTTTTTATACATCTCGTCGGAATTTCCGATCGAGCTTTTAAGCTCGTTAAGCTCGGTCTCGGTCTGCCATATTTTATTTTCAAGCTCGCTCTTGCTTTTCTCGGCGAGCTCGATACGGTTATTTATATCCGAAAGCTTTGAGTTGAGCTCGTTCTTCTTCTTTTCAAGGTCCGACAGCTCTATTTCCTTGTTCGTTCTGTATCTCGAATATTCCTTCTCTGTCTTTCCGAGCATTCCCATAAGCGCGGTCGCAAGTATTGCCGTCGCCAAAAACAGCGCCGCCATTGCCGCACTCAGAGAATAAGCCGCTTTTTCGTGCACAGTAAGATTTTTCATAGCTTCCTCATAAAAGAAAATACTGTATTACAAAGTAATACAGTATAATTATAACTTATTTATGCTTTAAAATCAAGAGTTATCTGTCGTTAAAGAAAATTACTTCGTCAGGCAGGTAATATCCGAGCTTTTCTCTTGCGATACGCATAACGTATTCATCATCCATCGGATGCTCAAGCTCCTCCTTGAGCCTGTCGATGCGCTCCTCGTATTCCTCCTTCTGAGCGCGGAGCTCAGCCTCGGTCGCGCGCAGACTGTTATACTCTGTGCGAAGGCGTATTATATTTACTGCGCAGAAGCAGATGACGACAAGTATCGTCAGCTTTATGAAGAAATTAAGCCTTGCACTCTTTTTCATTTCACAGTCCTTCCTTTTGATTTTATGTAAGTGTGTTCCACATTGTCCGTAGAAGATTGAAATGCGAACAGACGGGCGAACACAGTTTGCCCCTACGGGAACGTTCAATCGCTTCGTTGCGTTATTTCAAGCGAAATTTCGCTATAATTTTCTTTGTTAGTTTTTTAATATGCGACCATGCGGGCATAACTGCTCTTCGTTTCAATAACGAAAGCGCCCGTGACACAAGGTCGATTATTTTATCGGAAAGCTTCATCATCAGCCTTCCGACCGTTTTTTGCCAGAGAAGAAATCCGAGCGCGCAGGCGCCGTATGCATACCAACGCGGGATCCCGTAATACAGCTTATAGGTCGCGAGGATCATACACACCGCGGAGAACAAGCAAAATGCTACGTCCTCAAACAGCGTAAGAACAAAGTCAAGCCGCGTCTTTCCCGCCCTTCGCGCCGCTTTTCGCCTTATTCGGAAAAAGTCGTATATCGCGCCGAGCGCGATACCGATAAGAAACGAAAAGACAAGAAAAGGGAGAAACGCCTCCCTCGAAATCTCAAAAAGTATCATCTGCCCCTTCGTCCTCTGCCTCTCACGGCATCGGAGAAATAGAGCCCGTTTATTTTTCCCTCGAAGGAGATATTTCCGTGCCCAAGATCGAGCGACGTTACGTGAAGTCCCTCGCCGTCAACGGCAAGCATTCCGTTTTCCGTTTTTATAAGCGCGTGTTCCTCATCAAAGGACGTGACATCGATAACGCCCGTCATTTCGAGCTTCTCTCTGTCGGTTATTACGAGCTTTTTATGCTCGCTTGTGCTTTTTTCGTTACCTGTCATAAGCCGCCTCCCATCAGATATCACTAAAATATATGACAAGGAAGGCGGCATTATGATTTCGGTTATTGAATTACCTCATAGAGGGAGGAGGCATCTGCTTTTGCGGTATGCTCCTTTACGTCAAGCACCTTTACCTTAAGCGAGCGTTCGCCAAAGGAGATCTCGATAATATCGTTTACCTTGACGTCGTACGACGCCTTTGCGCCCTTTCCGTTTACCGATACTCTTGCGTTATCGCAGGCATCGTTTGCGACGGTTCGGCGCTTGATAAGACGCGAGACCTTAAGATACTTGTCCAAACGCATAATTACTTAACCTGATTCTTAAGAGCTGCGCCTGCGGTAAATACGGGGCGCTTAGCTGCTGCGATCTTGATAGCCTCTCCGGTGAAGGGGTTACGACCGTCTCTCTCTGCTCTTTCCTTAACCTCGAAGGTACCGAAGCCGATAACCTGAACCTTGTTGCCTGCTGCGAGCTCGTCAGCTACGGTTGCGAAAACTGCTGCTACTGCTGCCTCAGCGTCCTTCTTCTTGAGTCCGGTCTTTGCTGCTACTGCTGCGATAAGTTCTGTCTTGTTCATAATAAACCTCATATTCTCCGTCGGATAAAATTTTTTAACGGTATCCCGCCGACGGACGGAGATACCCTCTGTGGTATACTGTGCTTATTTTACCACACATTTTACTATATATCAAGGGGTTTGACGATTTTTTTACATCATCATATTCATAAGACGGTCGTTAAACTCCTTTGCGGTATCGTAGCCCATCTTCTTCTGACGGTTGTTCATCGCCGCGATCTCCAGAATGACCGCAAGGTTTCGTCCGGGGCGGACGGGAATGACCGTAGTCGGCACCTTGATGCCCATTATATCGGTGTATTCCGATTCAAGACCGAAGCGATCGTACATCTTTCCCTGAACCCAAGGCTCGAGGTTGATAAGCATGTCGATCTTCTCGGTATCCTTGACTGCGCCCATACCGAAGATACGCTTGATATCGACGATCCCGATTCCGCGAAGCTCAACGTAGTGGCGTATCAGCTCGGGAGCCGAGCCGACAAGCGTCTTTGCAGACACCTTCTTGATCTCGACTGCGTCGTCCGCAATAAGTCGATGTCCGCGCTTGACAAGCTCGATCGCGGTCTCACTCTTACCGATTCCGCTGTCACCGAGAATAAGCAGACCTTCGCCGTAGACCTCGACGAGGACGCCGTGACGTGTGATACGGGGCGCAAGGCTTACGCTGAGTGAACCGATAAGCGCCGCCATAAATTCCGAGGTTCTGTGTGAGGTGCGAAGGATCGGTACTCCGTAACGGTTTGCCGATTCGATCATTTCGTTGGGTACGGGAAGTGACGTCGAAAACACGACAGCAACAGGGTTTTTCGAGAAGAAGTTATCGAAGACCTCTGCCTTTTTTTCGTCCGGAATATGGCTTATGTAGTCTGATTCACTTGTTCCGATTATCTGTATTCTTGCCGGCTCGAAATAGCCGAAGTGCCCTGCAAGGGCAAGTCCCGGGCGGTTGACCTCGCTTCTTTGGATCAGTCGGTCACGGTCAACGTTCGGAGTGACCTCCTCGAGCTGAAATTCATCGATCAGCTGACCGAGGGATACGGAATAAGTAAGTTTGGAGTCCATAGTTTGTTCCTTTCAGTGTTTTATTTCACCTGTTCGGGGAGATTTTTCGGATCGTTCACAACGTACGCAGAATAGTTTGATGCGAAGGTGACGAAGCCCGGCTTTGCCGACGGGGGCTTTTTTATGTTCTTGATGCGGGTATAATCGACCGTCACGCGTTGTCCCGTCGGTGCTTTTGAATAGACCGCCGCGACGGTTGCCGCTTCGGTGAAGTCAACGGCGTCGGGCTCGGCTCCGTCGCACAGAAGCACAACGTGTGAGCCGGGGTAATCCTTGATATGAAACCAGATATCGCCCTTGGATGCGACCTTATGGGTTATATAATCGTTTTGAGCGTTATTCTTTCCGCAAAGCAGTCTCCAGCCGCCGCTTGTCACAAATGTCAGCGGCTTCGGCGCTGACATTTTCGCCGCAGTATAGTTTTTCATTCGGCTCGCGTAGCCCGATTCGTAAAGCTCGCGGCGGATCTCGTTGAGATCGTTTTCCGTCTCGGCGCGGGTGAGCGAATCAAAGACGGTATCGAGGTATCGGAGCTCCTCTCGTCCCTTATCGATCTGCTCACGCAGATGAGTTTCGGCGGATTTGCACTTATTGTACTTTTTATAGTACCTTTGCGCGTTCTGCGACGGCGTAAGACGGCTGTCGAGGGTGAGCGTCACCTGCGGGCAGGCTTCGTCGTAATAATCCGTCACCGTCACCTCGGACATTCCGCGCTTCAGCATATAGATGTTTGCCGTTATCAGGTCGCCGTTCCGCTTATAAAGCTCCTTGTCAGCGCAGGAGGATAGCTCGTCCTCCTGAAGCGAGATGCGCTTAGTAAGGCGTGTTTCGGCATTGGCCAGCAGCTTGAGGATATCCGATGCGCGCTGTTTTATTCGCTCGTTTCGGCTTCGCTCGGCGAAAAATCCGTCAATAAGCGAAGAGAAGCTTTCACATTTCTCTACTGTTCCGCCGTTTTCGTACTGATATATCGGCATAAAGGAATATTCAAGCGGTTTTCCGTCAGGGGCTTTGACGAGCGTCGGGGTAAAGTCGCGCTCCTCTATTCTCCGAACGAGGTCGAAAAACTCGTTACAGAGCTTTACGGTTGAGCCGCCTGCGCGAAAGGAAAGCTCGCGGCAGATGAGGGGCGACAGACCAAGGTATCTGCTTTGCAGATATTTCGCGTGTGTCAGTCCGCTTTCAATGAGCGAGTCCATAAAACCCTCGGGCGTTTCGTTCATCGGAGAAATTTTACCCTCCTGAGGGGGCGGAAGCTCGTAGGTTATTCCCGTGATGAGCGGTCTTTTCACGTCTGACGAAAGGTCGGTCAGGTGAAGCGCCGCGACCACTTTTTTGCTTCCGTCGCAGAAAACGAGGTTGCTGAATTTGCCCATCAGTTCAGCATATATATACTTGTTTGAAAGGTAGCCAAGCTCGTCGCGGCTTTCGAAGGTAAGCTCGATAACTCGCTCGAAGCCGAGCTGTTTTATTTCAACAATTTTTGCCGAGGAAAGATGCTTTCTGAGAAGCATACAGAACATCGGCGGTGTTTTCGGGTTTTCAAATTCGTTCTCAGTGAAGCATATACGCGGACTCGTCGTTCCGCAGTCGATCAGCAGACGGCGGTTTTGGTTTCCGTCTCCGACGCGGTCGCGGTCAAGTCGCAGATTCAGTATCAATGAATCGCGGGAGGGCTGAAAGAGCTTCTCGACTCTTGCACCCACGCACAAATCTCCAAGCTCGCACGCTATCGCCGAGGTGAATGCAGCGTCAAATGCCATTTTTTACTCCTGATTGTATGGAAACATTAAGTGAGTTTCCTTTATGATTCTAAAAACGATGTTACTTTCCTTTGAAACAGACCGTCAATGACGCCGGTCCCTACAACGCCGCTCCGCGGCTACACCTCATCCACCGCAGACGCAGCGTCTGCGGTCCCCCTGTCTCGCTGCGGCTCGGTCACGCCGCGGCTCTGACTGCCACCGGCAGTCATTCACTACCGCGTCGCCGCTTCGCTACCCAAAGGGAAGGCTAACAACGT
>JAZQGR010000109.1:0-77762 GCA_045540115.1 Eubacteriales bacterium
GAAAAGTTGGAAGAGTATATACATTACTACAATAACGACAGAATCTCTCTCAAACTAAAAGGAATGAGCCCAGTTCAATACCGAGCTCATTCGCAAATTATTTAATATTTAATTTTGTCTAAACTTTTGGGTTCACTTCACGAAGCAGGTGGTTTTTCATCTTGTTATTACTCTCCGAAGGGGTTGAAACCCGGGAAGCTAAAATCGCCGAGGTTGAAGTCAAATCCGGAGCCGGTTATAACGTCTTCATTTTCAAATACTACTACTGTCATAGCGGGCATTTCAAATTTCTTTTCCATTATTTTAGCTCCTTTCTTATTTCATTGCCTCGTTAAGGTCGTAGAGTGCCTTAAGGAGAGTTTCCTGCTTCTCGCTCAGCGTTCCGCTCTCAAGTGCTACCTTGATGTAGGAGTAGAGAGAAGCCTTGATCTCGGTCGTTACGTTGACTGTGATAGTATCAGCAACGTGATACTTTCCTGCCTCGGGAGCTGCGTCGATATAGTAAACGTTTGCCGAACAGCCGTCATTCTTCAGCTCGACCGCTTCGCCGTTAAGTGTAATGGTAACGTCACCCGTAATGATAAAGTGATGGCGGAGGAATACCTTGCCGTTTTCATCAAAGTGGAGGTTAAACATTACGTACTTGAAGCCGTCAATATCAGCAGGCTTGATTACCTTGTAATCGTCGCTCATCGCACCATCGGGACCGACTGCTTCTACCTCGTTTTCGCCACCCTTGAAGATGTTTTCAAAGGCGTTGACTACGTTATCCTCTGCTATATCAATCGTGCAATCATAGCCGCACTTATCGCATACGTTATCTTCGCCATAAGTACAGCCTTCCGTCGCGATATCGGATTCATCACAGCATTCACGGTCGAAGCTGTGTGTACCGTCGCCGTTTGTCCAGATGCCTTCATTATCGATATGATTCTCGGGATTCTTTTCGGTATATTCATAACCGCAGAACTGACATTCTGCGCCATTCTGACAGGTTGCTTCGCCACCCTTATGTTCAGCGTAAGATATCAGAATCTTTTCGCATACAGCGCATTCAAGCCAATGTCCGTGCTCGTCGAACTCGTAGCTGTCAGCGGGAGTGTGCTCGGTGTTGCCAACGAGTGCAACAGAAGCATCGGAAAGAGCTTTAGCCGCGTTGTCGATATCGGACTGAAGCGACATAGGCTCGCAAAGAACCGTCTCGGCATTCTTGAAGGCATTCTTAAATGCAATTCCCTGCTCGTTCAAGCAGTAGTCGCCGTTATAGGTATCAACGTTTGCGTAATATACGCTCTTAAGCGCAGTAAAGTCATTTACATCGGTTGTAACGGGAGTGAAAATATCGATACAGTCAAGGAATCCCCACGCGCCCGATCCCGGAATACCCGAAATCTTAATTGTGTTAGCACCTGCCTTGAGAGTTACGTAAGTGTCAAAGTAGAAGAAATTAGCGCTTATCGGGTAAGCAAGTGTTACGGGGGTTCCACCGTTAACGGTAAGATTATGACCTGATCCTGCATCTGAAACGTATATCGGATTTACCCTTGTTCTGATGCTGATCGGATAAACACCCGCCTTGGGAACGTTGACTGTCATAGTTACCGAAACGTTTTGCTCGCTTGTGCTTGCACCGCCTATTCCTGACACATATACACCACTGGATGCATCAGCATTATTATTCTTATATGCATTTCCGTTGAAAACGCCGTTTTCAGCTTCATATCTCTCGGCACTCGCGGAGAAATCGACTTCGATATAGTCTACCTGAGCCCAAGCACCTGAGCCCGGTACGCCCGAAATCTTGATCTCGTTATTGCCTTCCTTGAGTTCGACGATCACAGCGTGTGATATAAACGTATCGCTTACAGGATACCAAACTGTAACGGGCGTGCCGCCGTTGATCGCAAGGTTATTAGCTGAGCCCGAGGTTGCCGCGTATTGAGTGGAAGACTTGACGACAAGATTCATCTTGTATCTGCCCGCCTGAGGAGCGGTAACGTTAAGGATAACGTAAGACTTCTGTTCGTCTGATGATCCGCCAAGATTGCCTACAAACTTTCCGCCGGATGCATCATCTCTGCTTCCGATGCTTGCGACACCGCCGAGGGTTCCCAATTCAGCCTCAAGCTTTACGGTGTTGTTTGTAAGATTAAATTCGATATAGTCAATATATGCCCAAGCGCTTGAGCCGGGTATACCGGAGATCTTTATCGTATTTTCTCCTTCGTTCAGCGCAACAGATACTCGCTGAACGATAAACTCATCAACGACAGGATAAGAAAGTGTTACGGGGGTGCCACCGTTAATCGAAAGATTATGACCCGAGCCTGTTGATGCCGCCCATTGTGTCGATGACTTAACGGCAAGCTTCATGTCATACACGCCCGCCTTGGGCATATTTACTGTCATAAGAACGTAAGCGTTTCGTTCACTCGTTGACGTTCCGCCGAGGCCTGCAACGTAGCTTCCGCCTGACGCAGACGCATTATTGCCAACATGAGATCCGCCAAGAACTCCCGATTCGGCTTCGATACGGTATACGGTCGATCTCTTAAGTCCGATAAGTGCAGTTTTTATTGCGTTAGCCGCCGCCTTGCACTCAGCATCGGTTGAAGAACGGTCAAATATTACGAGTCTGGCATTGGCGAGTGCATTTTTAAGAGCATCAAAGCCCTCGGAATAGTCGCTTTCAGAGCGGTTTACGTTTGCATTGTAGAGATTAAGAAGCTCGTTATAAGCATCGGATTTCTCGGGAATATCACCAATGTCAACGGACATAGCTTTAACGCCGTTTTCATTTGCTTTCTTTTCGCCGTCAACGTAGACGGTAAGACCTGCATCCGCTCCATAGTGTGAGCCGTCCTTATCGTAGATAACGGTAACGTTATGTCCGTGGTAAGGAAGGTTCTCAAGGCAGAAGTAATTCCAATCAGAGGGAACAAGAGGCTCAATATCGAGAGTATTGTCGGAATCGGGCTTAACGCCGATAAGACCTGTAATTATAAGGTTAGCGAACTGAGAATGGTTATAATAGGAGCTTCTCTGTCTGTTCTGGATCCACTCTCCTGTATAAGCGTCGAGGTTCTCACCGATCCAAGGAGTTTCTCTTATTCCGTCACCGTCAGCATCCTTATAATGAGACTTAGCGTAGTTCTGAAGTATCGTGAAATAGTCTTCTGCTGTGATCGCGGTGTTTGTCTCATAATTATTTATGAGATTTGACATTGCGATAAGAGTCTGCGTAGTTGCGAACGGCCAGGAAGGACCGTCCCAATGACAAGTATTTATGATCGAATCCTTCGCATACTCACGCTCTGCGGTAAGAGGGCCGTACTGCGCATAGAATCCTGTTTCGGGATTCATGAAATCGTTCCACGCGGACGAGTGCTCGACGTCATCGACAGGCATATTGAACATCCACGGTACAAGTCCGTACTGTTCTCTTACGTCAACGAGAGCACCGTCGGGAGTATGAAGCGCCTTGTAGAAGTTATCCTTATCATCCCAAATCGTTTCAATTGCACTCTGAAGAGCATCAGCCTTTGCAACGTATTCATCGTAAAGCGCCGTGTCACCCTTAAGTTTTGCAAGCTCGGCTATTGCGAGAGCGTTTGCGTACATATAGCTATTGAAGGTTGCACGGAAGCTGTTATAAGAGTTGTTGGGGTCGGAAACGGAGCATTCCATTCCCTCGGAGCCGCCGTTCATTCTGTAAAGACCAAGAGTAGAATCAAAGCGAGCGCCGTTGCTATTAAAATGGACGTAATAATTGACGAGATCATCAAGGTAGTTGGTTATGCTTTCGTCGCCGCTTGCGAGGTAACTCTGATAATATGCATCAGCAAGCCAGCTTGAATAGAGATATACTGCGTCGATTCCGTCACTGAACCAATGGTTCATATAGTCACTTATATATACACTGTTGCGAAGCCATCTTCCCTCGTAAATATGATGTCCTGCCGCGCAAACAATAGAGTTGTGCGAGCGAGCCCATGATACGTTTGGAAGGAACTCGGTAATAACGTACGTACCATCAAGAGTAAGACGGATCTGAGAACGATACGTGTGCCAGCGGTAGTAATAGATTCTCTGAATATCGGCATCGGGAACGTCGATATACGGAATGTTATCGGTGAACCATGCGTTATAAGTCGTCTTCTGTGTGTTAAGAGGATCGCCGTCAGCAAAGAAAGCATCAAGAGTGCTTTCGGACGCAAGTTCTCTGTCGAAGGAAGCGGCAACCCTGAAGGTTACTGTCTCTCCGACATCAACAGTTGCGGTCTTTATAAGAGTATTTCCGTCGTCTGCAAAGCCGTCACCTTCTGCACGAATGTCAAGGATATTGACCGTGTCGCGATAATAAGTAGCGGAAAGAGCGCCGTCTGAGGCAACAACGTCCTTTACAGCTCCGCCAAGCGACGCGTTGACAGTTACCGATACCGGGGAATCCGAATTGTTCGTCGCTTCAATAATGACTGCGATCAGATTATTCTGCGCGACGTACTTATAACCAATAACGGAAAGCTCGTCTCCGCCTTTTGATGTTACGTAACTCGGAATAAAGTCAGCGTCGGAAACAGTTACAGCTGTTCCGTCTGCGGTTACCGTAACAGGCATAGACCAACCGCAGTTAATCATCAAATCGTGGTCGAGTGAGGTGGTCGACACAGGAGTAAGATTAAAGTGTATCCTGCTCTCATCAAATCCCCAGCCCGGCTGATAGAACGAGAAGATCGAATCATTATATCCGAGAGGGATATTCTCCGTATACTTTGAAGCAAGAAGCCCGTCAATATCGACCTTTGATGTGACAAAATCCGTAATTTTGCTGTCACTTGATTTTGTCGATGCAAAAACAGTCGACACAAGCATTCCGGAACCGATCACAGTATTTATCAAGAGCACTGCGGCAAGGAACAAAGATAAGAGCTTGTTTTCATTCTTCATTAGAAGCCTCCGAAAAAAACAGATAAATTTCGCAATTGATATTAACTATATTTTATCAAATTCCTTGATACATTTCAATAGCAATTTATGGACTTTTGATTGCATTTTTGTCTGTTTTTATTACTTTTTAGATGTTTCATGATATATAAAGTAAAACCCGCCGAGTCTGACGACTCGGCGACCTTTATGTAAATGAAGTCCTCGCCATAGTGGCGAGGTTCAATATAGGTTTAGCGATGAACAGAAATAATGTAAAGAAAAAATGCAGTTTAATGGCACCTTGCGGGTGAATGTTTATTGATTTAATTCATTCTTTCAAGCATCAGAATTACGAGCGACCAAAGTCTTGCAAATGATGCAAGCTCAAGAGCCTCGCCCGGTGCATGAATATCCTTTAGCACTGGTCCGATCGAGATAGCGTCAAGATCATTTACAGCTGAGCATATTATTCCGCACTCAAGTCCCGCGTGGATCGCGGCGATACGCGGCTTTATTCCCTCTCCGAAAATCGCGGGTGCAGTTTTGAGATAGAGCTCCGCAAGCTTCGATTCATCCTTCATCGGCCAGCCCGAATATCTGCCGTTTATATCGAGATCGATACCGAGCGCTTTTGACAATTGTTTAGCGGTTATCTCGAGATTATCCATCTTACTTTCAGAGGAGGAGCGTCCGTGATAATCGAGGAAAATTCCGTCAGAACCGAGGTCACGGACAACCCCGAGATTATTCGACGTTTCGACCATCTCGGGAATGTTGTTCATTCTTGCGATAACGCCCTCGGGCATAAGTGATACGAGCGTCAGATATCTTGCTGTATCGGCGAACGTAAGCATAGAGTTGTATTCACCTTTTGCCTTGCCTACTCTAATCTTGATCCTCTTGTCTTCCTTCGGGAGCCATTCCTTGACCGTGGACGTATATTTTTTCAGAAATTCAGTTGCGTTCTCCGGCTCATCTGTGAAGATCACAGCCTTACTCTCACGAGGAATCGCGTTTCCTCTGCTGCCACCGCTGATCGTCACGAGAGTAAACGGGTGAGCCTCGTACAGTGACGATAGGATCTTTCCGAGAAGAATATTCGCGTTGCCTCTCTGCAGATGGATCTCGGCGCCGGAATGTCCGCCTGTGAGCCCCGATATTTCAATAGAGATCGGGCGAGCAAATGTCGGAAGGGGAACTCTCTCACACTTGAGAGTAAAATCAAGCGCGATTCCGCCGGCACAGCTTACGGTTGCAACACCTTCTTCCTCGGAATCAAGGTTGATTAGTGACTTTGCAGTAACAACTGAATAGTCAAATCCCGTCGCACCGTAAAGACCTGTTTCCTCTCCCGTTGTAAAGAGGCATTCGAGCGTCGGATGCTTAAGCGTGTTATCGTCAAGAATTGCAAGCATGATCGCAACTGCAACACCATCGTCACCGCCGAGGGTTGTTCCTCTCGCCTTCAGCCAACCGTTCTCAATATAGAGATCGAGTCCCTCAGTTTCAAAATCGTGTCCTGTGCCCTCATTCTGCTCACATACCATGTCTGTATGTCCCTGAAGCATAACTGCAGGGGCATTTGCATAGCCTTCAGACGCATTTTTGCGGATAAAGACGTTATCAAGCTCATCGCGCAGGCAATACAAATCTCTTTCCTTTGCGAATGCTTCAATGTAATCCGCTATTCCCTTTTCGTTTCCTGAGCCGTGAGGAATAGCACACAGATCTTCAAAGAAATTAAAAAGCTTTTCAGGCTTATAACCATTAATGATATAGTTCATTTTACGCCTCGTTTTCTTCAGTTTCTTCCTCGCTGAGCTCTAAATCCGGAATCGCGGCAAGCGCTTCTTCATAATCCTTGGCCATAACGTAGAAATTAAAGGTTTCAGTCAATTCTCCGACATAAAGCGTAATTGCGCTTCCGAGCGTTCCCTTTTTCATAAAACGAATGCCAGCCGCTGTAAGACAGTCCTCAATAAGAAACGACGATACATAATCCGATTCAGCCACGATAACGAGATCGTCGTCCTTTGCCTCGGTTACAAATTTAGTTCTTTCACATATAGGGCAAGCACCGTTTTCTGCAACAGCCTTGCATTTAGAGCATATCTTCATATTTTCCTCCTTATGGGATTTTTTACAGTATATCACATCTGTTTGAATTTTGCAACGAAAATGCATTGACCTTTTCGACTTTTTTTGATATAATCGGCATTGAAATTTGATGGAGGTGGTCGAATGAAACGTACCACAGTATTAATTCTTGCAATACTACTTGTGCTGACAGGCTGCAGAAGCACCGGCAAGAACGTCGACTCAACTACCTGCGATACAACGTTTGCGGACACAACGATAAATGATACTACGACTGTCGACGATCAAACGACACTTCCGAACACAGAAAACGTAACAAGCGGAACAACAGCAGAGGAATCGACGACAATCGTTGAAACGACATCCGAACCAATCGACGCTCCGAACTTGCTTAACGTTTCTCAGGCTATCAGCGGAATATCGGCAAAAAACGCGTTCGTTTACAATTCTACGACAGATGAGCTTCTTGGAATCAAGAGCGAAGGTGAAAACTTTTCACCAGCGTCGATCACAAAGCTACTTACAGCTCTATACGCCCTTGAGGCGGCTCCGACTGATCTCGTCATCGCTCCAAAGGCTGAGGAGCTTGCGCTTGTTGGTAAAAATTCCTCTATTGCCTACATAAAGACACATCACAAGCTGACCGTTTCACAGCTTATTCAAGGAATGCTTATGCCATCAGGAAACGATGCAGCTTACACGATTGCCGCGGGTGTCGGAAGATATATTGCAGGTGATCCTGATATGAACGGAAAGGACGCTGTCGATCTGTTCGTTGCGAAGATGAATGAATATGCGGTTAAGATCGGCTGTACCGGTACGTCATTTACAGTTCCTGACGGACTTGCGGGCAGCGAGCATTACACTACCGTACACGATATGATTATTATCGGCAAGCTCGCAATAAACGATCCAATTATTTCCAAATATGCAAAAACCGTTTCGGAAAAGGTATACTATGCAAGCGGTCATTCGATAACGTGGAATAATTCAAATTACCTGATAAATCCAAACAACGAGTATTATTCGCCATACGTTAACGGTCTTAAGACAGGATCACTCAGCGGTAACTACTGCGTTTACGTCAGTGCTGTAATTAACGACAATACCTATCTTATCGGAATATTCGGATCTCCCACAAAGAGCGGCAGATACGATGATGCTCACACTTTGATAAATGCTATTCTTGAGGATCTGAAAGAAGCAGGCTGACGCCTGCTTCTTTTTTACTTGTTATCCTGTGCTATAAGAGTTCTTATAGCCTCGACGGCTATTCGGATAGCTGCGTCGGTATCTTCATTCGGCTTTGAAGAATAGTTATCATCGCTTTCCTGATTCCAAACCGTATACATTACGGCTCCGGCACGGCAACCGCGTGCCGCTGAGACAGTGAATAGGGTTGACGATTCCATTTCGCTTCCGAGAGTACCAAGGCGTTTCCACGCCTCCCACTTATTGATAAGCTCGTAGCTTACGGGCATACTTTCGGGTGAGTGCTGTCCGTAGAAGGCGTCCTTGTTGTGAACCACGCCGACGTGATACGGATAGCCGAGCTTCGAGGCGGCGTTCACAAGCGCGGTCGTGACCGTAAAGTTGGCAACTGCGGGAAATTCAATAGGTGCGTATTCCCTGCTCGTTCCCTCGTTACGGATAGCTCCTGTTACGACAATGCAGTCTCCGCCGTGAACTTTTTTCTGCATTCCTCCGCAGGTTCCGACGCGGATGAAGGTGTCGGCTCCAAGCTCATAAAGCTCCTCGATAGCAATCGATGCGGAGGGGCCTCCAATTCCCGTCGAGGTAACGGAAACCTTGACACCGTCAAGCGTTCCCGTGTAAGTAACGTACTCGCGGTTATTCGCGATGAGCACCGGGTTATCGAAGTATTTCGCAATCTTCTCACAGCGTCCGGGATCGCCGGGAAGAATTACGTATTTTCCGACGCTTCCTTCCGTGCAGGCGATATGATAGCTTTTTCCGTTTGTAATCATTATTCTCTCACTTTCTGAGCTGTTCTCCCGAAAAACCATCGGGGAGAAGCTCTTCCATTCTTCTTACTACCGTATTGTTTTCAGCATCAAGGGTAATAACGGGGAGATCTTTACCGCCGAGCTCAAAAAGGAACTGACGGCAGACACCACAGGGAGTGCATCCGCCAACGACCTCGCCGTTTGATCCGCCTACTACCGCGATTGCTGAAAGCTCCTTTGCGCCCTCGCTGACCGCCTTTGTGAGCGCTGTACGCTCTGCGCAGGTCGTAGGAGAATAAGCCGCGCTTTCAATATTCGCGCCCTTGTATATCTCGCCGTCATCGCAAAGCAAAGCGGCACCGACATTATAATTCGAATACGGTGCAAACGACGCCTTCTGAGCCTCCTTGGCGATATTTATGAGCTCATCGGGGGAGGAGATGATAAGCGCTTTAAGAAAACTGCTTCCTTCAAGGGTATCAACGCCGAAATTATCGCATATCGTAGCGGCTATATCTGAATACGTTGTTCTCGTACCGAGGTTTATCGGAACGATGTTATTTGCATAGCATAAGATCGGAACATACTCGCGACTGTGGTCGGTGCTCGGTGTGAGCGGATCACAACCGTGGTCAGCTGTTATAATGAGAAGGTCATCATCCTTCAGCTTGTTCTTGAAAGAAGGAAGCCAAGCATCAAATTCGTTCAGCGCTTCTGCATATCCGACAGGATCGTTTCTGTGACCGTATTTCGAATCGAAATCAACGAGGTTTATGAAGCAAAGTCCCGTGAAGTCGTCATCGATCAGAGAGAACGATTTTTCCATTCCGTCGGTATTTGAGCTTGTTTTTACGCTTCTAGTCACGCCGCGTCCGGCAAAGATGTCGGAGATTTTTCCCACTGAAAGAGTTTCAAACCCGGCGCCCTTGAGAACGTCAAGCATAGTTGTCTTAGGGCACTCAAGGGAATAATCATGACGGTCGGAGGTACGCGTGTAATTCGGGCATTCGCCGATATATGGACGCGCGATAACTCTGCCGACAGGATGGTCGTCAACGAGAATTTTACGCGCCTTTTGGCAATAATCGTATAGCTGTTCAAGAGTAAACTGCTCCATATTAGCAGCAACCTGAAAAACACTGTCTCCTGAGGTATAAACTATAAGCTTGCCCGTCTCCTTCTGCTCGCGGCCGTAATCAAGAAGAACCTGTGTTCCGGAATATGGCTTATTGCATATCCAGCCGAAGCCCGTTTCCTTTTCAAGCCGATCGAGGATCTCATCAGGAAAACCGTCGGGGTAAAGAGGTAGCGGCTTATTTGATACAGCGCCTGCAATTTCCCAATGACCGACAGTCGTATCCTTTCCGCGTGAAAGCTCACCCGAGCGTCCGTATGCACCGATCGGAGCTTTAACGGGGCGGTCTGCACGAACGCCTTCTATATTGAAAAGCCCGAGCTCCTTCATATTTGGAACGTTCAGCTTGCCACACGAATACACGGCACCGAGAGTATCGGAGCCCTCGTCGCCAAAATCGGCGCTGTCGGGGAGCTCACCGACGCCGAAGCTGTCCAAAACTATCAAAAATACTCTTTTAAACTTCATTTACAATTTCAGTCCTTTACAATCACTTTTTCAATTTCAAGCACGTAAACGTCATGATAATCGCGCTTGGGATATTTCTCCTCGATTATGCCTTTTTCGACGAAGCATTCTTCTTTCATTTGGTCAACGTATATTTTTTTACCAACGAATGTAAGACGCGACTGCTCGAAGTATGCATATCCGTCTTCTTTTATTACCTTCAAGCCTGACTCAGTTATTTTATCCCTGTCTCTACCGCTGACAGTTCCGCACAGCTTGAGAGCTTCACGGTTTCCGTCCTCAAGAAAGGACAAGCTAATAACGTCTGCTTCCTTCGCAAACTCATTCGTATATCTCTGCGGTCTGATAACGCAAAGTGCAACCGGACGCGCCCACATATAACCAAATCCGCCCCATGATGCGGTCATCGTATTGACCTTACCGTTTTTATCGACGGCTGTTACAAGCATCCATTCCTCCGAGAGCGCTTTAAAGAAATTATCGGGAAGGTCAAATGGCGATACTATTTTCATAAATTGCCTCCGTATTTCATTCTTGTTATATTATACCGCATTCCTGCGGTTTTTTCAAGTCATTTCGAAACATTTAATAGTATAATAGATAATATTTGATAAAAAACTTTACAAAAGATTCTTTTTGTGTTATAATGCTAAAATGCAATAGTTATATGACGAGGATACATCCATGAACGGTTTATCAACCGAAAAAATTAATAATCGAAAAAATCTGCTGTCCTTCGTAGTCCTGATCGCAGTCGCTGTATTTTCCGTAAACCTTTCACTTGTGACGGATACCGTTCTCTTCGTCTTGTTCTATGTACTGACAGCGACGGCGTCTGCTTGGCTGTCAAGCGCTAAGGGCACCTTGCTCTCGCTGACCGCGTCACTTGTTGGATGGGCTGTCTCTCTATGGATATCAGAAAATGCCGTTTGCTCACTTCTTTCGCTATCTTATCTACCGTTTTCCCTTGCAATACCTTATATCGGAAGAGGTAAGCTTTCCCGCTCGGTGGCGATCGGTATAGGTTCGGGTACCGTTACGCTTGGAACCGTCGCGACGCTGATATACGTAACGTACGTAAGGATCGGAACCGTTTCTCTTTCTGCGATAAGAAACTCTTTCCCGTTTTTCTTCAATCGTATCTCAGAGGTGCTATACGAATCGTTTTTCGTTGATATCGCGGGAAGCAAGATCGCTCTGATTGCTGAGTCAAACGTCAATTCTTATCTTAACGTTATTATATGCCTGATCCCTGCGATCATCAGCGCCGTTTTATCTCTAATCGGCTTCGTCATTGCGTGGCTTCACAGGAAAATGGTAGAAAATACGGCGGTAGCCGACTTTGAGGAAAAAGCATGGAATATCGTTCCCTCTCCTCTGACCGCAATATTGTTCATTGTTGCGCTAATCACTGCTCAACTCTTTGACGATTTCGGTATCGTTTCGCTAACTGCGTTAAACGTATTTATCATATTTCTGCCAATAATACTTTTGACGGGGCTATTGACCTCTCTTTCCCCGAAGATCACAAATGGAATTCCCCGTCCGCGTCTCTTTCGCCCGCTAACACTCATAATATCAGTGTTCAACGGTATCGTCCCGTTCGCCTCATTATGTATTTTCTATGGCTTATACGACAGCTTCAGAGCTTCGATGCCAAAGCGCAAACCGAATAATCAGGAATAAGGAGCGCAAATCATGAAAGCTAAATTCAAAGAACTGATAACAAGAATGAAATTTACACGATTGTTCCCGACAACGATCGTAACCGTCGCCTTTCTCTCGGTAACGGGAGCAATATACGCATTCAGCGGCTCGCGCAGCCACATAATCTGGATAGTCGCAGTATTAGCTTATGCCGCGACGATGGTTCTGATGCTCAATTACGGTGCAATGGCACCGATAACCGGATCGCACGAAAGCGACACGTTTCTCGGAAGCCTGACACTTGACCTTATGATAAAGATGCCGCAGCCGGTTATGATATGTAACTCTGACGGCAAGATCGTTTGGTATAATTCTGCGTTTACAGACAGACTCGGCAGACGAAACATAACCGGCATAAATTTTGAAGATTTTATCGGAAAGCCGCTCTCCGAAATCAAGACCGGCGATTCGGAAAACGGAACGAGAATCACGCTTGATGACCACAGCTACTACGTTCGAGTTTTCCCTGTTTCTTCCAAGAACAAAAAGTATCTTCTATCTCTTTGGGAGGACAATACCGCCTTTGAAGCTCTTGAAAAGCAACTCGCTGACGAGGAAACACAGGTAGCATATATTCTCGCCGACAACCTCGAGGAGCTTTCACAGTATACAAAGGATGGCGTTCGTAACGCAGCAAATGAGATCGACAAGATCCTGAAGGAATGGGCTGAGGGAGCAAACGGTATCCTCAAGGAATATCAGAGCAGTAAATACGTATTTATGTTCCGAGCCGCCGAGATGGCTGATTTCCTTGAAAAGAAATTCGAGGTCCTCGACAGAGTCCGCGAGGTCCGAGTCGGCGAAAGCAGCTTCTCTGTTACCGTTTCTATGGGAGTATCCAACATTGAGGGAACACTTTCCGAAAAGGAAAAAGTGGCTTCCGATGCGCTTGATATGGCGCTTCAGCGCGGCGGTGACCAGGTTGTTGTCAAAAGTGCTAAGGGGCTTGAATTTTACGGCGGTAAGTCTCAATCTGTTCAGAAGCGAACCAAGGTTCGCTCCCGCGTAATAGCTAACGAGCTTGCATCACAGATATCGAGAAGCTCACGAGTAATCATAATGGGGCACAGAATGCCCGACTTTGACTGCATCGGCGCATCTCTCGGAATTGCTCGTCTTTGCGCATTCTGCGGTGTTCCCTTCAACATTGTCACTAACGTAAAGGATGAAACCTTCAAAAAATGCTTCGAAAGAATTAAAAATCAGCTTGAGTATCGTGACGGAAACGTATTCGTTAACGCCTCCGAGGCTCAGGATCTTATCGCAAGCGACACTCTCACCGTGATCGTTGACGTTAACAACAAGACTCAGCTTGAAGCGCCCGAGGTCGTCGCAATCTCCTCGCGTGTCGTCTATATTGACCACCACAGAAAAACAGCCGAATTTGAGGAGGCGCCGCTTATTTCTTACATTGAGCCGTCAGCTTCCTCAGCATCCGAGCTTATTGCTGAGATCCTTGAGCAGTCAATGCCTTCCGGTAATCTGACAAAGGACGAGGCTGATATTATGTACTCCGGCATTCTTCTCGATACCAAGCAGTTCACGCGGAATACGGGCGTCAGAACCTTCGGCGCGGCTCTTTATCTACGCGGCGAGGGTGCAAGCCCTTCCGACGCACTGACGCTCTTTAAGAGTGCCCTCTCCGACTTCATTTCCGAAGCGAAATTTGAATCGAACGTAGTTGTTTACCGTAAGATTATGGCAATATCGGTAAATGATTCGCCCGACAACACTCCTTCCGACAGAATTTCTGCTGCAAAGGCAGCGGACAAGCTTCTTACCGTCGAAGGCGTTAAAGCCTCCTTTGCTCTCTGCAGAATCGACGACAGTATACACGTTTCTGCTCGCTCATCGGGGGAGATCAACGTTCAGCTTATACTTGAAAAGATTAAGGGCGGCGGACATTTCGATTCTGCGGCTACAAAGCTCACGGGCTCTATGAACGAAGCGCTTACAATGCTGAAAAACGCAATTGACGAATATTTAGAAGAAAGCAATATCGCATAAGAAAGGATAATAAAATGAAAGTCATTTTAACACAGGACGTAAAATCACAGGGAAAAAAGGGCGAGCTTATCAACGTTTCCGAGGGCTACGCAAGAAACTTTCTCTTTCCGAAGAAGCTCGCAGTTGAAGCCGATGCAAAGGCAATGAACGAGCTTAAAAACCGCGAAGCATCAATTCAGTTCAAGCACGACACCGAGCTTGCAAATGCCAAGGAGCTTGCGACCAAGCTTGAGAGCATCACGGTAAGGATCGTAGCCGGAGGCAATGAGGGCCGTCTTTACGGCTCTATCACCTCGAAGGAGATTGCCGAGCAGCTTAAGGCTCAGCACGGTATCGTCATCGACAAGAGAAAAATAGTGATGCCCGATTCCATCAAGAGCTACGGCTCCTATAAGTACGACGTCAAGCTCTTCCCCGAGGTCGTTGGCAAGCTTACCGTACAGGTTCTTGACAAATAATCAAACTCTTTGAAAGGAAGCGGCGCAGCCGTATTCATTATGGAGCTATCATCAAACGAACTAATTAAAAAAATGCCGTTTTCGCTTGAGGCTGAGCAATCGGTTCTCGGATCAATACTCATAAATCCCGAATGCTTCTCTGAGATCGCAAACGAAATAAAGAGCACCGATTTCTATCTTGACGATCATACCCAGATCTATCTTGCGATGCAGGATCTGTTTTTGCAGAACAGAACAATTGACGTCGTTACTCTGATCGACTCACTCGTTCACCGCGGCGTCTACGATAACATTGATGACAGTAAGAAGTATATCAAGCTTATTGCCGAGGTAGTACCGAGCGCTTCAAACGTAAAGGATTACGCGAAGATCGTCCGTGATAAGCGCGTTCTCCGTCAGCTTATTGAGACCTGCTCGGATATTACCGATCAAGCATACTCGGAGCAGGACGACGTTCAGGCACTGCTTGATTCCGCTGAGCAGCAGATCTTTGACATCGCCGAAAGATCGCAGACAAAGGGCTTTACCCATATTAAGGATGCACTTCTTGCAAACTACGAGCATCTTAAGCTTCTAAAAAGCGATCCCGATGCCGCATCCGGACAGCCAACCGGCTTTTCGGGGCTTGATAAGGTGCTCGTCGGAATGGGTGCGGGGGACCTTATTCTCGTAGGTGCTCGTCCCGGTATGGGCAAGACATCATTTGCGATGAATATTGCAACGAAAGTCGCTCATTCGAGCAGAAAAACAGTTTGCGTATTTTCACTTGAAATGTCAGCAGAACAGCTTGTTTCTCGTATGCTTTCAAGTGAAGCACTTGTGGATAGCTACGCGATCCGCTCCGGAGATCTGACAAATGAGGATTGGGAAAAGCTTGCAAGAGCCTCATCGGTTCTTTCTGAATGCGAGATACTTATTGACGATACTGCTGGTATTTCCGCCGCAGGTATGCGAGCAAAGCTTCGCCGCGTAAAGAATCTCGGACTTATCGTTATCGACTATCTCCAGCTTATGCAAAGCGATAATACAAAGAAAAATGACAGCCGTGTAAACGACGTTGCAGATATATCAAGAAACCTCAAGCTTATGGCAAAGGACCTAAAGGTTCCGATAATTTGCTGTGCTCAGCTTTCCCGTGGTCCTGAAAGCCGTACCGATAAGCGCCCTATGCTTTCCGATCTTCGTGACTCGGGTGCGATCGAGCAGGACGCCGACGTCGTTATGTTCCTCTATCGAAACGAATACTACGATACGGCAGAGAAAAACGAAGAAATACAGAATACAGCCGAGATCATCGTCGCAAAGAACCGTCACGGTAGCACCCAAAACGTTAAAATGGGATGGTTCGGCAAATTCACAAAATTCACAACTCTTTCAGACAGAACGGAGTAAGATATGCCATCTTCCTTTGATAAATCCAAATATCTTGATACCGTTTCACGATACGGTATGTTAAAGGAAGGCTCAAGTATTCTCGTAGGATTCTCCGGGGGCGCCGATTCTTCCCTTCTGCTCGCGCTTCTTTCTCAGACGAACTGTATTACTGTCGCCGCCGCTCATCTTAATCATGGTATTCGCGGTGAGGAGGCTATTCGCGACGAGTATTTCTGCCGACGGTTCTGCGACGAGAACAATATAACCCTATACGTTAAGCGCGTAGATATTCCCAAGATTTCAAAGGAAAACTGTCTTGGCATAGAGGAGGCGGCAAGAAACGAGCGTTACGCGTTTTTCAACGAGATATGCTCGGATCACGGGTACGACATAATTGCAACGGCACACAATGCCGACGATAACCTCGAAACGGTACTAATGCACCTCGTTAGGGGAACAGGTCTTGAAGGGCTTTGCGGCATACCGCCGATCAGGGATAACATCATCAGACCGCTGATCCTTTATACTAAGGAAGAGATCTATGACGGTTGCCGTGAACTCGGTGTTCCATTTATCATCGATTCAACCAATAACGATACTGCATACAGAAGAAACTTCCTTCGTTGCGACGTTATCCCGAAGCTCAAGGATCTAAATCCGTCTCTATGTGAGAACGTAAACGGAACAATCGAGATCCTGCGCAAGGATGCACTGTATCTCTCGGAATTGGCAGTCGTTCATTCTGTTAATGAAGGCAGAATGGTTCTATCTTCCCTGCCTGATTCAATACTTTCAAGGGTTCTTTTGAACGCGATGAGAGACTTCGGCATTACAGTTGAGCGCGCAAGGATAAACGAGATGATTGCCGCTATCCGTTCAAGGAGCGCACACATATCTCTTTCGCTTGGCGGCGCGATCTTTGTATGTGACCGCGACCTGATCTATTTTGAAAAGGATAAAAAAGACGTCTCCTACTCATTCACCCTCAAACAAGGGCTTACTGTCATTGACGATAAAACCGCAATTGGCGTTTATTCCTCTGACCAGGAAGTCGAAAACGATATAAATAATATCAAAAATGTTTACAAATTATCAATACAAGCAAAGATAAGTTCTGCTAAAATTAATTGTAATACTGTCATCCGAAGCAGGAGAAACGGTGATATTTATAAACAAGGCGGACTGACAAAAAAGGTCAAAAAGATGATCCAGTCTCTAAAGCTCCCAAAAAGCGAAACTGATATTCTGCCGTTCATCGAAAGCGGCGGCGAAATATTATATATTCCGTATTTCAAACCTTCTGATGCGGCTAAGCCTGACGGCAAAAACGACCTCACAGTTATTTATTTCAAAAAAGGAACAGAGAATTAACATGAGTTACGACATCAAAAACGACATCTCAAAAATTCTTATCAGCGAAGAGGAAATCGAAACGATTGTAAAGCGTATTTCTTCTGAGATCGACGCATACTACGGTGAAAGAGATTCCCGTCTGCTTCTTCTCGGAATACTTAAAGGCTCCGTTGTATTTATGGGAGACCTTATGAAGCATATCACCGTTCCTGTTGAAATAGACTTTATGAAGGTTTCATCCTATGGCGCAGGTACCGTTTCAACCGGTTCTATCAACATAATGCTTGATCTTTACCGCAAGGATTTCACAAATACGGACATACTTATTATTGAAGATATAATTGACAGCGGACGCACGCTTTCTTATCTCGTTGAATATCTCCGACTCAAGGGCGCTAAGAGCGTTCGTACTTGTACCCTTCTTGACAAACCCGAAAGAAGAGAGGTAGACTTTAATGCCGACATCGTCGGAGCAATCATCCCGAATGAATTTGTTGTCGGCTACGGGCTTGATTATGATGAAAAATACAGAGCGCTGCCATTTGTTGGCGTTCTTAAGCCTCACGTTTACAGCGGTGAAGCTTGATATAATATGAAAGGATCCCCGTCTCAGAAATGAAGAAAAATCATAAGTTAGCACTTTTCTATATCATTCTCATGATTGCCATCGTAGCTGGATTATGGTTAATGATCGGCAAATCTGAAAAGCATGATAAAATAGTATACAGCGATCTGGTTACGCTGTTTACCGAAGAAAAAGTTAAGTCCTTTGAGGTTGACGAAAAGGACAACATTATTATCAAGCTGCATGAGGAAGGTAAGGCGCCAATCAAATATAAGCTGCGCGATTTCGCCATTTTTTACAATGACTTTTCCGAGCTTATAAATCAACAGGTCGCCGACGGAATAATTGAGAAGTTTGACTATACACCCCATAAGGAGACACCTTGGTGGGTATCGCTTCTGCCGACTCTTGCAATTATAATTTTGGTTGTTGTAGTCTTCCTTGTATTCATGTCCATGCAATCCAAGAGCGCAGGCGGTAAGATCGGCGGCTTTGGACGCGCTAAGGTCAAGGTAAATACTGACGAAAAACGCAAGGTTCTCTTCTCCGACGTAGCCGGTGCCGACGAGGAGAAGGAGGAGCTTGAAGAGATTGTCGACTTCTTGCGTTCTCCCCTTAAATATACACGACTTGGTGCTAAGATCCCGCACGGTGTGCTTCTTGTAGGCCCTCCCGGTACAGGTAAAACTCTTCTTGCAAAGGCTGTTGCGGGAGAAGCGGGTGTTCCCTTCTTCTCAATTTCAGGTTCTGACTTTGTTGAGATGTACGTCGGTGTCGGTGCTTCGCGTGTCCGCGATCTTTTCGATACGGCAAAGAAGCATCCCGCGAGCATCGTGTTTATAGATGAGATCGACGCTGTCGGTCGTCACAGAGGCGCAGGTCTCGGCGGCGGTCACGATGAGCGCGAGCAGACTCTTAACCAGCTTCTCGTTGAAATGGACGGCTTCGGTTCAACCGACGGAATTATCGTCATTGCCGCTACAAACCGCCCCGACATTCTCGACCCCGCTCTGCTCCGCCCCGGACGCTTCGACAGACAAATAACTGTCAATTATCCCGATCTTAATGGTCGAGAGGCTATTCTTAAGGTTCATGCAAGAAATAAGCCCCTTGAGGATACCGTCGATTTCATGAAGGTTGCACAGTCGACCGTCGGATTTACCGGTGCAGCCCTTGCTAACCTTCTGAACGAAGCAGCACTTCTTGCCGCAAGACGCGGTAAATCCCTTATCGGTATGGACGAGATCGAAGATTCTTATATGAAGATCCTTGTCGGACCTAAGAAAAAATCCAAGATCCGCGATGAAAAGGACAACAAGCTCACAGCCTTCCACGAGGCAGGCCACGCTGTTGCCTCTTACTACTCGCCCACCTCCGATCCCGTTAAGCATATAACTATTATTCCCGCAGGCAGAACAGGCGGCGTTACCGTCATGATTCCCGAAAAGGATACAAGTTACGACACGAGAAACGCTATGTTCGACCGCATTGTCGTTGCCCTTGGCGGACGAGTAGCCGAGGAGCTTAAGCTTGACGATATTTCATCGGGCGCATCCTCTGATATCAGCCACGCAACCGCAATTGCCCGCAATATGGTAACAAAGTACGGCATGAGCGAAAAGCTCGGTACAGTTCTTTACGGCTCGGAGCACAGTAACGACGAGGTGTTCCTTGGTCGCGACTTCAGCTCGGGCAAAAACTACTCCGAGGCAACCGCCGCTGAAATTGATGCCGAGATCAAGAATATCATCGACCGCGCTTACCGCAGATGTGCCGAGATCCTTTACGAGCATTCCGACAAGCTCCAGAAGCTTGCCGAATACCTTATCAAGGTCGAGACCGTGGACGGTGACCAGTTCAAGGCGCTTATGGAAGGCGATCCGACCTTTGAGGAGCTTGATGCGATAGCAGAAGAAAAGCGTCGCAAGAGTGAGGAGGAAAACGAGGCTCGCCGCAAGAAGGACGAAGAAGAGCGCAAAAAGCGCGAAGAAGAGGAAGCTAAGCTTCGTGAAGAAATGCAGAACCGCGATATAAACGGTATGAATGCATACGCTCAGAAAGAAAAGCACGATAGCGATAATTCCGATAACAATGAATAAATAAAATCGCCCTAAATTCAGGGCGATTTTATTTATAAGCTCTTAATATATTCAAGCCTCTTTTCTCTATTTGCTTTTTTGATTTTTGAATTATTAATTAATCGTACGATCAAGTAATATACGGCATAATATGCGAAAATATAGAACAACATCAAGAATGCAACGAGAATCGGGTATAAGATTTTGTTGCCCGACACGAGTGACCAGACAATCTCAAAGGGGGTTCCATCGGGGCTCATAAGGAACATATAGTTATAGTCAATCAAAAGATTCATAATATATGCAACAGCGCAGAAGCTCGCAAATATGCTGTATGTAAATAACATGTTATTCTTCTTCATGCTGCTCATACGTGAAATAATAATGTACAATGAAGAAAATCCCGAGATCGAATGAGTTATCCCCGATACGACGTTATCAATTGACATTACGGGATAGCAGGCGTAATTCTGACCTGCGAAGTAGGTTCCGAGAAAGGCACCGAGAAGCCCGAAAATCATAACGAAGTCAAGAGAAGCTTCCTTTAATCTGCCGCGGCAGAAGGCTGCCATTGGGATCGTTATCAACTGAATGCTGCATAAGAACAACGGTAGATTATAGATCCAATCCATCGGATCGTTTGCTCTTATACACATTATTAAGATTTTGAAGATCTCAAAAGCGTCGATCAGTATCGCTGAAATTATCAGAGGAACATTTTTCTTTTTTTCGTCTGCATTCTTGTTCTTTAATCCGAGAATAACGGATAAACAAACCATGACAGCCATAAGTGACGTGACGAAAGTAAGGTGTTGCCATGAAAAATAGCCCTCTGCGGGGCGGGAGTAACCACCGAAGCCGAAAAACTCTCTCATATTTTTCTCCTTATAGCGTAGTGTTGCTCGGTCGACGACATTATAACACATATTTCGACTATTGTACAGTATATGCTTTAAATTGCATATTTTGATGTATTAGTGGTTTTGTTTACAATTTGTTGTATATTTATCTCCCGTAATTTGCTATAATAATTTAAATTATAATTCGGAGGATATCTTCGGTGAGTAAAAAAGAAAAGATAACTAACTGCCGTCTCGGCACAGTCGGCGGACAAGCCGTGCTTGAGGGTGTAATGATGAAGGGCAAGGAAAAGTATTCCATCGCCGTTCGTCGCGAGGACGGAAGTATCAGCTTGAGTGAAAACTATCATACATCAATAAGACAGAAGCATAAGCTTCTTCGTTTGCCGATCATTCGCGGAATAGTCGGCTTTGTAGAGTCAATGGTGCTCAATTTCAAAACACTTTCAATTTCCGCCGAGCAGTATGGCGGTATTGATGAGATCGAGCCCGAAACAAAATTTGAAAAGTGGCTTCAGAGAAAATTCGGCGATAAGCTTATGAATTTCGTAATGGGCATTTCTATGGTATTCGGAATTATTCTCGCTATAGCTCTCTTTCTGCTTCTTCCCTCTTATGCAGTCAAGCTTATAGATATGATACCGCACGTTGATCTCGGCATCTGGAAAAGCACCATTGAGGGTGTGATTAAGATCGCAATTTTTGTTTCATATCTTCTTCTCGTTTCACTTATGAAGGATATACGCCGTACGTTTGAATATCACGGTGCTGAGCACAAGTCGATATTCTGCTACGAGACGGGCGAGGAGCTCACCGTTGAGAACGTTAAGAAGCACCGCAGATATCATCCCCGTTGCGGAACGAGCTTTATTTTCGTCGTTCTTATAATCAGCATACTTGTTAATTCGCTTCCTATAATCACATGGGACAATATGCTTCTTCGCACGCTTCTCAAGCTTGCAATGCTACCGCTCATTGTCGGAATAAGCTTTGAGTTTATTATGTTCGCGGGCAAGCACGATAATATCATAACGAGGATCCTGTCTGCCCCCGGACTCTGGATGCAGAGAATCACAACACGCGAACCCGATGAAGAACAGATCGAATGTGCAATTATCGCGCTCAAGAGCTCACTTCCCGAGGAATTTCCAGATTTTGTTCACGTTGATACTCATCTCACACAAGTGACGGAAGAATCAACCGAGGAAAATGATGAAGCTGTCGAATCTTGAAGAATCCCTCCTTCGCGAAAAATTCCCAGATAACAAGTCATATAATGATGCTCTTGCGCGCCTGCAAAAAGGAGAACCGTTTGCCTACGTTATCGGCGAATGGTACTTTTATAACGAGACATACAAGGTATCTCCCGATTGCCTGATCCCGCGCCCCGAGACAGAGCATCTTGTTGAGTGGCTGATAAAGAATCTTCCGCATGAAGCGGTCTTTGCCGATCTCTGTACGGGAAGCGGCTGCATTGCGATTTCTACTCTCGTTCACCGCCCTGATCTTACCGCGGTCGCCGTTGATATTTCACAGAATGCTCTCGAAATTGCAAAGCACAATGCAACCCTAAACGGTGTTTCCGAAAGGATCACGTTTATCTGCGGCGACGTTCTTAAGAGCAAGCCGTTGGGTGAAGCTGAGTTCGACGCTATCGTTTCAAATCCTCCGTATATTCGGAGCGAGGTCATTGACACTCTTTCCGTTCAGGTCAAAAACGAGCCGCGTATCGCTCTTGACGGAGGCGATGACGGACTTGATTTTTATCGCGTTCTGTATTCTGCTTACAAGGAAAACGTTAAGCCCTCAGGGTCGATAATATGCGAGATCGGATACGATCAGGGAGAGGCTTTAAGGAACCTTTTCTGCTGTGAGATCATGAAGGATTATTCCGGAAATGACAGAATTGCGCTACTGACCGTTAACTAAATACAAAATACTCGGATATTTTTTACAAAAAGTGTAAATTATCCGAGTTTTTTGATGAAAATCTATTGATAAATATTCTTTTTATGTTATAATATAATATGTGTGCCTGTGCGCAGATGCAGGTATAAAACGTCAATTTTACCGTTAATCGGTTTGGAGGTTTAATATGCAGTATAACAAGAAAACAATCGAAGACATTTCCGTTTCCGGCAAGAAGGTTCTTGCAAGATGCGACTTCAACGTTCCTATGGACGGCGGAGTTATCACCGACGCCAAGAGAATCGTTGGCGCTCTTCCCACTATCAAGTATCTGGCTGACAACGGCGCAGCAGTTATTCTCTGCTCCCACATGGGCCGTCCTCACAACGTTCTTAACTCTGAGCTCAAGCTCTCGAAGAAGGAAATGAAGAAGATCGAGGCTCTTCCCGAAAACGAGCAGGCAGCAGCTACTGCAGCAGCTCTTGAAAAGGCTAAGGGCGATATAACCAAGCTTTCCCTTAAGCCCATTGCTGAAAAGATCTCCGAACTCCTCGGAAAGGAAGTTATCATGGCTTCCGACGTCGTAGGAGAGGATGCTACCGCGAAGGCAGCTAACCTTAAGAGCGGCGAGATCCTCCTTCTTGAAAACGTTCGTTTCCACGCTGAAGAAGAAAAGAACGATCCCGAGTTCGCAAAGAAGCTCGCTTCCCTTGCTGATATCTACGTAAACGATGCTTTCGGTACCGCACACCGCGCTCACGCTTCGACTGCAGGCGTTGCTGACTATCTCCCTGCTGTTTGCGGATACCTCATTCAGAAGGAGATCTCCATCATGGGTGGAGCTCTTTCCGATCCTAAGCGTCCCTTCGTTGCTATCCTTGGCGGTGCTAAGGTTTCCGACAAGATCGGCGTTATCAACAACCTCATCGAAAAGGTTGATACCCTTGTTATCGGCGGCGCAATGGCTTACACCTTTAACAAGGCTCTCGGCTACAACATCGGTACCTCCCTCTGCGAGGATGACAAGCTCGAGCTTGCGCTTGATCTTCTCAAGAAGGCTGAAGACAAGGGCGTTAAGGTTCTTCTCCCCGTAGATAACCACGCAGGCGACTGCTACGATTCCGAGTGCCACGATATTTACGTTAACTCCGATAACATTCCCGACGGCTATATGGGCCTTGACATCGGACCTGCTTCCATCGCTCTCTTCACTGACGCTATCAAGAATGCAGGCACCGTAGTATGGAACGGACCGATGGGCGTTTCCGAATGGAAGAAGTTTGAGCACGGCACCTTCGGCGTTGCTACTGCCGTTGCTGAGAGCAATGCTATCTCGATCATCGGCGGAGGTGACTCTGCAGCTGCTATCGAAAAGCTCGGCTTTGCAGACAAGATGACTCACATTTCCACCGGCGGCGGAGCTTCACTTGAGTTCCTTGAGGGCCTTGAGCTTCCCGGTATCGCTTGCCTTCAGGACAAGTAATCAAGAGGTGAATAACAATGAATAAAAACCTTAGAAAAGCCGTTATTGCCGGCAACTGGAAAATGAATATGACTCCCTCTGAGGCTGAAAAGCTCGTTAACGACCTTAAGCCTCTTGTTGAGGGTAAGAACGGATGCGATATCGTTGTATGCGTTCCCTTCGTTGACATCGCAACTGTTGTAAATGCTACTAAGGGTACGAACATCAGGGTCGGTGCTCAGAACGTTCACTTCAAGAAGAACGGTGCATATACAGGCGAGATCTCCGCTGATATGCTTAAGGAATGCGGTATCGAGTACGTTGTAATCGGACATAGCGAGCGCAGACAGTACTTTGGCGAGACCGATGAGACCGTTAATCTTCGTCTCAAGGCTGCTCTTGAAGCAGGAATTACTCCTATCCTCTGCGTTGGCGAGGTCCTTACCGAGCGTGAGCAGGACGTAACCGCTGAGGTTGTAGCACGTCAGACCAAGGTCGCTCTCCTTGATGTTGATGCTGACGCAGTTAAGAACGTTATCATTGCATACGAACCTGTATGGGCAATCGGAACCGGTAAGACCGCTACCTCCGATCAGGCTGACGAGGTTTGCGGAATCATCCGCGACGTTCTTTCCGCTAAGTACGGCAAAGAAGTAGCTGAGGCTGTTACCATTCAGTACGGCGGATCCATGAAGCCCGATAACGCGGCTGAGCTTCTTTCCAAGTATCACGTTGACGGCGGACTCATCGGCGGCGCTTCTCTTAAGGCAGCTGATTTCACAGCTATCGTTGACGCGGCACAGTAAAATCACTATGACGGGGCGAAGGTCAACTGCTTTCGCCCCGTTTTTCGGAGGATAAAATGAAGCGATTTATCGCATTGTTTTTGATATTTTCTTGCCTTATGCCCTTCATGCCGATACGCGCTGAGGAAACAGGCAACGCCGGCGGCGAAGAAACGGTTGAGCCTGAGGAGCCGACCTATAAGTCAGTTATTACCGTTGATAAGGAAAACGGATCTCTAACTGCTACCTATGAGCTTACTCCTGAAACCGTAGGCACTTACTATCTTTTCAGAGTAACGCCCGATAATGAGGATATTACCTCAATGTCACCTGTTTCTCAGGCCAACGCCGAAAACGGCAAAGTGGCTTTTAAACTTGAATATGATATCACGGATCAAACCGCAGTTTATAACGGATACGTTCTTGCGATCAAGTCAACCGGCGGTTATACCTCGCTTACGAGCGCAAGATACATCGATAATATTTCCGTGCTTTCACATACCGACAGACCTTTTATCAAGGCAACAACAGTTAAAGGTCTCGAGGTGCAGTATATTGCTGATGCGCAACTTATCGGAGTCGGTCAAACCGTTATTCACGTTAAGCTGAACGAGCTCATCTCCAACAATGAAGAATCGTCGACCGCATTTGTCTACGGGACAGAAAGATACCTAATCGACAACGAAGCTCTTACGCTCCTTGATTATCGGATAAAAACTCTATCCGACGCAGGAATTAACGTATTTATAAATTATGTTCTGACCTTTGACGCGAATGCCGAAGAAAAGCTTTACTATCCAAGCGCTAAAGGCGAAAGCAATACCCTTTTCGCTCCTAACGTTTCTACTCCCGAGAGTGCATACACCTTCGCGGCTGTTATGCACTTTATAGCTGAACGTTATTCCTCGCCCGATGCAAAATACGGATTTTGCGGCAGCTACATTCTCGGATACGAGGCAAACAACTATCAGGATAACCATAACAGCGGTATGCCGAACCTTTCTTCACACGCGAAGCAGTATGCTGCGTATCTGCGGATCGGTGATCTTGCCGTAAGATCAGCGTACTCAAACGCAAGAATTTACGCTTCGATCTCAAACGTCTGGAATGCAGTCGGAAACGACCTTACAGGTGTTTACGGCGCAAAGGATCTCCTTACAGAGGTTGCTGCGCTTATTCCCGACGTTGATTTCGGCATAGCCGTCAATCCTTATCCTTCCGATCTTAAGATGACCGAGTTCTGGCTCGACGAAAAGGCAACAGATACTCTTGATACCGAGTATCTGACGATGAAGAATCTTCCTGTTCTTCACGAGTTCCTTAATCAGGAGAATATGCTTTGCAACGGAATGCTTCGGTCTGTCGTAATATCTGAATTTGGCGTCAGCGGCGTTTACGGAGAGGAAAGTGAGAAGCTTCAGGCTGCAGCTTACGCATACGCGTTCTATAATGCATCCCGACTTCTTTCGCTTGAAGCCTTCATCTGGCATCGTCACGTTGACCATAACTACGAGATCGATCTAAACTACGGTCTTTACTCTTCAAGCGAGCTTACGCTTGAAAGAAAAGACAAAAAGCAGATATATGATATTTTCGCGGCTGTTGACTGCTTTGACAGCGAAAGCGTCAAGATTATCAAGAGTATCTGTTCTCTGCTCCCCGTTAAGAATTACGATGAGCTTATCAAAAATACAACAACAAGAACGAGAGTCATCCTGACGATACCGAGCGTATCTGCCAACATAGGCTCTACTCGCTACGATACTTCGACCGTTTTTGATTTTTCAAAAAGTCTATACAGCTTCTATCCAACCGACAACACTAATCACATTGAGCAGATGACTGAAGGAAAGTCATCGTTCATGAGAATCGCTTCTCTGCGCCTTTCCCCCTTTGAACACATGGGCGCAGGAATGAATCTTAACGACCGTATGAGCCTTTCAGGTGCAGAGTATCTGAGCGTCCGTGTTAGAATCAACGCCTCCTCCAAGACTGCAGACTTCGTTCTTATGATAGACGGAAACTCAAGAGGCGGCAGGGCCACACTCAAATTCTCCTCAACTGTAAATACAAACGGCTGGGTTACGCTCAAGTTCCCGGTTCACGGCTTGACAAGAAAAGAGATATCGGACGCCAGAATCAAGATCTGGGCTCGAACCGATAGCTCGAATGACGAACAGATATTTATAGACATATCATCTGTCAAGCTTCATTACGAAAAGAATCTTGCGCCGTTCATTCTTATCGGAATAATCGTTATTGGCGGTCTCGTAAGCTGTACGGTCGCCTTCATCTACGTATTTACCCACAAAAAGCGCAGAAGCTACGTTTGAGAATAGGACATACCCTCCTCCGAATATAGATATAAAAAAATCTCGGAGGGAATATGACTAGAAAAATTGGCGAAACGCTTCCCTTTTACTTCTTCATATCAGTTCTTATCATTATTTGCGTTATGCTCTTAAGGAGCTTATTCGCTCCGTTTTGCCCTCCACTTGAGGAGCTTGAAGCATCCGGAATTGAGCGGCGAAGAATCGTTCTTGACCCCGGCCATGGCGGGAAGGACGGAGGGGCTGTTTCTGTCACAGGAAGCTATGAGGAGCATCTAAATCTTGAGATTTCGCTTTGCATACGCGAGAATCTGCACATTCTCGGGTATGAAGTCACTATGACGCGCGAGAACGATATCGAGCTTACTCATCCCGACGGCGGAACAAGAAAGATGCAGGATCTTAAGGGACGGCTTCAACTCGCTTCCGAGCGTCCCGACGCTACTTTCATCAGCATTCACATGAATAAGTTCATCGAATCAAAATACAGCGGCCTTCAGGTCTATTATTCACCGAATAATAAACACTCCATCGATTTGGCAAAAGCTGTTCAGGATTCGGTCAGAAACGTTCTTCAGCCAAGCAACGACAGAAGCATCAAAAAAGCAGACAGCTCAATTTTTCTTCTTCACAAAATACAATCTCCCGCAATTCTGATAGAATGCGGATTTCTCTCTAATCAAAAAGAGGCTGAGCTTCTTGATAACTCCGAATACAGGATCAAGCTCTCCTCGGTAGTAACTACAGCTATTATAAACTCCTACGAAAGGCAAGTCCATGAAAACTAAGAGCGTATATATCTGCACAGAATGCGGATACCAAAGCGCAAAATGGCTCGGAAAGTGTCCTTCCTGCTCCGAATGGAATACTCTTGAGGAGCAGGTTCTGATTGACGAAAAGAAGTCAAAGAACGCATCTGCGCCTTATAGCGGAAAAAGCTCCCCCGCCGTTCAGCTCAGCAAGCTTCAAGCTCCTGACTATATGAGGATCAAAACCGGCACCGATGAGCTCGACAGAGTTCTCGGCGGTGGTCTTGTCAGCGGCTCGGTTGTTCTGATCTCGGGTGAGCCAGGAATCGGTAAATCGACGCTGCTCATGCAGATATGCGGTACCATAGCTGACGAGGGCAAAAAGATCCTCTACGTTTCGGGAGAGGAATCGCCATCCCAGCTGAAAATGCGTGCTAACCGTCTCGGTATCAATTCCGAAAATTTATATATACAGACCGAAACAAATCTCGACAGGATCGTAGAGGAGATTTCAAGGCTTGCTCCCGATATCGTAATAGCAGATTCCGTGCAGACGATCTACTCTGAAAATTCGACTTCAATGCCCGGATCCGTAAATCAGGTCAAGGAAGCATCAACGCGTCTTATCGGAATTGCTAAAAACCAAGGAATTTCGATATTCCTTGTCGGTCACGTAAACAAGGACGGCGGTATAGCCGGCCCCAAGGTGCTTGAGCACATGGTCGACGCCGTTCTCCATTTCGAAGGCGAACGCGATCATGCTTACAGAATTATTCGCTCTGTTAAGAACCGTTTCGGATCTACAAACGAGATTGGTGTATTCGAAATGACCTCTGAAGGGCTTAGCGAGGTTCCAAATCCATCGGAGGCGCTTATGTCAGGACGACCGAAAAACGTGTCGGGAAACTGCGCTGTTTGTGTAATCGAGGGTACACGCCCGATTATTGCAGAAATACAAGCACTTACATCAACTACAGTCTTCCCGTCCCCAAAAAGAACCTCCAACGGTTTTGATTATAATCGTCTCTATCTGCTTCTTGCAGTTCTTGAAAAGCGACTCGGTCTTCGTTTTTCCACTCATGATACATATTTAAACGTTATAGGCGGTCTACGCCTCTGTGATCCGGCAGCCGACCTTCCTGCTGCGCTGTCACTGATTTCATGTCTTAAAGACAAGCCACTTCCGGACGATCTAATAGCAATTGGTGAGATCGGTCTATCCGGAGAATGCCGTGCCGTGGCAGCTACTGAGCAGAGAGTTCGCGAAGCTGAGCGTCTTGGCTTCTCACGTATCATTCTCCCCGAAAGGAACGTCGGAAAAGGAAAGCTTGACCCTTCAAAATTCACTATTAAAATCGAGCCTGTCAAAGGAATTTTTGATGCAATATCGGTAGCACTAAAATGAGTACGTTAAACAACAAGGATAATCCACACAAATTTCATAGATCGCGTTTGCGCGCACGATTTCTAAAGGAAGGACTCCGTTCCTTCGAGGATCACAACATACTTGAGTTGCTTCTCTTCTATGCGATTCCTCAAAAGGATACAAACGACCTTGCCCACGAGCTTATAAACAAATTCGGCTCACTTGCTGCTGTATTTGATGCAGATATCGGCGAGCTATGCAAGGTCAAGGGTATCGGCGAAAATGCCGCAACTCTTATTAAGCTGATTCCTCAGGTATGCCGTGCTTATCTTATGGATAAGGATACAAGATATCCCGATTTTACCGACCTTCACAAGCTTGGAAATTATCTTGTCAATTATTTCATGGCCGAGAAAAATGAAAAGCTAATAGCGGTACTTCTAAACAACAGATGCGAGATGATCGACCTCATTGTCGTAAGCGAAGGAACAGTAAATCGAGCCGAAGGCTCGATGAGAAAAATAGCCGAGGCAGCATTTGCAAAAAATGCGTCATCCTTCGTCCTTGCCCACAATCATCCCGACGGAAACTGCACGCCGTCCGCTTCGGATATTTCTTTCACCTCTAATTATTGTAAGATATTCAAAGAGCTTGGCTTGCCGCTTGTTGAGCATCTTGTGATCGGAGGCATTTCGTACATTGGAATTCTGACCGGTCAAAAGTCATTTGACGTTAATGCATACTTATAATACAAATAAAAAACAGCTCTTTAAAGAGCTGTTTTTTATTTGTCAGTTTTTCTTCATCAAGAATGCGAAGCTTATCTTTTCGTCGTCAACTCGATACTTCTCGTGAAGCACGGGACCACAGCTATTTGATCCAATACCGCTAACCTTGTAATCGATACGAACATTTGTAAGACCACACTTAACGAGCTCAAAGTTATGTGCTTTTGACTGAAGGTCATAAGCGCTGTATTCAGAAACGCAGATCTCCATCGTATTTTCGGGAATGAACTCAAATGCGCCGAGCTTCATGTACTTGACACCGAAATGGTTTCCATGCTCCTGAGGCTTGATATAGTCTACGTATTCTTTCTCGGCGGTGCTTTCATACATCCCGAGCTTGGAAGCGTTATGAACGTCGCAGTAAGACTCGAGTGGACCGTAGCCGAAATAGGTAAACTCTTTTTCTTTTGTTGTAAACTCAAATCCAAGGCGCGGCAGATACTGTCTATCCGTCTTATCGAAGTTTCCGTTAAGCTCAACCTTAATGCTTCCGTCACCAAGGAAGGTGTATTTTACCTGATATGCAAGGAAGGGAGCGCGGGAGGTTGAAGCGAGAGACGCATCAACGGTAATTACGTTTCCGTCAACAGTACAGCTGTAAACCTTGTTCTTTGCGTTGTTATATCTTTCAAAGAACCAGCTGTTCTTAATATTTCTGTCGTTATCGGTCGGTGCTCTCCATACTGTAAGCTTAATTGGAGAAGCGTTGTATCCGTCGAGATCGACAATGTATCCGTAATGAGTATTGAATTTATACTCAAAATCTTTGCCCTTGATATATGCAAACTCGTTATCGGTCGTGATCTCAGGCTTGCAATCGCAAAGGGCTACATCGTTCTTACCCTCCGAAATGGTCATCTGAGCAGATGCAACCTCATAACCGTCTGCGTTATACATATAAACGTTAAGATATGCGCCAAGCTTGCAGTCGACAGCTTCGAGAGGAAGCTCAACGCTTTCAGACGTATGAGGCGCCGTATCAAGCGAAAGCTCGCCGCTCTTTACCGTCTTGCCGTCAACAGTATATTCGTAAACGAATTTATACGCGCTGAAGGGAGTGAAGTCATAGCGGTTAAGAAGAGTAAGAACACCATCGTTCCATTCTGCAGCAAAGGGCTGATAAGCAGACTTTGCCTCATAAGAGCCTGCCTTGAAAGATCTGTCGCTAAAGGTAAGACCGTCACAGCAGAAGTTACCGTCATGCGTTTCCTCTCCAAAGTCACCGCCATAGCAAAGCTCACCATCGGCTCGCTTAGCAACGTGGTCGGTCCATTCCCAGATACATCCACCGATGAACTGAGGACGATTATAGATCTCGTTCCAGTAGTCGAAGAGGTCTCCGGGGCCGTTACCCATTGCGTGACAGTATTCACAGAGGAACACAGGACGCTTGTCACCGGTATTATCAATATAGGGCTGGAGGCAATGAGGGCCGCCCTGCGAGGGATTGGAATCGATGATCCAATACATACGGCTGACAACGTCAACGGTATCGGGATCCTTCGCTTCTTTGTTATTGATAAATGCGCTTTCGTAATGGATCGGACGTACGATCGACGCGTTCTTCATCATAACGCGAAGCTCGTCGCTCATAGCGGCGATATTAGGACCGTAATTCGACTCGTTTCCCAAGCTCCACATAGTAACGCAAGTATGGTTCTTATCACGCTGATAGAGACGTCTTACGCGGTCAAGGTGCATTTCCTTCCATTCCGGATTATTGCAGGGCCACTTTTCGTCCATCTTTTCCCAACTATAACCGTACTTTGCAGATCTGCAGCAAAAGCCGTGGGTTTCCATATCAGCCTCGTCGACTACGTAGAATCCCATCTCATCGCAAAGCTCGATAAAACGTGGCTGAGGGGGATAATGAGAGGTTCTGATGCAGTTTATGTTCAGCTCTTTCATTCTCTTAAGGTCGAGGATCATATCCTCCTCGGTCATCGAGTAACCGTTAAGAGGGTGAGTATCGTGGTGGTTGACGCCCTTGAGCTTAACGCTTACGCCGTTAATGAGAAGCTCGCCGTTCTCGGATATGCTCTGAGTACGCATACCAACCTTGAACGGAATATACTCGCCAGCTTCCTCAACTATGACAGTATATAGATAGGGATTCTCTGCATTCCAAAGGATCGGCTTGAAGGGGTTAGCAACGTTTTTGTCAGCGTCGTATACGCTGAATGGATAATCACAGCTGATGTTCTTATCATCATAGTTTACAGTAACGTCGAAAACGTGTCCTATCGGACGGGAAAGAATATAAACGTCGCGGAAAATGCCGTTAAAACGGAAGAAGTCCTGATCCTCAAGATAACTTCCGATACACCATTTATAAACCTTGGCGATAATCTCGTTTTCACCCTCGTTAAGGGTTACCTTAAATTCGGAGGTGCTGTGTGAAACCGTCGAGAATCCGACAAGGTTTCCGTTAACGAAGAGCTCAACACAAGGCGCAACGCCCTCAAAAACGATATAGTTTTCCCTACCCGCTTCATCGGCAGTTACGGTAACAGTTCTTCTGTAAACGCCAACGGGATTATCATCGGGAACAAAGGGTGGATCTACGGGATAAGGATAGTTTACATTCGTATAGTAAGGAGCCTCATAACCTCTTGCCTGCCAGCAGGAGGGAACGTCGATCTTGTCCCAACTTGTAATTTCAGCCGGTACGTCAATATCGCGTGTGAAGAATGCAAAATCCCATTCACCATTAAGCGTCTTATAGAACTTTGACTTAGTCTTATCGCCCTCAAGTGCCTTTTCCAGAGTATCATACGGGAAATAATGAGCACGCGGAGGCTCGGTATTTACGTGAATGTTAGCAACGTTTTCATAAAAGCGCATAGCATATATTCCTTTTCTGAAAATAATGAAATTTACTATGATAATTTTACCTTATATTTTACATTAAGTCAATAACATTACGTGAATTTGTTCTCGAATCTTTATCATGGCATTAAGTGCGAAATGTTTACATTTTATTCATAAACACAAATGCAGGTAGTGGTATAATATAATGGAATATACACATAGGCGGACAATAATGAAACAATTCATAGAAATCGGAAAAATCATAAATACTCACGGCGTTAAAGGCGCAGTCAAAGTCGAGCCTTGGTGTGACTCACCTTCCGTCCTCTCTAAGATGAAGCGCATATTCTTTGCGCCTAAAGTGAGCGGAGACGGATTTGTCGAGACCGCAGTCATCAGCGGATCGGTCCAGAAGGACAAGGTTCTTCTCACTCTCGATGGAATTAATACCGTAGAAGCAGCAATAACACTCAAGAATACAGTAATATACGCAAACAGAGAGGATATTCCGATCAAAAAGGGTTCATTTCTCATTGCCGATCTTATCGGTCTGAATGTAATTGATGCAAATACAGGACGCATTTACGGCAAGATTACCGACGTAATTCAGGGCGGAAGCGGGGATATTTACGATATCAAGACTGATAACGGAAATGCGCTTATGCCTGCAGTTAAGGAGTTCGTAAAGGAAATCAGGCTTGACGAAGGCATATTCGTTACGCCGATCAAGGGAATATTCGATGAAGATTGATATTCTGACACTATTTCCGGACATGATAAACGCCGTTCTGAACGAGAGTATAATAGGACGGGCAGTTAATGCCGGGATTCTTTCGATAAATGCTCATAACATACGCGATTATTCCACCGACAAGCATCGCCGGGTTGACGATACGCCATACGGAGGCGGAATGGGAATGCTTATGGCGGCACCGCCAATTTATTCTTGCTATAAAGCCATTGCCGACAACATCTCAGATGATTCGAAGAAAAAAGTAGTTTATATGTCGCCGCAAGGAAGGGTGTTAACTCAGAGCAAGGCGAAAGAGCTTTCCGAGCTTGATAATCTGATAATTATATGCGGTCATTACGAGGGTATTGACGAGAGAATTATCGAAACGATCGTTGACGAGGAAATCTCGGTCGGCGACTACATTTTAACGGGAGGCGAGCTTCCCGCCTGCATACTTGTCGATTCTGTTTCAAGGCTGATACCCGGTGTGCTCTCCGACAGTGAATGTCACGAGATAGAAAGTATTTCCTGCGGTATGCTCGAATATCCCCAATATACCCGCCCTCTCGTATTCGAGGGCAAGGAGGTTCCCGCAGTTCTTCAAGGCGGAAACCACAAGGAGATCGAAAAATGGCGCTACAAGATGGCGCTTGAGAGTACAAAGAAAAAACGTCCCGATCTGATTTAAAATACTACGAAAGGAGTCCGTTTATGAACAAGAGCAAAAACGCAAAAAAGAAAAGCTCGATTTTTTCCTCTCTTACGCGCTTTTCCGAACATATATATTCTAAAATGCCGGAAAGCTTCAGCGCGCGTCTTTTGATCGGCAAGAAAAAGACCGAAAACGGACTTTTTTCAAAGCTTATATCGAAAATTAACTTCAAGAAGCGCGTTTCCCTTCCAATCAAGCGCTTCTTTGCAAAAAGCTTTGATAATAGCTTCATTTTGGGATATCTCAAGAAGCTGATCTCGATGATACCGCTCATTCAGCTTAAATGCGTCGGACTCTTCTATTTCTCATTCGGTCTGTACAGCACAATAGTTAACCTCATCAAGGCAAACCTGATTTCAGGCGGCAGAGGTGATCTCTCCCTCTACCTCAGCATTGGTTCATTTGTCGTTGGAGGAATCTTCTGCGGATCTCAAAAGAGTTGCTACGCGTCATTTTCTGAAAGCAAAATACTCTCGTCGGTATTCTTTGGCTTCTTTAACGTACCGAGAAACAATTACTTTTTGCAAAAAGATCCGATTGGCCGTCCAACCTACTTCCTGATCGCAGGAATCATCGCGGGAGTTTTGGGTTCGCTGACTTCAGTGCAGCTTGTGCTCCTGCTGATCCCATCGCTGATCTTAATTTATGGCGTATTCGCCTTTCCCGAAAGCGGCGTGGTTGCGCTCTTTCTCGCGCTTCCCTTCCTTTCTGTAAGCCGTCTTGCGGCTCTCGGTGTGCTTGTTACGCTTTCGTGGCTTATCAAGCTGATACGCGGCAAGCGAATATTTAAGTTCACCTCGCTCGATCTAACCGTTCTTGCATTCGGTATCTCAATCCTTCTTGGTGGCATAATATCCGTCTCGCCGGAGGAAAGCTCTGAGCTCTCCATCCTTCTTATCGCAATGCTTTCAACATATTTCGCGGTATCCAATCTCCTACGAACCGCAGAATGGATAAAGAAGTGTGGTGTCGCTCTTGTAATTTCCTTTCTTGCCTCGCTCGTTGCATCGATAATCGGAATTGCAGTTCAGCTTCTTCCTGATACAATAGGCGTAATATTCAACGATATATTCTCCGATTCCCTTCTGTCCATTATGAGAATAAATCCGACATTTATACACATGTCTGTTGCGGTAATTCCACTCATGATAATGCAATCAGTAGCGTCAAAGACCTCGTCAAAAACCGCATGGTCGGTATTTGCCGTACTTCTCACTATTGCATGCCTGCTGATCGGCTCATCAAGAAGCGGAGCTCTCGCGGTAATTATCGGTCTTACGCTTCTTCTTTTGCTTGTATCAAAAAGATCTTTTTCTTATATCATTCCAGCCCTAATCATTATTCCATTGGTCATTGCTCTGATGCCGTCATCAGTAGTAGATGCCGTCTGCAAGGTCTTCTCGTTTAATGGAACGATTGCTTCGTACAGGCAGACACTTAGTTATACGACTAACAAGATGATGCACGATTCATTCTTCGGCGGCATAGGACTCGGGGAGTGTGCATTTACGAAAATCTATCCTCTTTATACAAACGATCTTTCCCTTCAAATGACACATGCATCCGATCTCTATTCACAGATCACGATTTCACTCGGCATTTCGGGGCTTATCATATTCATTCTCTTTATTGCGCAGCTTCTAAGAAAGTATTTTTCTTATATTGTCAAAAGCGTCTCGGATGAACCTGACCTCAAAATCTCAGTAATATCGACGTTTACAGGACTTTGCGCTCTTCTCATTATGGGGCTTATCGACTATATATGGCTATCGCCCTCGGTATTTCTGATGTTCTGGCTTATGGCAGGACTGTTCTCCGCATCGGTAAGAACAGCGAAAGCGGAAAGATACGAGCTCTCCTCTGATGAGCCGACTCTTGAAATCGACTGTAAAACCCTAAACCAATTTTCTAAACGAAAAGGATGACATACAATGAACGCAAATCCTAAGAAGAAGAAAATAAGCTTTAATTTCATAGACGTTGCCCTTATCGTCATTGCGCTTGCCGCGATCTCAGTTCTCATATTTCTCTTTAACAGCAAAGACATAGTTAAGCCGAGCGGAAATGAAAACGTAAAGATCGAATATACTGTTACTCTATCACCTGTCAGAGAGGAATATATCAACCTCGTAAAGATCGGCGATAAGGTTATCAACACAGCGGTTATGGAAGGTTGTGGAGAGGTTATCTCCGTTACAAACTCTGACTATTACTATATCGGAACAAATTCCGAAACAGGAGAATCGGTCTCTACTCCTTATCCCGGAATGAAAACGATGGTCATCAAAATCAGAGCAACGGCAACGAAAACGGCATACGGTTACTCCGTAAACGGCTTTGACGTCGTTATAGGCGAGGATGTTTCGCTCCGCGTTCCCGATTTCACCGGCTCGGGTAAGTGCACCTCTGTCACAGAGTTGCGTAAATAACAGGAGGGATAATTATGGGTAAGAAAAATAATTCAGAAAGAAAAATATCCTTCTCTGTTATAGATTTTTCAGTCATTATTGTCGTGCTGGCGCTGTTAGTCGGAGTAATTGCAAGGTACGATGTTGTTGACCGTCTCTTTTCAAAAACATCGCTTACAGATGCGAAAATAACATTCGTCGCTGAAGCGATAACTTCAGAAGAGGCTTCAGCATTTACTGAAAACAACAAATTCTATACAGAAGGTGACGTTTTTGGAACTCTGACTGCGGTAACAGACCCGGCAAAGGCTCTTATGTATAGAGAAAATGCAGCCGGTGAGCTTGTCGCTTACGAGCACGATTTCCTACTCGATCTTCGCGGAAGCTTTACATGCAAGGTCATGGAATCAAAGAGCGGATATCTGCTTGGCGGCAATAGATATATCGCCGCAGGCTCCGTTTTTACCGTCAGAGCCGATGGCGTAGCAGTAAAAATAACGGTAATTTCAATCGAGACCCTCAATTAATACAATTTTTTTGATAAAAACACAAGAAAAAATTCAAAAACTATTGATTTTATTTTTAAAACTTGTTATAATACTTGTTGTTAATTAGAATTTTCTGACAGGAGCACAAAAATGATCACTCGCGATGTTACAATACAGAACAACGTAGGTCTCCACGCAAGACCCGCGACCTTCTTTATACAGAAGGCAAATTCCTATAAGTCGACTATATGGGTCGAAAAGGATGACCGCCGCGTTAATGCGAAATCGCTTCTCGGTGTTCTTTCGCTCGGCATAATCAAGGGTATGACTGTTACCCTCATTGCCGACGGAGCTGACGAAAACGAAGCTCTTGACGGACTCTCCGAGCTTATTACTACCGGCTTCGAGGGCTGATACTAATAATATGAAAGTTGGCAGACAGCACCTCTCGGTATGTCTGCCTTTTTTGCTTTTAAAGGAGGAAGCGGTATGAGTAATTACGATTACAATATTATTTTAGAGCTAAAAGAAAAAGCAAGCCGCCTGCCTCTCTGCCCCGGTGTATATCTGATGAAGGACAAGGGCGGGAAAATAATCTACGTCGGTAAGTCAAAGGCGCTGAAAAATCGCGTTCTTTCGTATTTTACCGATCTTGACAGCCATACGCTCAAAACCTCACGTCTTGTTTCGAATATTCGTGATTTTGAAGTTATGCTCACGACCACGGAAATCGAGGCTCTTGCCCTCGAAAACCGCCTTATCAAACTTCATACACCCAAGTTCAACATCAAGCTTAAGGACGGCAAAAGCTACCCGTATATAAAGGTCACGATGAACGAGGAATATCCCCGCATTCTCGTTGACCGAAAGCGCGTAAACGACGGCGCAAGATATTTCGGTCCTTATTCGGGAATGTCAACAGCATACGATATCCTAAATACGGCGCGCAAAGCATTTGGTATTCCCGACTGCAAAAGAAGCTTTCCGAAGGACATCGGAAAAAGCCGTCCGTGCCTTAACTATCAGATCGGTCTGTGTTCAGGACCCTGCACGGGAAAAATATCGCCTGAAGAATACAGAAAGATATTTACGGATGTTCTTCCGTTTCTCGGCGGTTCAATTACCGCAGTAAAAAAGTCACTTACCGAGCAGATGGAATTTGCCGCCGAAAATATGATGTTTGAGACAGCGGCGCTTAATCGCGACAGGATCCGTTCCCTTACAAAGCTTTGGGACAAGCAGAAGGTCGTTGCCGCGCCTAATGTCGAGCAGGATGTCATTTCTCTCTATTCGGACGAGACCTGCTCAGCAATTGCGGTTTTCTATATCAGAAGCGGTGCGGTAACTGATAAGGAATGCTTTGTATACGGTGCGGATATGATTATTGACGAGGACGCCCTTTCGTCATTCATATTTGAGCTTTACAGAATAAGAGAATATATCCCGAAGGAAATACTACTTGATTTCCCCATTATTGATGATGATCTTACGGCTCTTTCGGAGCTTCTTAGCGAGAAGGCGGGACACAAGGTCACTCTTCGCCTTCCTGAAAAAGGAAACCTCAAGCAGCTTTGCGATATGGTTCATCAAAACGCAAAAGAATATGCAAAGCAGTATAACACGAAGGTTGAGAAGGAAAGCGACACGCTAATACGACTCGCACAGCTTCTTTCGCTTGAAGTAGTTCCCGATAAGATCGAGGCGTTTGACATTTCAAACTACGGTAATGAAAACATTACTGCAGGTAAAGTCAGGATAGAAAACGGCAAATTCGTGAAAAGTGCTTACAGAACCTATAAAATATCGGGAAGTCAGGATGATTATGCCTCAATGGTCGAGGCGGTTCGCAGACGCTTCTCACATACGGAAGATGAATTTCCCGACCTTCTTCTGCTTGACGGAGGAAAGGCGCACGTTTCAGTCATAAAGCCGGTTTTAGCCGAAATGGGCATCGATATTCCCGTATTCGGCATGGTAAAGGATGAGTACCATAAAACACGTGCCTTAACGACTGAGGATGAGGAAATCAGCATTGCACGCGAGCAGCCTGTATTTCTTCTCATCTATAAGCTTCAGGAAGAGGTTCACCGCTATACGGTATCGAGAATGACGGGAGCAAAGCGAAAGACTCTCAAACGCTCTACGCTTCAAAATATAAGCGGTATTGGCCCGAGCAAGGCAAAGACACTGCTTAGTACATTTGGCGGTCTTAACGGAGTCAAAAATGCCTCGTACGATGATCTTATTGCGGTCAAGGGTGTATCGAAGCGCGACGCTGAGCAAATAATACAATACTTTAATAATAAGGAATAACAGCATGATGCGAATAATTACCGGCAGCGCGAGAGGAACCAAACTCGAAACGCTTGAGGGCGAAAACACTCGCCCGACCTCCGAGCGTGCTAAAATGGCTATATTTAACACGTTGCAATTTGATATTGAAGGCAGAAAGATTCTCGATCTGTTCGGAGGCTCCGGACAGATGGCACTTGAGGCTCTCAGCAGAGGGGCTCAGAACGCCTTTATATGTGATGCAGACAACGGAGCCTTTGAGATCATCAGACGAAACGCAAGAAAGACAAAGCTTTTCGAGAAGGTTCGCCTTGTTTGCACCGACTATAAGTCCGCTCTCCGTTCACTTTCGGGCAAGGAGAAATTCAATATCATTTTTCTTGATCCTCCCTACGCGACCGATTATATTAACGACGCACTCAAGATGATATCAAACGGCGATCTGCTTGAGGACGGCGGTTACATCGTCTGCGAAAGCGACAAAACAGATCCATTTACCTGCGAGGGTACGACTCTATACAAGCATGTAAAATACGGAAAAGCGTACGTTACCATTCTTGAAAAGACAGGAGAATGATTATGAAGGCAGTATTTACCGGCACATTTGATCCGATCACAAACGGTCACCTTGATATTATTAAGCGTGCAGCCGCCATTTTTGACGAGCTTCACGTTCTGCTCTGCGTAAATTCCGAGAAGAAAGGAATGTTTGACCGAAACGAACGCGAGCAGATGGTCAACCTCGCCTGCGATGGGGTCCCGAACGTAACAGTTGCCGTCTGTCAAGGACTTCTTACCGAGTATACCGAGAAAAACGGAATCCAAATCATTGTGCGCGGCGTGCGTGACGGCAACGATCTTTCGTACGAATCCTCGCTCGCTACAATCAACAGAGGTCTGCGCAATCATCCCGAGACGATATTTTTACCCTCAAAGGCTGAATATTCTCACGTTTCCTCCACTTATGCCCGCGACATGATAAAGTACGGTGAGAATCTTACAGACGCACTTCCCCTCTCTGTTATCGAATTTCTTAAAGAGAATGGAAAAATTCAATAATCATTGACCTTTTTGCCCGATTGTGGTAAAATACGTTAGATAACCTTCTTAAGGAGCTGTGACAATGAAATTTGTAGAAAAGGAATTTCTTCCCGTAATACTTGGAGCCGACATAACCGCATACAGCCTCGTTCGTTCTTATTACGAGGAATACAAGATCAAATCCCTCGTCCTCAGCCGTGCAAAAGCAAACATTATTGCCGAAAGCAAGCTATGTGAAAACAGAGTTTTCGCCGATCTTGAGGACGTTACCGCTCTCGTTTCCAGACTTATTTCAGTTGGCGAGGAGTTCAAGGGAAAGAAAAAGCTCATTCTTATGGGCTGCGGCGACTGGTACGTTCGCGCAATCGTTGACAATAAGGAAAAGCTTGCGCCCTATTTTGTCATTCCCTATATTGACAAGGAACTGCTTGACAAGATCGTTCTTAAGGACAAGTTCTACGAGATCTGCGACGAGCTTGGAATAGATCACCCCAAGACATACGTTTACGAGTGCGGCAAGGAAAACGACCTTAAATTCGATTTTTCCTATCCCGTTATCGCTAAATGTGCAAACTCAGCGCTCTATCACTACGCAAAGTTCGACGGTAAGAAAAAGGTATTCCGTTTTGAAAACGAGGACGATCTCAAAAAGATGCTTGCCAATCTTGAAAAATCGAGCTACGATTACAAGTTCTTGATTCAGGACTGCATCCCCGGTGACGACACGAATATGAGAGTTCTCACCTGCTACTGCGACAGAAACAGCAAGGTAAAATTTGCATCCCTCGGTCACGTTCTTCTTGAGGATCATACTCCATCCGCTATCGGAAACCCTGTCGTTATAATCAATGAAGTCGATGAAAAGATCGTCGCGGCGGCAACGAAATTCCTTGAGCATATCGGATATACCGGATTTGCAAATTTCGACATCAAGTATGACGAAAGAGACGGCAGCTATAATTTCTTTGAGATCAACGTTCGTCTTGGCAGAAGTAATTTCTACGTAACGGGAAGCGGCTTCAACACGGTTAAGTGGATCGTAGACGATCTGATTTATGAAAAGGAGCTCGAATACACCGTTGCCGATAATACCGAGCACCTATTCACCGTTGTTCCTATGGGAATAATCAAGAGATACACAAAGAAGCATCCCGAGCTGAGAAAAAAAGCAAAGAAGCTCTTCTGGTCAGGCAAATGCAGCTATCCTCTCTATTATAAGCCCGACATGAAGCTTAAGCGCGCCTATTACGTTCTCGGCGCATATTTCAACCAATACAGAAAGTACCGCAGAACGGAGAAAACCTCCGTCCCGGTTTACGGAAAGATTGAAAAGTAATATGGAATCCAAAACACTCGGCATACTTGGCGGCGTAGGTCCCCTTGCATCGGTCCGATTTGCGGAAACGGTCATCAATATGACCGCATCCGAAAACGATCAGGGGCATATTCCGCTTCTTATGTTTAACGACAATACAATACCCGACCGTACATCATATATTCTCGGTAAAAGCGACATTGATCCCGTTCCCAATATGAAGTCGGGAATCAAACGCCTTACCGACTTTGGATCGGACTATATAGTTATTACCTGCAACACTGCTCATTACTTCTATGACGAGCTACAGGCGTCCTGCCCCGTTCCGATCGTCAATATGATCGAGGAAGCGGTCGAAGCGGCAATAAAGAAAAAGCCGAGCCTCACGAAGATCGGCATTCTCGCAACCGACGGTACCGTAGAAAGCGGCGTATATTCTAAGGTCATCGAAGGTCGCGGTCTTGCCTGTGCTTCCCCTTCGGCTGAAAGTCAGAAGGTCATAATGGATATTATTTACCGTCAGGTAAAGGCGGGAAAAGACGTTGACGTCCATTCTTTTTTGAAGATCATCGACGAGCTCCGCCACGACGGCAGCGACGTTATCATTCTCGGTTGCACCGAGCTTTCTGTTATAAACTTTGACAACAAGCTCTCCCTTCATAGCGGCGACATAGTCGACGCAATGGAGGCACTTTCCGAGAAGTGTATTACTCTTTGCGGAAAACAGGTAAAAAAGTAATGTTGTTACTCAATGCGAAGCCTCGCACCGTTAACGTTGTTTTTCGCATTCTTATGACACAGTCTACATACAGATAAAAGACAGAGACGTTTCCGCTCTCTGTCTTTTCTTACAATACCGCCAAATGGCGATATTCCGTATTGAAGCGAGCACACGCGTTTTTTGAGAGATAGATCTTCTGAATTTTGTCGTACTACCTATAATTATATAAATATTCCGACGGCGAAACACCCATGATCTTTTTAAATTCCACCGAAAAATATTTATAATCGTTATATCCTGACATATACGCAATTTCCTTGAGGGAATAGTATCCGACAGAAATCAAACCTACCGCGTTTTGTATTCGCATATTGATTATATATTTTTGCGGAGATACACCGTGCTCCTCTTTAAAAAGCTTTCTGAAATACACCTCACTCATGAATGACTTGTCTGCGATCTCTTTTATAGACAGATCGCTTTTTTTATAGTTCTTTAATAGATATTCGACCGACTTGAAGATTTTTGAATTATGCGATTTTGATACGTAATTACAGCTATAACATTCCGCGAAGATCTCATTCAAAACGGCAGAGCATCTATACTTGTATCCGATCTCCTTTTTGTTCCATATTTCAAAGATATCTAAAAAGAGCCTTGATAGCGTCGAAGGATTCTTCGGGATAAAATATTCAATATTTTTTGCATTATAGTTTATTGTGTCAAAATGAATCACAATCATCTCATCGACCGTCGCCACGCGGGTATAATCGTGTCTTGCGGGAAAATATGCCACGCAGTTATCCCTCATAGAGTGCCTTCCCGACTCGGTAATCAGGACGGCATCGGATCGAAAGCGAAAGGATAAGGCGTTGAAATTTCTTCCGCTGTTAAACATATTAACGTTTTGCTGCTTCAGTTCAAGAACATCCAATATATTAAATAACAAAAGTTCATTTTCGAAAAACATAAATGCACCTCCGATTATAGCAACAATTATACAGTAACTGTTTCGGAAAGTCAACCTGTTTTATTGATTTACAGGTTGTTTTACAACTTCTTTATGCTATAATGAGAGCAAAGAATAGGAGGAACTGATAATGAGCGACAGAATAAAAGTTTTGGAACTGTTTAATGAGCAGGGATCTGTTTGGAAGGAAAGAGCCGCCGACGGAATCGAACGCTACCGAAAAGGTGACGGTAAAATTACCGTTACCGATGAAGACGGAAAACCGGTTGCTAACGCAGAAATAACCCTTACGCAGACGAGTCACGAATTTCGTTTCGGAGCTAACCTCTTTATGCTCGATGAGCTTGAGAGCGAAGAAAAGAACGAAAAGTATAAGAAATATTTTGCGGACGTCTTTAATATGGCGACCCTTCCCTTTTACTGGGACACGCTTGAGCCCGAGCGCGGAAAGCCGAGATACGAAAAAGACAGTCCAAAGGTATATCGTAGACCGTCGCCAGACCTCTGTATAGAGTTTTGCGAAAAACATAGAATTGAGCCGAGAGAGCACGCGCTCGCATACGATATTTTCTATCCCCAATGGCTTTATAATTCAAGCGTCGAGGAAGTAAAGAGCGAGCTCGAAAGACGATTTGCGGAAATTTCAAAACGCTATGCAGAGAAGATTCCGACGATCGAGGTAACAAACGAAATGCAATGGTGGAAGGGCAAAACGGCGTTTTACGATGAACCCGACTATGTCGAATGGTGCTTCAGGCTTGCTGAAAAATATTTTCCAAATAATGAGCTTGCTATCAACGAGAGCTATTCGTGGCGCAACAACTGCCGTGCAACAGACTCCTATTATGCATACATTGAGGCAAACATGCTTAAAGGCGCGAGAATTGACGCTATCGGCATGCAGTATCATCTCTTTAACCGACGTGAGGATGAATACAAGAACACTCGCTTGACGCTTAATCCTCTTAATCTATATAAGCACATGGATCTGTATTCCAATCTTGGAAAACCGCTTCAGATAACTGAAATCACTGTCCCCGCATTTTCTTGGGAAAATGAAGATGAAGAAATACAGGCAGAGATACTCGAAAACCTCTATCATATATGGTTTTCACATCCGAACGTTGAACAGATAATTTACTGGAATCTCGTTGACGGATATGCGCATCTTTGGGATCCTGACCCGGTAAAGATCAAAGCCTCTCAGGGTGACATGACACTTGGTGAAAACTATTACTACGGTGGGCTGTTGCGTTTTGATTTGTCGCCAAAGCCTGCATATTTCAGGATCAAAAGGCTGCTAAGGGAAACGTGGCATACCGAGGCGAAGCTTGTGACTGGCAATGACGGTCGCGCCGAGTTCAGAGGTTTTTACGGCAATTATGACGCGAGCGTTTCTTTTAACGGAAAAACAATTAAAAAGAAGATATCCCTATCCAAGGCATCGGAAAACATAACTGAGATTATTTTGTGATGAAAGAAATATTGATTATCCTTGCCTGCGTACCGTTATACGTAATAAACGCGTTTTGCGATAAGATTATATCATCAAAAGAACAAAACAGATACAATTATTTCTATAATGCAATTAAATTTCTGATCTGCAGCATTTGTATGTTGCCAATCCTGTTCATTGAGGGAAAAGCCGTGTTTACATCAGGGTGTATCACTTGCGGTGTATTTTGCGGTATTATGTACGCGCTCAGCAAGACGTATATCTTAAAAGGATATGAGAAGACCTCGGTTGCGTTTATGACGCTTTGTCATTCCTCCGGAATGATATTGCCATGTATTATAGGTCATTTCTTCTGGTTGGAAAAGCTGTCCTTATTATCGGTTCTCGGCACGATTCTTGCCATTGTGTCTATCGTCTTACTGAAGGGCGGAAATGAAAATACTAATAAAATCAGCCTTAAGGGATCCGGCTTCGGGGTTGTCGTATTTTTGACAAGCGCCGGAGTTATGATCGCCCAAAAGCTGATGGGTATTTACTTTAAGGAGCAAAGCATCTCGGCATACAATTTTTATTCTTTCGTTATCCCCTTTCTGATCCTTTGCTGTTTCATAAGACCGAAACAACTTTCAGGCGGAGAAAAATGGAACAAACAGCTTACATGTACCTGTGCATTCGGAAGCGCCGTATCACTTTGCGTAATCAGTTTTGTAATGACACGCCTTTCTGGAAGCGTTCCGTCCTTCTTACTCTTCCCATTATTTAACGGTTTGGGAATAATCTTCGTGTGTGTCGGTTCGTCACTCGCATTTAAAGAAAAGTTCACTCTCAAAATGTGGATCGGATTGGCACTTGGCGTTATCGGTCTTTTCTTGATAAACCTGTAAATCTATTTAATACTGCACCAAGATCATAATGCAGCATTTCGAATGACCTGAATGAACTACAAAAAAGTCGATACGGAATAAAACCGTATCGACTTTTGATTTTGATTTAGTAGCGTCTGTTTTTCGTCGAGTCACTTAAGATCAAAGCGATTCGAGAAGCTTCTTACCCTCTTCGATATAGAGCTCGCCGACACCTGCGCGGAAGCGAGAGCTTCTTGCTTCGTAGCCGCCCTCATCGTATGCGCTCATCATCGGGAAGTAGCCCGAGGACTCATTCGCAAGTCCGATAACGAACACACAGTCATATCCCTCAGCCTTTTTAAGACCGACCTGAATATCGGAGAATGCCTCACCGGGCATCGTAATAAAGCCGATTCTTCCAAGCTTCGCAGCAGATACACTCGTTCCAAAGTAATCGGGAGCATTCATAAGGTTAACCATTCTGCCCGCTTCGGCAACAACGGTAGTAAGCTCCATTCCACTGAACGGAATAAGATCGTCTCTGCCTGCCTTATGAAGATCATTTATACGGATAGCTTCGGGGAGTTCTTCTTCCTTTGCCTTGTTTGCCGGAACATTGACAGTAATAGTCTTATAGGTAAGGCTGTTAACATCTACGTATTCAACCTTATCGTAAACAGACATAACTGCCGCCGCAACAACGTTACCCATATGACGGGCGTGTCCGTAGCCGCGCATAACGTCGTCAAAGTCATTTGTAAGGTCGTTATTGTCTCCACCCTTCGGGAATACGTTAACGTGGTTAATATCGCCCTCAGCGCCGTTAAAATACAATGCAGACACGTTATCCAATGCTCTTTCGAGAGTTCTTCTCGCAAATCCGGGCCAGTCAGCCGAGATCTTGCAGCCGCCGACAACGTCGGGATGGCAAGCGTAGTTTATCATAACAATGGTGTTCGCGCCATCACGGTCGAAACGAAGAACGCCTACGCTCTGATCGATCTCGCTTATAGGCTTAAGAATATCCGGGTTACCGGCGCCGGGATTTGTTCTGATCGAGCCGTCCTTCATTATAAAGCGGCGGCAAAATCCGATATTATGTGCATAGCCCTCACCAAAGCCGAGCCTTGCGGGCTTTTCGTCGTTGATCGCGAATCTGACAGCATCGGCGATCTTCAGAACAAGCATGTCGGTATACTGCTTAACAAGCGGATCTGTACTATTGCAATTATTGTAAGGTGCTGTATGAGTATGAGTGGCAGAAATATGAACCGATTCGCCGGAAATGCCAAGAACTCTGTTACACTCAGCTCTTGCAGCATCTACCACGTTCTTTGACATACCCGTAGCATCAACGGCAACAAACACCTGACGGGCATCATCAACGGAAATCGAAATTGCGTTCACCTCGAGATCGTCAAGAATCGCCTCCGCCTTTCTCGGAATAAAATATCCGTCGATACCGATACCCATCATAGGGTTGATATTAACTCGTGAAAAACCTGCTTTTAACATAATAATCTCCTTATTTTTTTATATAACGCCATTAAGCGCAAAATAATCGTTCAGTGCATCGACGAATACGTATACGTTGAATCCGATAAGCGCAACGTCGATCCAGAATGCAAGACCGAGCGTCTTTACATCCTCCCAGTACCATTTGAACGCAGTCTTTGGTGAAGCCTTGAGATTTGCAAAGAACTCACTCAGGCGGGTTTTAACAGCTCTGAAGTCCTCGGTGAATGCGCCAACGATTGCACAGGAAATATGGAAGCAAATTCCGAGCCCGAAGCCGATAGTCTTCGCCATTGCCCAGTTAAATTCATCTCCGAATCTTCCCTGCCATTTATCTATTGCCGAAAAGGCAAGCAAGGTCATCACAACAGAAGGCAAAAGCATAAAAAGTGTAAACGCCCACAGGCCTTTGTATGGAGACTTTTTGGGCTTAATTACCATGATGAAATGCTCCCTTTCGGAATCCTATCTTACTGTTTAAATTATAACACAATACTTCGAAAAATTCAAGAGTATTGTAAGAAATATTAATATTTGACTCCTTAATCTATTGATTTGTCGCGTGAACTGTGATATACTGTTCTATTGAATGAAAGCATATTTGGAGGCAATATGATACTTCAGGCACACAGAGGAGACAGCAGGCGCTTCCCCGAAAATACAATGTCCGCATTTGAAGCGGCATTCAATGAAGGTTACGGTATAATCGAGCTTGATATGAAGTTCACAAAGGACAATCAATGCGTGATCCTTCACGACTTCACCCTTGCACGTACGGCAAGAAATCTCGACGGTTCTCCCCTCGAAAAAGACATAAAGATCAGCGATATAACGTACGATGAGCTGTCAAATTATGACTTTGGAATTTTCATGTCAGATATCTTTAAGGGCGAAAAGATCCCAAGACTCGATGATATTCTTTCTTTTGCGAGGGAGAAGAAGATAAAGCTGAAATTTGATAACGTTCTTCAGAGATTTAATGACGATCAAGTGAATTCCTTCTTCGATTCTGTCGAAGCCTGTTATGAGGACGGGCTTTTCGGATTCACTTCAAACGATCTCGGCTTCATCAAAAAAATAGTTAGTCGCTTCCCTTCCTGCGATATTCACTATGACGGACCTGTAAACGAGGAGGCGCTTGACAGTCTTAAGTGCATCGCTCCCTTAAATCCGCTTTACGTCTGGATGCCGCTTAACAAGATGTCCTGGCTTGACTATCCTCCGGCAAATAAGGAGCAGGTCGAGCTTGCAAAAAGATACGGAAAGGTCGGTCTTTGGATCATTACCGAAGAGAAGGACTTGAATAGATGCATCGAGCTTGATGCCGACGTAATCGAGACCGACGGAGCGATCACGGTAGATATGCTATGATAAAATATGATTTTCATTTACATTCCGACAATTCTCTTGACGGACGCCAGAGCGTTGACGACGCTTGCCGTTCAGCAATCGAAAAGGGACTAAGCGGAATAGCGATAACCGACCACGCCGATATCTGTTTCTTTGAAAAGGATGACACAATCACACGCTTCAAGAAAATGATATCCGATATAAATGAAGCAAAGGAAAAATACCGCGGTCAGCTTGAGATATATACCGGTATTGAGATGGCTGAATATCTGACAAATGCTGTCGGTGCGGAAAGCACACTCGCTTTGGGCGATTACGACGTTATTCTCGGATCGGTTCACACCGTGTATTACGACGGAATCGATGACAGCTATTCGCGTATCGATTTTTCAGATATGCAAAGAGAAAAGATCATATCGTTCATCGATCTTTATTTCGATAAAATGCTCGAAATGATACTCGAAACCGACATAGATATTCTTACTCACCTTACCTGCCCGTTGCGGTATATAAACGGAAAATTCAAGCGCGGAATTGACATTTGGAGCTTTGAAAGCAAGATCCGCACTATTCTTACCGAGGTTATAGCAAGAAATATTTCGCTTGAGATCAACACCTCGGGATATGCAACCGATTCTCCCTACTTCATGCCCGAGAGCGATATTTTAACGCTTTACTACGAAATGGGCGGCAGGCGCATCTCGGTCGGAAGTGACGGGCACGTAAGCAGAAACGTAGCTGTCGGATTCAAGGAAGCCGAAAAGACTCTTAAAGATATTGGCTTTGACGGTTATTATATTTATAAGAACAGACAACCTGTTTTTATCGGATTTGAGGAATAAGGAAAAGCTATGAAATACGATATAACTGCTCTCGGCGAGCTTCTGATTGATTTTACTCCGTACGGTAATGCATCCGACGGGACGAAGCTCTTCGGTCGTAACGCCGGCGGAGGCCCCGCAAATTTTCTTGCCACGATCTCAAAATTTGGCGGAAACACATACTTCTTCGCTAAGGTCGGTTGCGATATGTTTGGAGATTTTCTAACCGAAACGATGAAGGATGCAGGCGTTAATACTGCCGGCATCAAGTATGACGACGTTCACAATACCACTCTCGCGTTTGTTTCTCTTGACGAAAACGGCGACCGTGACTTCAGCTTCTACCGTCGCTTCGGTGCCGATGCGCATCTCTCGGAAGATGATATCGATCCCGAGATAATCAAGGCGTCGAGATTCTTCCATTTCAGTTCCCTCTCTCTTACAAACGAGCCGATGATAAGCGCGACCGAAAAGGCACTTAAAGCGGCAAAGGACGGAGGATGTATAATTACGTACGATCCCAATTACCGACCTCTCCTTTGGGACTGTAAAGAGCACGCGATTAAAGCTATGAAGGATTATATGGCTTATGCCGACATCGTCAAGGTCGCTTACGAGGAGGCGCTTCTCATAAGCGGATGCGAGGATATAGACAGCGCCGCAAAGAAGCTTCTTGAGATCGGAATGAAGATCCTGCTCATAACCGACGGCGGTAACGGTGTACGTTACTACTCGGATGTAGGAAACGGCTTCCTGCCTACTATAAAAGCAAACGTTGTCGACACCACAGGTGCAGGTGACATTTTCTTCGGCACCTTTGTCTTCGGACTTATCAAGGACGAAATAACAAAGGAGCGTCTAACCAAAACCGACATAACAAAATACGTAAAAACAGCGATCCTTCTCTCGGGCAAAAGCACCGAGAAAAAGGGCGGGATCGCATCAATACCTGAATACACGGAGGCATAAAATGAAAGCAGCAGTATTTTATTCAAAGGAAGATTTAAGAATCGAGGAACGCGAGATACCGAAGGCGTACGGTGATAAGGTACTCATCAAGATCAAGGCGTGCGGTATTTGCGGAACCGATATGCACATTTTCGACGGTGACGAAGGCGCAGCTCCCACTCCGGCGGGAACAACTCTCGGTCACGAATTTTCGGGCGAGGTCGTTGAGATCGGCGAGATGGTAAACGGCATTAAAGTCGGTGACAAGGTCTGTGTTGATCCTAACAAGCTTTGCAACGAGTGCTCGTTCTGCAAGGACGGAATTGGTCACTTCTGCGATAATATGATCGGTATCGGTACAACCGTCGACGGCGGCTTTGCTGAATATTGTCTTGTTCCTATGTCGCAGGTATACAAGTTCGAGAAGGACATTGAATTTGCCGAGGCGGCAATGACAGAGCCTGTTGCTTGCTGTCTGCACGGAATCGATATGTGTAACATAAACGTAGGCGATACCGTTCTCGTTATCGGCGGCGGTATGATCGGCCTTATTATGCTCCAGCTCGCATCTCTTAAGGGCGCAGCTACCCTCATTCTCGTTGAGCCGATCGCTGAAAAGCGCGAGCACGCTCTTAAGCTCGGAGCTGATATCGTTATCGATCCGATAAACGAAAACGTTGCCGAGGTTCTTGCTAAAAACAATATCGGAAGAATCAATACTGTTATCGAATGTGTCGGTAAGACCGCTACCATCGAGCAGGCAATTTCTCTTGCGGGAAAATACTCTACTGTTATGATGTTTGGACTAACAAGACCTAACGACGAGATCAAGGTTAAGCCCTTCGAGATCTTCAAGAAGGAGATCATCCTCAAGGCGTCCTTCATTAATCCTTATACTCAGTCCCGCGCTCTTAAGCTTATTGAGAGCAAGAAGATCGACGTTTCTTCCATGATCTATAAGAAGATCTCCGTCGATGAGCTTCCCTCTGTTCTTGCCGACAAGAAAGAAAGAGCGAAGGGAAAGTACATAGTTTCCTTCGAGTAATATTATGAAAAATAATGATTCTCAAAACCAAACGACATATATGCCGATATTCATGTGCTTGGGCATAAGCATCGGAATGGCTATCGGCGCGCCGTTTGACAGTATTCCTATCGGTATGTGCATAGGTGTCGGCGCAGGCACCTGCATAGGCGGGATCATAGATCATCTGAACAGAAAGAAAAGTAATGACGATCAAAATAATGAAAATAATGAAAACGAGTAAATAAAATGGATGCACTAATCTTTTCACTCAACGCAGTTCTGCCGCTCGTGCTGACAGTCGCGCTCGGCTATCTTCTGAAGCGAATGGGGCTGATACCGCTTAATGTTTCTCAAGCTATAAACAAGCTTGTATTCCGCGTATTTCTCCCATCTATGCTCTTTCTGAACGTTTATAAGATTAAAAGCTTCTCGATAAGCGATATCGGGTTTATCGGTTACGTAATGATAGCTGTTGCGCTTACTTTCCTTGTAATGATCCCAATTGTGAGTGCCTTTACAAAGGACGGAAAGAAGCGCGGTGTTCTTCTTCAAGGCTCCTTCCGAACAAATTACGCGCTTATAGGTATTCCGCTAGCAACCTCAATTGCGGGCGAGGCCGGTGCCTTGATAGCTACTGTTCTTTCAGCGATCGTCGTTCCCTTCTATAACGTTTTGGCGGTTATCAGCCTATCCATCTTTGGCGACGGCAAGAATAAGCCGAGTGTTAAGAAGATCATTCTGGGAATACTTAAGAATCCGCTTATCGACAGTATAGCTCTCGGATTCGTCTTTCTCGGAATCAGAGCAATATGCAATCATTACGGTGCTACATTTGCTCCTGAAAATATCAAGCCGATATGGAGCGTTGTTCAGAACATGGGCTCGCTCGCAACACCGCTCGCTCTCATATCGCTTGGCGCTCAGTTTGAGTTTTCAGCAGTAAAGGAGCTCCGCCGCGAGCTTACATTCTCTCTTGTAACAAGAACGCTTATAATGCCACTTCTTGGAATAGGAATAGCATATCTCTGCTTCTCGAAAAGCTTTGACGCAGGACAGTTTGCTGCACTCATCGCAGTATTCGCAACGCCTGTCGCGGTTTCGAGCGTACCTATGACTCAGGAAATGGGCGGAGACAGCGCGCTTGCAGGTCAGATCGTCGTTTTCACTACGATCTTCTCTGTCCTTTCGGTGTTCGTTTCTTGCTTCCTTCTAAGGTTTGCAGGTATATTCTGATAGAAAAACAACCGACGATTTCGTCGGTTGTTTTCTTTTATTCAATTTCAAAAAGTCGCGCGGCGTTATTATAAAGGATGTCTTGGCGTTCTCCTTCGGTCAGGTCGATCTTCAAAAATCTCTCGACCTCCTCGCTCGGGCTCCACATAGGATAATCGGTACCAAAGAGTACGCGATCGGTTCCGTATGCCATTATGAGCTCTCTTGCTTTTTCGGGCGTGAGCGCATAAAGCGACGAAGAGCAGTCAACGTAAAAATTCTTGTAGTCCTTGAGCTGTGAAGTCGCTTCCTCCCATATCGACCAACCGCCAAAGTGCGCGCCGATAAAGGTAAGATTTTTATAAATATCAAGAATCGGTATGATCCTGTTTGGATTTGAGTAGTCAAATCTGTGATCGCCCGTGTGAACGAGAAGTGGAAGACGACCTTCGCAAAGCTCGTATATTCTGAGCATACGGTAATCGTCAAGCTTAAATCTCTGAATATCAGGATGAAGCTTCACCCCCTTGAGCCCAAGCTCGATTATCTCGTTTACGTCTGCTTCAATATTTTCGCTATCGGGATGAAGCGTTCCAAGTCCGGTGAACCTGCCGGCACTCTCAGCAACTGATGTTGCTATAAACTTATTTATGCTCGACACCTGCTTTGGGGTCGTTGCGACAGATTGAACGATAAAATGATCGATTCCTGCATTAAGACCGTGTTCAAGAAGCGTTGAGGTCTTTCCGTCCATATGCATCGGGATGTCATAAAACGCCCCCGTGCTGTCTGATGCCTTCTGTGCTATTTTGTCTGGGTAGATGTGGCAATGCGCATCTATGATTTTGTACTTGTCCATTTTTTGCCTGATTTCATATAGGTTATTTGCATTAGGCTTCCGCCTTTTTGATGGTAGTTATTATAGCATAAGCCATTTATTTTTTCAAGATATTAAGAAATATTTTACTTTAATTTGTTAAATAAAGGACTATGACATTAGTCATAGTCCTTTTATGCTTAATCAATCGGCTTCATTGTGGGGAAAAGAAGAACGTCGCGAATAGATGCACTGTCGGTAAGGAGCATAACCATACGGTCGATACCATAGCCGATGCCGCCTGTGGGAGGCATACCAAGCTCCAGCGCATAGAGGAAATCCTCATCGGTAGTATTTGCTTCCTCATCGCCCTGTGCAAGAAGTGCTTCCTGAGCCTTGAAGCGCTCTCGCTGATCGATCGGATCATTAAGCTCGGAATATGCATTACACATTTCCCAACCGTTCATGAACATTTCAAAGCGTTCAACGTATTCGGGATTCTCGGGCTTTTTCTTGGTAAGGGGAGAAATCTCAATCGGATGATCCATAACAAATGTCGGCTGAACGAGATGCTCCTCTACGAACTCCTCAAAGAATAGGTTGAGAATGTCACCCTTCTGATGGCGTTCCTCATATTCAACGTGATGTTCTTTTGCAACCGCACGTGCTTCCTCAAGAGTCTTGATCTCATTGAAATCAACGCCCGAATACTTCTTGACAGCATCTACCATCGTAATGCGCTCAAAGGGTTTACCAAGATCCATTTCTACGCCATTATAAGTAATGGTAGTTGTACCGAGAACCTCCTGCGCGACGTGACGGAACATATTCTCTGTAAGGTCCATCATACCGTGGTAATCGGTATACGCCTGATAAAGCTCCATAAGAGTAAACTCGGGGTTATGACGAGTGTCAAGTCCCTCATTACGGAATACTCGTCCTATCTCGTAAACCTTTTCAAGACCGCCAACGATAAGTCTCTTTAAGTAAAGCTCAAGGGATATACGAAGCTTAACGTCGATATCAAGCGCATTAAAATGTGTATCAAAGGGTCTTGCTGCAGCACCGCCTGCATTTTGTACGAGCATAGGAGTTTCGACCTCCATAAAGCCCTGTCCGTCGAGATAGCGACGAATAGCGTTAATGATCTTGGAGCGGTTGATAAAGGTCTTCTTTGCTTCCTCGTTCATTATGAGGTCGATATAACGCTGACGGTAACGCATATCGGTATTGGTAAGACCGTGGAACTTCTCGGGAAGTATCTGAAGGCTCTTGGAAAGAAGCATAACGGAGGTAGCGTGTATCGAAGTCTCTCCCGTCTTGGTCTTGAAAACGGTACCCTTTATGCCGATAACGTCACCGATATCAAGCTTCTTAAAGGATGCGTATGATTCCTCGCCAAGATCGTCTCTTGTAACATAGGACTGAATGTTACCACTGAGATCCTGAAGGTTACAGAACGACGCCTTACCCATAATTCTCTTCGACATCATTCTGCCTGCAACGGAGACTTCTTTGCCCTCAAAAGCATCGAAATCCGCCTTTATCTCAGCAGCATGGTGAGTCTGGTCGTACTTCGTTATAACGTATGGATCGTTACCCTGAGCCTGAAGATCAGCAAGCTTTTCGCGTCTTACCTTTAGAAGCTGACCTATATCCTGCTCGGGCTGATTGTTATTCTGTCTTTGGTTATCCATTGTTTTTACCTGCCTCTGGGTATTATTACTTCATAATCTCTTTGATTTCAAGCTTGACAACTCCGCCGGGAGTATGAACGTCAACAGTCTCGCCAACGGCTCTGCCTATAAGAGCCTGACCGATAGGAGACTGATCGGAGATCTTATTCTCTATAGGATCCGCCTCGGTAGAACCGACGAGAGTATACTCGATCTCTTCGTCAAATTCGATATCGTATACAAGAACCTTGTTTCCTACGTTTACTGCATCGGTATTTACCTCGCTGTCGGAAATGACCTTTACGTGCTTAAGGCTCTCCTCGAGCTCGCTGATGCGTGCCTCGGTCTTTGCCTGCTCGTTCTTTGCCTCGTCGTACTCGCTGTTCTCGGAAAGGTCACCGAAGGAAAGTGCTACTCTGATTGCCTCAACAACTTCCTTTCTCTTGGTGGACTTGAGGTATTCGAGTTCTTCCTGAAGCTTTTTGAGTCCTTCTTCGGTAACAATGATCTGCTTTGCCATGATTATTTTCTCTCTTTCTTTGTCTATATTACTTTGTTATTTAATTAGCCGCGAGTGCATCAGCGGCAACCTTAAGCTGGTTATCGTTATCGTCAGTCAGTTTATAGAAGCCGATCTTTTCAGCTTCCTCAGACAGATCAACGATGCTGTCGGGAATGACTCCCGTTCCGTCGTAATTAACTCCGCAGGGAGGATCGTAGCGTCCCGTTGTAAACTTGAAAGCGGAGCCATCGGGGAGGAGATACATACTTTGGAATACTCCTTTACCATAGGTCGTATTTCCTACAAGTGTTGCATCGTACTTTCCTTCCTTCGCGTAGTCGCGAAGTGCCGCTGCAAAGAGCTCTGCCGCACTTGCAGTATTTTCATTTACAAGAACCGCGACGCTCGCATCGAGGAAGGCTTCGTTCGAATTAAAGGAGGTCTCCTCGCCTGACGCGTATCTGATATATGCAAGTTTTCCCTTGGGTAGGATATAATCAAGAGTTGATAAGATACTGTTCAACTCGCCGCCGCCATTATTACGGACGTCGAAAACAAATTTGGTACAGCCCTTACCCTTAAGATCCTCAACTGCTGCCTTAAATTCATTAGGCGTTTCAGCGTTAAAGGAGGATATTCTGATAATACCAATTGATGTATCATTGGTATATACTCTATACTTGACAGTAACAACTGCAACCGAATCACGTATGCAAACAAGGTCGCACTCAGCGCCGTCTCTGCTGACCGTGATCGTAACGGATGTTCCCTTTTCACCCTTTATCAGATCGACTGCCGTATAGTAACCTACGTCGGTCACGTGGGAGCCGTCTATTGCGACGATATAGTCACCGACCTGAACGCCGCTCTTCTCGGCAGGAGAATCCGGAATCACGTCAATGACCTCGATCGTATTAGAAACAAGATCAAATATTACGTTTACACCAATTCCGACCGCATTTCCTCTGAACTCTTCAAGGTATGCGTCGTATTCCTCGGAGGTCATATACTGACTGTATTGATCTCCAATACCAGAAAGATATCCGCGAATGACCGCGTGCTTTATCTCCTCGTCATCAAGGTCGCCGAGATAATTCTCCTTGATTACCTGCTCGACCGTAATAAGGTTGCTGAGATAGCTGTTTTCGGTAAGAAGCTGATTTATTTCCTTGTTATGCTGAACGTTCATTATTACAAACGTTGCATTAAACGTAACTATTATCGCAACAAGGATAGAAACGACAACAGTCAAAAGTGAAAATTTCTTATTCATTACATCGCTCACATTAAATGCCCTTGCCCAGCCGCGTTTCGGGCTGGGCATGGGTCTATTATATTCAAATGTTATAACTAAAATTCATTACCATCCCGAGGGAACAAGCTTACCAGTTAGCACGTTGTTCTTTATCGGATCAACGTACTTACCGTTATGCAGAATGACGAGCCACGATTCGGTCTTGGATCCGTCCTTGTGAAGCGGATCGGTCTTTTCGCCGTTAAATCGAACCTCAAAATGGAGGTGATAACCTGTTGACGAACCGGTAGAGCCAACGTAACCTATAACCTGTCCGCGCTTTACTTTCGCACCGACGCTGACGGCTCTGCTCGACATGTGAGCATAACAGGTCGATATCTTTCCACCATGGTCAATAATAACGTAATTGCCGTAGCTGCTGTTATACTTGGAAACGATAACCGTTCCGTCATCAGCTGCATAGATCTTATCACCCGCGATGTCTCCCGAGCCGGGTCCGACAATATCGATTCCCTGATGGAAATCTCTCTCACCGAACACGATACGCTTGCCATAAGGGGAGCTGATACGCTTATTCACGGGATCAACAGGCCAAAGAAGCTTTTTGTTTGCATCGGCAAGCTGCTGCTCCTGATACTTCTTGATGAGAGCCTCAAGCTCCTTATCGAGCTGTTTTTCGAGCGCAAGGGCTTCTTTTTGAACCTTTTCGTACGCCTTTTGGTCGCTCTTCAGCTTCTTAAGCTGCGCTTCAGCCTCGTCGAGACTCTTCTGAAGTTCCTTTTCGGATTCAGCCTGATAAGATCCAAGCTCAAGCGTCTGCTTCTTAGCGTCCTCGATCGTTGCCTTCATCCTGTTAAGATCAGTTATTTCAGCCTCAAGATCCTCAAGCATCTTCTGCTCGTATGTAATTATCGAGCCTATGTGGTCGACTCTTGTAAGGAAGTCGAGCAAGCCCTCGGAATCGAAGAGTATTTCAAGATATCCCTTCGTTCCGTCCTCATAAGAGTGACAGATGATCTCAAGGAAATCCTTATATTTATTTGCTATGCTCTGCTCTCTTTCATAAATCTTGGTTTCAGTCTGATTTATCAGGAGCTCATATTTTTCGATAAGATCCTTTGTATCAGAGATATTATTTCTCAAATTGCTGATCTTAAGCTCTATCTGCTCAACGATACCGAGATAATTTTCAATATTACCCTTCAGCGTATTGAGCTTGCTGTTTGCGTCAGAAATCTTTTTGTCGTTAGCGGCAATCTTATCCTCAAGCTTTTTGATATCAGCCTCAGTTACGTTCGCGGCATCAGTCACAAGAATATTATGGGGCATATAAGTCGCCATAAATACAGACAGCAACGAAAAGACAAGAACCGACGAAATAATTTTAACGATTTTTTTCATCCTATTTTCCTTTAAGCATTATGCTTTCAAATTCTTTCTTATTGATATCATACTTCCAATAAGTCCAGTAAGAACTCCAATGATGATACAACCGAAGAAGATAAGCACTCCGATCTCAGAGAAAGGAACGATCTCAATCATATTGAGATCAGCTCCGACCATCTTGTGCACGTAACCGTATGCATACCATTGCACAAGGAACGAAACGCAACCGGAGAAGGCGCCTATAATAGCACCCTCAAGTTGGAACGGAAGAGCAATAAACCATTTTGTTGCGCCGAGATATCGCATAATGGATATCTCTTCACTTCTACTCGCAACAGCGAGCTTTATTGTGTTAATAATCACAAATATGCTGACAATGAAAAGAATTACCATAAACCAAGAGAAGATAACTATGACTCCGCTCTTAAGGTTTTCTATTGTCTTTGCGATATCCGCGCGGCAACGCACCTTATCTACGCCCTCGATTCCCTCGATCTGAAGCTCAAGAGCTTCGACCTGAGAATTATCGGTATAGGTAACGATAAACGTGTCGGGGAAAGGATTATTGCTTTCGGAAAGGAAGGACTGAAGTCCCGGATAATCCTTATATTTATCAAGCTGATCCTTTAGAGTTTCTTCCTTTGAAACGAAGGTGACGCCGTCTTCCGCAACGTTATCGAGAAGCTCGAGCCTGTCTTCAACGTGCGTGAGCTTCAAAGCAGCATCTGTAGGAAGCGGAGCGGTCTCAGCGCCATTAGAATCGTACGCGAGAGTAAACTCATCAAACTCGGGCATTGTGCTCCACATAGCGTAGAAGGTTATCCTTCCGCCCTTGACGTCGTCCTCGTCGATAATATACTGCTCGCCCGTTATAGTTCCAGTTGAACCGTCGGGGCTGAGGGACCATCCGAGAAAATTGAGAGTAGGATTCTTTGGAGCAGGAGCCTCGGGGAACGTCAGAGTTGATCCGACCTCGTATTTTACGCTTTCCGGCTCCATCTGACTGTCGAGAGCAACGCCGTTAACGTTATAGCTTGCAGTAAACTTTTCTTCGCTTGGCTTGTTTTCCCAGACAGCGTAGAAGCAGATTTCTCCCGCTATTGCATCTGCAGGGTTTACAACGTATTCGTCGCCCGCCTTATACATTACCTCTTCACCACCAGGAACGGTCGTCCATCCGAGGAAGGTATTGCCTTCGGACACAGGCCCCTCAGGAAGAGTACGCGTATCGCCTTCCTTATACGTAGCATCGGAATAAACGAAAACGACTATTTCGTTCAAGTCACCGATTGAATTAAGGTTTCTATTAATATTGATAAGGAGCATAGAGAAACAGCCCATTACGATAAGGCAGGAAAGAAGCACGATAACGGACGCTATCGTCATCATTCTGTTTCTCCACATACCCTTGAATGCTGAGGAAATGAAAAATGACGGTCTATACCTTCTCATTGAACATTCCTCCGACTCTATCGCTGGTTACGACTCCGTTTTCGATAGTCACAACGCGCTGATGGAAATAGTCAACAAGCTGCTTTTCGTGTGTAACAACGATAACGGTCTTGTTTTTTCTGTGAATTTTTATGAGCAGATTCATTATTTCAAGGCTTCGCTTCGGGTCAATGTTACCCGTCGGCTCGTCCGCGATTATCGTTTTCGCATTATTCGCGAGAGCTCTTGCGAGCGCAACTCTCTGCTGTTCACCGCCCGAAAGCTGATTTGGGAAGCATTTCATCTTATCCTTGAGCCCAACGATATCAAGAACCGTACTAACTGTTCTCTTTATCTTTGCTTTAGGCTCTCCAACGATCTCCATAGCAAACGCGACGTTTTCATAAACAGTCATATCGGGGATCAGACGGAAATCCTGAAAAACAACACCGATGCGGCGTCTGTAATAAGGAATCTTTCGCTCGGGCATATTGACAAGGTCGAATTCATCCACGGTGAGGGAGCCGTCGGTAATAGTCTCCTCGCGTGTAAGAAGCTTAGTAAGCGTAGACTTACCGGCACCTGACGCACCGACGATAAAAACGAATTCTCCGTCGTTTATCGTAAGGTCTACGCCGTCAAGAGCAACCGTGCCGTTATCGTATATTTTTTTGACGTTTTTGAATTCAATCATAACGCAAATATCGACTTTCGTAATTAAAGTTGAAAACATGCCTTAGCAGTTACGCAAAAGCCGGAGCAGCGGTTTTTACCGCTCCTCCGAGTTTCGTTTTAGTCAAATGTCTATTAGAATTTCGAGGGCTTGGACGTAAGATACATCTTAACCATAAGTGCAACCTTGAAGGTAATCGCGTGCTCGAACTCACGAAGGTCAAGACCTGTGAGCTTGCGAACCTTTTCAAGGCGGTATACGAGGGTATTTCTGTGTACGAAGAGCTTACGGGAAGTCTCCGATACGTTAAGGTTATTCTCGAAGAAGCACTGGATAGTCATAAGCGTTTCGCGGTCAAGGCTCTCAAGAGATCCCTTCTTGAATACTTCCTGAAGGAACATTTCGCAAAGAGTAGTCGGTAGCTGATAAATAAGTCGACCGATACCGAGATTTTCGTAGCTTACGATATTCTTTTCGGTATCGAATACCTTGCCAACCTCAATCGCCACCTGCGCCTCCTTGTAGGAGCGGGCAAGGTCGCGAATGTTTTCAACGGCGGTACCAATACCGACCGAAACCTTTGTATAGAACTCTGCTCCGAAGGTGTCAACTATGCTCTTTGCAAGCTTTTCGATCGATTTCATATCGACAGAGGGCTTTACCTCTTTAACGAGAGCGATATCATTTTCGCCGACGCTGATAACGTAGTCTTTGTTCTTATCGGGGAACATATTCTGAACCATCTGATAAGGAACGATCTCGTTCTTTCCGTGGAACTTGATAAGAAGCACGATACGAACGACGTCGTTCGAGAAATGAAGCTCCTTCGATTTGGGATAGATATCGGTCGGAAGAATATTGTCAAGGATAACGTTCTTAATGAACGATGCCTTGTCATACTTGTCGTCATAAAGGCTCTTTACGCTGCTGAGGGATACGGCAAGAATAGAAGCAAGGCGCTCAGCCTGCTTGTCCTCGCCCTCGACAAATACGATAAACTCTGCCCGAATGCCGGTATCAAGAGGACGATAGGTATATCCGCCGGTCATAACGGTATCAGAGGTATATGAGAGCTCATCACGGATCCCCTGACGGATGCCTCCGATCTTCGTTAAATCACTGCAGGAGATGATGATGCCGTTATTGTCAATAACGCCTATAACGCGGTCAACAGCGTCCTTCATCTGATGAATTATTCCCTGGAACAAGCGGTTAGACATAATTTGCCCTCCAAAATTGATTGTTTAGTAGATACTTATATGCCAAGCTCATAATAGAGCGATAGACACGATAAAACAAAAGTCGGCGCTGTCTCGCAGCGGAGTATACGCTGACCGAGGCCCGTAAGAAGAAGTCCCTTTTCTTTTGCAAGGAGCGCTTCCCGCTCGGAGAAACCGCCCTCGGATCCAACGATAACTGCAATTTCATTCGCGCCTTTATTTAGAAGCTGACCAATCGGAATGGTCCCTTCCGCCTCATAGCAGAAGAGCGGCAGGTCACATTTAAGCGCCTCATCAAGCATTTTTTCGTAGGTTAGGATCGGCGTTACGGAAGGAACTATTCCCCGCCCACACTGTTTTGCAGCCTCATAGGAGATTCGGTTAAGACGCTCGAGCTTCTTATCGAAGCTGTCACCCGCTTTAGCAATACATCTTTCGCTCATAAACGGCGTAACGGAATAAGCACCGCACTCAACTGCCTTCTGAACGACGGTATCAAGCTTGTCACCCTTTGGCAAAGCAATATACACTTTTATCTTAACCGGGGACTCTGTAAGGCACATCCCCTCCGAAATGACCTCGGCAATTACCTCGCTGTCAGAAAAAGAAACAAGCTTACAGCTAAGTAAAACCCCGTCGGGCAAACAGACCGATATCTCCTCTCCCTTCTTCATTCGGAGAGAACGAGAAATGTGGAAGGCATCTTTTCCGCTTATAGTAACCGTATTTCCACAATATGCGTCCGAGTCAACAAAAAATCTCTGCATAAACGAAAAGCCACCCGCATCTGACATCATTTCGGTCAATATCGCATAATACGATATATCTTATTTTATATAATACATTAATTTTGCATATTTGTCAAGTTTTTTATCGCGTTTTTTGTAAAAAAAAACGAAACGTATATAACATATCAACAAAAAACGCCCTGAATTATGTACTATTAGAATAAAAAGCACCCGTGTCTGCACACGAGTGCTTAAAGTTATTTGATTATTCCTCGACGGGAGCCTCAGCTTCTTCAGCAATTGTCTCAGTAGCCTCGAGAAGAGTACGCATCGAAAGGCTGATCTTGTGGTTCTCTTCATCGATTGCGGTGATCTCAGCGTTAACAATGTCGCCAACAGAAAGAACATCGGAAGGAGCGGCGATCTTCTTATCAGTGATCTGGTAGATATGGATAAGTCCATCAACGCCGGGAACGACCTCAGCGAATGCTCCGAAGGGCATAAGGCTGACGATCTTCACCTCAGCAACGTCACCTACCGAATACTTGGAGGTAAATACGTTCCAAGGGTTGGTCTCCTCGGTCTTGTAGCCAAGAGAGATACGCTTAGCTTCAGCATCAAATTCCTTAACGAATACTTTGATAACCTCGCCAACGGATACTACGTCAGCAGGGCTCTTGATTCTGGTCCAGGAAAGCTCGGTTCTATGTACCATACCGTCAACTCCGCCGAGATCGACGAATGCACCGTAAGAGGTGATAGACTTAACCTCGCCCTCGTACTGCTTGCCAACTTCTACGTTTGCCCAGAAATCAGCCTCAAGCTGTTTTCTTACTTCATTCTTTACCTTGCGGATAGAAGCTACTGCGCGCTTTCTGTCTTCACGTACTTCAATGATCTTAGCCTGCTGAACAGTTCCGAGGAGCTGGTTAAGGTCATAATCCTTAGGAGTTCCGGTCTGCGATGCGGGAACGAAGATGCGGTTTCCGTCATAATTAAGAAGAACACCGCCCTTGATTACTTCGCATACGGTACCTTCGATAACTGTGCCGTCATTGTAAGCATCGAGGATCTTAGTGAAGCGGAGCTTATTGTCTATTCTCTTCTTAGAGAGAGTAGCAACGCCGTCGCGGTCACTAACCTTGATAACGACTGCCTTGATCTCGTCACCGGGCTTAAACGCCTCGGTGAGCTTAAGGGTAGGATCGTCTGTTACTTCGTCGTATGCGATTATGCCGGTAAACTTAGCGCCGAGGTCGACGTGAAGCTCTCCGGAAGAAACAGATGTAATAACACCCGTTACCGTTTCTCCTGTATTTAAAGTTTTCAGCGAGCCCTCAAGCATTTCCTCGAAGCTCTCGCCAGCGGTTCCTTCCGCCACTGTGTTTTTGGTCTCAAGTTCGCTCATGTGTTTTATAACCTCCTGTATTATCCCGCCGGGTGTTGATGCCCCAGCGGTTATTCCCACCTTTGAGAAGGGTGAAAACTTAATTAATTCAAGCTCCGACGTGCTCTCGATGAAAAAAGTATTTGCAAGTTCTTTCTTCGCTGTTTCGTAAAGCTTATTTGTGTTGGAGCTGTTTCTGCCACCGACTATCAGCATAAGATCCGATTCCTTGGCAAGCTTTGCCGCCTCGGTCTGCCTTTTCTCGGTAACACTGCATATTGTATCAAATATTATCGGATTTGTACATACCTTTTTGAGTTTTTTTTGAGTTTTTTTCCATTTGTCGGTATTTTGTGTCGTTTGAGCTACCGCAATTGTGGAAAAAGCCCTCAAATCGAGCCCTTCAGCATCCTCAGGTGACGATATAACGACTGCATCGCTGTTAGCATAGCTGACAATTCCCTTCACCTCCGGGTGTGTTTCGTCGCCAAAAACGACGAGACGGTCGTAATCATTTCCCGATACTATCTTGTGAATTTTCTTTACGTAAGGACAGGTCAAATCGCAGACCTTAAAAAACGGATTCTGCTTTTCAAGGGATAAAAGCTTATCGGTAACACCCTTTGTCGCGCCATGTGTTCTTATAACAATGGTGCAGGGATTTTCAGAAGACGTCCTCTCAAATATGCCGTTAAAGTTACTCTCATCAATTACCGAAACGCCGCGTTCTTCAAGCTCATTTACAATGTGCTTATTGTGAATAAGCGCGCCTACGGTATAGATCTTACCGTTTTTAGGATCTCTCGTCAGCTCGTAAACCTTTTCTACCGCCCTTGATACGCCGAAGCAAAACCCTGCGCTCTCCGCTACAGTTATCTTCATATTGAGTCTCCAAGCTCGGTTATCTTCGAGAAGATATATTCGGCGGATTTCTTGTGATCCTCTCCGCCGTTTGAAACGGCATTAAGCTCATCACAGGAAATTTCCTTTCCTATGATAATAGTCGTCTTGCGGAAAAGGCGAACCTTATAATCCTTAACCTTGATATAAACGGGAAGCACTGCGACCTCCGCCTTATGCGCGATCATAGCGCATCCGAATTTGACATTAGTAGTCTTAGGATCAACGCCCTTATGACGGGTTCCCTGAGGGAACATCATGATCGACTCGCCTTCCTTAAGCATATTGATCGTCTTTCTGATCGTTGCAACGTCAGCACCCTTTCTGTCGACCGCAAAGGCACCGAGTGCCTTGAGGAGCAGATTGAGAATCGGAATACGCATAAGCTCCGCCTTCGCCATATATTTGGGATTATGCTTGATTGCAGCACCGATAACGATAGGATCGAACATCGACATGTGGTTTGCGCATATCAAGTAAGCCTTGTCAGGACGCTCGTTTTCCGCGCCGATAACTCTCACTCTCCAGAGTTTACGGATAAGACCTGCGAGGAGAAACTTAGCCTTAGAGTAAAAGCTCATAATATCTTACTCCTAATAATCGCAAGCGCAGCCTCAACGGTTCCTTCTCTGTCAAGCTCGGAATTATCAAGAACAGTAGCATCGGGAGCCGCAACTGCAGGAGCGACCTTGCGCGTAGAATCGTTTCTATCCCGAGCGAGCATTTCGCTTTCTACCGCTTCAATCGTCGTTTCAACGCCCTTTGCGGTAAGCTCAAGGAAACGACGCTTTGCGCGTGCCTTTTCGTTTGCGCAAAGGAAAATCTTAACGTCAGCGTCAGGAAGGATCACGGTACCGATATCGCGTCCGTCCATAACAACGTTATTGGCCTTTGCCATATTCCTCTGAAGGTCAAGAAGGAAGGCTCTGACCTCCGGAATAGCTGAAACGACCGACGCCGCCATCGAAATATTCGGCATACGAATCTCAGTGCTTACGTCCTTGCCCGAAAGATAAACGTGCTGAGTGCCGTCATCTGCGTATCCGAGCGATACGTCAACGGAAGGAAGAAGCTTGATGACGCTTTCGCTGTCAGAAGGATCTACTCCGTTTTCAGTAACACAAAAGGCAATTGTGCGGTAAAGCGCTCCCGTATCAACGTAAATATATCCGAGTCTGCGCGCTATTTCCTTTGCAAGATAGCTTTTTCCTGCGCCTGCAGGACCGTCAACCGCTATATTTATCATCACATTCTCCGATCAGGCTTGTTTTGTCAAACATCTTGTTTATTGTACCACATATCATAAATTATTTCAAGTATAATCGCGAATTTATTTTTCAACTTTTATTAAAATGATATATCGTTTATTGACATTGTCGTTTCAGTGTGTTATACTGTTGACATCATAATTACGGAGAAAACTATGGAAAAGATCAAACCCCGCACGCTGTCAGGCTTCATGGAGCTTCTGCCGAAGGAGCAGATGCTTTTCGAAGAAATGGTCAGCATTTTAAAAGAAACCTATTCGCTATACGGCTTCTCGCCGCTCGACACTCCTCTTATTGAGGCTTCCGACGTTCTTCTGGCAAAGGGTGGCGGTGAGACCGAAAAGCAAATATATCGCTTTACAAAGGGAGACAGCGACCTTTCGCTTCGCTTCGACCTGACGGTTCCGCTCGCAAGATACGTTGCTCAGCACTCAGCAGAGCTTACATTCCCCTTCCGCCGCTATCAGATCGGGAAGGTCTACCGCGGAGAAAGAGCGCAGAGAGGACGCTTCCGCGAATTCTATCAGGCAGATATCGACATAATCGGTGACGAAAAGCTTGATATCATGAACGAGGCTGAAATACCATCGATAATTTATCGCGCTTTTACCAAGCTCGGACTCAAGCGCTTCAGGATCCGTATTAACAACCGCAAGGTCCTTAACGGCTTCTTTGCGATACTCGGTCTATCTGATATCGCGCCTGATATCATGCGCACGATCGACAAGCTTGAAAAGATCGGCGCAGACAAGGTCACGGCCATGCTTCTCGAAATGGGAGTAAGCAAAGACAATTCCGCAAAAATCATCGAATTCATAGGAACAACGGGCGACAGCGCAGCCGTTATTGAATCTCTTAACAAATACAAGGGACAGAACGAGCTCTTTGACCTCGGTGCTTCTGAGCTTGAGACTGTTGTTACAAATATGCGCGGATTCGGTGTTCCCGACGAGTTCTTTACAGTTGATCTGACGATCGCACGCGGTCTTGACTATTACACGGGTACAGTTTACGAAACGGTAATGCTCGACCATCCCGAGATCGGTTCTGTTTGCTCAGGCGGTCGTTACGACAATCTCGCAGAGTATTATACAGACAAAAAGCTTCCCGGCGTCGGTATTTCGATAGGACTTACGCGCCTGTTCTTCGTCCTTGGCGACAGGGCGCTTCTCAACTCTGAGTACCCTGCTTCGGTCAGCGACGTGCTTATCATTCCGATGACCGACGATATGGCTCCTGCTGTCAAGCTTGCAACCGAGTTCCGTGAAAACGGTGTTCGAACTCAGATCTATACCGAGAAGAAAAAGTTCAAGGCGAAGATCGGTTATGCAGACAAGCTCGACATTCCCTACGCTGTTTTCCTCGGAGAGAACGAAATTGCAAGCGGCAGCGCAACCGTCAAGAATATGAAGACCGGCGAGCAGAGCACTCTGCCCTCCTCCGATGCAGTCGCAACTGTAAAGAATGCCATTGCGTCACTTGAAAAAACTACTGTTATTTGCGAATAATTCCTTCTCCTTGCCGAGAAAAAATCGGCAAGGAGAAATTTTTTAAAAAAATTTGAAAATAGGTATTGACAAATGTCAAAAGTAGTGATATAATCTGTAATGTTCTGCGGATGCGGAATACAAGATTCGCGGGAGTGGCGGAACTGGCAGACGCGCACGTTTGAGGGGCGTGTAGTTCACACTGTACGGGTTCAAGTCCCGTTTCCCGCACCAAAGCATTCAAACCCGAACCTTTTACCAATCGCTGAAAAGTTCGGGTTTGTTGTTTTCTTAAAAGATGTTAAATAGCCTTTGTTATACGGACTTCCGTATAATGCGGAATAACACTTGCTGTATTTCGTTTTAGAATTTTTATCCATAGCAAAAATGCACTTAACTCAGCTTACGCTTCGTTAAGTGCATTTTCTGTTTGATCAATTTTCCGATTATCAATCCTGCATAAAGACAAGCAGGATCATTCAGACCATTACATACCTGCTTAAGCGGGCCGAGTGTCGGTCAAAACATACCCATCAGAAGAACCATTCTTTACCAGATAGAGTTCATGCTTTGTATAGACCGTTTTGTAAATTTCGGTAATATTACGGAACTCAGGATGATCCACCACAAATTTATAGGTCACCACCTCGTTTGGATTGTCGGACATCAAGGTAAACTCGAGCCCATAGGGCAAGCCCTGATAGATTTCCTTCGAAAGAGGTGCACTTGTGGAATTGATCTTTTCGCAGGTCATATCCGAATACAGGTAATACTTCGGACTATAACCGCTTGTAATCGTGGACAACAGGCCGCTATTCTGATAGTAATAAAGATCGTAAACATCCGGTGCCTGATAATATTTCTCCGTGTAAGCAGAAACGGTGTAATAGTCACCGTTTGCGTTGTATTTGACGGTGTTCTGCAAAGCAGAGGAGTTGTTCTCCAGCTTTTGGAAGGGAGCCGTGTAACTGGTCGTATAGTATGTGTAGAAGGTAGGGCCGCTCCGGTTTATCTCCCAAAAGCTCTTGGAGCGAGGAGTATGCATCTTAAGCGTTACGGTATACTCCTCCGTCTTACCGCCCAGGGAGGTCGTACCCTTGTCGATGACATAGCCGGACCACACGGTTGCCTCATAGGTGCTGCGTAATTCACCGTCGCTGCAGAATATTTCCTTGGGATCGACCACATTGTCCGGAATCACTCCGTCCCAATTGGGATCCGTGGGAATGATATGCTTCAGTTCGCCGTTTTCAATGTAGAAGATAAGCACATAGCGGTGATTGGCCACTCCGTCAAATACCTGGAAATCCATGACGGGATAGCGGTAGCTGGAGTAGTTGTTTGCAAATTCAGCATTGCAGTAATCTTCAACGGTTGCATTTACATCCGCCTCATAGTACCAATCATAAGAGCCGTTTTCGTTGACAACAAGCCAAAGATTCTCGCCGGGTTTGTCGTAAATTTCACCACCTAAATTGTAGATGGGCATAGCCTTTCCGCAAATATCGCATTTGCCCTTCTTCAGACCTGCGGAGGTCCTGCTGAAGGTATGGGTATGGGAAACCACAGGTATGGTCTCTGTCTGCTTATAGCTGCACACGGAGCAGGTGCGGTATCTGCTGCCCTCTGCGGAGGTGGAGGCCTCTTTCGTCACGGTCCAATCCCCAAAGCTGTGGGAAGCGTTGCTGTCCTTTTGGCCGCAGCTGCATTCCTTCCAATGAGATGTGGCATTGCTCTTCCAGCCGCCGAAGGTATGGTTGTGTGGTGTAACCATCGGAATCGTGGCAGTTTCCTGATAGCCGCACTCAACGCAAGTGCGGGATTTGCTACCCTCTGCGGTGGCAGTGGCCTCTTTCGTTACCATCCAGTCTCCAAAGTTGTGGGAAGCGTTGCTGTCCTTTTGACCGCAGCCACATTCCTTCCAGTGCGAATCGGAATCACTCTTCCATGTATCAAAGGTGTGCGTATGGGAAAGCGCAGGTATGCTTTGGGATTCACTGTAGCCGCAGACAGAGCAAGTGCGGAACTTGCTGCCGTCCTCGGTTTCGGTGACCTCTTTTGTAATCGTCCATTCCCCGAAACTATGGGCTTCGCTACTGTCCTTTTCACCGCAGCTGCATTCTTTCCAATGGGAATCGGCATCGTTTTTCCAATCACCGAAGGCATGGTCATGGGGCGGCTGAGAGGGCGCACCGAAGTCCACCAGGACATAGGTGCTGAAATGTGTCAGCTCCGCGGTCACAACCTTATTGTCAGAATCGATGGTTACTTTCAGCGTTTCTGCAGTTCCTGCTTCGGAAACATAGTAAAGGGCCAAATTGGTACTGTAGCCGTCCGGAATGGGAAATGTAACAGTTACAACACCTGCAGGCTGCGCAGCAGCACCGTCTTTTGTGGCGGTGATTTCAACTACCGTAAATTGAACGGCTTCTGCCGGAATGGCACCTTGCGCACGGTCATAAACCGTTCCTTCGGTCACAAGCTCAGCAGATACCGTAGTCCCCTCCTCAAAGACAGAGTCCCCTTGATGGAGAATTACGCCGCCGCCAATATCCATTGTTGCGGGGTTTGTTGGCTGGTCTGCCTGGGAGTTATCCTGGCAACCAACAAAGAGAAACATCATGATTGCCGCTGTTGTGAACAGAATACACCGTTTTAACATAAGATTACCTCCTGAATTAAACGGAATCGAATAATAAATATAGTTATTTTATCATAGCACAAAATTCAGTTTCTTTCAATGGGTTTGGCAAACAATGCAGAAAAAAGTAACAGAAAATTAACAACAAAGAATAAAAAGTTGTCTAACGGCTTAATTCAATCAAAACCACCATTGGATGGTAAAAGAGGTAAACGGTTCGATTATAGAATGCTCAGGTGCACCAGAAAAAAGCATCGACTTTGTCGGTGCTTTTTTCAACTAAATCCACCCTTGCGGGTGGGTGAAATCGCCTGCTGCGATGAAATCCAACTTCGTTGGGTGAAATTCGCTGTGAGCAGCGAGTGGGTAGATTTAATTTCATCTGTGGCAAAGCCGAAGATTTCATCAGCGTTAGCTGATTTCACCCTTGCATCAGCAAGGATTTCATTTATGCAAGGGTTCGAATTCATACGAAAAACAGCCCAAAATGTCTTTTTTGTAGTCCATTGACAGAAAAAAGGGGCTGTAAAAAAAGTCCCTTTTATTTTAGTGAGAATATATTTTTTTATATTGAGATGGGGTCATCCCCGTCGTTTCCTTAAATGTCCGGTGGAAGGAGTTGATGGCAGCAAAACCGCTATTCATTGCAATAGAGGTTATATCTTGATTTTGATCAGTGGTCAATAGCATCTTGGCGTGGCCGATTCGGTAAAATGCCAACAGTTGCCGGAACTGTATTCCGGTAAGCTCATGGAGCGTATGGGACAAATACTTTTCATTATATCCGAATAGCTTGGCAATCTGCTTTAATGAGATATCCTCCTTGTAGTGATCAGCAATGTAAGAAATAACCTTTTGATATAGCATCCCGTCACTGTGCCTGCCACTTTCAAATTTTGCCCGACTGATAACTTTTGCGCAGATCAAATTCAGATATCCGCTTACAAGCAGATAATCTTCCTTCTTTAATGCCGGAAACAAACCGAGCAAACAGGACAGTTCATCCATGTCCACAGCAGAAACACAAAAATACCGACCAGCCAATGCTTTGAAAAACAGGGGAATCAAATCGTTGGAAAAGACGGCGCATATCACCTGTGCTTCAGGAAAATCATATCTATGTACATAGTTGGGCGGGATCCAGACCAGTTGCCCTTCCTTTAGCAGTATATCCTGACCGTTAACAGTTACCACACCGGTACCTTTTTGGCAGAATAAAAGCTCGCTGTATTCATGTAAGTTGGCGTTTATTTGCCAACCGTCATGAAAACGGCTGCGAAAGTCATATTCGCCGTTGAAGTTTTCTAATTGGTACTGCATAGTATCACCTAACCTTTTGGATATATTATGCCCTGATTTGGCTTGCTTGTCAATACCTGAGAGATTATAGTAAAAGTACGATAGTAAACAAGGAGGAACAGTATATGCGTTGGAGCAAGGAGAGAATTTGGGATTGGTACAATGCCCGTCCTTGGATGCGTGGCTGTAACTACATGAGCGCGGACTGTGCAAACCGAGTGGATCAGTGGCAGTCTCTTGGTTTTGAAGAGCGATTTAAAACCACAGAAGAAGAATTGAAACTGATGCAGCAGACCGGTTTTAATACTGTTCGGTTAATTTTGGAATATGTGGTTTGGAAAGAAGAACACGATAGCTTTATGGAGCGGTTTGACCGCTACCTGTCCCTCTGTGCTAAATACGGTATTTCCTGCATGATCGTTCTTGCCAACGATTGTATGCCCCCCAAGACCGAACTCTGGAAGATGCCCTATATCGGCGAGCAGCACTACGACTGGGGCTATCATGGCGGCAGAAAGCACTCTCAACACAGTATCCATACAGAGCCCGCACCCCACTTCCATTTGGATGATCCGACATCCAGAGAGGATTATTTCCGCATGGTCCGTGAAATCGTCACCAAATATAAAAATGATGATCGCATCTGTATTTGGGATGTTTACAACGAGCCGGGCAATAGCCGCAGAGATGCACTGACCCTGCCGAACTTAAAGCACTTATTTGAAATTGTTCGCGATATCGATCCTGTTCAGCCTCTTACCGCCTGCATTTGGAGAACCAGAAGGGAAGTATTCTCTGAGGTGGAACAGTACGCCCTGGATAATTCCGATATCATTTCTTATCACTGCTATAAGCCTTATGAGGAACATATCCAGATCATTGAGCGCCTGAAGCAATTGGGCCGTCCGATCATCAATACAGAATGGCTCGACCGTTGCTTTGGTAACGATGTATTTAGCTTGTTTCCCCTGTTCTACAAAGAAAAAATCGGCTGCTACAATTGGGGCTTTGTTGCTGGCAAGTATCAGACCTATGAGATCAAGGAGCGCACTTGGCAGAAGTACGAAAATGGCACATTGCCGGACTATGTGGACTTTACAAAATGGGTCCACGACCTATACCGCCCAAGCCATCGTCCTTATGACCCCAAGGAAATCGAATTGATCAAGAGAATCTGCGCAGAAGCAGATCGGGGTTAAAAATGGGGAGTAAATTGATAAATCTGTCGGGTGGAGGTTATACAGCTGTAATCAACCTCAGCCGCGGTGCTAACTGTATCTCGCTGCGACACGAATCAGGTGCTGTTATCCTCAGGGAACCACACAATCCGGATCAACTGGACAATTCATACCTTTACGGCATGCCGATCCTGTTCCCGGTCAACCGAATCGAAAATGGCGTCTTTACCTTCGAAGGCAGACAGTACCGATTTCCGATTAACGAGCCTGCCACTAGCTGTCATCTCCATGGTGAATTACACGCAACGGCATTCAGAATGATAGAAAAGACTGACAGCTCCGTAAAATGTCGCTACACCGCCACAAAAACTAAGCCCTATCTTACATTTCCCCACGAATTTGAGTTCGTTATGGAATACAGGTTAAAATCGGACGGTTTTTGTCATATCGTCACGGTGACAAATCTATCAGATCAGAACATGCCGGTTTTTCTTGGCTTTCACACCACGTTCAACACCCTATTTGCCAAGAATAGCCGAAGCGAAGACATCCGTGTGTTTGCAAATATCTCCGAAGAATATGCCCGGAATTTGGAGGTCAACTACCTTCCCACCGGAGACAAGCCACCCTTTGATGAAGCATCCTCAGCACTGGCGCAGGGTACATATAAGCCTTTTGAAGAAAAAACAAGCAAGCATTATCGCGCTCAGGGCATCATGTCCATTACAGACACCGCCAACCGCCAACGGGTTATCTATGATAATGACGAAAAATATACATTCCGCTTGATCTACAACGGCGGCGAGGAGGGCTATATCTGTCTGGAGCCGCAAAATTGTCTTGCAAATTGTCTCAACGCACCTTTCACAAAAGAGGAAGCCGGTTTTGATTATTTGAGACCGGGTGAGAGTAAAACATTCCGTTCAAGAATTTATCTTCAGAATTTTTAAAAGGAGAGAAAGCAATATGAGTACACCGAAACGCCAAAAGATTAGCATTCCTACATACCCCATTGGCAAGCCTGAACCGCTGCCTCTGTTTTTTGAAAAAAGACCCTATCAGGGAGCCTCCGGCAAGGTCTATCCCATTCCTTATGTTTCTGAGCTGAACGATCACAAAGTAGATCAAGAATATGACGGCTATGTACTGGAAAACCGGTATATTAAGGTTGAACTTCTGCCTGAGTTGGGCGGTAAGATCCACAGCGCCTATGATAAGACCGCAAATTACGACTTCATCTACCACAATAGAGTGATCAAGCCTGCTATGGTTGGTTTGGCTGGACCCTGGATCTCCGGTGGTATCGAATTTAATTGGCCTCAGCATCACCGTCCCACTACTTTCATGCCCACTGATTGTGCAACCGGTATTTCCAACGGTCGGGAAGCAGTGTTCATGGGTGAAGTTGACTACTTCCATCAGATGAAGGGCATGGCTGCTATTTCTGTGGACGATGAGCATTCCTTTATCCAGGCGGATATTACGGTTTACAACGGCACTTCCATTCCCCATCCCTTTATGTGGTGGGCAAACCTGGCTGTGGAAATTAATGACGATTACAAGATCGTTTTTCCGCCGGATGTGGAATATGTGAACGACCACGACCGCCGTGCGGTGATGTCCTGGCCCATCGCCAAAGGTATTTACCACACCGCCCGTCCTTATGATTACGGTAACGGCACGGATCTTCACACCTTCTCTGCCGCTAAAGTACCGTCCTCCTTTATGGTCTCCCGCGGACAATCCAACTACGACTTTGTCAGTGGTTATGATACCCAAAAGGATTGCGGCGTGGTCACAGTTGCCAATCACCATGTGGCACCCGGCAAGAAGCTGTGGACCTGGGGCGACGGAAAGTTTGGCGCAAAGTGGTGTGCAAACCTGACTGACGATGGCAGTCGTTATGTGGAGCTCATGACCGGTTGCTATACCGATAATCAGCCGGACTTTACCTGGATCGCACCCTATGAGACGAAAACATTTACTCAGTATTGGTATCCTGTCAAGCACATTGGTGAACCAAAGTGTGCCACCCGTGAGGGTGCATGCAACCTGGAAAAGACAGAAAAAGGCTGGAAGATCGGTTTCTACTCCACCTCTGACCGAAAGAATTGCCGCGTAGCTTTGCTGGTTGACGGCTGTCAGGTGTTCTGCGATACTGCTAATGTATCTCCTGAGAAGGCATATGTGCGGGAACTGGATGTGAAAGCCGGCAAAGCACCTATGTTGGTAATTACGGATAGCGAAGGCGTCGAAATCCTTTCCTATCGGCCGATACAGCGGAATAGCAAGAAGCCTATTGAGCCCCGAAAACCTGCTCTGCCTCCCAAGCAGATCAACAGTGTGGAGGAGCTTTACCTAAACGGTATCCACCTGCGGCAGTACAAGCATTTTGCTTATTGCGCTGAGGATTATTTCCGCGAAGGCTTGAATCGGGATCCCGGTGATATCCGCTGTAATAAGGCAATGGGTGACTTCTATCTTGCCCGTGGTGAATGGGAGAAGGCAATCTCTCACTACGATGCCGCCATCGCCCGGCTCACTCTGCGTAATCCCAACCCTTATGATACTGAGCCTCTGTACAAGCGGTCTATCTGCCGTTTCCGTCTGGGTCAGCTGGATGCGGCCTATGACGATGCCTATGCATCGGTCTGGAGTTATCCCCAGCGTAGCGCAGGCTACTATCTGCTGGCAAAGCTGGAGGCTCTGAAGGGAAGAACAGCCCAGGCGGTTCAGTTCCTGCAGGAGTCTCTGCGCACCAATGCTGACCATCTGTTTGCTGCTTACATTGCAGGTGTTCTGACTGAAGATGGAACCATCTGTGATACTATTTCTCAGCGGGATCCTTTGTTCTTTGCAGGTATGCATCAGGAAAAGAACGCCATTCATCTTGCAATTGAGCTGATGGACTTCGGTTGCTACGATCAAGCGCGTCAGATCCTTGCACAGGCTGATGATGGTGCAATGAAGTTCTATTACTTCTCAGTGCTGGAGAACTGCTGCGGAAACACTGAGAAGGCTGAGAAATATATCCGCCTTGCAGATACAAGCGACTGGAAGTGTGAGTTCCCTTGCCGTACAGAGAGTATCGCTGTCCTGGAAAGCGCCGGAACGCCTATGGCTAACTACTATTTGGGTTGCTTGCTGTACCATCTGGAGCGCTATGAAGATGCTGTAGCTGCATGGGAGCGCACAGTTGCAAAAATTGATTTTGCGCCGGCATATCGCAACCTTGCCCTTGGCTGCTTTGATCACCTTGATCGCTGTGACGAAGCTCGCGTGTTCCTGGAAAAAGCACACAAGCTTATGCCGGAAAGCGATCGCATTTTCTACGAGCTGACGCAGCTTTACAGAAGTCTGAATCTGTCCCTTGCAGAGCGGCTTGCACTGTATGAGAACAATCAGGCATTGACTGCAAAGCGGGATGATTGTACCCTTGCATATTCTGTGCTTTGTACCGTTGCCGGTGATTATGAAAAGGCAAGAAATATCCTTTTAGAGCATCGTTTCCATACATATGAAGGCGGTGAGGGCAATCTGACCCAGCACCACGCCTGGCTGTATTTCCTCTCTGCCCGGGAGCTTTTAAAGAAGGGTGACGGTGAGGCTGCAAAGCAGATGCTTCTGGATGGTCTGGTGTTCCCGGAGAATTACGGTGAGGAAAAGAATTACTTTGTCAATGATGCACCAATTTATCTAGAGCTTTACAAGCTGGATGAGAATGCGGAGTATCTTCAGCTTGCGACCTCTACAAAGGGCGCTCCCACTGTCCATAGCTATTATCAGTGCCTTGCTCTGAGACTGTTGGGCAGAGAGGCGGAAGCTTCTGCTCTGGCAGCGAAACTGAAAGAGATCGGTGAGAACAAAATTAAAAATGCACATGTAAACGATTATTACGGCGTTGGCGCACCTGCTTATCCGCCCTTTGGCTACGATATTACTGTAGCACATACCACCGATGGCCTGATTCTTTCTGCCTTTGCTGCGTTGGCAGCAGGAGATGCAGAAACGGCAAAGAAATTGGCGGCAGAGATCGAAAAGAAAGACCGTTGCCACTTCTTCCTGTACTTGCTTTCCGCTGTTCTTGGCGAAATTTGAACTTAATGAAAAAAGGGGCTGTAAAAAAAGTCCCTTTTTTCAACGAAATCCGTCCTTAAGTACGGGATAAATCCACCTGCGGTGGATGAAATCATCTCCGGGGATGAAATCCGCTGTGAGCAGCGAGTGGGTGGATTTAATTTCACTTGATGCGATAGCATCAAATTTCACAATTTACGGAGTAAATTATTTCACCGTGAGCGTAAGCGAACGATTTCACTAAAAACAAACGGTTATGTAAGAGTTCGAATTCATATGCAATAACAGCAAAAATATCTTTTTCGTAGCCCATAGACACATAAAGCATTGAAAACATTACGTTTTCAATGCTTTTGTTTTTAATATACCGTAAACGTTTTTCCAATAAAAGTATTGTATAATTGATGCTATTCCGTAGAACCGCTTTAGTAAATGCTTCAACGGACTTTCCTGTTAAAATGAATTCTTCTCCGTATATATTCTTTATTTATCGGGTTTCCGAGCTCGAGTGTCTCCCGATTCTCGAAAGCTTTCTATGCTTCTACACTCGCCGTGTGCCTGAAATAACGTTCCGTCGCGACCAATATAATTCACGTGAGTGATTTCAAACATAAAACCAACAAGCAAAGCCATTACTATGAAAAACGGAAGATAATTCTTTTAAAAAAACCGACTCACGCGTATTGCATAACTTTCTTTTTTGTTGCTCTTTGATTGTTTCATTGAAAATACACCATATTCACAACTTTTCTTGCATACTTATTTGTTGCAGCGCTTATAAACATTTAT
>JAZQGR010000110.1:0-24288 GCA_045540115.1 Eubacteriales bacterium
ATGGGCGTGTGACGGGCATTTATGAAGGAGGAGTTCAAATTAAGGAAACACGTTTGCAAAAGGAATGTGAAGGGTAGTCCGAAAACGAAGCATTGATCAAATGATTACCCGGAGTTTTGACCAAGGCGAGAAGACTGCCGGTCAAAACAAAACAATGTGATCCGAAAGGAATCGGTCACAGTAACGCCTTTCGCGCTGCAGTCCAACTGTGTTGGAGATGGTGCGATATACAGCAGGATCCCGAACTGCTGTGAACGAAAAGTGGGCGGCTGACAGAGCCGTTACAGATCACGGTGATCTGACTGTCAAGCGGACAGCCGATACTCTAAGGCTGCAGATGAATCATGTGCGTACCAAAAAGGAATTTTGGTACAGAAAAAGAGTTCCGTAATCGGTGGGCGGAGAATTTTCCTGACGAAAATGCATTTCCACCGACGGCAAGGGTATCTGCCGAAGCTCGTGACGAAAATGTGTGAGATGCCCACGACGTTTGAGAGTTCCGTCGTTAAATAAAATTGCTCAGACGGAGTGTGACCGTCTCCTTTATGGGAATTTCGCGCAGCGAATTGTTTCCGGAATTTAATCGTTGTTTTACAAAATGAAAATCCCCGCCGTACGGCTGTCGTTTAGGGCCGATTGGTTGAAATACCAATACACGGCGAAGCGTCGCAGAAATACGAATGACCGTCGTAAATCTGCCCTCTTGAATGCAGGAGGATACGCACGGTAAGTCGGAGATGATAATCTTTTCAAAATCTCAGATGAAGCCAAGTACTAACCTTTGTTCACAACCGAATATCGCACCCCAAACTCTCTTTTCGATATGACAAATGATTCTCTCTTCGAAATGAATATGACCATCCTTTCGAAATGAGGATTTGCACCTGCGTGATAAAACCATTCGGCTCTCTGCAAGTTGTCATTCGCCTTGGTGAATGACAAGCTGCAGGAAGCCGAATACGACAACCACAGACGTCCGAAAGCAGGTGCCAGAACTGTCCTTTTGAAATGATAAATGACTGTCACTTCGAAATGATTTATGACTCTCATTTCGAGAGCCGAGCCGTTTCTATAGGACGAAGTCAGATAGAAACGGCTCGGAGACGAGGTCGGAGAGCCGTGATTAGCAGGGCATAATTCCCCGCGTCAAAATAGAATCAGCAAGAAATGAGAGTAAATCTACCCCTTTTGACAGTGGGTGAATTATGCCCTGCGGACAATCCTTTAAAAATGATAAAAGATTATCCCTTCGAAATGAGTAATTTTGAAATGATGCTCTCTTTGAAATGATATATGACTGTCTCTTCGAAAGGAGCGACAGCGCTCTCAATCTTTTTGAAATGATATTTCGAAAGTATACTGTCTTTTGCACGCCTACGGCGTGTTCCGAGTTCTTGTCGATTGAATCCTGCCCAAATTCAATCGGCAAGAACTCGGCTGAAAAATAGTCTATCAATCCTTTTCGAGATGATCTATGACTATCATTTTGAAATGAGCGGCGCAGTTCTGTATTCATTTCGATATGATATATGACTGTCATTTCGATATGACGGCGCAAAATTTTCGTCAAGAGAATTATTTTCGTCAGCGAGGGTGGCTTAAAACCTCGTGACGAAAATGCTCCCTAAACCCATATTTTCGTACACAGATTTTTTCGCAGCGACTGTCCCTTAGCTGCGTGAAAATATAAATCTTAAAGAAAGGAGAACAATTCCTATGTCAGACGTTAATAAAACAAACACCTTGGAACAGGCAAATGCACCACCCGGCACTGAGCTTGTGATACCCGAAAATCTTCCGCCGATTAAGGTAATGAATCCGGGTCTCTACAAGAACCTGTGCGAACAAGTCACGTCCATATACAAGCATTGCAACGAGTTGAGCTATGGAACAAGAAATCGGTACTATGAAGCAACCAAACGGTTCTGCGGCTTTTTAGCAGACAATTTTCGTCTGCAGAAGTTTAAGAATGTGGAAGACAGACATTTCCGAGCCTACGTTGAGTATCTGATAGAATCGGGGGCTTCACCGGCAACCATTCAATCCGATCTGTCGGGTATCCGCTTCTTTCACAGACTGTCCGGCAGCAAGAACAAGCTGTCCGAAAATAACTGTTTGGATCTTCCCAAGAGAGCTGTTGGTGTAGAGAATCGCGCATGGCTCCCCGAAGAAAAAGAAAAGGCAAGAGCAGTTGCTGAGGAAATGGGTAGAACCGACGTTGTGATCGCTTTAGATTTCATTGATGCTTTCGGATTAAGAATAGAAGAAATGTGCAGAACGAAACTTGAATATTTGATGTCGGCACTGAAAAACGGTCAGCTTGTAGTTCCCAAGGGTAAAGGCGGTCAAAAGCGTAATATTACACTCAAACCTGCACAAAGAGCGTTGATCGTCAGATATGTTGAATATTTTCAAGCCAGAGGATTACGCCCCGGAGATTATCTGATCTCGGGTAGTGAAAAGCACGGTGTTTTGGACGCAAAACGGTCTCTGCAGAACTGGATGAGCTATAACAGAGAGAAATTTATGGTCAAGGATCGTGAGAAGATCGTGGAAGAAGGCAAGAAGAAAAGACACGCCACAATATCCTGGCACGGACTTCGCCATGGCTACGCACAGAAGACCCACGAAGAGGCGTTGAAAGACAACCCCAAACAAGCGCAAAAGATCGTAAGCGAAAATCTCGGTCATCATCGTTACAAGGTAACAAGAATCTATTTAGCAGAAGCAAAGCCCAAGAAAAAAGCCCAGTAACAACCAATTTTTATATTTAAGAAGGAATTTTTCAAATTGAACACAACGTCCCCTAATATGCGGGATTGATATATATGGAAACAGGGACAGATTAAAACAGGGCGGTGGCATCCGTTACCGCTCGTAAGGAGAATTTTATGATGATTTTTAGATTGCCCGCCTCCGGCAGAAACGGAGGCAACGAAATTTAGGAGGTGTCGCTTATCAACAATCCGAAAATTGTTTTTAAGTCGGACGTTCCCGAAGAAGCCCTCAACTCTCTTGCTGCCGTATTCATTGAAGAAATTGAAAAGCTGCTGGAAACCGAAGAAGGCAAGGCTGAATTTGAGAAGTTTATGAAGGAACATTCCGATGAGAATAAAGCCTAAACGATACAGGCAGTGCCGATGTCGCTGTCGGCACTGCCTGAAAATTTTCGTCACGAAAAGCGTTTGTAAATTGTTTTAGAAATAAACAGCAACAGTATTGACTGCATACTGTATTTGTGCTATAATAAACATAGCTCGTATGGAGGTGAGTTGAAAGATGAATATTGTAGGGCAAAGACTAAAGGAACTTCGGGTAAACGCACGTTATTCCCAAAAGCAAATTGCAGAAAAGTGCGAAACCACCCAAGTAACCATTGGCCGCTACGAAACCGGTGTTGCCGAGCCACCGCTGCAGAAACTCTTGTGGTATGCTGACTTCTTTGATGTGTCCCTGGACTACATTTTTGGAAGAACGGATAATCCGCAAGGTATGCAAAAATACCCGGCAATCAAATCAGCACTTGCGAAGGATGGCGGTCTGGAAGCACTTATGGCAACGTGCTTTACCCCAGGTACGTTGTTCAATGATCGGCTGAAGGAGACCATCGTTCAGATTCTTCAGGAGGTGAAGAACGAATGATTGGTGTTATCTACGCACGGTATTCCTCGGACAGCCAACGAGAAGAAAGCATTGAAGGTCAGCTTCGAGAATGCTATGCTTTTGCCGAGCGAGAAGGTATCTCAATCTTTGATACGTATATAGACCGAGCCTTGTCAGCCAAGACGGATAACCGACCGCAATTCCAAAAGATGATCAAAGACAGTTCCAAGCAAAAGTTTGATGTAGTCATCGTCTGGAAGTTAGACCGATTCGCACGAAACCGATTCGATTCAGCCCATTACAAAAATGTGCTCAAAAAGAACAAGGTCAGAGTGATCTCAGCAACCGAGAATATATCTGAGGGTTCGGAAGGTATTCTGCTTGAATCGGTGCTTGAAGGTATGGCAGAATATTATTCTGCTGAGCTTGCCGAAAAGGTTGGCAGAGGTATGACCGAGAATGCGCTAAAATGCAAGTTCAACGGTGGTACAATCCCCATAGGATACACCATCAATAAGGATCAATTCTTCGAGGTAGATCCCGTTAAGGCACCCTACGTAGTACAAGCTTTTGAAGCATACGCCAACGGTAAGACGATCAAGGAAATCGTGGATATGCTCAATGTTAAAGGGCTGACCACTTCTCTCGGTTCGAAAATCACCATCAATATCGTCACGGATATGCTGAAGAATCGACGGTACATTGGTGAATATAAGTTCCGGGACATTGTTCAAAAGGATGGCATACCGAGGATCGTACCCCAAGTATTATTTGACAAGGTGCAAATTGAGCGCGAAAAGAACAAGAGAGCCACAGCAAGGCACAAAGCCGAGGATGACTACTTACTGACCACCAAGCTGTTCTGTGGTAAATGCGGGCGTTATATGACCGGTGAGAGCGGCACAGGCCGAAGCGGAGCAGTGCATCGGTATTACAAATGCAACGGTGTCAAGTATAAGCACGCCTGCGACAAAAAGACGGTTAAAAAGGATTGGATAGAAGATCTCGTCATTAAGTACACCCGTGAAATGATGATGAGCGATAATGTACTTGAAGATATCGCCGGCATCGTATTCCGTAATTTCCAGAAAGAGAATCCGGTCATACAACTGCTGAAACAAAGGCTCAGCGAAACGGAAACCGCACTGAACAATCTACTCAAAGCAATAGAAGAAGGAATTATCACTTCAACAACGAAACAGAGAATGCTCGAATTGGAGCAGACAAGAGATGAGATAAATTTGAAGCTCATCAAGGAAGAAATGAAGAAGCCCACGATCACAAAAGAGGGCTTAGTATTATGGTTGAAGCAAATTCAAACCATGAGCATAGAAACGAAGGAACACAAACAAAGACTGATTGACTGCTTTGTAAATGCCGTATATCTTTACGACGACAAACTGGTCATAACATTCAATTATAAGGAAGCAAGCAAAACCGTAACTCTAAAAGAGGTAAACGGTTCGATTATAGAATGCTCAGGTGCACCATAACTGAAAGAGGAGGCGAACGCCTCCTCTTTCAGTTATCATGAGAGTTATCACGGTCGGTTCTCTCTTTCGCCTTGGCGAAAGACAGCTTTTCGTACGGAAACGATTAAAATCATACTATCATTCCCCGAAAAGCAGGGTTCTTGACCCCTGTCACCCGCACCAGAAAAAAGCACTTCTTCCGAAGTGCTTTTTTCAATTAAATCCACCCTATCGGGTGGATGAAATCGTCTTCGACGATGAAATCCAACGTTGTTGGATGAAATCCGCCTCGACGGCGGATGGGTGGATTTAATTAACCTGAGCGAAGCGAAGACCTCATCTGTGCTTCAGACTTCATCCGAGCTTGCTCGGATTTCATCGCGCTTGCGCGATTTAATTACGCCCTTTCCCCTTTACAAATCGGAAAAAACATAGTAAAATATACCCATCACAAACGAAAGCGAGTAATTTCTATGATTACAGCAAAAAACACCGTTCTCAAAATAACCGCGGGCAAGACGACCTCTCCCGTAACAATCGAGATAATTGACGAAAGCGAGATCCTTTCGGTCTGTTACGAAATAACCGACAGAGACGGAGGTATCGCCGCGAAGGGAAGCGTAACCCCGAACGCAAAGGAGGTCAAGCTCGAAGCAGGGTTTGACGCGCATCCGTGGAGTGCGTCGGAGCCGTATCTTTATACGCTGACTGCGACCGTTAAGACCTCGGACGGCGATGAGGAGCTGACCGACCGCTTCGGCTTCCGCTATTTTGAGACCGACGAAAAATACATATACTTAAACGGCTTTCCTTTCTATATGAGAGCGTATATAAGAGGCTGTGCCGCACACGAGCATCAGAACAACTGCAAGCTCACCGAGTACGGGTTTTATAAAAAGAATTTTGAGATGGCAAAGGAATACGGCTACAATACCGTCCGTTTCCACTCGGTAATTCCGCCCGAGGAATGCTTCCGCGCGGCAGACGACTGCGGAATGCTCATTCACATCGAAATGAGAGCGGAGGAGGGCGAATACGATAATCTCGAGGAGATGATCTTCGGCAAGAACGACTTCGTTTCTGACGAGGAGCTTATCGCGATAATCAACCGAGTATATAACCACCCGTCGTTTATGGTCTACTGCGTAGGCAACGAGATCCGCCACCCCGGAACGAGACCGAGAATAAGAGAGATCCGCGATTTCATCAAGAAGCACGATCCCACGCGCCTCTTTATTGACACCTGTGCACACGGCGAATTTGACCGTGACTACGTTGATTTCGACGTTCAGCACATGGGCTACTATTTCCCCTACGGACGCAACGCGAATATGTTCTCCGATACCGACAACCTGCTCGGCTTCGGCACCGTAAAGGATAGAGCAATGGTCGTTGACGAAACGGACGGCGGAAAGATCCGCCGCGGCATCCGCTTCAAGGTGCCGCTTATGGCACACGAGGTCTGCCACTATACGTCGTGGCGCGACTTCTACGCGCTCAAAGAGAAGTTCGAGAAGTACGGCACGCCCGCACCTTGGTGGGTTGACGAGGAGATAAAGCTCATTGAGAGCAAGGGCTATCGTGACAATTTCGCCGAGATCCTCCAGACGACGAAGGACTTCCAGTTCAGAGCTTGGAAAAACGCGCTTGAAGGCATAAGAGCGAGCCACCTTCTTTCGGGCTTCCACATGCTCCAGTTCGCTGACACGGATAAATACGAAAACTCAAACGGCGTCGTCGACTGCTTCGACGATCCTCACGGCATCAGCTCCGAGGAGTTTCGCCGCTTCAATGCCGACACGGTAGTGCTCGCGCGTCTGCCGAAGCAGATATTCTCCTGCGGAGAAAGGGTAAAGATACCTGTCCTCCTTTCGCAGTACAAGATCGCCCCCGAGAAGTCGGGCGAATTTACCTATACGCTTGAGGACGAAAACGGCACAGTCCGCAGCGGCGTTCTTACCGATGTCGAAACGGGCGAATCGGGGCTTTATGAAATTTGCAACCTTGAGTTTAACCTCCCCGTGACCGAAAAGCCGCAGAAATATACGCTGAAATGCTCGGTCAGATTCGATAACGGCAACGAGATCGCGAACAGCTGGGAGCTCTGGTGCTTCCCCGCACTTGAAGAAGACCTCGTAATCGACGCGAAGCTTGAAACCGAAAGCGGCGCTCTCGATTTCGTGACCGGAAACAGGGAGTCCGACCTTGTAATCAAGGATACCATAGACGACGATCTCTTCGAGCGTCTTGAGAAGGGCGAAAACGTTCTCCTGTTCTACCGCACCGATTGGACGCGCCATTTGCTCCACAAGGATATGGAATCGCCGAAATACGCCTTTGAGGCAGTTTGGGACAGATACAAGGCGGTGATCTGGGACAGAGGAACGATAAACGGCGGATTGGTCGAAAAAGACCTCTTGAACAGCCACGGCTTCGTCACCGACCGCGATCTCAATTTCCAGTATTACAACCTCATCGACGACAGCGACAAGATAAATCTCGACAGCTTCCCGGCTGAGGTAAGATCGATCGTTTCGGGTATCGATAAGAGTTCCCGTGACCGCTTCGACGTAACTAAATTCAAGTACAGCGAGCTTCGTCCCGAGAAGACGATGCGACATTTCAGCTACCTGTTCGACCTTAAGGTTGGCAATGGCAAGCTTATGGTCTGTGCCTTCAATATGACGAACGCGAAGAACGATCCGTCGGTCAGAGCAATGCTCAAGACGATGGTCAATGTCTGCCACGATAAGTCCTTCGGCAATGGAGGAAGTATTGAAGTGGAGGAGCTCAGGAATTACCTCTTAGCAACCGCCGCAAAGGGAGCGAACCGAGAGGGAATGATGACGCAGTATTGGCAGCTTGATTGCGAGCCCGTCGAGTCCTTTGAATATTGGATCGAGTCGGAAAGATACCTCCGCGAGATCGAGGACAATAAGTAAGAAAGAGCACCTGCGGGAGCAGGTGCTTTTTTAATGAATAATTTTGGCGAAGCATCGGGAGATCGTCAGCCTTCCCTGTAAGTCACTTCCTCGGCGAATGACCGAAAAAAGCCGTATAATTACGGTAAAAGGTGGTATAATCCCCGAAGCCGCAGAGCTTGCTGACAGATACTGCCTTTTCTCCCGATGAGATCATTTTTTCGGCAAGGAGCAGGCGCTTTTCCATTATGTACTTCTTCGGCGTCTGATGAAGCTCCTCCCTGAAAAGCCTGTACAGATAGCTTTCACTCACGAAAAGCTTATCTGCGATCTCCCCGATATCGGTTATTGCGCAGAGATTGTCGTTTGTATATTTGAGAGCCTTCGATATCAGCGGCGAAAGGGATTTGCCGTTTTTTGAACTTGGTTGAGGAAAGAGAGATATGTGAAAAAACAGCTCGGAAAGCAGATGCGAGAGAATTTTATCAAAGGTCTCTTTGTCGCTGTTCTTATAGTACAGGTCACATTTTCGGAAGATTTCCTTTGCGATTCCGTTTCCCGAAAGATTTATGACCTCAAGTCCATCTTGTATGCGGTCAACACCCTCGATTCCGTGCCTTTCGGGATCGAAAAGGATGTCGTAACGCTCGTAGGTTGCGGGTGCGTCGATCTGTATAAAATGATACTGAAGCGGGCGTATAAGAATAAGATCGTCCTTTTTCAGCTTGTATTTTCTGTCCTCGATAACGTGCGTTGCATCGCCCTCTACTATATATAGAAGCTCATAGGAGCTGTGAGTATGCATCGAAAAGGTATCGCAGGGCAGATTTTCCGATACCGAATGTCTGTAAACTATCGCGTCGGAGGACGCCGTAACCTCGTTTGCCATTTTTCTTCTCCTTTACCGTGATGACTGTATTATAATATAAACGTTCAGATTTTGCAATGTAAAATGCAGTTTTTGCAATTTATTTTTCAAAAAGTTTTATTTATAATGAATTTGTAAACAAATCTTTTTGAAAAAAGGAGCTATTGTTATGAAAAAACTGAACGTTGCCATCATCGGTCAGGGACGAAGCGGAAAAAACATTCACGGTAATTACTTCCGCTCGGAAAGAAACGAGCACTACGTTGTAAAATACGTAGTCGACTTCGATCCCTTCCGCCGCGGAGTTGCCGAGGAGATCTATCCCGGCTGTGTGACCTTTGAAAATTACGAGGAGCTTTTTAAGCTTGACGATATCGACCTCGTCGTAAACGCCACGTATTCCGAGATGCACTATTCGATAACGAAGGATCTGCTTCTCCACGGCTTCAACGTGCTTGTCGAGAAACCCTTCGGACGCACAAGATACGAATGCGACGAGCTCATAAAGATCGCAAAGGATAACGGTCTTACCCTTGCAGTTTTCCAACAGACGTTTTTTGCGCCGTTCTACGAATACACCTGCGAGCTTATAAATTCCGGAAAGCTTGGCGTTGTCAAGCAGATCGACATTTCCTATAACGGTCTGTCACGCCGTTGGGACTGGCAGACGCTACGCAAGAAGTGCGCGGGAAGCACCTACAACACAGGTCCCCATCCGATCGGAATGGCTCTCGGCTTCCTCGGCTTCGATCCCAACACCAAGGTCGTATACAGCAAGCTCGATACCGCACTCACAAGCGGCGACGCCGACGATTACGCGAAGATCCTTCTTTCCGCGCCTGACAAACCGCTTATTGATATCGAGATCTCGTCGATCGACGCATATACCGATTTCAACGTAAAGATCCAAGGCACGAAGGGAACATTCAAAACGACTCCCTCCGCCTGCGAGATGGTATATATCGTTGACGGCGAAAACGTCGAGCGTCCCGTTATCGAGGAGTCGCTTAAGGACGATAACGGCAACCCGATATATTGCAACGAGACTCTGATAAAGCATAACGAGACAGATAGCTTTAACGGCACCGCGTTCGACGTCGGCACCGCGAAGCTCTACGATCAGCTTTATTACAAGATAACTGAGGGCAGACCCATGACCGTAACTCCCGAAATGGCGGCAGAGGTCATTTCCGTCATCGAGACTGTTCACGCGGCAAATCCCCTTCCGCTCAAATACTGATCCGGAGGCATTAAAATGAAAAAAATTGCAATTCTCGGATGCGAAAACTCGCACGCGAATCATTTCGTTAAATTTATAAAGGAAAAAGAAGAATTTTCCGACCTTGAGGTCATCGGAGTTTACAGCGACGAGCGTGAAGCTGCCGAAAAGCTCAATTCCGATTTTGGCGTTCCCGTGATGGATAATTACGCCGATGCGGTCGGAAAGGTCGACGGTATCATCGTCACTGCGCGCCACGGCGACAATCACTACAAGTACGCAAAGCCCTATATTGAGAGCAGTATTCCGATGTTCATCGACAAGCCGATAACGGTCAGCGAAAGCGACGTAAACGAGTTTATGGCGAGCCTGAAGAAAAACGGCGTCCGCGTTTCGGGCGGATCCTCCCTCAAGCAGGACGTTTATGTACAGAAGCTGAAGCAGGAAAGACTTGAAAACAAGGACGGAAAGACGATCGGCGGCTTCGTCCGCGCTCCTCTTTCCCTCGAAAACGCTTACGGCGGCTTCTATTTCTACGCTCAGCATCTTGTTGAGATGGTCTGCGAGATATTTGGAAGATTCCCGATCTCCGTCACCGCGAAGAAGAACGGTGGACAGATAAACGTTCTCTTCCACTATGAGGACTACGACTGTGTCGGACTTTTTGCAAACGAAAGCTACCTTTACTTCGTATCGCGTATGTCGGACAACGGCACGAGCAGCTACGAGATCCCGAACAGCCACGAATGGTATTATGCCGAGTTCAAGGAGTATTACGGACTTCTTAACGGCGAGTCTCAGCCCGAGACCTACGAGGCGTTCGCCTCCCCCGTGTTCATTCTGAACGCCATTGAGCGCTCGCTCAACAGCGGAAGAGAGGAAAAGGTCGGAGTTCTCGGCTTCTGAGGAGGTTAATATGAGTAAGATCCTGCTATCAGCCTTTGCCGACGAATATGCCGATTCGACCCTTGAACAGCTTGAAGCTCTTAAGGACTTCGGTATCGGTTATACAGAGGTTCGTCACCTTAACGGAAGGAATATTTCCGTTCTGACTCCCGCCGAGGTGAAGGAGGCGAAAAAACAGCTTGACAGCTACGGTATCAAGGTATCTGCGATCGGTTCGCCGATCGGAAAGATAAAGCTTGATTCCGACCTTGATTATCATTTAGAAATGGCGCGCGGAGTTTTTGAAGCCGCGAATGTTTTTGAGACCAGGTATGTTCGCACGTTCAGCTTTTACGCGCCTGACGGAAAAAACATTGCCGATATGAAGGACGAGGTCATCTCGAAGCTTGAACGCCTTGTGATCCTTGCCCGACAGTACGGAGTTACCCTTTGCCACGAAAACGAGGCGAATATCTATGGAGATGTTCCGAGCAGATGCCTTGAGATTATGACTCATTTCGGCGGCGAGATGAAGTGTGTTTTTGATATGGGCAATTTCGTTCTTGAAAGCGTCGATCCTTACGACGCATATATGACTCTGCGCGAGCATATCGCTTATTTCCATATAAAGGACGCTCTTTACGAGGGCGCGATCGTGCCTGCGGGTAAGGGCGAGGCGAGGATCAAGGAAATTCTTGACTCACATAAGGGATATTCGGAGAGCGATTTCTTTGTTTCGCTCGAGCCTCATCTTCAAATCTTTTCGGGGCTTAACGCCCTCGTCGGTCGGTCGTTCAAGAATCCCTGTCAGTACGAGGACGCAAAGGCGGCGTTTGCCGATGCGGTGGAAAAATTCAGGGAATTGAAGGCATAATGAAGTGCAACAAAAGAGCACCCTCTCGAGGCGCACTCCGTAAGGAAGTGCGCCTCAGTTATATTCGCCTTACGTCGAGTTATATTGCTTCGCAGTTATATTAGCTGACGCTAGTTATATTGTCCTTCGGACAGTTTAGGGGCGAATATAATATCACTGAAACCGTAAGGTTTCAATATCACTTTTGCCAACGGCAAAAATATCACTGCAAACGATAGTTTGCAATATCACTTTACCCGCCGAAAAAGGTTTTATTTGTTTTAGGCAAGTATTTATCTTTTTCAAAGTATGTAACCCACTATGACACTTTCACATCCTCTGTGTAAAGTGTCATTTTTTAGGTTGAAATATAAAGCGAGAGAGACAACTTCTTCACGAAGTGTCTCTCTCGGGTGCTCTTTTATATTACTTTATTTCGCCTTTTTCTTTTTGATAATTATAACGGTGACCGTGACGGCAGCGATAACGGCAACCGAAGCTGCGGCGATTATAATAATTACCGCCGTGTTATCATCTCCCGTAGCGGGAAGAACGACGCCCTCGACGTAACCGCAGTTCACGCACTTGTCCATGCGCAAGCCGTTTTCGGTTTTCGTCGGCTTGGAGATGACCTCGCCCTCGGTGAAGAAATGCTCACCCGTTGCCGGAAGCTTCTGTCCCGCGGCGACGACCTTCTTGCAGTCGTTACAGTAGGTGTCGCCCGAATAGCCTTCACCGTCGCAGGTCGGTTTTTTCTCATTTATGATGACGGTGCTCTTGTGATCTCCCGTCGCGGGGATTGGCTCGCCGTCGGATACTTTGTTTCCACAGTCGGTGCAGTAAATTGCGCCCGTCGTGCCGTCAACGCCGCAGGTCGGCGCCGTTGCATCGCGCTGTTCCGTATTTTTATGATCTCCCGTTGCGGGTATCGGTTCGCCGACAGTCACGACCGATCCGCAATTCTTGCAAACCGTATCACCTGTATAGCCGTCGACGCCGCAGGTCGGAGCAAGGGCGTTTTTGAGCTCCGTCGAGGAGTGCTGACATTGCGGGACGGCTCTTTCCTCGCGCTTCTGACAGACGGAGCAGATGCGGATCTGCTTATCGCCGTCGATTTCCCAGCTTCCGAAGCTGTGCTTGCCCGTCGCCTTGATGACGCTGCCCGTCGAGGTCTGCTTTTTGCAGTCCTTGCAGTAGGTGTCGCCGGTATAACCGTCCTTACCGCAGGTTGCGTCGGACTTGTTTTTTATCTCGGTCGAGGAATGCTTGCAGTCGGGATCGCCTCCCAACGCATTGCCCGAAGGCGTCATCATTCCCGCGGGAATATCGTAGCCGAGCATAAGCCATGCAAGCTCGGGATAGTCGATGAATACGTTTCTGTTTCCCTGAATCTTGCCGACAACCTCGTTTCTGCCCATTTCCCATGTGTCAACGGGGTCGCTTTCACACCATTCAAGAAGCACCTCGACACTCTCAAACACCTTGGTCAGACGGTCACAGCCCCAATCGGAGTTCCATCTTACGTACATATAAAGGCAGATACGCGCAACGTCGCCCTTGACGTTGTCGTTCGGCTCGAAGTAGGTGGAGGTATAGGTGCCGCCGATAACTCCGCTATAAGTTCCTTTGGTCGTTTTACCGGAGGAAACATTGCCGAAAAGGCGGTTGCTTCTTGTGGTATTTACGTTGCCCTCGGCGGGACGAATATGGTGAAGGTCTGAGCCGCCGTTTTTGGTGGCGTCACTGCTGTTTGAGCCGGGGCCGAGAGACTTCGGCCAGACGTGCTCGCGGTTACATTTCCAGCCGCCCTCCTTCCAGTGCTCTTTTGACGTCATCTGGAAGCTTGTATAAAGGGTGGTTCCGTAGGTTGTATTGTTATTCTGACAGTCGGTCCTGAAAGCATAATCGCGACAGTCGTTATAGGTCGTTATCTTTTTGTGAGTGCTTCTCATAAGTGTCTGAAGCGCATCAAAAAGCGCGTCCTCAGAAAGATCGTCGAGCTTATCGTACGTATAGTTGCCGATATAATAGCTCTCTGCGCCCGTTCCCTCGAGCGTCACGCAAACGACGTCGCGCGTGCCGGAGTTGGACTCCTTCGAGTAGACAAGCGTCGTTGCCGCGACGGGCGTGCTGAAGGGAATAGCAGTAATTAGTATCGAAAACGCAAGCAAAAGCGCCGCACCGATACGTTTGAAATTCTTCATATCAAGGATCCTTTTCAGTCAAAAAATCAAATTACGAACTGCGACACGCAAAATGCCGCGTAGATGACCATAAGCAAAATTCCCTGAGTGCGCGTGAGCTTTTTCGATATAAGCGAAGGAACGGTGAGGAGCGCCATAACGGCAAGCATCACCGGGATATCGATAACAAGCGAGGAATTTATGCCGAACAGCATCTTTCCACTTGGGATCGCGAAGGGAGAGATTGTGACCGAAACGCCGCTGACAAGCACGAGGTTGAAGAAATTCGCGCCGATAATGTTGCCGAGCGAAAGCGCACCGTGTCCCTTGATGAGCGAGGTTATTGCGGTAACGAGCTCGGGCAGAGAGGTTCCGATGGCGATAAAGGTAAGACCGATGACCGATTCGGGCACGCCGAGTGCCTTTGCGATAATGATTCCGTTATCGACGAGCAAATCGGCGCCGAAGGCGATGATCGCCGCACCGATAACGAGCAGAACAATATCAAGGGCAAGCCCCTTTTTCTCGTGCGGCTCATCAAGCGTCGTTTCGTCATATTTCGCGCTTTTGAGCGCAGAACGGACCGAAATGCCGATATAAACGGCAAATATTACGAGAAGGACAATTCCTACCCATCTTGCAAACTCTCCGAAGAAATAAGCGACGGCAGAATAGAGCACAGCCGCTCCGAAGAAGAAGCAAACGGGCAAAATCAGCGATTTTCGGTCAATTTTCGACGGCCGGATCGCAATGGTGATCGCCGCGATAAGAGCGGTGTTGCAGATGATGGATCCGATCGCGTTTCCGTAAGCAATCTCCCCGTGACCGCCGAAGGCGGAGGTCGCCGAGACCATGACCTCGGGAAGCGTCGTTCCGATCGAAACGACCGTTGCGCCGATAAGAAGATCGGGAATGCGGAAGCGCTTTGCGATTCCGGTTGCGCCGTCGACGAACCAGTCGCCGCCCTTGATGAGCAGTATAAGTCCGACAACGAAAAGCAGTATGGTTGTAAACATGGTTTTCCATCCTTTCGGTAGAGGATAATTCATTATAGCATAAAAAAATCGCCAATGCAATTTCTTTGTAAATAGTTAACGATAATTTAATAAAACGTTGTGTTCGGGAGCCTTTTATGGTATAATACTGTCAAAGAAACGAGAGGAAGTGGCAAAATGACAAGAAAACTGCTTGAAGAGCATCTGAAAGCCTACCCGAGTCTTGAAATACAGGACGTGTTCAAATTCCTTTTTCAAAGCTCCTTCGGGTGTGAGCACCTTGTCTCGTCGCTTGACGGGGCGATAGGATATATTTCGCGAGAATATGCAGAGCTTCGCCCTGAGCAAGGTAATATCGAGCCGCTTGACGGTGGATACAGCCGTGTGCCGCTCTCGTATATGGATAACGGACTGACTTCGGAAACTCTTGGTAAGCTGTTCTTTCTTTCCGCAAGGAAGGAGGAAAACGGTCAAGGTGACCTGAAAAACAAGCTGAATATCGCCGCTCAGCTCGTAAGCGAGGGTGTTTTTCCGTTCTCTGAAAAGGATTTTTCGGATGCCGTTACAGAATGGGAACGGCTCGGCTTTCCCGCAGTGCGCCATTCGCAGGCATTCAGGGACAATTACAGCCCGTCGTATAGGGTGATTTCAAATAAATATATCCCGTTCCTGCCCCTGCTGGCAGAAATCGATAAGCTCATTTCCGTAAAGGAAAAGGTGACTGTCGCGATAGAGGGGGGAAGCGCGAGCGGGAAATCGACGCTCGGCGAAATGCTCTCCGAAATCTATAATTGTACCGTTTTTCACATGGACGACTATTTTCTGCCGCCCGAAAAAAGAACCAAAGAGCGCTTGAATGAGGTCGGCGGTAACGTTGACCGCGAGCGGTTTTTAAACGAGATCCTTCTCCCGCTGTCAAGAGGCGAAGCAGTAAAATACAGAAAATTCGACTGCGGAACCATGTCGCTCGGAGAGGAGCTTCAGGTCGATCCCGAAAGGCTCGTTATCGTCGAGGGCGCCTATTCAATGCACCCCGAGCTTGAAAAATATTATGATCTGACGGTATTTCTCGATATCTCCACCGAGCTCCAAAGAGAAAGGATAACGCGTCGGAACACCCCGGCGTTCGCCACGCGCTTCTTTAACGAATGGATCCCGCTTGAGAATATTTATTTTGAAAGGACTAATATCAAAAGCCGTTGCGGGCTGATTGTTTCGGTAAAATGATTTTTCCTCTTGCCTTTTTTCGCGGGCCGTGATATAATTACAAAAGAATAAAGTAACTGCTACCGAGTAGTAGAATGTTAAAAGCATTCGTTTGCATATCGTTAGGTCTTGGAAGATATGCATACGGATGCTTTTTTGGAGGACAAAATGAAGAAATACTTTACAAAAGGCGAAGTCGCGCTTTGGCTCTCGTCGGTCGTTCTGATAATCGCGTCGTTTCTGATATTCGACAGAGCGAATTATATGACGCTGATCGCGTCGCTCATCGGGGTGACGGCACTCATATATTGCGCGAAGGGAAACCCGATCGGTCAGGTTTTGATAATCGTTTTCAGCCTGCTTTACGGTGCAATATCGTATTCGTTTTCTTATTACGGAGAAATGATTACCTATCTCGGAATGACGCTTCCGATGGCGATATTTGCACTCATTTCGTGGCTGAGAAATCCGTATAACGGCAATAAGTCGGAGGTCAAGGTGAACAGCATCGGCAAAGGCGAGACCGTCTTTATGTACCTGCTGACTGCGGCGGTAACAGTCGCGTTCTGCTTCATTCTGAAGCACTTCAACACCGCAAATCTGATCCCGAGCACCCTGTCGGTCGCAACGAGCTTCCTCGCTGTCTACCTGACCTTCAGAAGATGCCCGACCTACGCGCTCGCATACGCGGCGAACGATATAATACTCATAGTCCTTTGGATACTCGCAAGCATAAGCGATGCAAAATACGTTTCGGTCGTCGTCTGCTTCGCAGTCTTCCTTGTGCACGATATCTACGGCTATATCAATTGGCAGAAAATGAAAATAAGACAAAAAATCGGCTCGGAGGAATAACCTCCGAGCCGATTTGATTATTCGATTTCCTGTTCAAGAGCATCAAACTCAGGCGTGCTGAAAAATTCGCCAAGCGTGATCTCCAAGCCGTCACACAGCTTCTTTATCGTAACAGCGCCGGGATTCTGACTTTTTTCATTCAAAATACTGTAAACGGTAGAAGGAGAAACGCCCGATATGTTCGCAAGCTCGTTAATGGCAATGTTGCGCTCTTTGCATAGACCAACTATTCGATTTGCAACAGCTTCCTTGACGCGCACGGCTTGTTTTCCTCCCATTTGCGATTTATCGTAAAAATATTTTAACCAAATTTACGATAAATCGTGTGGGATATATCGCAAATTCGGAAAAATTGTGCTATAATTACGATATATCGCAAAAGGGGGAGGCAAAAATTATGGTCTGCACTTTTTTTGGACACAAGGACGCCCGTGAACTAAACACGGAAATGCTGAAAAACGCGATCGAAGAGCTTATCAAAAACGGCGTTGATACCTTCTATATCGGACATCAAGGAGATTTTGACAATATGGCTTACAATTGCTTACTGAAGCTCAAAGCATCATATCCTCACATCAGATTTTGGGTAGTGCTGGCATATATGCCTGCTCATACGCCGAAAAACGATTTATATTGTGACTACAGTATTTTTCCGGATGCGCTTGAATCGGTACATCCTAGATTTGCTATCGAAAAAAGAAACAGATGGCTTATTGACCGCGCGGACTGTTGCATCTGTTATGTGAATTATACTTGGGGCGGAGCGTATAAATTTGCACGTCTGGCGAAAAGGCGCGGACTAACGGTAATAAACGTCGGCAGCGCAGAACTGTAGAAAAACGGCTCGGAGATATGACTCCGAGCCGATTTAATTATTCAATTCCGCTGAATCATCAGTGCGTCGTCAAGCGTTGTCTTTATAGCCGCAGACGGTGCATTTGCCGCTTTCGTCAAACGTATGAGCTTCATCGTGTTCTCTGTAACCGCAGAAGCACTCAAGGTAATGACGCCTTTCATCGTACCCGCGGGTTAACTCGTGATCCTCCTTTTTGCGGAGATCACAGCGTTTGCAGAGATAGTAATGGTAGAAGTCGAAGTATGGATCAAGATAGAGCTGATGCGTGTGACCGGGATCATCCTGCCAGCCGCATCTGCGACACTTCCCGTCCCTCATTTCGTGCTCCTTGAAGTCGCCGCGAACAGCGCCGCAAACGCATTTGGGCTGATGACCGTTTACGTTACCTACGTATTTGAAATCGTGTCTTTCATCTACGGATTTGCCGCATTCGGAGCAGTTGTACCTATGGTACATCGGCCCCAGAATGTTGTATTTACCGTCGGCATTAACGTGCTCGTGAGGCTTTTTTGCTTTTTTTGAATTACCATTACAGCCGATAAGCGCGGTAGCTATGACGATGATAGAAAGAAGAAGCGCTGTAATTCGTTTTGTCATTTTCCATACTTCCTTTCCGTTGGGTCCTAAGTGTTTGACGGTCACAGTCACCGCATGACCCTTGTACTGGAATAAATATATCACAAAATCCCCGAAAATTCAACAGCTTTCGTAAACAAAAACACGGCTCGGAGATTAAATCCGAGCCGTCGGTATTATTGTCTGCTTTTGGTAGTTGTTATTGAAGAGACGAGTATTCGGCGTATTTCACCGCAATCATGCAACAGCTCTTTTATTCTTTCGGGAGATGCGATGCCGGATCTGGCAAAAAGCTCGAGCCAATACTCGGTTTCATAGCATTCCTTTAATGCGATCTGAAGCTTTGACAAGAAATCAGCCCTGCTTTGAGCATAATTTGATTCTCTGATGTTCGCGCCAATACTCGTTGAGGCGCGTTCGAATTGGTTTTTCAGCGAATAGTGACCGATTATCTCGTCGGAAAATGCCAATGCGTTGACGGCGAAATCGATTGAAATATCTGCCAACTTGTTCTCTTTCATAATATTGCCTTTCTAAATGAAATCCCGCAAGAAGCTTGCGGGATGAAGTCATTATATGATTAAGTCCGCCTTCGGCGGATTAAGTCGAAAACTGCGTTTTCGGTTGAATTAAATCCACACAACCGCGAAGCGACTTCATCCGAAGCGCAGCGAGGATTTCATCTGCATAGCAGATTTATCCCACACGCAGTGTGGATTTAATTGCTTTTGCCTGCGGCAAAAGCTTCATTCCCACTCGATCGTTCCCACGGGCTTCGGCGTAAGATCAAGAAGCACTCTATTGATACCCTCAACTTCCGCAGTGATGCGGTTAGTGATCTTGTGAAGAACGGCGTAGGGAATTTCTTCAATCGTCGCGGTCATCGCGTCGGTGGTATTAACGGCGCGGATGATGGCAGGCCAGCCCTCATAACGCTTGCTGTCACGAACGCCGACGCTCTTGAAATCGGGAACGGCGATAAAGTACTGCCATACTTTTTCACTCAGACCGCAGTTATCAAACTCCTCGCGGAGGATAGCGTCCGCCTCGCGGAGCGCGTGTAGACGGTCACGGGTGATCGCGCCGAGGCAACGGACGCCGAGACCGGGTCCGGGGAAGGGCTGACGGTAGACCATTGCGTGCGGAAGACCGAGCGCCTCGCCGACTACTCTTACCTCGTCCTTGTAAAGGAGCGCAAGCGGCTCAACGAGCGACATTTCCATCTCCTCGGGAAGACCGCCTACGTTGTGATGCGCCTTAACGCCGTCAGATTCGAGAATATCGGGATAAATAGTACCCTGCGCGAGGAACGAGATTCCGTCGAGCTTTGCAGACTCCTCGTCGAATACCTTGATAAATTCGTTTCCGATTATCTTTCTCTTCTTTTCGGGCTCACTTACGTCGCGAAGGAGGTCAAGGAAGCGGTCGGTCGCGTCAACGTAAATGAGATTCGCATCGAGCGCCTCACCGAAGACCTCGATGACCTGCTCGCTTTCGCCCTTTCTCATAAGACCGTGATTAACGTGAACGCAAACGAGCTGCTTGCCGATTGCCCTAATGAGAAGCGCGGCAACGACGGAGCTGTCAACACCGCCCGAAAGCGCAAGAAGAACCTTTTTGTCTCCGACCTGCTTGCGAATAAGGTCGACCTGCTCGTCGATGAACTTGCTTGCAAGCTCAAAATTGGTAATACGCTCCATAGAGCTTGGACGTACGATTTTTTCCATAAATTCCTCCGAAAAGAAAGTATATGAATATTATAATTCTTTTTTTGACCGATTGCAATAGGAAATAAAACAAAAAAATGAGAAAACTTGCGCTTTTTTGCGGGCGGCGGTATTGTAAAAAATGACGAAAAAATTTCGCAATTTGCTTTACAACGGTCGGTGTATATGATATAATCGCTTCAAGAAAAAGTGTTACGGAGCAAAATAATGACAATGGTGTTATTAACCGCCGCAGGAGTCGGCGGAGCGTCGATTATCGGCGCGCTTTTGGGATTCATATTCAGAAAAACAACGCACAAATTCAGTGACATAGTTCTCTCGTTTGCGGCGGGAGTAATGCTTTCCGCGGCGGTCATCGGACTGATCTTGCCGTCGATCGAAAAGGGCGGAAAATACGGCCTTGTTGTGACAGTTGCGGGGCTTTTTTGCGGTGCTTTCTGCATAAATATAATAGATAAATTAACGCCTCACCTGCATAAGCTGGGAGGCTCGGGCTACGAGGAGCTTCACCCCGACGCGCAGGCGAGATTTCATAAGGTTCTTCTTTTCGTTATAGCAATAGCGATACATAATCTTCCCGAGGGAATTGCGGCAGGCGTCGGCTTCGGCTCGGGTGATACCTCCCACGCGCTCTCGATCGCGGCGGCGATCGCGCTTCAGAATATTCCGGAGGGAATGGTTATAATCGGTCCTATGCTCGCGGCGGGAATGAAGCCGGGGAAAACGCTGTTTATCGCGATAATGACGGGCGTTATCGAGGTTGTCGGAACGCTTCTCGGTTACCTTGCGATAACGGTATCAACGGCAATTCTGCCGTTTGCGCTTGCGTTTGCGGGCGGAACGATGCTCTACGTTATAAGCGACGAAATGATCCCCGAAACGCATTCGCACGGAAGCGAACGCGGCGCGACCTACGCGCTGATACTCGGCTTCTGCTTTATGCTTGTATTTGATGCCCTGATTGGGTGAAAAAATAAAAGGAGAAAAAACCAATGTTCAGAATCGGAAAATCAACGTCGGGAATGAATCTCGACAAGGAAGCCTTCGAAACGCTCAAAAAGGCGGGCTTTGATGCGGTTGAGGTGTCGTACCCCGCCTGTGGCTACGAAAATATCAACTACGAGGAGCTGAAAACAATAGCGGAAGAAACGGGTATCGAGCTTTGGTCGTACCACCTCCCGTTTTCGCCGTTCAGCATCATCGATATTTCCGACGCTTCAAAGGTTGATTTTACCGTAAAATACGCATCGGAGCTTATCGAAAAGGCTGCTGCTATCGGCATCAAAAAGTTCACGATTCACCCGTCTGCAGAGCCTATGACGGAGGAGGAGCGTCCAGCACGTATGGCTTGCGCGAAAGAAGGACTTTCCCGACTTGCCGAGTTTGCAAAGACAAAGGGCGCGATCATCTGCGTTGAAAGCCTTCCCCGAACCTGTCTCGGCAGAGACTCTTCGGATATAATCGAGCTTCTGTCTGCACATCCCGATCTCCGTTGTTGCTTCGATACGAACCATCTTCTCTATGAGGATCCGGTCGATTTCGCATACAAGGTCGGAGATAAGATCGCGACGACACACGTTTCCGACTGCGACTTCACAAACGAAAAGCATTGGTTCCCCGGCGTCGGACTTATCAGATGGCACGACCTCTATAAAGCGCTCGAGGAAGTCGGTTACGAGGGCGTATGGTTGTACGAGCTCGGATTCGGTGACCGCACACCCGAGGACTTCATCCGCAACGCGCACGAGATCGCGGAGGGCAAGCCGATCACGGTATGATCGAATCATAAAACGGCAGGTAGACGCCTGTCGTTTTTATATATAATGCGAATCGGGAGTGAAACCGCGTCGAAGCATCGGGAGGTTGACGGAGAGGGTGTCCCAAATAAAAGCAACGTCGTTTTTTATCCATAATCGAAAAAAGTAGACAAAACAAAGAAATAATTACAAAAAATTATTGACAAAGTGCATAAGTTATTGATATAATGTCGTTACCAAGGATTCATCATACATCAGATGATTTCCCGACACAAAACGAACTTAATTTTTTTATTTCATAGGAGGAATAAACATGAAACGCATTTTCTCTATCATCGTTGCCTGCATCATGCTCGTATCCGTATTCTCGGTTATGAACGTCGGCGCAGCAGAGCCTACCTCATGGACGATGCCTATTGACTGGTCGACCGGTCACGTAGAGCAGTCAAAGGGTTGGGACGTCGCAGTTCAGGGAGCTTGGAAGTTCCTCAGCTTTACTGACCTTTCTGACGTTTCTACCGCTATTACCAACGCTAACGTTGTTGCTTATGACGAGATGACGTCCTTCAACAACACCCAGACTCCTTATCCCTACGTTGGTGCAAACCACAATGAGCAGAAGGCACAGAACAATCCTGCCGTAAGCAAATATGACATTACCAATTGGTACGTAAACCACGAGAAGCGTTGGGGCGGCATCATGTTCCAGGGACATACCAACGACGCTATCGCATTCACCGCTGACGGCGAGCAGAAGGGCGCTATTATCTTTACCGCTCCCGAAGCAGGAACCTATTCCTACACCGAGACCGTTGAAGCTCTTCTCACCAAAACTACCGACAATCAGGATCTTACTTACGAAATTACCGTAAGAAAGAACGGTCAGGTTCTCACAACCTTCGTTCCTACCGCTACTGAAACTTCTAAGACCATCACCGGCGAAGTAGAGCTTGCAACAGGCGATCTCCTTATGTTCGCTTTCGAGCAGACCTCTCATATAACTCTCGCTTCGGGTTCAACCGCATCCGTAAACGACCCCAAGTGCGTAAGCATTTCTAACGTAACCGTTACCAAGAAGGCAGCACCCGCATCAACTAAAGTAAGACTTGAAGCAGAGCAGGCAGTACTCAGCGGTACCTGCGCTGTAAGAGCTAACGGCACTCAGATCAACGGTTTTTCGACTTCTGATAGTGACCCCAGCAGCAACGCAAAGTTTATTCTCACGGTTCCTACCGCCGGAACTTACACAATAACCGCTAACGTCGATGTGGGTGGAGACGGAGCATACCGTATCAAGGTCGGCTCCGGTGAGTACGTAGGTTCTAACTGGAAGGTCACCGCTCTCTATACGGCTCAGGACGTTCAGATCACTCTTGATCTCGCGGCAGGCGAAAACGAAGTTTATATTGCAGTTGCTGAAAAAGATAAGGATTATGACGGCGACGGCGCGAAGAACAACTGCTATTTCTTCCTCGACTATATTGAGTACGATCCTCAGGAGCTCGGCACAGGCACAGGTACGGGTACAGGCACAGGCACAGGTACAGGCACCGGCTCCGGCAACGAAGGCACTCAGGGCGGCGGTTCTACCACCAACCCCGACACCAACGACAGCGTAGTAGCATACGTTGCAGTTGCAGTAGTAGCTCTCTTCGGAATCGCATACGTTTCCAAGAAGCACTGATTTCTGATTAAATGAAACAAGCGACCAAACGGTCGCTTGTTTTTTATATATTTAAGAGGTGAATCGGGGCGCTGCGTCTGCGGTGGATGAGGTGTTGCTTTACCACTTTTCTTTGCTTGCACAAAGAAAAGTTACAAAAGAAAGTGCACCAAGGAGACAACGGTTTGAATTTTGCCTTCGCAAAATTCTGCACACGTTTTCCCCTTTGGAAACCCCTTTCATTTTAAGGAGGGTGCGCCACGTTATTAGCCTTCCCCTCAGGGGAAGGTGTCTAAGAGGTAAACCTCGGACGGATGAGGTGTAGCCGTCGCAGACGGCGTTATACCCTCTCCAGTGGGATGAAGGTAAGAGGTAAACCTCGGATGAGGTGTTGTTTTACCACTTTTCTTTGCTTGCACAAAGAAAAGTTACAAAAGAAAGTGCACCAAGGAGACAACGGTTTGAATTTTGCCTTGCAAAATTCTGCACACGTTTTCCCCTTTGGAAACCCCTTTCATTTTAAGGAGGGTGCGCCACGTTGTCTTGCCTTCCCCTCAGGGGAAGGGGGACCGCAGGCGCTGCGTCTGCGGTGGATGAGGTGTTACAAAGGGATGTAACTTTGTTTTGTAACGGGGGGGGGAAGCCCCCC
>JAZQGR010000111.1:0-4853 GCA_045540115.1 Eubacteriales bacterium
AATTGCTGCTGCGGAAAGTGAAATATTAAAAAAGCACTATGCAGAAGTGGAAAATATGTATAATAAGATGCGTGGTTGGCGGCACGATTACAGAAGCCATATTCAAACTATGAAGGTTCACGCTAAAAACGGAGAATATGAGGAAATCGATCGTTATCTTGATATGCTTGACGATGATCTGACCCACGTTGAAACCGTAATCAAGACCGGAAATAGGATGGCGGATGCAATACTGAACAGTAAGCTCTCCATTGCTACCGCAAAGAATATAAAAGTAAAGGCAGAGGCACGCATTCCCGTGTCACTAACGGTATCGGAGCTTGATCTCTGTATCGTTATTGGCAATTTGCTTGATAACGCCATTGAAGCGTGCTCAGCTCTCCCCGAGGAAGAACGGCTTATCCGTATCTATATGGAAATGAAAGGAAACTACTTATATCTTTCGCTGACGAATACCGCAGAAGGAGCAAAGAAACATAGCTTCAAGACCACCAAGGGAGAGGGACACGGATTTGGTCTTGCCCGTGTGGATGCTATTGTTAAGAAATACGGCGGATATCTGACCCGCGCCAGCGAGGAGGGTGCCTTTTCTACCGAAGTTCTTTTGCCTCAATAAATACAGTAAAAGTGCAATCCACATCAAATTTTCGACGTTTGACAACAGATTGCACTTTTTTGAATTTCTTTATGATATAATGCAGACATCCAAAGTAAAGAGGAGGTCAATATGAGTTCTAAAACAAAAGCTCCAAAAGGAAAGCCGAAGTATTCAAGATTTGGCTGTCTTGTATGGGCGATCAAAAATTTGTGGCGGCTCGATAAAAGCTTTGTGTTTTTCATCTTTGCTGCCGTTCCGATAGCGGTTATCTCGCCCCTTGTCAGTTCATATTTTTCAAAATATCTTATTGACAGTATCGGGGCTGGAAAGCCATTCGCAGACCTTGCGTGGATTGTCATTTTTTTCATCACGGCAAGTCTTACCCTTAATGTTTTGAGCAATTTTATAAATGCTCGCTGTAGTTCAAGACGTTATTATCCTACCTGTGTTTATCAAACAGAAATGGGTTACACGCAAGGCTACAAAACGGATTTTGAAAATCACGAAAAGCAGGATTACAAGAAGATAAGCGGATATGCATGGAGAGATGCGAGCAGTGGAAACTGCGCCTTGGAGTTCATATGGACTGATCTTTCCGGTGCGCTTATTCACCTTTTAGGCATTGTTACTTATGCCTCGCTTCTTGCCTTTATCAACCCTATCGTATTTGTAGTCGTTATCATAGTATCCATTCTCTCATACTTTACTACTCTGTGGCAGAACAAATATTACGAAAAACACAAGCACTTGTGGGAAAAGGAAAGCAGAAAAGCGGGATATCTCGGAGGACTTTCCGAAAACTTGCAGGTGGCAAAGGACATTAAGCTTTACGGACTTGAGGAATGGCTCAACAAGATGATGAGCGATTACCGCGCTCACATTATTATGTGGAATAAACGCTGTCGCTTGCGCGGACTTTGGGCATCGATTCTTGCCGGGCTTATGACTTTGATACAAAACGGCGTTGCATACATCGTGCTGATTGGTATGCTTCTTGCAGGAAGTCTTTCTGCCGGTGATTTCGTATTTTATTTTGGCATTGTTGGTAGCGTTGCAGGATTTCTTCACGGTGTAGTCGGTGATGTTGCCAAGTTGAACAAGAGAGCCGATAAGATTGCATATTATCGTGAGTTCTATGATTATCCCAACAAATTCAATTACGGTAAGGGATGCGAATTGCCTACGGGAGCAGTTACAATCGAACTGCGTGACGTTTGGTACAAGTACGATGGCGCTGAGGACTATACTTTGAAGGGCATCAACCTTACCCTGCAGGCAGGAGAAAGCCTTGCCCTTGTTGGCGTTAACGGCGCTGGTAAAACCACCCTTGTTAAGTTGATTTGCGGTTTTTACCGACCTACAAAGGGTGAGATATTGGTAAACGGCAAGCTGATTGACGAATACAACATCCACGAATACTATACGATGATTTCTGCTGTTTTCCAAGAAATACGTCCTGTCTGCTTCACGATGTTCGAATATGTGGCAAGTGCGGACATAAATCGTCCATCAGCGAGAGAAGACGCCATAACCGCTATGAAGTTAGCAGGCATTTGGGAGAAGATTGAAAGCCTCGAAAACGGCATTGATACCCACTTGATGAAAGGCATCTATGACGACGGAGTTGACCTTTCGGGCGGCGAAATGCAAAAGCTTGTTTTGGCTCGTGCTATTTATAAAAATGGCTCTGTTCTTATTTTGGACGAGCCCACGGCAGCACTCGATCCTATTGCGGAAAACAATCTCTATTTGCAATACAGAGAGTTGACGCACGGAAAAACCTCCATTTACATTTCCCACCGTTTTGCAAGCACTCGCTTCTGTGATCGTATTCTCCTTCTCGGGGATGGTGTTATTAAGGAAAGCGGAACGCACGATGAATTGATGGCACAGAACGGTCAGTACGCCTATATGTTCGGGGTACAGGCAAAATACTATAAGGAGGGTGAGATCAATGCGTAAAGATAATGTAACTATAAGAACCCTCAAGCTCTACCACTCCTTTAACAAAAAGTATTTTCCTACATCCTTTTTGCATATTGTTTTCAGTTCGATATCCCCGTATTTCAACCTTTGGATGTCTGCCGAGATCGTAACCGCCCTTTATGAAGGCAGGGATAAAAAAGCCATTTTCACTCTTGTGGCTATTACGTTGCTTGGAAATCTTTTCGTCCACATCATTAGTACCTTGCTAAGCAATGCGGTTAGTACACAATTTGAAAAACTGAACAATAATGAATCCTTGGCATTCAACCAAAAAACTCTTTCTCTTGATTACGATAAATTAGAAGATCCCGAAATTCGTATGTTGAGAAGAAAGGTTAAAGAAAACGCCTATATTAACGGATATGGCATCACATATATGCGCAATTCGGTCAATCGGCTAATGTCAAGCACCGTTAAAATCGTTTTCTCGCTGATTCTTTTTATTGAAATGATAACGAAGATGGTTGCAGTCGGATTCCATTGGCTTGGTCTTGTGCTTGCACTCGGAATGATTTTGTTTGCGGCATTGCATTATGCTTGGGGCTTCAAGCAGGGCAAGCTCGTTGCCGCTCATAACAAAAAAATCGGTGATATGATGCTTGAAGAAAACAGAATAGGTAGAGGAACGAACAGTACCGGAATGGATGACAGAATCTATCTTCAAGCAGATATGATACGTAAGCTGAGCGAAAAAATAAACAGAGATCATTTGAAAGCGTTTTCAGATGCGCAGAGTCTCGGATTTAAGTTAAGTATTCCAAGGGGAATATTAAATTGGTCAAGTACGCTTTTCAATTATCTGTTGGTTTGTTTTTACTGTGCGATGGGAGCGTTCCCTGTAGGTAACGTAATTAAATACACAGGATATCTTGGACGCTTTATGGGAGATCTCAATGCGCTTTTGGATACGCTGTTCCGTTCCTTCAAGGAAAACGAGCAATTCCTCAAGCTGTATTTAGAGTATTTCGATATCCCCAATGATATGTACCAAGGCTCTCTTGCCGTGGAAAAGCGAAGCGACAAAAAATATGATGTTGAATTCCGTAATGTCAGCTTTAAATACGCGGGAAGCGAGAATTATGCCTTGAAGAATGTCAATCTGACCTTTAAGGTAGGCGAGCGGCTTGCGGTTGTAGGAATGAACGGCTCGGGAAAGACCACGTTTATCAAGTTGATGTGCCGTCTTTATGATCCAACCGAGGGAGAGATCTACATGAACGATTTCAATGTTCGTAAATACGATTACCGTCAGTATCTCGACCTGTTCTCTGTAGTATTCCAAGATTATTCGCTCTTGGCGCTCCCGCTTGGTAATAATGTATCGTCTGCTGCTACGTGGGATGGAGAAAAGGCAGAGAAATGTTTGCAAGAGGTTGGTTTTGGAGAGCGTTATGCCGAAATGGCAAAAGGACTTGAAACGCCTATCTACAAAAACTTTGACGACGAAGGTGTAAACGTATCGGGCGGTGAAGCACAAAAAATTGCTCTTGCCCGAGCACTCTATAAGGACGCACCATTTATCATTCTCGACGAGCCCACCGCTGCTCTTGATCCCATTGCCGAAGCAGAGATCTACGCCAAGTTTGATGAAATAGTCGGTGATAAGACCGCAATCTATATCAGCCACCGCCTGTCCTCCTGCCGTTTCTGCGACAAGATCGCCGTATTTGATAACGGTGAGATCGTCCAAGTCGGTTCACACGAGGAACTTTTGGCAGACGAAAACGGCAAATACTACGAGCTTTGGACAGCTCAAGCGCAATATTATACCGAGAAGGAGACAACTTGATTTGAACAAGCTGAATCGCAAGCTTCTGCTCATCAAAAGCCTTCTTGGAAAGATTGAGGACGAATGTAAATTCGCATTGCTTTTACACAAAGATAGTCAAGCGAATCAGATCAATCCGGATATTGCCGAAAACCTTCAAATACATTTTGAGATCGTAAAATATATTATAAATATATCAGAAGTACCGGAGAACACCTGTGTTGTACGCGCATATCTGACTTCGGATAATCATGTACAGCGTGTTGAATTCTATTCTACTCCTATTCCTGTATCATCTAAAAGTCTTGAAATAGATGTTCGATGGTTGGATGTAGCAGAATAACAGAAGATATTAAATAAACACGCCGAGAGTAACCGTTTGGTCGCTCTCGGCAGTGATTTCTTTAGCAATAAATTATCTCGTTCAGCACGATTTCTTCGGCATCGTGTTTCGCGTTGTTCATTTCTTGCGCCCACATGAGAGGATTGGCGGCTTTGAGT
>JAZQGR010000112.1:0-58292 GCA_045540115.1 Eubacteriales bacterium
TCGAGGAATATCTACTACTCGTCGAAGATTGGTTGGTTTTTTATAATTCTTCCAGATTGAAAAACAGGAAGAGGTGATTTCCTCTCCCTGCTTTTCGTGTGTCTTTTTTCTTTTTTGTGAACTATATGGGGTTCACTTCAAGGCGTTCCTTTTTATCTTGCCGTTTGGATGTGATGTGACAGCGTTTTTGTGCGGCGGGAGCGCGTGGGGTTCCCCGATGCGAATGAAATGAGCTTTGGGGGTTCCGAGCATACCCCCGCCCTACGGAAGTTATATTGAACGTGAATTTGTAGGGACAGGCGTCCTCGACTGTCCGTATGGGAACAATGAACACCGTTATTGCTCGGGCGAACACAGTTTGCCCCTACCGAGGGGCTTTCAAACGTTTCCGTAGGGGCGAACTGCGTTCGCCCGTTCGGGTATTATGTAACATAGTTTTTTGGCGCGTCGAGCTGTTAGAGAATAAAAAAAGAACGCCGAAAGCGGACTTCTCATAAGGATGTTACCATTCTCCTTGTAGGGACAGGCGTCCTCGACTGTCCGCAAAGGTATAAATGCAACGCAGAAGACAAAGATTATCCCCGACAGATTTTTTTATGGTCTGTCGGGGCTCTTTATATATTCGATAAACTGAAATATGTTGAACTTTTATGACTTTTGGGATTTGTTATCAAGTTTCCAACCCAAAATAATTCCTAAGATAAACAAGACAAAAGAAGCGGGAATTATTAAAAACATTAACCACACAAAAGCTACACCGCACAATGCGATACCACCCAAACATACTAAAACCGTAGCATCAATAACAATACACGGAAAAACCAATTTATTAAATCTCTTGAATTTTAAAACAAAATAATAGAGATATGTTGTAGCCCCAAAAGACACTATAATTGGAATAAATAACAACATAGATTTTATTATTTCTTTCAGACTTGGGGTGACATGTTCACCCGAATAGCCTTCACTTGTCAGACACATTGGATACACAAAAACGGCTATACAAAAAATAGCAACTAAAATAAGCAAATAACAAAAAAATCCCAATAAGTCTCTTTTTTGAATTTTATTCATTTTAATCTTCCATATATTGTAATTTTTGATTAATTCGACTATTTGTTAAATGAAAATTTATCGTTCTGTTTTATCGTCAGTTTCGCCTTTGTATTACAAAGGCTTCGGGCTTAGCCCATACCCCTAAGGTTATCCGTAACCAAAGGCTCTCCCTTTGGGAGAGCTCCCGCGGTAGCGGGTGAGAGGGTGTTTCTTTAGGGTATTTCCCCTCTCCGTCGGCTACGCCGCCACCTCTCCCAAAGGGCGAGGCTCTATGTTACCCATATTATAACACAGATCGGCAGAGAAAACAAGTTCTCTGCCGAAAATTATGTGTCGCGGACCGTCGATGACGTCCGTCTCTACAATTTTGTAAACATCCTTATGAGAATAAGCCTAAAGGCGTTCTTTTGTTTTGCCTCTCCCTATAGAAGAGGTGCCCTAAAGGGCGGAATGATGTGTGGGGCGGGGTGCGACCGTGTGACGAAGGTGAAGTAACACTGTTTTACTCGGGCGAGCAATGCTCGCCCCTACGAGGACGGCTGGAATTCTCTTGTAGGGGCGACCATTGGTCGCCGGTTTATGGGATGTAACATAGTTTTTTGGCGCGTCGAGCTGTTAGAGAATAAAAAAAGAACGCCGAAAGGCGTTCTTTTATTTGGTGAATCAGTCCTCGTAAACGCTGACGCGCTTCTTATCCTTTGTCATGTGCTCGAAACGAACCACACCGTTCGTGAGTGCGAAAAGGGTATCGTCCTTACCGCGACCTACGTTCTTACCGGGATGGATGTGAGTTCCGCGCTGTCTGACAATGATATTGCCGGCGATTACGCTCTGGCCGTCAGCCTTCTTCGCACCAAGACGCTTGGACTCGGAGTCACGGCCGTTCTTGGTGGAACCAACGCCCTTCTTATGAGCAAAGAATTGAAGATTAAGCTTCAACATCGTTTCTTACCTCCGTTAATCGTTAATTGGGTAGTCAAGGAATCAATCCTCGACCTCGTTTACGTCAAGATATTCGTCGTAATCCTCAAGCATATCAATAAGCTGCATGAAGTACGCCTCGATAAGACCCGATACGGCGAAACGCTTCGTTTCGTCATCGCTGTTCTCGGGGAGTGCGCTCGGCACCCTGACCTCGATATCAGCTGTATCCTCGTCGATAGAATACTCAACGTTTGATTCGTAAGAGACCTCAATAGCATTTATAACGAGCATCGTCATCGCGGACACAGCCGCACAAACGATATCCTTGCCGGCATCGTCGAATTCCGCATGACCGGTTTCTCTGAAGCCGTAATAAACGCCGTCTCTTTTGAAGAATGTGACCTTGATCATGTGAGATTAGCCGTTAATAGCGGTGATCTGAACCTTAGTATAAGGCTGTCTGTGACCGATCTTCTTCTTCTCATTCTTCTTTGCCTTGTAGCGAAGAATGTGGATCTTCTTGCCCTTGCCGTTCTTAACGACATTGGCAGTAACGGTAGCGCCCTCAACGTAGGGAGCGCCGCAGGAGAAAGAATCGTTTGCCGAAACTGCAAGAACCTTGTCAAAGGTAACAGTTTCGCCTTCGTTTACTTCGAGCTTTTCTACGTAAACTACGTCGCCTTCGGAGACTTTGTACTGCTTTCCGCCGGTTTCAATAACTGCAAACACGAAAAGCACCTCACTTTCATTACGCGGATTTTAACCGCAGACTCGCTGATACGGGTAAGTACGAAGTACTTTTTATGACCCGTAGATCACGCGGCATTTGACATTATAACATTTAATTTATCTGTTTGTCAACAGATTTGAAAATGCAATTGTAAACTTTCTGTAAACTCACTTATTCTCGATATTTTTGGCAGCGGTGAGCGTATTTTTCATCAACATAGTGATGGTCATGGGACCGACGCCGCCGGGTACGGGAGTGATGTACGACGTCTTGGGAGCAACGGCGTCAAAGTCAACGTCGCCGCAGAGCTTACCGTTTTCGTCGCGGTTGATTCCGACGTCGATAACGACGGCGCCCTCCTTTACCATATCGGGCGTGACGAACTTTGCCTTGCCGATCGCAGAAACGAGAATATCTGCGCGTGCGCAGATCTCGGCGAGGTTTTTCGTTCTCGAATGGCAGACGGTAACGGTTCCATTCGCGTGAAGCAGGAGCATCGCCTGTGGCTTTCCGACGATGTTCGACCGTCCTATAACGACGCATTCCTTGCCGCTGACGTCAATTCCCGAGCGCGAAAGAAGCTCCATAACGCCTGCGGGAGTGCAGGGAAGGAAGGAGTGGTTGCCTATCATTATCTTTCCGACGTTAACGGGGTGGAAGGCGTCAACGTCCTTTTCGGGGCTGATGGCAAGAATGACCTTTTCCTCGTCAAGATGCTTCGGGAGCGGAAGCTGAACGAGGATACCGTGTATCTGAGGACTGTGATTGAGCTGATCGATAAGACCGAGCAGATCCTCCATGCTTGTCTGCTCGGGAAGGGTATACATTTCCGAGTAGAAGCCGACCTCCTCGCACGCCTTGTTCTTGTTGCGAACGTAGACCTGAGAGGCGGGATCGTTGCCGACGAGAATGACGGCAAGTCCGGGACGGACGCTCATTTTTTCCGTTTCAGCCTTGATTTCGGCGCGGATAGATGCCGAAATTTCTTTTCCGTTGATTATGTTCATTGCTTATGTCCTTTCATTCGTCATCGTCGTCGCTGTAACTATCGGCGATCTCGAATACTCCGTCGTCCTTCTTTTCTTCGGCTTTTTCCTCCGTGACCTCGGGGGCTTCTTCCTTTGCCGCCGCTTCGGTTACTGCCACAGCGTCCTTTTTACGAAGGTGACGGACTATCTCCATCGCTGTGAGGATGCAAATTCCGATAAAGAAGCAGAGGAATCCGACGATCTGAGAGATTCGGAAGCCGAGAACGTAAAGAGAGTCTGTTCGGAGCCCCTCGATCAGCATTCTGCCGAAGCCGTACCACGTCAGGTACATAACGAGAATCTGACCGTCGTATTTCTTCTTTTTGTAAAATATGTTGATAAGTATAAAGCCGAGAACGTTCCAGAGCGATTCGTAAAGGAATGTCGGATGGACGTAAACGGTCGTCGGGAACTCCTCGTTGCGGATTCCCATTCGCCAAGGCAGGGAGGTAGGACCTCCGTGCGCCTCTGCGTTGCAGAAGTTGCCCCAGCGTCCGAGCGCCTGCGCGATCATAACGGCGGGAGCGACCATATCGAATGCCTTGAGCACCTTGACTTTTTTGATTCGCGCGGCGATATAAAGACCGAGCGCGCCGCCGATTATCGCACCGTAGATGGCGATGCCGCCCTCCCAGATCGCGATGCAGTTTTTGAAGGTCTCAAGGGGAGTATCTGCCTTGTAATCCTCGAATTTTGTCGCAACGTAATAGATTCGCGCGCCGATGACACCGAGCGGGATCGCCCAGATCGCAAAATCGAAAACGTCATCTGTTTTTATACCCTCGCTGTGCTTTGCACGGTAGAGAACGTAGAGCACGGCAAGTATCATTCCGACCGAAATGATAACGCCGTACCACATTACGGGACGCCCGAAGAGATTGAACGCCTCGGGATTCAGCTTAAATTCCTTTATTCCCAGACCGGGGAAAGATATATGGTTCATAAGTCACCTCATATAGGCTCGACGACGGACATTGTGTATGCCTCGGGCTTGAAAAGCTCCTTGGCTACCTCAATTACGTAGTCGGCGGTGATGTTTTTAACGTGATCGGTGTATTTGAAGATGTCGGCTCCTTCAAGGGCAAAATCGACAATGAGATCGTTTGCGATGTCCTCTACGCTGTCAAAGCTCTTGATAAACGCCGAATAGAGAACGCGTCGGGAGCGCTCAAAACTCTCGGGGGTTATGGCGTCATATAGACCGTTCTTCGTGTATTCCTCGAATTTCTCATAGAGCTCCTCGGGGTCATCGGTGTCGGTAAACACCGAGAAGAAGGAAAACGACTCGGTATGCTCGTGCCAAGTGCTGAAGGAGGGGGAGATAAGACCGCCCTCGTACAGCGACGAATAAAAATCTGACGACCTTTCAAAGCAGATGGCGGAAATGAGATCAAAGGCGATGCTCTTTTTCACCCTTTCCTCGGGATCGGGGGATATGTCAACGTCCTTTACGCCGATACAGACGATCGGCTTTGATACCTGCATTTTGTTTATGACGCGCTTTTTTGCCGCCGCCTTGCCCTCGGTGACGTTCAGGCTTACTACGGGTATCGGCTCAATGCCGTGAAGGCACTTGTCGGCAACCGCAAGAACCTCGTCAAGCGTCGCCCGTCCGCAGACGCAGAGCGCCATGTTTGACGGATTGTAGAACGCCGTATGGCAACGGTAGAGCGTTTCGGGGGTTATCTTCATTATCGACGGAACCGTGCCCGCGATATTGATACGGACGCTGTTTTTCTCATAGAGACCTTCAAGCATTCCGTACTGTACGGCATTTGATGGATTGTCCTCGCCCTGTCTTATCTCCTGAGCGATGATGCCTTGCTCCTTCTTGACGTTTTCCTCGGTGAAATAGGGGGAGAAAACCGACGTCAAGAGTATTTCGAGTGACGGATAAAGCTCGTCGACGCAGGAGCAGAGATAAGCGGTCACGCGGAAGGAGGTGTAGGCGTTTGCATCGGCACCCGTGCGGGCAAACTTCACAAACGTGTCCTCGCCGTCCTCGTTTTCAAAAAGCTTGTGCTCAAGAAAGTGAGCAACACCGTCGGGGACGGTCACGTAGTCGTTTTCACTTCCGATCCTGAAGGTGTTATCGACGGAGCCGAATCGCGTCGCTATAAGGCAGTATGTCGACGTAAGCTCCTTTGGGAAAACGTATATCTTCAGACCGCTCTTGTGAGTTACTACCGTATACTGCTCGCCGAGCAACTCACTTTTTACCGTTATCGGTTTATTCATAATTCTCGTCCTCACTTTCGCCTGTCAGCGTTCCGTTAAGGAAATATACCGTATGAAGCCTGAGAGTGGAAGCGACCGAAGCTACGTCGGATGCGGTAAGAGCTTTCGCTCTTTCAGCATATTCCTCGGGGGAAACAAAGCTCTCCCAGACGGTCTGCGGGAAGTACCAATTTATCATAGCCATCTCGTCGTCTTGAATGCTCTTCCAGCCGCTGATGAGATATTTTCTTGCCGATTCAAGCTCCTCGGACGAAACCTCGCCGCGCTTGATCGCCTCTATCTCGTTTATGATAGCATTCTCGGCGATATCCTTTTTGTCAACCTCGATACCGCTTGAAATTATGACGGTGCCCTTCTGACGGTCGGGGATCGCATAGCAGTAATAGCAGAGCGAAAGCTTCTCGCGAACGTTCATGAAGAGCTTTGCGGTAGGCGAGCTTGAAAGCACACCGAGAAAGAGATTAAAGGCGGGGGAGGCATTACGGTCGGGACGGAGCGGAGTCGTAAATCCAAGGCTTAGCTTGCCCTGCTTTGCGGGCTGATCTTCGGTTACGGTATTGACCTTGTCCGCCTGCTTTATGGGAGCGGCGGGTAAAATTACAGCAGGGGCGCGGCCGTCGGTTACGAACAGACGAATGCAGTCCTTTTCAAGCCTCTCTTCGTCAAACACGCCTGCGCACCAGATCTCGATGCGGGCATGCTTCATTACCTTGTACAGATGCTCTGTCAGCGCCTCGGGTGTGACCGCCGCGATATGCTCAAGCGTTCCGGTTTCGGGGATCGACGAGGAGTCGCCCTTGCCCATTTCCTCAACACAGCGGCGTATGGCATAGGAGGTCTTGTTGTTTATAGCTGCCTTCACGCGGTCGGTAAGCGTTCTCTTTTCGCTTTCAACGTACTCCGACTTGAGCGTGCCGTTTTCAATGAGAGGAACGTTTATAAGCTCCGACATAAGGGAAAGCATCTCGGATGTGACCTTCGTTCCCTCGGTGTATGAATCGCGCAGAGGAAAGGAGGTGAAGGAAAAATACTGCATATCGCCGAAGCGACCGACGCTGCTCTGAAGCTCCGAGCCGTAAAGCATCTGAAGCTCCTTGACGATGTCTGCCATTGTCGGCAGACGCTTACAGCCTCTTTTGAGAACCGAAGGCAAAAGAGCATTGAGCGCCGCCGTCTCCTCCGCCATCGGGCAGAGGAAACGGACAGTTATGCAGTTCGTCTTGAATTTATCGGTCGGTATGATATTTAAGGCGACGCCGTCGCCGATGATCTTCCTTATCGGTAGCATAAATATTACTCCAAGTTATTTTACTTCATCTATTTTACTCCATATCGGAAGAAATTTCAACCGTTATTTCAAGTAAATGGTAGTTTTTATCAAAATGAAATAAATTGTTTACATTTTTGCCGTCGAGAAGATAGCGCGTTTTTTCACCGCGATGGGCGATTATCTCGTAGGTCGAGCCAAGGTGGGTGAGGACCGCGGTATAACAGGGAAGTATATCGGAGAGGGCGGGGCTGACGGAAAAGGAGTCTCCCTCGATTACGATGCCGAGAATAGAGGCAAAGGCGGCATTGAACAGCCAGCCCGCAGATCCGGTGTAAAGCGACCAGCCGCATCTGCCGACAGTATCGGGTGCGCCCGATACGTCTCCCGCGACGAAATACGGCTCGCCCCGGTAGCGCTCAGCGCCCTCACGGGTTCGGCAGATCGAGGCGGGGTTTATTGCTGTCAGAGCCTCTATTGCCTCGCTTTTCATTCCCGCCTCAGCCATCGCCATTATCGCCCACGCGGTGGCGTGTGTATACTGTCCGCCGTTTTCTCGGATGCCGGGAGGGTAGGACGATATATACCCGACCTCGTGTGCGCTTGGTCGCGAAAAGGGCGGTGATAGGAGCAAAAACGTGCCGTTTTTGAGCAAAAAGAGGCGCTTAAAAGCCGTTTTAAGTGCAGTTTTTGACCTTTTTTCATCGCATTGTGCAAACACCGAGAACGCCTGCGGCAGAACGTCGATAAAGCCGTCGCCGCCGACAGGTGTGCCGTCACCGAAAAATGCGCGGAGATATTTTTCGCCGTCATAGCATTTTTCAATCGATGCGATCAGCTCATCTCGGATACGGCGGTATTTTGACGCACCCGAAAGATCGCCCCTTCTGGCGGCGATCGGGGCAAAGGTGTCGAGCACATGCGATAGGAACATTCCGAGCCAAACGCTTTCGCCGCCGCCTGCTCCGACCTCGTTCATTCCGTCGTTCCAATCACCGCCACCCATTAAGGGGAGCCTGTGAGTTCCGAGCTGGAGCGAGCGTTCTATCGCCTTGACGCAATGAATATAAAGGGAGGAGCGGTACTTGCTCTTTTTCGGGCACTCGTATCTGTCGTGCTCATCGTCCCGAAGCGGAGGCGATACGATATATGGAAGCTCGATATCGAAAATGTCGTAGTCGTCTGTAAAGGCGGCGTATTTTGATGCCACGTAAGGGAGCCACAGAAGGTCGTCCGTGTATCTTGTGCGAACTCCTCGGCAGACGCCGCGGATAACGTGCCACCAATGGCTCACGTCGCCCTCCTCGTACTGACGGCAGGCGCACCGTAAAATATGCGTTCGCGCGACCTTGGGTGCCGAGAGCATTATTGAAAGACAGTCCTGAAGCTGATCGCGGAAGCCGTAGGCTCCGCCGGATTGATAAAATCCCGTTCTTCCGTAAAAGCGGCAGACGAGTGCCTGATAAGGAAGGTAATATTCGGTCATTACCGAAAGGTAGCGGTCGGGGATCGATAGCCTGAGGCTCGGAAGGAGCGAGGAAAGGTGCCTCTCGTATTCATCGGCACAAATGCGGAAGTCGGCGCGCGTTCTGTACTTTTTCATAACGGCGTCAAGCACCCTTTTTCGTCCGCTCGGAAAGGCTCCGAGCAGGAAGCAGACACTTCCGTCAAGGTCGCGGCGAAGCAGAAAGGCGGTATCGGAGCAGTCGCCTGCAACTGTCGGAACGTAGAGCGTCAGACCGTCAAGTGATTCAGCTCTTATCGGACGGTTTCGCCGCTCGATATCGCCGAGGACGGGGCGAATGCGGTACTCGGTCTTTATATCCGTGCCGCCGATATAGGTCACGGTCACGGCTTTGCAGGGTAATCTGGTATCAATGCTTGCAGTTACAGTATAGGAAACAGGCCCCGCCTTGCCCTCCCATACCGCGCCTCCGCGGTTGAAGGAGACGGTATGCGAGCAGGCTATTAGGTCGTATTCGGCGTCGGCGATCGTTGCAATCAGCCTCTCGCCGTTCAGATGACGTCGAAGGTCGGGGATAAACGCCGTTATCCTTCTTTCGTGGCTGTTTCCTATCCAGGTGTATCCAAGCGACGAATCGGTCACAAGAGTGCCGAAGTGATTGAGCGCGTAAACGAAGGAATGAGGATTTTTGTTCTCACCGCGCTCGTTCTTACATAAGGTGAAGCCGTTTTCGGTGAAATATCCGCCGCAAACGTGAAGCGCGTCCTTCGGCGGATAGCTTTTGAGCTTCGTTACTACCGTTATCGGCTGAGTTTCGATGGCGTTTTCGCCCTTGTTGTTTGAAATGAACGAATCGATCGTGAATGCGGAATCGAGGTCGGCAACGGCAGACGCAACGTTCTCAAAAAGATCGCGGTCGGAAAAGCCGTCGATAAGGAATATTCCGCCCTTCAGAAAGAAGCTCGCAGCTGAGTCGCTTATCGCCTCTGTGATAGCCGAACGCGTTTCCGACATATATTCGCCCCGCCCGTCATAGAGGATGACGGTATCGAGCTTTATTCCGCCGAGGTTCAGGTGCTTGTGACATAGGACGAAAAGCCTGAGCCATTTATAGGCGGGGGAGCTGCGCGAAAAATCCCGACCGAGGATGACGGTCAATATCGGGTTGTCACCCGATATGCCGTATTTATAGAAATCCGAAACGGTATAGCTTCCCCTCGGCGTTCTTTTTTTCGGGACGAGGATCGAGGAGAGAATTTCGGAGAGAAGCGATTTGTATCGTGGATCGGAGATCGGAAGCGGCGCGCCTCTTTTTGTCCCCGCCATTTGCTCGGCGATCAGGGCGCCGTTTTTGCCCTTGCCGTTTTTTATCTGTTTTCGCGATGAGGAAAGGCGCGAAAGCGCCTCCTCCTTGCTCCGACCGACGGAGATCAGAATGTTGGAGAGATATTTTCCGCTTGTTACCGAAGTCTTTTTTATCGCGCAGAAGGGCTCGGAGAAGGTGCCTGCTTTGTTGTCAAATTCCTTTTTTATAAGCGTCTCAACATCGCTTTCGCCAAACATTTCGGGAAGATATTCGCGCCCCGCTATGAAGCTCTCACCGCCTCCTCCGCTCTCGAAGGATACGGCGATGCATTTCTCCCCGTCCTCGGCGCTCTTTTCCTTCTTTCTGAAGAGAAGCGCGCGTTCCGCTTCGCAGTATTCGGAGACCACCATTATATCGTTATAGGCGGGATGCGAGAGACGGTCGCCGCTTGATGAAAGAGAGGGAAAAAGAACGAGCATCGGCGTGACGCTTTTGAAATGCCCCTCTGCCGATACGCTTATGACGAACGTTTTGGTGCTCGGCAAGAGTGAAAGCGACATTTCGGAAACGAATCGGCGGGTATCGTAGGTTCTCGTTATCCTGCCGTGGCTGTCCTTTTGCTTGCCGAGCATAAGATCGAAAATCGAATTGTCGACCGACATGATAAGACGCGGGCGGTAAATCCTTCCGAACACGAACGGATCGAGGGTTATCTCTCCCTTCAGCGCCGACAGGCGGAGCATATCGCCCATCATAACAGCCGAAGCACCGCCCTCGGAGATCAGCGTTGCTTTATCGCCGTCCGACGGCTTTTCAAGCGCAAAAAGACGCGGAAGCGGCTCGGGGATCGCCTTGAGCTTTACCGCCGACCTCTTGCGCCTGACGGAAAGTGCGTTTCCCGGCACCTTTTCGGTCAGTAGCTCAAGAGCGGAGGAGCAATGCGGATCGGACATAAAGGATTTGATAAATATTCCGTCGAGAAGCTCGTTTGCGATAGCTGTGAGCGACATTCCGACGTGATGTGCCATCTGGCTCTTTATCACCGCGTAGCCCTGTCCGACGCGCTCGGGCGTCATATCAAGCGCCTCGTAGAAGCCGTATTCGCCGTAGGCTCCCTTTCTTTTCAGGCGCTTGAGGTTCGATATTGCCGCGGCTCTGTCGAATGGGAGGGAAAGGAATGATGAATAGGGCGAGACGACCTTGTCCTTATCGATTCCGTTTTTGAGGGCAAGCGACTGAACGCCGAACGCCTTATACTGATAATTAAGATCGCGGTCGAAGTCGAAATAGCCGCTCTCCGACCGTCCCCAGACGCCCTGACAGAGAGTTTTTTTCTGTTCTCTTACCGCGCTTGAAAGCGCCTCGTAGGAAAGTGAACCTCGAAGCGTCGGGGTAATAAGCGACGGCATAAGATATTCAAACGCGGTTCCGGTCCAGGAGACAAGGGCGGTGTATCCGCCGATAACCGTCGGGATCCTGCGCAGATATTTCCAATGCTCGCGCGGGATATCGCCTCTTGCTATCGCGAAAAACGAGGTCGTTCGCGCCTCGCTCGTGAAAAAGTCGTAGCAGGGAGGATCGCTCTCGGGCTTGTCGGGGTTTATTCCGATAAGCATAAGCTTTTTCTTTTTGCTGTAAAGATACGAAAAGTCGGCGTCGGCTATCAGGCTGTCGGCTTTTTTGACGATCTCGCTTCGGCGCTCGTCCTTTTCAAAATCGGAGCATAGCAGCTCCCTTACGGCAACGAGGGCGGTTATAAAGTTGCCCGAATCGACGGTCGAAACGTAGCTTTGTCCCAAAATGAAGAGCGTTTCGGTATCGTACCAATTGTATAAATGCCCGTGCCATTTCGGAAGGAGGATAACCGTATTCAGCGTGTTATCTATACGGGACAGAGCCTCCTTTTCGTTTATCAGCTCAAGCTTTGCGGCGGCACAGACCGAAAGAAGATACAGCCCGATATTCGTGGGCGAGGTTCTGTGAGCGATTCGTTCATCGGGGGAAAACTGTATATTGTCGGGCGGCAGGTGGTTTTCCTCCTTGTTGACCCTTTGTGAGAAGAATTTCCAACCGTCGCGGGCGTATTCAAGAAGCGCCTTTTCATCGTTTTTCGATATTTTATCGGCTGCCTTGAAGGGCTTGCCGAGAAGATGACAGGCAAAGGGGAAAAGAAACGTCAGGGCGCCGAGGATCTTCAAGGGCGGTCTTGGACAGAAGAAAAGAAGCGAAAGCCCTATTGCGATCGACGGGAGCATTGAATAGAGAATGAGCGGAAGCCCCCTCATTCCGTCGCTCTCCGATGCGGTTTTCCACTCGAGCAGCTTTTTGCGTGAAAAGAGCATTCGAAAGCCTGCGCGCAATATTGCGTCGGCGTTTCTTATCGCGGTGTGGGTGAGGGAGGAAAGGGAATATATGAAGTTAAGCATCGCAGAAAGCGAGGCGGGGATCAGATGCGAAAAAAAGCGTCTGCCCGTGCTTTTTAAGGTCGATATCAGCGAAAGGAAGAGGGGGATCATAAGATACGACAGTGCGAGAAGCGAAATATAGGGCGACAGATGAGGGGGACGGAAGATGCAGAGAAGCAGAGCGGTAAGCGCCGATATCGGCACGAGTGCGCGGCGAACGTTGTCGTATATTTTATACACCGACAAAGGAGAGATAGGGTTTTTATATTGCTTTCCGTTTTCATCCTTACAGTACTTGCCCGCAAAGGCGAGCGCCTGAACGTCGCCCCGTATCCAGCGGTGGCTTCGGTCAATAAAGGAAAGCGGGCTTTTCGGTATATCGTCGGTCAGGGTTATATCGGTGACTGTCCCCGCTCGGAGCCGGCTTCCTTCAAGCAGATCGTGGCTCAGCACCGAGCCGTCGGGAAAGGCGCCGTCGATGAGAGCGGAATAGGCGTCGAGGTCGAAGATGCCCTTGCCGCAGAAGATGCCTTCGCCGAAAATACTTTGGTAGGTCTCGTAGGAGGCAGTCGCATATACGTCGCCGAAGCCGTCGGAGGTAAGAACGGTAAAAGGCGTCCTTTCGGTCGAAAGAAGCGACGCTTCCATTTTCGGCTGAAGTATCGCGTGACCTTTTATTACCCTTCCGTCCTTGACGACGGGGGTGTTCGACGGATGAAGCATCGTTCCGACGAGGTCGTTTACCGCTCCCGTATAGAGGCGGGTATCGGAGTCGAGGGTGATTATATATTTGATTCCGGAAAGCGCCCTTGGATCTCCGCACACGACTCGGATCGAGGTGTCTTTTCCCTTAAGGTAGCGAGAAAGCTCGATTATCGCGCCGCGTTTTCGTTCCCAGCCCATATACTTGTCCTCGCTCGGTGCATAGCGTCGATCACGGAGGAAGAGAACAATATTGGTGCCGTACTTTGAGTTCATTTCGTCGACGGCATCGGCTATTCTTTTTTCAATCTCGCGGTCAGAGGGCGAGGTCGGGCTTTCCGATTCCTTCAGGTCACAAAGCAGGCCGAAGCAGGCATTTTCGTCCTTGTTCGCGTAGGCGCAGTCGCGGATCCTTTTGCAAAGCTCAAGGTCGCTTTCCTTGCCGCCGAGAAGCGAGGTTATTACCGTCAGAGTCCTTGCACCATCGGGAAGAGCTTTCAGCTTTTTCTTCGGGATTGGAACGGTTCTGACAAAATGAGAAAACACGTAGTCCGTCAGCTGCTTTGCACTTTCCGACATCGGCAAAAGCGTGAAGAAAAAGAATGCGGGATTTTTCGTGACTATCAAGGAGAGAGCGGAAAACGCCGCTGTCATTATTCCGAGGATTGGAAAATACAGCCGCGAGGCGGCGCTCGGCTCGTGCTCGAACGGATCGCGGGAAAGGAATAGCGTTGCCGCTTCGCTTTCACTTATTTTGTGCTTTCTTGCCGCAAGCGTAACCTGACGGCGGCACTCGTTTTTCGTATCGGCGTCGCAGTCCTTGAAATACTTGCTTTCCGACAATATTCTCTCCGCCTCCGAAAGCTCGTAATACAGCTCGTCGATCTCAATAGAATATAGCCTTTTGAGGTAATCGACGGTACTTGCGAGTGCCTCCTCCGTCGACGGTGCCTCGGAGAGGGAGATCAGCGCGCTCAATACCGCATAGGCGTAGAAGCGGGAGAGCGGCTTGTACCGTATATCGTTTCCGACCGCTTTTGCTATTTTTGTGGGTTCGACCGTAAAGGCGGGAGGAACGGTTTTCTTTACCGCCTCAAAAAAGCTTGGGAAATCGATCTTTCCTTTCGTTCCCTCGATATATGGAAGAAGCAGCGGAAATATCTCCGAGTTTCCGTATTTTTTGTAAAGCGTCCTTGTGAGGAGCTTTATATTTATGCGTCGGTTTTTCATAAGGAGCCCTTTCGCTTTCAGTAATTAAAATTATTATCGGCGGGTTTTATGAAAATTATGTAAAAAACGATCCGCTTAAAACAACGGATCGTTTTTGTTTGTTATTCCTTTTGAGGTTGAGGCTTTCTTTTGATGATGTTTCGGAAGAATGCGTTCACGACTGCGACTGTGACGGCGATTATTCCCGAAATGATAAGCGTTTTCGTACCCTCGGACGCAAAGCCGCTCATATCGCTGCGGACAAGACAGAGCATCGTTCTGTAAAGACCGAGTCCGGGGACGAGCGGAATGACGGCGGGGAAAATGAATATCGTTGCCGGCATTTTGCAGACACGCGCAAGCACCTCGGCGGAAAGCGCCGCAAAGCAGGATGCTGCGAGATAGCCCATATATTCCGAGTCGATGGATAGAAATACGAGTCTGAATATTATGTAGGTCAATGCAGATGACAGCGAGGAGGTCCAGAGCGCTTTTTTGGGGAGCGACATTAAGACGCAGTAGAATATCGTTGCGCCAAAGCAGGCGACGAAGTCGCGGAGGTAGTAGAGAAGCATTATATCGTACCTCCCATATTCACATAAGCTATAAGCACGACGCCTATTCCTCCCGCGATGCCTACCGCGATCAGAAGCGTTTCAACGACTCTTACCGTTCCCGAAATGATATCGCCCATTACCGTGTCGCGTATCGCGTTCGTGAATGAAAGACCGGGAAGAAGCGGCATTATCGAGCCGATTATTATGGCGTCGAAGCGTCCTATACCCGAAAAATGTACTGCAGCGAGGGTTCCGATTCCGATGATGAGGGAGGAGAGAAAGGTGACCGTGAACTGATACGAGTTTTTGAGTCGCGACGACAGCCCTACCCATTGTGCAACTACCGTGACGGCGAATGCGACGAGCATATCAAAAAGACACGTCCAGTCGAGCTTCGCTTCAAAGAGAAGTGCGAAAAGTGCCGCGGAAAGACCTGAAGCGAGAATAACGGCAGCCTTTGAATAAAGAGCGCTCGAGCGGAGCTTCAAAAGCCTTTCGTACAGCTCGGTTAGGGTTATTTTTCCTGCGGAAAATTCGCGCGAATAGGCGTTTGCTCTTTCGACCTTATAGAGGTTTACGCCTCTTATCTTGATTCTCGCCGCGGCGGATATTTTTTTGCCCTCGCAGTTTTTGACCGTGAGGAAAGCTCCTGTCGGGAGAACGATAGCTTCGGCTTCTCTGCCTCCGCTTTTGCAAATTATCGTTGCGATCTCCTCTGCACGCGAGGTCTCGCCGCCGCTTTCGAGTACGATCAGAGCGGCAAGCTGCGCGGTATCCAAGAGAAGGTCGGTGTTTTCTACACAGTTATTCATATCGAATCCGCCACCGTTACGCTTTTCAGCTTATTTGCTATTGTCATTGAGATGTCGTCGAAAACTCGGTTGAAGAAGCAGTCGCAATGCTCGTTTACGCCGTCGTGACGGCAGACGAAATCGTCGCCGAGGCATTTTGACATTACGATAGGTCCCTCGATGACCTCGAGTATATCGAGCAACGTTATCTCCTTCGGGTCACGGCAGAGCATATAGCCGCCGTTTGCGCCTTTTTTGGAGACAACAAGTCCGCCCGAAACGAGCTTGCCAAGGATTTTTAAAGTGAATCTTTGCGGTACGGAGGCGCTTTCCGCGATAGTTGACGCGTCGGTCAACTCACCCTTGCGGGCAAGTGCGCGCATTATGCGGAAGGCGTAGTCGGTTTCCATGTTTATTTTCATTTTTTATGTCCTGATTTTTGGGATAAGTATGTAGTATGATTATATTATTGTTATGAGAATTTGTCAAGATATGATTTTTTTCGCATTTCTTTTCTCGTGAAAAGAAACGCTCGCAAAGAAACACGCCAAAGGGACAACCGTTTGAATTTTGCCTATGCAAAATTCTGCACACGTTTTCCCCTTTGGAATCCCTTTTCGGTTTAAGGAAAATGCGCCACGTTGTCTTGCCTTCCCCAGCGGGGGAAGGGGGACCGCAGACGTTGCGTCTGCGGTGGATGAGGTGTAGGACGCGAAGCGTCCGTTTCAAAACAAAGTAAAAATAATAACACCGCCGAAGCGGTGTTTTAATCTTTAATTCTTCTTGTCGGTAATGCCGATGATATAGTCAGCAGACAGATTATAAAATTTGCATAATTTTATAAGGTCTTCAATTTTTAGTTCAGCCCTGCCTGTTTCAATATGATTATATCCTTGCTGTGATTTGTTCAGAATCTTTCCGACTTCACTTTGGGTTAAATCGAGATCTTCTCGAATATTACGCATACGCGTTCTGTAATCCGTCATTATTTCACCACCTTAAACACATATTATCACACTCATAAATTGAGTATTGACAAATACTCAATAATTGAGTAAAATATTGTAATGAAGAATGATGAAAGGAGCACAACAATGCAAAAAATACTTGAAAAGCTATGGTATGGAGATCTATGCCCAATTGAAAACTACCGCGAATCACAGGAACAGTCATCGGATCTGATAGAATACATAAAAAAGCACAGAAAAGATCTGAAAGACACAATGACCGACGAGCAAAAAGCGATATTTGAAAAGCTTGATGATTGCGAGGATGAGCTTGATAATATGAGCCAGCGCGAGATTTTTTCTTACGGCTTCCGTCTCGGCGCGAGAATTGCCATTGAGGTTATGAGAATTGATTTTGATTAACAAAAAACACCGCCGAAGCGGTGTTTTTATCATTTCTTTATCTTTTTACGGCAGAGCAGGACATAGACTGTTGTAAGGACTATGACTGAGCCGATAAGGATCGCGAACATTGTTCCTTCGCTCAGGTTATGCCCGAAAAATTCAGGCTTCGCATCGAAGGCAACCTTGAGCCCCTCGATGGCTTCGCTCGGTATTTTTCCTTCAAGCTCGTTATAGACACCCTGCATAAGGTGGAGATGAAGGAGGGCTGTACCGTATGTGCCGGGGAGCAGGGAGATGAAGGTTCTTATCGCGGGAGCAAATTCGGATATCGGCATATATGCTCCGCATATGAAGCCGTAGACTGAGCTTACTATCGTGCCGACTGCCGAGATCTGTCCCTGTGTGGAGAGAAAATGGTTGATTATCGAGGAGAGCGACGTGCCGAAAAGCACGAGAAGTACGGTGTCGAATACCGTCATTATCGCGTCGTACGCCGAGAGATACCAGCCGCTGAACGCCATTATCGTAAAGCAGACGACAAGGGCGATCAGGCATATTATCAAAGTAGATATAGCCGATGCAATATAGTATGAGAGCGAAAGCGCGGTTGCCGAGACGGGCGAAACGTCGATGTCGGCGCGGCTTCCGTTCACCTTATCCTGAACCATAAGGAGGTTTGAGCAGAATGATATCGTGACTGTGCACACACCGAGGAGCGACGAGAAGAGCCAGCCGTTGACAAATGCGTTTTCAAGCGATTTTGCTACCGTTACGCCCTCGGGGATAGCTGATGCGAACGCGTCGCGGTAGACCTCTCCGAGGAAGGTGATGAACAGCATTATGAGGATAAGCGGTGTTATAAGGGAGGTGAAGAATGCCCCCTTATCGTTGAAGAAAAGCTTTACGTTTCTTCTTATGAGTGCGCGTAGGGTTTTCATTACATGGTGTCTCCGTTAGAAAATTGTTATAAATGTTGAAAGATCTTCGGGACGAAAGCTCGCCTTCCCCTCAGGGGAAGGTGTCGGCGTAGCCGACGGATGAGGTGTAGGCGGCAACGCAGCCGTTGTAAAAACAAAGTAACATCATACCCGAATACCTCATCCGAGGCTCTGCCTCTTAACTTCCCCCTGAGGGGAAGGCAAGAGGGCGTTTCATTTCGTTTGTCAGGCGGATAACAAATTATGAGTTCAGCGTTTTTCCCGTTACGGCAAGAAAAACGTCGTCCATTTTGCCCTTCGTCAGCTCGTAATCGCGGAAAATGTGTGGGGCTTTCGTTATAAGCTCGGTCGCATCTGCTGTTTTGCTCAACGTGATGGCAAATCCGTCGTGTGTCTTATTATACGGAACGCCGAGGGACTTTACGTCGTCCTCGGAGACCGAATAGAGCGTGAGCGTGTCGGAAGCGTAGCGGTTTTTTAATTCAAGCGGCGAGCCCTCTGCCGAAATTTTGCCCGAATCGAGAATGACTACGTTATCCGCCTCTGAGGCTTCCTCCATATAGTGGGTTGTCAGGAAAACGGTTATGCTCTCGTTTTTGCGCAGATCGTTTATTACGCGCCAGACGGTCTGTCTCGTCTGAGGATCAAGACCTGTCGTCGGCTCGTCGAGAATAAGTATCTCGGGACGGTGAAGCAGGGCGCGTGCGATGTCAATACGGCGTCTTTGTCCGCCCGACAGCTTGCCGACGGGACGGCGCATGATCTCCTTAAGCTCGAGAAGCTCGCTTAGCTCAGTCAGGCGCTTTTCAAAGTCCTTTCCCGTTATTCCGTACAGCGCTGCGCGGCTTCGGAGGTTTTCGTATACCGAAAGGGGCTTATCGAGAGCCGAGTTCTGGAATACGACACCGAGGCGCGATTTTATCTTATCGGGCTTCTCTTCGATCTTCATACCGTCGATAAGCACGCTTCCGCTGTCCTTTTGAAGCGAACCGCAGATGACTGAGATCGTTGTGCTTTTTCCCGCGCCGTTAAGCCCGAGAAAGGCGAACAGCTCGCCTTTTTTGACCGAGAACGTTATGCCGTCGACTGCCTTGACTGAGCCGAAATGCTTTTTTAAGTCGGTAATTTCAATGATATTTTCCATATTATTTCCTCAAATTGAATATTGCGCATTCCTTTTTTAAAGCATTGTTTTTCGTATACTCGTATATCTTACCGTCGTATGTGAAGCCGAGTGAGAGATACATTTTATTTGAGATCGGATTATCTTCGTCCGCAAGGACCGTTGGTATCAGACCCTTGCCGATAAGCAGCTCGGAAAGCGCAGAAACGAGCGCGCCCGCGTAGCCGTGACCGCGCTTTTCGGGGACGGTAAATACACTGTTTATCCTTGCGTATTCCTTGCCGACAAACGCTATCCGAGCCATCGCGCAGATGCCGCCGTCCTCCCATAGATACAGCCCGCTTTCACCGCTTAAAAGCTCGCTTATTTCATCATCGCTTGCCGTAATGTCGAGCGATGATGCCATTGATGACAGCAAAATTTTCATTTCGGGACGCTTGTAGGCAGGCAAGATTTTTCCGCTTGCGGTCTTTGGCGTCAGGCTGTTACAGACGTATAGATTGTAGATTTTAAGCGAATACGACGGAAGCTCGAGCTCGGTATCGGAGATCACGATCGCTTCGCCGTTTTTTGTCAGCAGCTTTTCGTTATTCATAGTAGCCTTATTATACCACTTGTCCGATGCCGTGTCAATTACCGAACGCCTTGACTTTTTTGCCGAATGGGGGTATAATTAAAAAAACTCGTAGCGGTACAACTGTATGGCTCCCTTGTGTAAAGGGAGGCTTGGCTTGGCTGATACGGTTACTACGTGAAAGGAGGTAACGGTATGGATAAATACCCGCTTATAACCAAGGCGGAGAATAACGATGAGCTCAAAAAAATGGGCAAGGACGAGCTTCTTCCGCTTTGCTCCGAGATAAGAGAGCTTCTTATTGAAAAGGTAACAGAGCACGGCGGACATCTGGCGTCGAACCTCGGCGTCGTCGAGCTTACCGTTGCGCTCCACAGGATATTTGATTTCCCGAACGATCACCTGATTTTCGACGTCGGTCATCAGTCCTATACTCACAAGCTTCTGACGGGCAGACGGGAAGGCTTTGACAAGCTTCGCGAGCGCGGAGGAATGTCGGGCTTTACCAAACGCTCGGAAAGTGAATACGACTGCTTCGGAGCAGGTCACAGCAGCACGTCGGTTTCCGCCGCGATCGGCTTTGCCGAGGCGGAGAGAATGAACGGAAGCAATAATTATACCGTTGCCGTTCTCGGCGACGGAGCCTTTACGGGCGGAATGGTTCACGAGGCGCTCAATAACTGCCGCCCCGACCTGAAGCTCATAATCATTCTTAACGAAAATGAGATGTCTATCTCGAAAAACACGGGAGCATTCGCTTCGCTTATCGCCAAGATCCGCGCCTCCAAAAGCTATTATAAGACAAAAAGACGCACCGTTAAGGTTATAAAAAAGATCCCGTTTGTCGGTAAGGGGCTTTTTGGGCTGATAAAGAAGATCAAGCAGGGGTTAAAAAACAAGCTTTACAAGAGTAACTATTTTGAGGATCTCGGGCTTTACTATCTCGGACCTGCCGATGGAAACGATCTGACGAGAGTCGAGCGCCTTCTCCGTGAGGCGAAGAACGCTTCTCAAAGCACAGTTATTCATCTCCGTACCGTAAAGGGAAGGGGATACATACCCGCCGAAAACGATCCGGGAGCTTTTCACAGCATTTCTCCGAAGGGGACTGAAAAAGTGAAGAACTTCTCGTCGAAAATGGGCGAGATCCTGACAGAGCTTGCCTCCGAAGACGAAAAGGTCTGCGCTGTAACCGCCGCTATGGCTTCGGGAACGGGGCTTGTCGGATTCAGCGAAGCGCATAAGGACAGATTTTTTGACGTCGGTATTGCGGAGGAGCACGCGCTGACCTTCTGCGCGGGGCTTGCCTCGAACGGATACAAGCCGTATTTTGCCGTTTATTCCTCCTTCTTGCAGAGAGGTTACGACAACCTCATTCACGATATTGCCCTCCAGAATCTGCCCGTTACGGTTCTCGTTGACCGCGCGGGAATAAGCGAGGGAGACGGTGCGACGCATCACGGAATTTTTGACGTTTCGTTTCTTATGCAGATACCGAATACGTCGGTATTTGCGCCTGCGTCTTTCACTTCTCTTGAGAGAATAATGAAAAAGACGCTCGAAATAGATTGGCCCGTCGCAGTCAGGTACGCGAACTGCGGCGACATTTCGGAATTTTCGGGCTTTGTACCTGTTTCGGATTTGGTTTACAAGAATTTTGATAACGAGCCCGAAACGGTGATTATTACGTACGGAAGGATCGTTTCGGAGGCTGTCAAGGCGGCAAGCGAGCTTTCCGCCTGCGGAGTTATCCTGATCGAGCAGCTCAAGCCGATCAGACCCGTATGCGAGAAGGTGAACGGCATTATTCCGAAGGGCGTAAAGAACGTTATTTTCCTTGAAGAGGGAATAAAAAACGGCGGCGCGGGAATGGTTTTCGAAAGCGGGCTTTCGCTTCCCAACGGTTGCCGTTACGTACATCTCGGGATCGACGACGTGTTTGATACTCCGAAAGCTACGGGAAATATTTATTCCGATTTCGGGATCGGTAAAGACGATATAATAAATGCGGTGAATAACACCTGAAAAAGGACGGCGAAGGCTGTCTTTTTTCTTCATTTCACTTGACTTATAATATAAGATATGATATTATATTATGGGTTTTTGTCTGCCGACGGCGGACGAAATATCGGAGACTTCTTTAACGGGGATCTTTAAATGCTGTTTACTTCGTACGAATTTTTGGGATTTTGTGCCGTGCTTCTTGCGCTGTATTACGTTATCCCGAAAAAGGCACAGTGGTCGCTGCTTCTTGTCGCAAGCTACGCCTTCTATTTCATAGCGGGACCGCAGTTCATTCCTTTCATAGCTCTTACGACCTTGACGGTTTATCTGACCGCCCGCGTAATGCAAAGCATCGCGGATAAGCAGAGCGCATATCTCAAGGCACATAAGGAGGAGCTTTCAAAGGAGGAAAAGAAAATATATAAGGACAAGCAGAAGCGGAAAAAGCTTTTCTGGTTTGTCCTTTGTCTGCTTCTGAATCTCGGTATTCTTGCGGCTGTAAAGTATACGAATTTCTTTATCTCGAATATCAATTCGACCTTGACCGCTTTCGGCTCGACGAACGTTCTTTCCTTCGTCAATATGATCGTCCCGCTCGGAATATCCTTCTACACCTTCCAGTCGATCGGATATTTGATCGACGTTTACCGCGGAAGCGTCGAGGCGCAGAAGAACGTATTCAAGTACGCACTTTTCGTCTCCTTCTTCCCTCAGCTCGTTCAGGGACCGATCGGAAGATACGGAGATATGAGCAAGACGCTTTACGAGGGACATTCCTTTGACAGCAAGCAGGTCGGCTTCGGTCTTGAAAGAGTCCTTTGGGGTTATTTCAAGAAGATGGTCATCGCCGACAGGCTCGTCGTCGCGGTCAGCACGATGACGGCGGATCCTTCGACCTATAACGGCGCGTACGCTCTTGTCATTATGCTTTTCTACTCGATACAGCTTTACGCCGATTTCTCGGGCGGTATCGATATTACGATAGGCCTGAGTGAGGCTATGGGCATCCGTCTTTCCGAAAACTTCGAGCGTCCCTATTTTTCGACGTCGCTTAAGGAGTATTGGCAACGCTGGCACATATCGATGTGCTCGTGGTTCCGCGATTACCTGTTCTATCCCGTTTCGGTGTCGAAGCCGATGCGAAGCATCACAAAGTTCACCAAAAAGGTGTTCGGTGACGGAGCGGGAAAGCGAGCACCGGTTTATCTTTCGAGTGCTGTAGTGTGGTTCGCGACGGGCATCTGGCACGGCGCAAGCTGGAACTTCATCGCGTGGGGAATGGCGAACTTCGCAGTCCTTATGATATCGAAGGAGCTTGAACCGCTGTATAAGAGGTTCAATAACCGCTTCGCCTTCACAAAGACCTTCCCTTATACCCTGTTCAGGGTTGTGCGCACCTTTGCGCTTGTTTGTGCGCTGAACCTGCTCGACTGCTACGTTTCCGTCGTTACGACGGGCAAGGTGTTCTTCTCGGCATTCTATACGCGTAATTACAACGTTCTCTTTGATGGCTCGCTTCTCAAGCTCGGTCTTTCCTCCCTCGATTATATAATAATCCTTGGAGGTGTCCTGCTCATGATAACCGTGAGTCTCCTTCAGAGAAGGGGAAGTGTAAGAGAGCAGATCTTCCGTCTGCCGTATCCTGTCAGATTTATCATCTACTACGGACTGTTCCTTATCGTTCTCCTCATGGGCGCGTACGGAATCGGATACGATGCAAGCCAGTTTATTTATAATCAATTCTGAGAAAGATTTTAACTATGAAAGTTGCCGCTAAAAAGTGGATAAAATTTATAGCTTCTGCCGTTATCGTGGTTGTGACGCTGTCGCTGCTTCAGACGCTCCTTATGCCGAAATACGTTGTCGGGATAACGGAGGGCGCGTTTATCGCCGAGTATTATGACGAGGTCAAGGATCACGACGTCATTTTCGTCGGTGACTGCGAGGTCTACGAGAATTTTTCGCCGATCACCCTCTGGCGCGAATACGGTATAAACAGCTACATAAGAGGAAGCGCGGAGCAGTATATCTTCCAGTCGTACTATCTGCTTGAGGATACCCTCCGCTACGAGACGCCGAAGGTTGTTGTCTTCAACGTTCAGTCGCTTCAGTATCCCGTTGCCAACAACGAGGCGTATAACAGAATGACTCTTGAGGGCATGGAGTGGTCGAAATCAAAATACGATGCGATCATGGCGTCGATGAAGGAGGAAGAAAATTTCCTCGACTACGTTTTCCCGATACTTCGTTACCACAGCCGCTGGAGCGAGCTGGATAAGAACGATTTCACCTATATGTTCAAGACCAAAAAGGTCTCGCATAACGGCTACTATATGCGAGTCGACGTCCGTCCCGCGACCGACGTGCCGACGGGTAAGCCGCTTCCCGATTACGATTTTGACGAGCGCTCGTGGAAATACCTCGATATGATGGTTGAGCTCTGCGAAAAGAAAGGCATCAAGCTCATTCTCGTAAAGGCGCCGAGCCTTTATCCTTATTGGTATCCCGAATATGATGAGCAGGTCGTCCGATATGCGGAGGAAAAGGGAGTTACCTATATAAACTTCCTCGATATCCTGGACGAAACGGGAATTGATTACAATACCGATACCTACGATATGGGAATGCACATGAACCTCTCAGGCGCGGAAAAGCTTGCATCGTGGCTCGGAAAGTACCTGATCGAAAAGGTCGGCCTTACCGACAGACGAGGCGAGAAGGCGCTTGCCGACCGCTGGGAGGATAAGATAGCTTTCTACGAGGCGGAAAAGAAGGCGCAGTACGAAAAATACGGAATGACCGCAGGAGGTTGAACGCGGTCAAGCGTGAGGAAAAATAATGAAGAAAAGCTTATTTATCATATCGCTGATTATGACGGTGTGCTTTGCTTTTGGATGTAACGAGAGCGAGCCGATACCCGTTATCATCGGAGTCAAGGAGAATATCACCGTATATGCCGACGATCCCGCCGAGCTCATTTTGAGCACTATTCTTGACGGCGTTACGACCGAGGGCGGAAAAGCGACCGAGATCAAGGTCACGGTGCTGAATAAGGACACCGATACCGAGGCGACCGAGCTTGCTGCAGGCGAATACGATGTTCGTTATACTGCGGCAAACAAGAAGGTCAAGGCGGTAGTCACCGCGCTTACAGTCAAGCCCGCGGACACGACGGCGCCCGAGATATCGGGCGTGAAGGATATCGTTGTGAATCTCGGCGACGCCGTTTCCTACCGTGATGGCGTTACCGTTACCGATAACGACGACAAAAACGTGACCTTTACCGTCGACGCGTCGATGGTCGACCTTACAAGGCTTGGAAAATATAAGGTAGTCTATACCGCGACCGACAAAAGAGGCAATACCGCGAGCGTTAGCGCTTACGTGACGGTTCTTGAAAAGCTCGATGGCGGCGAAGACACTTCGGTCTGCACGAAGGAGGAGCTTGACGATCTCTGCAGAAGCATTCTTGAGGATATCCTGACCGACGGAATGACCGAGCGCGAAAAGGCGAAGGCAATATACGACAGAGTGTATAAGATAAAGTACGTCAGCAACAATGACGATCACAATTGGATCTCTCGTGCCTATAAGGGACTAACAACCAACAAGGGCGACTGCGTTAACTATTGGGCGGCTTCAAAGGCGCTTCTGACAATGGCGGGAATCCCCAACTACGACGTTGAGCGCGTCGGAGGAACGACGGATCATTATTGGTCGCTTGCCTGCGTTGACGGAAAGTGGTATCATTTCGATGCCTGCCCGACCTCGCGGAATTATCCCTTCAAGTGCTTCCTCAAGACCGATTCCGAGGTCAAAACTTATTCTGACAGCCGTTCCGACAAGCCGAATTATTACACCTACGATAAGGAAAACTGTCCTTACGACGTAGTTGACTGACAGGAGATTTTATAACAATGAAAAGATTTTTACTTATCGTCATGAGCCTTGTGCTCACGCTTTCCCTTGCTTCCTGCCTTGCTCCCGCGGATAACGGCGGTCAGGGAGGAAAGCCGCAGAAGGAGAGCAAATATTTCTTCAAGGTTGCCTCAAAGAACGATTATGCCGTCAAGATCGATGCCGATATGGCAGACGTGCTTGCTGCTCTCGGCGAGCCGCTCAAGTATTTCGAGGCTGCGTCCTGCGCGTTTGATGGTCTTGACAAGACCTATACCTATGCGGGCTACGTTATCCTTACCCGTCCCGACGGAAAGAAGGATTACGTAAATTCCATTCAGCTTTCGGACGACAGCGTGACGACGCCCGAGGGCGCGTATATCGGTATGACGGGCGAGGCGGTAAAGGATATTTACGGCAAGCCTACCGATGAGACCGCAACGCTTATTTCCTATACCGAGGGAAATACGACGCTTAACTTTATCCTGAAGGACGCGACGGTAATTTCGATAGAGTACATTCCTGTATAAGCGAATTTTGAACAGCAGACGCTAAAATGCGTCTGCTGTTTTCTCTCGCCTTCCCCTCAGGGGGGGAAGGTAAGAGGTAAACAAGAGGCAGAGCCTCGGATGAGGTGTTCGGGCGTGATGCAATATCGTTTTTATGCGGGCGAGCAATGGTCGCCCCTACAAGAGAATATTGAACGAAAATTTGTAGGGACAGGCAGCCTCGGAACCCCCAAAGCTCATTTCATTCGCTTCGGGGAGCCCCCCGCCTCGACTGTCCACACGGGAACAATGTAACACCGTTTTTATGCGGGCGAGCAATGCTCGCCCCTACAAGAGGATATTGAACGAATATTTGTAGGGACAGGCAGCCTCGGAACCCCCAAAGCTCATTTCATTCGCTTCGGGGAACCCCTCGCCTCGACTGTCCGCACGGGAACAATGCAACACCGTTTCCCCTTTTTTTCGACAAATAAATCCCGCTCTTTACAAAACTTTCTTTTTATGATAGAATAAGATGAATGATTATGCGCTAACATCAAAATACCTAACTTTGTGAGGTTTTAAATGAAAAGCAATAAAAATAGACGGTCGTTCGGTAAGACCGTGATACAAATATATAAATTTATTTTCTTCGTTGTGCTCGTTGCGATGGTCGTCATGTCGTGGCTCGAGATGCAGGAACTTTACCTTATCGACGGTAAGACCACCATCGTTCTTACCGCTATTCACGCGCTCTGCCTCGGTACGCTTCTCCTTACCTATCACGCGCTTGACATCGGAAAGAAGCGCCCGCTTGACCTCGTGATCGGTCAGCTTCTCAGCGTAATTATCAGCGACGCCGCATCGCTGCTCAGCGCTTCACTCGTTCTTAAAACGCTTCCGCACATGGGAATTGCGGCACTTACGCTTCTCTGTCAGGGAATCCTTTGCGTGCTTTGGTCTGTCAGCGCGACCTGGCTTTACAACACACTTGTTCCCGCAAAGAGAGTTGCGGTTCTTTATTCCGACGAAAGAGCCTACGAATCGATGGGCGAATTGCATCTCGATAAAAGGCGCTATCGCGTCGTAACCACAGTAGATCTTACCGACACCGAAAAGGATTGCGCGGAGATCGTTTCCGGGCTTCCGTTAGTCGAGGGCGTTTTCCTGTGCGGGCTCCCCACGAAGCTCCGTAACGACCTTATGAGTCTATTTATCAAGGAGAACGTGACTGTCTACATCCGTCCGAAGATCAGCGATATATTCCTCAATACCGCACAAAGACGTTATATGTTCCATATTCCGATGATGTCATACGACAGCAAGCAGCATTCGTTTATCGTGCTGGCTTCAAAGCGTTTGCTCGATATTATTATCTCGCTCCCGCTTGTAATCGTTGCGCTCCCGATCATGCTTATAACCGCGATAGCGATCAAAATAGAGGACAGAGGTCCCGTTCTTTATAAGCAGGATAGACTTACCAAGGGCGGAAAGATATTCAGGATCATGAAGTTCCGATCAATGAGAGTCGACGCCGAAAAGGACGGCGTTGCGCGCCTTGCGTCGGAGAGCGACGACCGCATTACAAAGATCGGTAAGTTCATCCGCGCAACTCGTATAGATGAGCTTCCGCAGCTTTTCAATATTCTGAAGGGCGATATGTCTCTCGTCGGTCCCCGCCCCGAGCGCCCCGAGATCGCCGAGCAGTACGAAAAAGAGCTTCCCGAGTTCCGTCTCCGTCTGCGCGTTAAGGCAGGTCTTACGGGCTATGCGCAGATCCACGGAAAGTATAATACCACCCCCTATGACAAGCTTCAGATGGATCTCATCTACATTAACGATATGTCGATCCCGACAGATATAAAGCTTCTGCTTCAGACGATGCAGACTGTTTTCCAGAAGGAAAGCACCGAGGGAGTCAAAAAGGGACAGACCACGGCGAGCAAGGAAGAAAAGAAATGAAAAGCGTTCTCGTAATCGGTCAGGATATGAATATCAGCGGCGTTTCGAGAGCACAGCTCGGGCTCCTTCACGCCTTCGATAAGGAAAAATATAAGGTCGACCTGTTTTTGCGGAATCACGAGGGAGAATTTCTCCGCTACGTTCCCGAGGAGGTTACGCTTCTGCCTGAAATCAAGGCATACAGATGCGTCGATATGACGACCAAGGCTACCTTGAAAAAGGGAAGGATTCTTCAGGCGTTCGGCAAGGCGTACGGAATGGTAAAGGCGAAAAGCTACGTGAAAAAGCACAAGCTTCAGCTTTCCGCCGTTGCGCTCGATTATACGCATAAGCATCAGCTTCCGTTTTTGCCGATGATCTCGGATAAGGAGTATGATCTCGTCATCAGCTTCGTTGCGCCTCATTATATCGGTGCGGAAAAGTGCAAAGCAAAAAAGCGGCTCAGCTGGATACACACCGACTATTCGCTTATAGATATAGATTCGTCAAGCGAAAAGAAGGTATGGGAGAAATACGACGGCATCGCCTCTATATCCGATCTTGTCGGAACGGAGTTTTTAAAGAAGCTTCCAAGCCTTGAGGGGAAGATAGTCAGGATCGATAACCCGATCTCGCCGTCGCTCATTCGCCGCTCGGCATCCGAGGGACAGACAGAGATGGAAAAGGACGGCATCAGTATCCTTTCCTGCGGTACCCTTGCGATAGGTAAAAACTTCAGAAGCATTCCGAAAATGGCATCGTTGCTGCTTTCGGAGGGGCTTGATATAAGATGGTATATTATCGGTGACGGTCCCGACCGCGCCGAGATCGAAAGGCGCATTTCGGAGGAGGGCGTGACGGGCAGAGTCATTCTCCTCGGAAAGAAGGAGAACCCTTATCCGTATTTTGCCGAATGCGACCTGTTCGTTCACCCGAGCCTGCGCGAAGGAAAGGCTGTCTCGGTCATAGAGGCACAGATACTCGGCAAGCCCGTTGCGATAACAAATTACCCGACGGCACATTCCCAGCTTCGAGACGGAATCGACGGAGTTATCGTTCCGCTTGATACAGAGGGCTGTGCAAGGGGGATTGCAGAGCTTCTTCGTGACACCGATAAGCTTGAAATGCTTAAGAACAACTGCCGGAGTACCGATTACGGTAGCGACAAGGATATGAATACGATCTACTCGTTTATTGATTAATGAGGAAGCGAAATGAAAACAATAAAATTTGACAAGAGCGGATGGGAAAGCGAGATTGTGACCGCATATTCCTTCCGTTTTACCGAAACTCCGAGATTCAGACAGGAAAGCGGCTATATCACTACCGCCGTTAACAAGGAGCACCGCGAGGGCTTTGACAATATCAGTCTGGTGACGAAGGAAAAGTATTCGGTCGGTGTAACGGCAACGCTCCGCTGTGCCTTTGAGGAGCTCGGCTGTCCCGAGATAATCATTGTTCCCGAGCTTGAAAGCTGTCCTGACGGAGAGCTTCGTTACGGAGCCTGCTTTGAGATCATTCCGTGGAAGAACGGCTTGAACGTATGGCGCCACTACCGTGACGACGGAAGATGCCATTGGCATCTCCGTCTCGGCGAGACCTTCGATCTGAGCGAAAACGATATACATACTCTTACGGTAAACGTAGAGGAGTATTATCTGAATATCGATCTTGACGGCCGCAAGCTCAGACTCAGAAACGACGATCTTCCGAAGAAATTTCATCTCGGAATCACTGCCTGTGAGGGTATCGTGCGTCTATACGATTATGAGGTAAAATAATATGGCATTTGAAAATATAAGAGGAATCCTTGATAATATCGCGAGCTACAACGTAAACGACGTTGAGCTGATAATTTATCACGACGCCAAAGAGGTTTTTCGCGAAAAAAGAAATCATTCGAGAAATGATGATAACGGGCTTTTAAACATCTATTCCTGCTCTAAGGTCATAACCTGTGCTGCCGCGCTTCGTCTTTACGAGGAGGGCAAGCTTTCCCTTGACGATTCCGTTTCAAAGTACATTCCCGCGTTCGGCGACATCAAGGTCAAAAAGAACGGCGGCGTCTACCGCGCCGAAAAGGAAATGAAGGTCTGGCATCTCTTCAATATGTGCGGCGGCTTTGACTATCGTGAGCACGCTCCCGAGATCGTTCGCGGAATCGAGGAGACCGAGGGACGCTGTCCTACTCTCAAAATGATGGACTACTATGCGCAGGTGCCACTCAATTTTGAACCGGGTGAAAGCTGGTGTTACAGCCTTTGCCACGACGTTATTCCCGCAATAATCGAGGTAATAACAGGCAAGCGCTTCGGCAGGTACGTTAAGGAAACGATATTCGATCCGCTCGGAATGGATACCGCTACCTACATTCTCCCGAAGGAAAAGCTTGGGCTCGTACTTCCTCAGTACAGACCGATCAATGAGTATGAATACAGAGACGTCGGCCCCGAAAACGTCTGCTATCAGATCGGAACCGAGTTTGAAAGTGGCGGCGCAGGCTGTGTTTGCCGCCCCGACGATTACATAAAGTTCCTTGAGGGAATGAGAACGGAAAAGGTCATTTCCTATGAGACTATCGACCTCATGTCGAAAAATCTGCTTGACGATGCGAAGCTTGCGCTTTGTACCTCGCCAAAGGGATACGGATATGGGCTCGGCGTTCGTGCTCCTCTGCCTGAAAGTGGCAGAACCGATATCGGTTGGGGCGGCGCGGCAGGCGCTTATCCCGTGCTTGATATAAAGAACGGTCTTTCGGTCTATTACTCTCAGCATACGATCGGAAGAGTCGTTTGCGACCGCAACACGATGGTCGATACTATAATGCACGATCTCGGGATTAAATAAGTCGACAATTGAATAATCCGCATTTGTGTCTCAGATACAGAGCTCATAAAGAAAAGAGGACAGAGAGTGTTAATATTCTCTGTCCTTCTTGCTTCAGAAGCTGTCAATTCAAAAGAAAAATGCCGAAATTGAGGTATCCTGCGAATATTACCCACAGAATGTACGGGATAAAGAGAAGTCCTGCGCGTCGGTCGATGCGGTAAAATAGGACGGCATTTGCGATTATCAGCACGAAAAGCGCGACGAGCCAGATAAAAGCGAAAAGATACGCTTCGAAATTGAAGAATATGATTGACCACATGAAGTTGAAAAAGAGCTGAACACCGTAGACGGTAAGTGCCGTTTTCGACCTTGCGGGTTTATCTGACTCGGTGATGAGATAGGACGATATCCCCATAAGGATATACAGGATAGACCACGCGACAGGGAATAGCCACGCGGGCGGGGAAAGCGGCGGCTTATTTAGCGACGCGAAGGAATCCATGCTCCCGCGGCTGATGAGTGCCGACAGCGCGCCGACGCCGAGTGGGATCGCGATATTTATTATAAGCTTTTTGAAATCTATCTTCAGAAAAATCACCTCCGTATTGATAAGATATTCGTGTTATCTTGTCCGTATTCGTTTTTTTATCCGTCCGTATTGCAAATTAGAAAAAAAGCTGTTATAATATGGCTATAAAACAGTATCAAGGTGTTTTACTATGAAAAAACAGCGGCTAAAACTGTCGACAACTCATATAATACTGCTCAGCTTTATAGTTGCTATAATGATGGGGGCGCTTATACTTTCGTTGCCTGTAAGCTCGGCTGACGGTAAGGCGACGCCTTTTATCGATGCGCTTTTTACTGCTACGACTTCAACTTGTGTTACGGGACTCGTAGTTGTACCGACGGTCACAGCGTGGAGCACGTTTGGACAGGCAGTTATTCTGATTCTCATTCAGATAGGCGGTCTCGGCGTTATCACCATAATGTCTGCTCTGATGATAATGCTTCATAAGCGAATGGGTATCAGCGATCGGCTACTTTTGCAGGACGCCTTTAATCTCAATTCTCTTTCCGGGCTTATCAGGTTCGTTAAAAAGGTCGTGTTCGGAACGTTGATAGTTGAGGGAATCGGCGCGCTTTTATATATGACTGTTTTTGTCCCGGAATTTGGAGCAAGGGGAATATGGATCTCGGTATTCACCTCGGTATCCGCCTTCTGTAACGCGGGAATTGATATAATTGCCGAAAACAGTCTGTGCGGTTACGCTTTAAATCCTATGATAAATATAGTTACCTGCGCACTTATAATACTCGGAGGTATCGGTTATATTGTCTGGTGGGACATACTGCGTCTGATAAAGGAATCACATCACAAAAAGGTGAGGTTTTTCCGCGACTTGACTCTTCACAGTAAGATAGCGATAGTTGCTACGCTCGTTCTGATATTTGTCGGTGCGGGGCTGATATTTGCATTTGAATACAACAATCCACTTACGATGAAGGATCGAACGATCTGGGAGAAGATTGAGCTTTCTTTCTTCCAGTCAGTGACGACGAGAACTGCGGGCTTCGCAACTCTTCCACAGGAAAATCTCACGAACGCGTCCTCTATAGTTTGCCTGCTTCTGATGTTCATCGGTGGCTCGCCGGTCGGAACGGCAGGCGGTATCAAGACTGTTACTATTGCGATTCTTTTTGCGTCAGCATTTGCATCGATACGTAATAAGGAAGATACTGAGATGTGGGGACGCTGTGTAAGCAAGGAAGCGATAAGCAAGGCTGTCGCAGTCACGAGTATGTCGTTTATCATTATGTTCATTTCGACCGTTTTGCTTTCGACGGTGACGAACGCGGGAGCACTCGACGTTATGTACGAAACGGTGTCTGCAACGGCAACGGTAGGACTGACGAGAAACCTGACATCATCGCTTGATACCATAGGAAAGCTTATCATAACGTTTACTATGTATCTCGGCAGAGTCGGACCTATATCGCTTGCACTTGCATTTAAAAGCCGAAGAGAAATTCAAAATATAGTTAAAAATCCAACCGAGGATATCAGTGTCGGATGAGGGAGGAAAAATATGAGTATAAATAAAGCTTACGCGGTATTCGGCCTCGGCAGATACGGGTTGGCGGTTGCCGAGGAGCTTGTGAAAAGCGGTGCGGAGGTGCTTGCTGTCGATATAGCCCAAAAAAATGTTGATAACGCTGCTAAAATCATTCCCGTTTGTAAATGTGCAGATATAACGCGTCCGGAGGTTATAGAACGTCTCGGAATATCCAATGTAGACGTTGTCATCATTGCGATGGCAAACAATCTTGAGGCGAGCGTTATGGCTATAACGCTTTGCAAGGAGGCAGGCGTCAAGAACGTTATCGTCAAGTGCGGAAATGAGATGCATCAGACGATCTTCTATCGTGTCGGCGCGGACAAGGTTATTTTTCCCGAAAAGGAATCGGGAACACGTTTGGCAAAGAATTTGCTTACGTCGGGATTTGCCGATATGATAGAGCTTTCTGACGAGGTATCTATGGTCGAGCTTGACGTTAAAGACGAATGGGTAGGCAAAACGCTTATCGAGCTTAATCTGCGCAAGAAGTATTCGATAAACGTTGTTGCTATCCGAGTAGGTGATAAGATAAGCACGTCGGTCGATCCGACGCTTCCTCTTGAAAAGGGACACCAGCTTGTCGTTATTGCGAATACCGCGAAGCTTCAAAAGCTCAAAAAATAAAAAATCCCCCGTGAGGGGGATTTTTTCATCCTATTTTCTGACCTGCTCGGATATAAGCTCTATTGCTTCACAGTCGAGGTCAATGTCGAACTTTCGGGCAAAGAGATTTTCCGATTTCAAAAGCATTGGCACGTCCTCACGTCTGAAGGTGTAGGGACCGCCGCGCACCCAGTCGATCTCGCGCATACAATTGCGCGTTACGGTGTCGCGCAGGTGTGACGCCATTACGACGCTCTGCAGAAAGACCTCGTCTGCGCAATGAGAGTAGAAAAACTGCTTTTTTATTATCTTCTTTTGGCTGAGAACGTATTGAATCAGCTCGTCGGTAACGCTTATCCAATTTGCGCCCTTGTTTAGCGGAACGATCTGCTTGCGCTTGACGCCGATTTTTCTTTGGAGCGTCAGAAGCCGTTCCTCAAGACCGCGCAGACGGCACATCAATATGTGCTCGCTTCTTCCTATTACGTTCTGAAAGAAATGATACTGCTCGACTCTTGCGCGCACGTTATCGCTGTTTTTTGCTTTTTCCTCTATACTTATGAAATTCTGTCCCTTGTGTTCGTCGAAAAACGAATGTATATAGTCCTGTGTTTTTATCGGCAGATCGACGCCCGAAAGAACGTGATAATACCCGTAATGCTTTTTGCCCGCGGCCTCAAACAGACGCATTTCGCATTTGATCTGACTGTGTCCACCCCATTTTACCGAAAGGGGCTTTACGTAAAAAAGTCCTGCGTTCTTCGTTTTTATTGAAGCGCGGTCAAAGCTTTTTGTCTTTTTGTCTATATGAAGATAAATATCGTTTCTTTCGTCGTCAAGCAGGTCGACAAGCACGGCGAGCTGGTCGAATTTATTGTGCGCCATTATCAAATATGCGTGTTTTTTCTCGGTGTCGATCGGCATATCGTGTCTCCCGTTTTTATATTGCAATAGGATTGTACCATATTTTTATCAAAAACACAAGCGCAACCTGTTATTATATTGCAATCCGGGAAATATTATGTTACAATGACGGTGTAAAATACCTTCACGGAGGTCTCAAATGTTAAGTGATCTTACGACGAAAAAGAATATAACGACCTTTTCCGTTTCTCCCGAGAATCTGACGGGCGAAAAGGGCAAGGGCGGAATGGCTAAAGATGGAAGCGCCTCGCTTGCATCTCGCGAGCTCGGGCAGGGCTGGAAGGTAAATCCTTTTCTGATGCTTCAGCCGGGGACGAGGACGGTTCTTGCCGATATTAAGGGCTGGGGCGCGATAAAGCACATCTGGCTTACCGACAGCGCGAAGGCAGGGCGTCTGCTCATACTCCGCATCTATTTCGACGGTCACGAAAATCCCGCCGTTGAAGCACCGATCTCCGACTTTTTCGTGAACGCCGACTATATGGAATACCGTCAGCTTTCGAGCATCGCTATGTGCGTTAATCCGCGAAAAGGACTCAACTGCTATTTTGAGATGCCGTATTTTGAGGGCTTCAAGATCGAGGTCGAAAACATCGGGCCCGACGAATGTCAGATCTATTATCAGATCGACTGCGAGAAAAAGGTGCTCGATCCCGAAACGCTCTATTTCCACGCGCAGTTCAGACGCGTAAATCCGCTTCCGTACAAGCAGCCTTACATTATTCTCGATAATATCAAGGGTAACGGTCACTACGTCGGCACCTATATGCATTGGGGCGTAAAGAGCAATCGCTGGTGGGGCGAGGGTGAGATCAAGTTCTATATCGACGGTGACAAGGAGTTTCCGACCGTCTGCGGAACGGGAACAGAGGACTATTTCTGCGGCGCCTACAATTTCGACGTGAACGGCGAGTACGTTGAGTACACGACGCCTTACGCGGGAATGTATAAGGTCGGAAGCACCGATCGGCTCTACAGATCACAGCTTTATTTCGATATGTACCGCTGGCACATTACCGATCCGATCTATTTCAAAAAGGATCTTAAGGTGACCATTCAGGCGCTCGGTTGGCGAAGCGAAAAGAGATATATGCCGCTTCAGGACGATATTTCGTCGGTCGCGTATTGGTATTCCGACACGCTTGACGACGTTTATCCGCCCTTTCCTTCGGCGGACGAGCTTGAGATAATATGAAATACGTAATTGGCATCGATTACGGTACGCTGTCTGCACGTGCGGTGCTTGTTGATACGGCGGACGGCAGAGTGTGCTCGAGCAGCGAGTACGTTTATCCTCACGCCGTAATGAACGAAAAGGATATTTGCGGCGCTGAGCCGAATCCCACGACGGCGCTTGCGCACCCCGATGATTATATCGAAGCGCTCACAAGCACCGTAAAGGGCATTCTTTCGGAGTCGGGAGTTTCTGCCGAAGAGGTGGTCGGTCTTTGTATCGATGCAACCTCTTGCACTGTGATTCCACATCTGAACGACGGAACTCCGCTTGCGAGTCTGCCCGAGTTTTCACGTGAACCGAACGCGTATATAAAGCTTTGGAAGCACCACGGCGCGGAGAAGCAGGCAAGCGTAATGACGCGTATTGCGAGATCGCGCGGAGAAAAATGGCTTGACAGCTACGGCAAAACGATCTCTGCCGAGTGGGCGTTTCCGAAAATGCTCGAAACACTTGAAAAATCGCCGAAGGTATATAATGCGGCGGAAAAGTATTCCGAGATCGGCGATTGGCTCGTTTTTCTTCTTACGGGAACCGACCGCCGAAGCGCTTGTCAGGCGGGATACAAGGCAATGTATCAGGACGGATACCCGTCGATTGATTATTTGAATGAGGTATATCCGGGTTTTTCGTCGGTTCTTGATAAAATAAGAGGCGAGGTCGTTCCTCCCGGTACCGTTGCAGGGTATATAAACGAAAACGGTGAGAAGCTGACGGGACTGAAGGTCGGAACTGTCGTTTCTGCGTCGGTTATCGACGCGCACTCGGCTCTGCCTGCGGCAAAGGCGGTATTGAGCGGTGACCTGACGCTTATAATCGGTACGTCAGCCTGCCATATCCTCATATCAAAAACCGATGCTCCCGTCAAGGGTATTTGCGGTAAGGTTATGGGAGGTGTTGTCCCCGGATATTTCGCCTACGAAACGGGTCAGCCGTGCGTAGGAGATATGCTTGCGTGGTTTATGGATAACTGCCTGCCCGAGAGCTATAAGAAGAAGGCAAGAGATCAGGGTGTTAGCTCCTTTGATTATCTCAACTCGCTTGCTTCAAGGCTTGATATTGATTCGATTGGACTTTTCGTGCTCGATTGGTGGAACGGAAATCGTTCTCCATACGTTGATTACGATCTTTCGGGTGCGATTATCGGAATAACACTTATGACGAAGCCGGAGGAGATATATCACGCGATGCTTTCCTCCATCGCCTACGGTACGAGACGAATGGTCGAGCTTTACCGCGAGGGCGGGGCGGAGGTGAAACGCATATTTGCCGTTGGCGGTATACCGCTGAAAAATCCGCTTCTTATGCAGATAATGGCTGACGTTCTCGGCGAGGACGTTACCGTCGTCGACAGCAAGCAGGCGGGCGCAAAGGGAAGCGCGATCTATGCCGCTGCCGCGGCAGGAATCTACCCCGATATTGCGAGCGCCGCTCTTAAGATGGGCGACGGCTGTGCTGAGTTCTATATACCGAACGGCGATTTACACGAAAAACACACAAGGCTTTACAATATGTACGTTGAGCTTTCCGACGGCTTTGCGGGGAGCGATATTATGAAGCGTTTGAGAAACAAATAAAAACCGAGGCAAATGCCTCGGTTTTATTATTCGTATACTTACGAGCAAATATCAATTTTTCACTCTCAGAGTCGGACGGTATATTACTTGGGTATTGTCGGTTTTCGTCAGAATTGCCCCTTAGCTTATCCCTGCCCGCAAAATGCATAAAATGCCGTTAACATTGCTCAAACCGTTGACATTATTTGATTTGTGTGTTAAACTTGAGCCATATTTACTTGGTCGGAGGATGTCGGTCATGGGAAAGCATTTTCTTGTAAACGATTCACTGATTTACGTATCAAACAGCTATGTGTCTCGAAACCCTTATTTGCGTATGACGGCGGAGAATACCCCTCTGCCGGTTTACGATGAAGTGAAATCTCGTCTTCCGCGCCCCGTATGGGAAGGGCACGACGATGTGCTCTCCTGTTATGATCGCACGTGGGAAATTGCGTTCAAAAACCTTCGTACCCCCAATGCGGAAAGCGGTTTCGTTTCCAATTTCATAGATACTGCATTTAACGGATATTTGTTTATGTGGGATTCTTCGTTTATCGTAATGTTTGGCCGATACGGTTCTTCTGTGTTTAATTTTCAAAAGACCTTGGATAATTTCTATTCGCATCAACACAAGGATGGATTTATATGTCGAGAGATCTGCGAAAGTGAACCCGGCGAACAATTCCAACGCGACGATCCTGCCTCTACGGGACCGAACATTATGCCGTGGTGCGAGTGGGAGTATTATCAATTAACAGGAGATAAAGAAAGACTCGAAAACGTTTTCTATCCATTGCTTGCGTATCACAAGTGGTTACACCTTAATCGCACGTGGAGAGACGGCAGCTATTGGTCGTGCGGGTTGGCTTGCGGCATGGACAACCAGCCGCGCGTCGCTGAGGGATACGATGAATATTCTTCGCACGGACATGCGATCTGGGTAGATACCTGCATACAAATGGTAATCAGCGGGAAAGCGCTGATTGAAATGGGGAAAATATTGGGGCATGAAGAGGATACCGATTGGCTTGTTCAAGAAGTATCGATGCTGACCGAGCTTATCAACGAAAAGCTTTGGAGCGAGGACGACGCGTTTTATTATGATATGTGGCGCGATGGTCTGTCAGGCGTAAAAAGTATCGGTGCGTATTGGTCTCTTCTCGCGGACATTGTGCCTGCTGAAAGGTTGCCTCGACTGATCTCGCATTTGGAAAATCCAAAGGAGTTCAAACGACCGCATCGCGTTCCGACACTTTCCGCGGATCATCCCAAATATAAAGAGAACGGTTGCTATTGGAAAGGCTCGGTCTGGGCTCCGACCAATTATATGGTACTCAAGGGTCTGGAACGGGTAGGCTACAACGAGCTTGCGCACGAGATCGGACGTAATACGTTGGATAATGTAGTCGACGTATTTGTTAAAACCGGCACGGTATGGGAAAACTACTCCCCTGAGCATCAAGCTCCCGGACAACCCGCCAAAGCAGATTTTGTCGGATGGACGGGGCTCATTCCGATTGCGGTATTGATTGAATACGTGATTGGTATTACAGCCGACGCACAAAACAACGAAATTGTATGGAGAATCAATTTGACAGAAAGACACGGCGTTGAGCGTTATCCGTTTGGCGGTAAAACAGTAGAGTTGATATGTGAAGCAAGGGAAAATGTTGACGAAGAGCCGTGTGTCACGGTTAAATGCGACACGCCTGTCAGAGTGCGTGTAATCTGGAATGGCAAAGAGAAAATAATCTGAACAAAATGATTTTGATAATCATTTTGTTCGTCAATTAAAGTGAAGATATATACGGACGGTGAAAACAATGTATAATAATATTAAAGTGATAGCAATGGATCTTGACGGCACTCTCACACAGCATAAAACGCCCCTTAGTCCCGAGCACAGGAAGATACTTACCGAGCTTTCTAAGAAGTATAAGCTTCTTATGGTCGGCGCAGGACAGGTTATGAGAATATTCAATCAGCTCGAGCAGTTCCCGATCGATATTATCGGCAACTACGGAATGCAGTACGGAGTTTATAATGCCGAGAGCGGAACGATGGATATTATAAAGGATGTTCAGGCACCGTGTGATAAAGAAAAGACTGCGGCAAAGATAAACGCGATGAGAGAGAAATACGGCTTTACCGAATACGCCGGCGAGTCGGTTGAATTTCACCCGTCGGGCTGCGTTACCTTCGCGATCCTCGGCACCAAGGCGAAGCAGGAGGACAAGCTGAGCTTCGATCCCGACCGCGCAAAGCGCCGCAAGATATACGATGAAGTATGCGCGGAGTTTGGCGATTACTGCGTTTTTGTCGGTGGCTCATCATCCTTCGATATGGCGCCGAAGCCGTATAATAAGTATTACGCGCTTGATCTTTACTGTAAAGAAAACGGCTACACACACGACGAGGTCGTGTATATAGGAGACGATTATGGTCTCGGCGGCAACGACGAGTCGGTCTATAAATCCGATTTCCATTATCTTGAAATTGATAACTATCTTGATTTTCCGAAGGTAGTAGAGCCACTTTTGGCGGAGGTAAATAATATGAATTATTGGACACAGAGTGAGAAGAATATTTTTGTCGCGGGACACAGAGGCTTTTGTTCAAACTACCCCGAGAACACGATGCTTTCCTTCCGTGAGGCGATAAAAGTCGGCGTTGACCAGATTGAGACCGACGTACGCATCACGAAGGACAATCAGCTTGTGTTGATTCACGATGCGACACTCGACCGCACGACGAACGGTCACGGAAAGGTGTGTGATTATACCCTTGAGGAGCTGAAGCAGCTCGACGCCGGACGCGGCGAGCAGATACCGACGCTTCGCGAGCTTATGGAGCTTGTCAAGGATCATCCGACCATCACTCTTGATATTGAGCTCAAGGAGTATCCGACCGAGGGCTGGGAGGAGGTCGCGTTCCGCACCTGCGATATGGCGATAGAAATGCTTGAGGAGTATTCATTCGGCGGCCGCTGTGTCATCAACAGCTTCAACGGAATGCTGAACGAGTACGTTTACAAGAAGTATGAGGGAAAATATAAGCAGCACCTCTTCTATCCCGCAAAGCAGATGAACATGAACGGTTGTGAGCTTGAGGCGTTCAGCTTCGGCTACTGTGCATGCGTTGCGTTCAATCTTTCCGCGGAGGAGGTAGAAGCCTTCAAGAAGGAAACGGGACTGAGAGCCTGGGGACCTGCTTCGATAAAAGACGAGGCGACGGTCGACAAGGCTGTCGAAATGGGAATTGAGCTTATTACCTGTAATAACCCTGACCGCGTTCTTGAGATCCTTCGCGCAAAAGGACTTCATAAATAAGAGAAAACCGAGGCGTTCGCCTCGGTTTTTGCTATTTTATATGTTTGAGCGTCATTTTTGCTCTTTCGCTTATTTTAACGTCTCCCACGCCGAAAATCGTCGTTTGGAGAGTGTCGTTTATCGGACTCGTCCAGCATTCGGGGATCGCCTTTATGCCGCCGACCATACCGACGATCGAACCGACGGTTGCGCCGTTACAGTCGGTATCGAAGCCCGCTTCAACCGCAATGCAGATCGACTTGCCGTAGTCGCCGGCACCGTACAGCAGTGCGGCGGCAACTATCATAGCGTTTGACACGGTGTGGCACCAGTCGTGCTGACTTCTGTCGTCGTATTTGTCGTTTATCATCTTGAAGCATTCGGACTGCGGTTTTCCGCTTTCGTAGCAGTCGACAACGGCGCTAACGTCCTTATACAACCGTGAGGTGTGCGGTACCTCTGCCAAACCTGCGCGGACGATGTCAACGTAATTATCGGAAACCGCGGCAACGGCAAGCATTGCGGCGACGAACATTTCGCCGTAAATACCGTTCTTTATGTGCGAAACAGAGGCGTCACGCCAAGCCATTTCAGCCGCCATTTCGGGGTTATCGGGGTTGATATATCCGAAGTAGTCGGCTCTTATCTGCGCGCCGATCCATTCGCGGTAGGGGTTCTTATACTGAGCTGATTCGGGCGGAACGTAACCGTTCACAAAGTTGCAGAACGCAACTCTCTCCGCGGTGCAGTAGGAGCGCTTCGGCATATAAGAGAGCCACGCCTGCGACACGTCGTAGGGAGTGAAATCTCTGCCGTAGTTTTCGATTATCTCCTGATAGAGAACGGTGTAGTTCGTATCGTCGTCCCAAAGCATCTTGTCGATTGCGTCGGGGTATATCTGACTTGCAAAATGAAAGGTGTATTTACTTCTTATCTCGTCGGTAATTTCACTTTTGAGAACGTATCGGTGCATCGGGTAATTTCCCGTTTCCTTCAAAAACGGGATCAGCTCGTGAAGGCGTATGCCTTCAAGCGGATGACCGAGCATACAGCCGCAAACTCTTCCCGCCCACGCACCGATAAGCTTGTTTTCGAGGTCGGTTATTTCCTTTTTTTCGTAGGAATACGGCTTGCGCAGAGCTTTTATCGAATTAAGATCGGACGGCTCGATAAACGAATATCCGTCTTTTACGCCTGCCTTTCTCACGATCTCGAAAAGGATATCGCCAAACTTCTTTTTGATCTCATTTTTCGGTAAACGCGAAATGGATGCGAAAACTTCCTTATATGGCTCAATATCAAGTCCTTCCTCTATTGACTGTTGATATTCGGTCATAAGATTGGAAGAATAGAATTCCCAATCGTGAATGGACGAATACTGCGGTTTTATCTTTTCGGCGCTTCTCATATTTTCTACCACTCGGTTGTCGTTGCCGAGAATGAGGGCGTCAAGCGAAACGCCGAAGTGCTTTGATATTTTGATTATTTTGTTGAGTTCGGGAGTGGACTCGCCGTTCTCCCATTTTTGCACAGACTGCTGAGAAACCCCGAAGATCATTGCAAACTGTTCTTGTGAAAGCTTAGAGTCTGTTCGAAGCTTGTTTATTGCGTTACCGAGTGTCATATTCATACCTCCGTTTGTTATTATATCTTCATTATAGTGTAAGCACGGTTACAATTCAAGATAGTATGGATAGTAATAAACACAATCATGAGTTGTAAAAAACCGAGGCGTATGCCTCGGTTTTATTATTATTTAAGATGTTTGAGAGTCATTTTGGCTCTTTCGCTTAATTTGACGCTTCAGATTCCGAAATTGCATTACTGATGGCATTTCCTATTTCCGTTCTTATAGCCGCAAAGCCATCATTGTCAACGGAGATTGAAAAATTGGTTGGAGACACAGCGTTGAGCTTTTCATCGAGCCACTCGCGTCCGAAAAGCTCTTCTGCCATTTTGAGAAGGTCATAGTCCTCAACTCCATCGCGAACTATTTTAAGTCGTATGGACGGAAATGGAGCGAACTGTTCGAAAGAATAATTGTATCTGTTACTTGATCCGGGATAAAGGAGCATGCCGTCACCCCAGTAATTCAGTTCTCCGTTGCCGTCTTTCCAGACGTCGGTATCACTAAGCCAATTGTTTACGCACCAGTAGAGGAATCCGTCAGCATTATACTGATACGTCTGCCAGAATACTACTCTGTTTGTCAGGCCCGTCATATCGATCTGCACGTTGGAATAGGGAGCTCCGGGAATATTGGCAACGTATGTCCATATACCTTTCCCGCCTTCCTTAAGCGCCATAAGACGCTCGTAATATCTGGGAAAGCGGTCTTCGCTTTTGAACATATCGAGTTTAGGGCAAAGTACGTCAATGTATTGCGAAAGGAAATCGAGCTGATCCTCGTTTTCGCTGACTTGTCTGTTTACGTTAAACGGAATCAGTATCTTGAGCTCAGGCCATCGTTCCTTATAAATGGGAAAATTATTTCTGATTTTATCAAAGCCTTCTTGACTATGGGGCTCATCTGATGCGTACAAAACCGCTTTTGCCATCCATACGGGGTTTGTTTTGAGCTTTTCGTAAATCTTATCGACTTTTTCTATGTCTATTTCTCCTCTCCATCTTACACAGAATGAGGTGACTCTTGGGTCAGACATATATTCGTCGGCACGGGGATCGAGAATATCGTACGGAAGATCATAAGAAGACAGCTTGTGCTCGAGAAGATAATCGTAAAAGGTTTTGAAAATGTCCTTATTGTAGAGTCCGTACCAGTTTGCGATTCTGGTATCCCATAGACCTACTGCGGTGGCAAGGTTGGGCGTCTCCGGGTATGAAAAATTCCAAACGTTCAAGGTAACGTTATACTCTGAAATCACGTTTCCGAGGGAGTCATTGAGTTCAAAGCAATAATCATATTTTCCGGCAGGTGTGTCGTTTGTTTTGAATTCAACGTACAAGCTGAGCGATTCATCTGCTTTAACGTTGAGCTTATCGCCTTCATGATAGTCACGCATAGGGTCGGAAAACTTGCGATTTGCATTTGCACCCGTTACGTAATATACAACGAAAATGTTATAAGAGATCGTATCATCGCCGCCGCTTTTCAGGGAAAATGTCACTCCCCTCATGCGTTCCGAAGACCGCATACAAAGCTGAACGCCCTCTGCTTCATTTCTTGCCAGATAAATACTTGCTGTCGTTGCGCCGTTTTCGGGCGCTTTTCTTTCTCCTCTTATTTTATCATAGCCGTACGTAGTCCAGCACGTAATGGTATTCTGCGTCATGGTGGCGGGTTTCACCTCATTTCTTTTGTTGCAGGAGGAAAGAACTGTTATAACCGTTAAAAATGCTAACGTTAAAGATAGTATTTTTCTCATAAATACAACCTCTGAATTTGATTTTGGGTAAAAAATTCCCCTTACCCCTAATCGAGGTAAGGGGAATATATCAATGTCTCTTCTTGGATATTGCGATGGCAACGCCAGCGGTTGCGGTTGCTACTATAACGCTGATGATAACGCCGTCAGCGGTAGAGGGGTTGGGGTTAGGAGTGGGAGTGGGAACAACGGGCGCGGGAGCAGCGCTGTAAGCGGCATTGAGCTTGATGATGTTCATCTGATTCGAGTAGTTTGCATCTGCACCGATGACGAACCAGATCTCGTCGCCCTCTGCGAGCTCAACAGATTTTTTAAATTCGAAATCCTGATTGATAATCGCCTGAGGAAGATTTGTCGAGGAGTCGATAACTTCTTCGGAGGTAGCGGACATGAGAGCGGTACCGGTACCGTTTTTGAGAACGCTTACCGTTGCTTTACAACCGGTGTCAGCAGTAGCTCCGCCGTACTGATAGTAGGGCTTGCAGAAGAGAACGTCAAAATCATAAGTGCCGGCAGCGGGAGCCTTGAAAATGATTACTGCCTTGTAGCCGTCATTGGGACGGGCATAAAGGTAGTTGTAGTCGGTAACGGAAATGTGAGGATAAACCGATCCGTGCTCGATCTTGTTGGTTCTGAAAACGCGCTTGCCGTTTGCGGTGAACTGAGTGTTGGCAGCATCGTAAACAAGATCTACCTTAGCACCGTTTTCATCAAGAGCTGCGAGTGTGAAAACGCCATCGGTCGCAACGTTTGCGCCGAGAGTCTTGGGAGCGAATACGTCGCCCACCTTGGGGGCTTCTGCGGATGCGGACACGGCGAATGCTGCGCAAAGAGCCGCGATCATCATAAGCACCATTGCAAAAGAAATGATTTTGTTGAGCATTTTCATAATTGTGTCTCCTTTTAATTTTTTAAATTTTGATTTGGATAGTATTGAGGGATTTGAAGATGAAAGATAAAGACCGTTACACGGCTATGCCTGAACAATACGGCTTTTTGGGTGTCTCTGCATAACCCCGCAAGCGTGTGTCAAGGCTTCGCTGTTTCAAGCCCTATACTGATCTCCAAGTATATTTTACTACGCTTTGGCGTAAGCGTCTATTAATTATTCTTCATACTTTGCATAAATCCACATATATAATTCAAATCATTGTCAAAGATGTATATACGATAGCAAAGAAGACCATCGTTGCTTGCTAAAATGCATAAATTATCGATTATCTTGTTCATGTAGTTGACATTTTTTGATTTTTGTATTAAACTTGATCTGTGAATACATATATAATTTTGTGCGCAAGGTGAATAAATGGGCAAAAAACATACTGTGATTACACACAATGAAAGAGTGCAGACCGACAACCTCTCTGTTACAGACGCTATATGCCTGCAGCCTAACGAGTATTTTGAGGTAGAAAAGATATCCTCCAAGGAAAATATCCACAGCTTCGTTCTGCATTCTCACAAGCATTATGAAATATATTTTCTGACAAGTGGAACACGTCACATCTTTTTCGCAAGTGATTTTGTAACTATAAGCGCCCCCACTATTCTGATAGTGCCTCCTCATTGCCTTCATACGACTGAGGGAGGCTCTTATGAAAGATACAACGTAAATGTGTCTCCGAATTATCTGAATGATCTTCAGACAAGGATTCTCGATAAATTTAAGATGTGCGTTTTGAAGCCGACCGCCGAGCAGACGCGAAAGCTTGTCTCAATAGTTGACGAAATGCTGACGATTGACGATAAGGATCCGTATATGGATCGGATAATCAATACTTTGTTCTCCTATTATGTGTACGAAATAGGGAAGCTTGATGTAAATACTTCTATCAAAAATACAAAGGTGATCTCTGAGAGTCCTGCGAATGAAAACACGATTCCCATGTCACTAATGAAAATGCTTCGTTATATAAATGACAATTATCCTGAAAAAATCACGATGGATAATCTTTCCGTAAAATTTGCGCAGTCAAAGGGTTCGATCAACTATAACTTCAATAAGTATCTGAAAATGACACCTATTGATTATCTGATAAACATACGGCTGATAAGCTCAACGGCTTATCTTGAAAATACAAACCTGAGTATTTCCCTCATAGCTGAAAAATGCGGCTTTATGTCGCCAAATCATTATACCTTGATGTTCAAAAGAAAAAACGGTATTTCGCCAAGTGAATACAGAAGGCAAAAGCGCGGATAGCTTCAAGGCTATATTTCAAATGAAATAATCCATAATAAGAGAAAACCGAGGCGTTCGCCTCGGTTTTTTACTTAACTGTATATCCTGTGATCGTTATATCTTTTGTAAGCGCGTTTTTTGCGGGACGGAAATTGACGGTCTTGATTTCGTTCGGCATGAGGGAGAAGCAGTTATCGTCGAAGATATATTCGCCGTCAAGCTCGAGGGCGTGGATGTATTCCTTTGCGGTCAGCGTTATGCTGTTTTCGCTCTGTGCTATAATTTCGGGCGCGGAGCAGGGAACGATCGGAAGGCTTCCGTCCTTGTAGAATGCACGGTCGCGGAAATTGTCACCTGTCGCGTCGCAGATCAGCATCGCGCAGTCGGGAACTGCGTTAATGGGCAGGGAATATACGCATTCAGAGATTTCTGCGCCACTCGATACCGTCGCGTTTTCAATATGAACGATCTTACCGTCCTTAAGATAGGAGAGCGAAAGCTCGATCTCGTGCTTATCAAAGCCGTCGTTACAGAGATAAATATCGTATTTATCCGATTTGTCGATTGACACTATAAGCTCGGAAGCACAGCGCTTGAAGGAATAGAACGATGCCTTCGGCAGACAGTAATAATCGACGAATGACCAGCCGCTCGACGCAGGCCAGCAATCATTCCACATCCAGTAGATCATACCGTTCATAAATCCGCGGTTGCGGCGCGCGTTTTCGAGCGTGACTCTCACCCATTCGTACTGTGCGTATTTAAGCTTGAAGAAACGGTCGAAGCCATCCTTATACTCCCCGAGTACCTTGTAAGTGAATGTATTAAGGAACTCAAAGAGCGTGAAGGGAAGCGACGGATTCGGCTTCGTGTGATATTCCCACATCTCGTTCTCATCGTATATGTCGCTGTCGGTCATAAATCTGCGAAGCGACGGAAGCGACGTCGCACCCATCGTCGGCTCCTCCGCCATAAAGCGTGCGGGCATCGAGCAGAAATATTCCTTGTAATCGGTCATATCGGTGTCAAAAACGTAAGGGAAGGTGAAGCCGAGGCTTTGAGTATTGTGAGTCGTTCCCGCAGTTCGGCAGGCGTATACGTTGCCGTCGTAGGGACTTGAAATAAGGAATCTGCGGCGCGGATCGAATTTGCTCAGCATCGGCATTATAGACCTGTGGATCACGGTTCTTGAACGGTAGTCCTCTGCGTCGTCATAGCCGAAGGCGGCGTTTTCGTTGTCGCCCGACCACCAAACGATGGAGGGGTGATTACGAAGCTCGCGTGCGGCAAACTCCACCTCGGTGCGAACGTGAGAAAGGAAGCTCTCGTCATCCTCGGGATAGTGACCGCAAGCCATTAAAAAGTCCTGTGAAAGCAGTATTCCGAGTCGGTCGCATTCGTCATAGAAATGCTCTTTCTCGAAGATCCCGCCGCCCCAGATTCGGAGCATATTGACTCCCGCCTCGCGCGCAAGGGAGAGTATTTCGGTCATCTTTTCGTCGCTCTCAAAGGATGGGAACGGCTCGCACGGAACCCAGTTTGCGCCCTTGCACATAATGGGCTTGCCGTTGACAAGCAGACGGAAGCCCGAAAAATTCTCGGTCTTGTCGTATTCGCGCCCGCTTTCGGTCTCCTTTATCTTTAGACATTTTTCATAATACGGGCTTCCGACCTCGTCGGGAAGCTCCTCGATGACAGCCGTTCTTATACCGAATTTATAGGTCTTGCCGCATATTTCGAGCGTGTATATCGGCTGCTTACCGTAGCCGTGAGGATACCAGAGCTCGGCGTTTCGGATGCTTATATAATGCTTGAAGGACGGCTCCCTCGTGTAGAAGCGGTGATCGTAGACGGTATTTCCCGACGGGCCTTTGATAACGATTGTGTAATAAGCGCCGTTTTCGTAGTTTACGGTCTCGCCCTCGACTACTATCTGCGCCCAATTTTCATTTGCGACCTCGGTGTAAATATAAGGTTTTTTGATATCAAAGCCGTTTCGTTCCTCGATATAAGCGTCGCGCCAGATGCCGCAGGTGACGAATCGCGCCACCCAGTCCCAGCCGTAGGTACACTGAATGCGGCGGGTATAGAGGCGCTCAAAGGTGAACGCCGCAGGGCGCTCATCCTTGCCCTCGACCTCGCGCACGGGCGAACGGAAATAGACCGAAAGGGTGTTTTCGCCGACAGTCAGAAGCTCCGATACGGGAAATTCGTGGCGGATAAACATATTCTCGGTCTTTCCGATAAGGGCGCCGTTAAGATAAATATCCGCGTAGGTATCAAGCCCCTCGAAAACGAGAAAGGCGTTTTGCGGGATCTCATCGACAGTAAATGAGCGTTCGTATTTCCAGTCGCGGTCCTCGATCCACTGACACTTGTCTGCGTTATCGCGGTAATATATATCGGACGGGATACGGCTTCCCATAAGGTCGGTATGCACACAGCCGGGAACTGTTCCAATATATGAAAAATCAAGCTTCCCGTCTTTGTAGCATTGACCGTTCCATTTTCCGTTAAGATCAATTATTTTCATAAGGGATTTCTCCTTCGAAATTGTTTGATTTCAGTATAACACGGAAGCGAACAATATAAAAGGACATATTTTGCTTTTATTTGCGTCCTTTTTTAAGGTTCGGCGGATTTGATGTACTCAGATTCGAAACGGGAAAAGCGACGGCGCAAGCCGTCGCTTTTCTTATCTTATATCGTAAACGCTTCGGAGCGTGACCGTCTTTGGCGTTCCTTCAAGTATCTTCACCGTTTTGCTGCCCGCGTTCATGTCAAAGTAATTGTCGCTGAGAATGAAATCGCTGTCCGGCGAATAGATCTCGACGTATTTTGCAAACGCATCGGCGTAAACGGTTATCTCGTCTCCGTTTATCTCGTAACGAAGCCTCGGATCAATGAACCCGAAGTGCTTCGGCACGGTGAAGAGCACCGTTCCCTCCGATACCGTTACTCCGTCGGTTAGGAAGCTGAAGCTGAGATAATTTTTTTCAACGTCGGTCTTGTTGAAATCCATATTGTCAAGCCAAATGCTCGTAAGGGCAGGGACTGTAACGTTCTCGCTTCCGCTTCGGAGCACGGCACCGTCATTTGAGCGGAGCTCCCATTTTACAGTACCGAAGACCTCGCTCAGCGTTTCGTTTGCGACCGAGAGGCGCGCCTGAGTGCTGTAATCGAAGGCATCGGGTTGCATTACGACGAACGGTCTCGTGTGCGTTTCCCCAATCTCCTCGCAGGATATCATAACGGGCGCAAAGAATCGCTTTGCGACGTATTGAAGCGCCTTGTATCTGCCGAAACAGTCGATGCTCGACCAGGAGGCAACGGGCCAGATATCGTTTAACTGCCAATAAAGAGCACCCATACATCTGCCGCGGTTACGGCGGAGATGCTCGACTCCGTAGCGCATCGCCTCAGCCTGAAGAAGCTGAGAAGCGTAGAGCATCGTTCCGAACTCGCTCGGATATCTGAAGGTGTCGGACAGGTATGTAAGTATCTTTTTGTTTGCGCCCTTACATCTCTGGTGCATCTCCATTATGCGGCTGAAAATATTTCTGTCCTCGGGCAGGGTGAAGGAGTTAACCGTTTTTTCACACGGAAATGACTCGAAGCCAAATTCACTGAGGTACCTGAAATAGTGATTACGGTATTCGGTGAAGGGAAGACCTCCGTGCCAGACGTACCAATAATGAGTATCGCCGTAGTTTTCGTTGCGCGGATCAATGAAGCTTCCAAAGGAGCTCGGTGACGACGGAACGTAGGGAATATACGGGCAAAGCTCCGATATTGCTTGCGGGATCATTTTCTCAAAAATGCTTATATAAGCGGCTCTGATCGATGAGGGACTTTCAAAATCCCACCAATCAATATATCCGAGCTCCATTTCGTTGTTTCCCGAAATGATGGCAAGAGAGGCATGATGGCGCATTCGAGCGAGGTTGTCGCGTACCTCCGCCTCTATGTTATCGTACATCTCCTTGCCCTCGGGTATTGCCATACAGGCAAACATCAGGTCGAGGAATACGATGATGCCGAGCTCGTCGCAGGCATCGAAGAAATAATCGTGAGGATAAATGCCGCCGCCCCAGACACGGATGGTGTTAAAATTGCAGTCGCGGCACTGCTTGATGAGATCGTAGGTGCGTTCCTTTGAGTAACGGGAGAGAATATTGTCCTCGGGGATGTAGTCGGCACCCATTGCGAAGAACCTTACGCCGTTAATTTCGTGGCAGAAGCTTTCGCCCCATTCGTCCTTTTCGCGTATAAGCTTCAGCTCGCGCAGACCTATGCGCTTTGAAACGCTGTCGACGGTCTCTCCGTTTTCAATAAGCTCAATATCGAAGCGGTAGAGATTCTGCTCACCGAAGCCGTTCGGCCACCATAGCTCAGGGTTCGGGATCTCGCTTTCTTCGTTTGCAGGTAATTCAAGTACCGCGCCGTCGGGGGATGTCACCTTGACGGAAATATGAGAAGCGCCTCTTTCGGTCTTTACGCTCGGCGTTACGTAGACCTTGCAGTTTTCGTGCCGCTGAATTATATGAACGTCGGATATTCTGTCGCTGTCGAGGACGAGCAGATAAATATCCTTCCATATTCCCGCGTCGGGAAGCATGGGGCCCCAGTCCCAGCCCATCATACAGCACGCCTTCCTCAAATGAGGATGTCCGATAAGCGTGTCGCCGTTGCCGTATGATTTTACCTTTTTATGCATTTCGCGGACGAATTTGTTAGGGGAGAAAAATACGAGCTTGATCTCGTTTTCACCGTCGGAAAGCTTGCTTGTGACGTCAAATTCGTAGCTGCGGTGCATATTATCTGTGTGAGAGACGTACTTGCCGTTTACGTAAATATCGCAGAGCGTGTCAAGACCGTCGCAATGAAGAAGTATCGGACTGTCTGTTTTATCAAGATCAAAGCTTCTTGAAAAAACGAAATCGTTTTCCATAAGCTTCAGAGCATCGCGCTCGTTCGCTCTGTAATAAGGGTCATCCATCAGACCGTTATCAAGCAAGAAAGAATAAACCGATCCCGGAATATTGCCCGAGCAGGAGTATCCGCCGCCCTCCATTTGCCAGATTCCGTTTAAGCTGTATTTTTTCATAAGAGTATCCTCCAAAAATCGCTTGATATTTTTATTATATTATGATAAAATTACGATTACAAGGCATTATTTGACGATTTATTTACACTATCTTACGAATATGGGTGATTATATGGATCTGACTATGATAGGCGTGAGGTTCTTTCACAAAAAAGGCGAGTTTTGCCAGAAAGCGAAATTTTCGCAGTACACGGTGTGTTGCTTTTACACTCCCTTTTTGTATTATCGCGACGGTCGGCTGTATGAGGGCGAGGCGGGGGATATTGTTATAAACACTCCCGATGAAATAGTGTATCACGGCCCGCGTTCCGACAGCGACGAGGGTTTTGCAAACGATTGGCTTCACGTAGGCGGTGAGGACGTAAGAGAGCTTCTCGAAAAATATCCGTTGCCGCTCAATACCGCCTTTAGCGCAGGGGACCCCGTTCCGTTCAGAAAATGCTTTAAGGAAATGCTTTCCGAGCATAATTCTAAGGAGCTCGGTTCGTCGGATGTCATAAAAAGCATTATGACGCAAATGATAATCGCGATGCACCGCGCATACGAGAACCGCAACACCTGTCGTAGCGATCAAATCAGAATCGCGGCAGTAAGAAACGCCATAGCTCAAAGCCCCGAAAAGAAATGGAGCTTAAATAAAATGGCGGCGATGTCGGGATATTCCGTCAGTCGCTTCAGCGAACTTTACAGAGGACGGTATGGTATCTCCCCGATAAACGACGTGATCGGGCACCGAATGTCACTTGCAAAGGCGCTTCTCCTTTCGGGACAGACCTCAGTCTCCTACGTTGCGACCGCCTGCGGCTTCAGTACCGTTAACTATTTTTCGAAATTCTTCAAGATGTCGACGGGATTCTCGCCGAGCGAATATATCAAAAAAGTAATCGAATAACTAAAAAACGTGCAAAATATCTTAAGTTGTGATATAATCATATCAAAGAAGATGGAGGGAAAATATGAAAAACAGACTCGGCTTGGTTTCGGTGTCCTTCAGGAACAGAACACCGCGGGAAATATTGACCGCTATGAAGGAATGCGGCCTTACTCATATAGAATGGGGAAGCGACGTGCATTGTCCGCCGGGTAAAGCGGAGGAAATTGCTTTGCTCCAGAAGGAATACGGTATCGTTTGTTCATCGTACGGAACTTATTTTTATCTTGGTTCAAATCCTATCTCGGAGCTTCATAGCTATATCGAGGCGGCTAAGGCTCTCGGTACAAATGTCTTGCGTCTTTGGTGCGGAAACAAAAATTCGCAGGATTACAGCGAAAGCGAAAAAGCGGAGCTGTTTTCAGAGTGCAAAAAGGCGGCAGAGCTCGCGGAGGAGAGCGGAGTGATCCTCTGTATGGAGTGTCATATAAGAAGCTATACAAACAAAAAGGAATCCGCCCTTGAGCTGATGAAGGCAATAGACTCTCCGAGCTTCAGAATGTATTGGCAACCGAATCAATTCAGAACGGAGGAGGAAAATATCGCGTACGCCTCCCTTCTTTCTCTCTACACGGTAAATATTCACGTTTTCAACTGGAAGGAAACCAAAATGTATCCTTTGAATGATGCAAAGGATATCTGGAAAAAATATCTCAGCTGTTTTGATGACGATAAGACTCTGCTTCTGGAATTTATGCCCGATGGCAGGCTCGAAACGCTCAAGACTGAGGCTGAGGCGCTGAAGGAGATCGCGAAATGAAGAAGGTATTTCTTTGTGAAGATAAAAACAACGTAAAAAACGTCTATTGCTCCGACGAGCGAGTTTACACGAAGGCAGATGTGATAAATGATCCCGAAATCTTCAAGGACACGGAATACGTTTTCTCGACTTGGGGAATGCCCGTTTTCACGGAGGACGAGATCAAGGCATATCTGCCGTCGCTGAAGGCGGTCTTTTACGGCGCGGGCTCGGTGCAGTTTTTTGCCAGACCTTTTCTTAATTGCGGCGTAAAGGTGTTTTCCTCGTGGGCGGCAAATGCCGTTCCGGTCGCGGAATATACGGTGGCTCTTACCGTTCTTGCCAATAAGGGCTTTTTCAAGGTAATGAAATTTACCGATCATCATGTCGCGAGAGCGACACACGAGCTATATCCCGGAAATTATAACGTAAAGATCGGCGTTATCGGCGCGGGAATGATTGGAAAGCTCGTGATAAAAATGCTGAAGGACTATAACCTCGACGTGCTTGTTTACGATCCTTTTCTGCCCGACGAAACGGCTGATGAGCTCGGAGTTGAAAAGGTCAGCCTCGAAGCAGTTTTTGAAAAATGTCAGGTCGTTTCAAATCACCTTGCAAACAACGAGCAAACGCAAGGCATGCTTAACGGATTCCTTTTTGAAAAAATGCTCCCGTATGCAACCTTCATAAACACCGGCCGCGGCGCACAGGTGGTCGAAATTGATCTGATAAATGCTCTCAAATCCCGCCCCGACCTTACAGCGATTCTCGACGTTACATGCCCCGAGCCGCCGATCTCCGACAGCGAGCTTTATACCTTGCCAAACTGCATTCTTACCCCTCATATTGCGGGAAGTGCAGGCAACGAGGTGCAGAGAATGGGTAAATTTATGGAGGATGAATACGAAAATCTCATCAATAATAAGCCCTGCAAATACGAGGTAACTCTCGAAATGCTTAAAACGATGGCGTAAAAAGCTGCGCTTTGCGTACAAAGAACAAAGGATCTGATATAAATAAAAAAAAGAATCAGTACATTTCTTCTGTGTCTCGTTTAGGCAGTAAGAATGATAACAAAATCTACCTTTTCGAAGAAAACAAAACTGATCTCAGAACAGGTGCATGATATGAAAAACAGATGGATACTATTGACCGATAACTACAACGGCATGGAAAAGTAAGCAATAAATATGCTGTACGGAGAAATGTCAAGTCTTTTACAGTACGTATTGCCGATAAAAAACGCGAAAAGCGTCTCGAAAGAGGAATTGGCGGGATCCAATGTTATTCTTATAGGAAAATCTGGATCAAACAGCTTTATTGAAAAATGTCAAATCCGAATCCTCATATAGATTCCAAAAGAACCTGAGGGCTACTCGATCTACGTTGGAGAGAGAATTTCCTACGCCGAAATTCTCTGGATACCTAATGCCGTAACTCCGAAAATGATAAGCATGGTGTCAGAATACCCGTGCGTGAGCTTTTCGAACCTTTAAGCCGTTCGTTGTAAATAACGGCGGAAATACACCGTCAAAAAAATAAAGACAGAGGACGAATGTATATGAAGAAAAATATATGTGTTATAATGACAATAGCGTTTTGTTTGATGGCTTTTGTGCCTATATCCGCATATGCCGAAACATATCATCTTGGCGGAATAGATAACATGAGTATTCAAGTGGATGATTCTGTGTGGTATGTATTTACGAGAGATAATATAAAAAACAACTCAGAGTTGGGCGAGCTGGGTTTTTCTTATGATTTTATGCATAATATTCTTTATAGCAATGAAGCGTATCTGTATGCCATTTTGTTTTATGATAATGGCGAATACTTTGAACTGATTGTTAAAAGAAGAACGATTGAAGACGGTACAATTAATTTATCAAATTATAGTTATGAAAAAGTTTTAGGGTTAGCGGAAGATTTTGCCAAAAAACAGAATTCGAATGTTTATTCGGTTTACGAAAACCGCTACAAGTTCACCAAAGTAGAGTACATAGATGCAAGCTATTACGTATGTGACTTCTTTACATGTGTAAATAAAGATTGCTATACATTTACGTTTCAGTCAAAATCACAGTTTTACGATTCGGAGTACGATGAAATGAAAAACATCATCGATAGCGTACTTTTTGGCGTGAACGACTCTTTGGTAAAAAAGAAAAATAATGTTTTTTGGGATTCTGTTGTTGAAAAAACCATTATAGGTGCAGCTATCGGCGGCGTTGTTGGCGTAATTGTTGTTATAGTAAACAAAAAGAAGAAAACGGTTGTTAATAACGATGATCGCCAACCTTGCGATGATAATATGGTGTAATTTCAATTAGTTATAATAATTCAAAAACGGAAAAGCGAGGTGATCTCACCTCGCTTTTGAATATTTTTGTTCGCCTAACAGCACTTGATCTATAAATTTGATAACGCCCTTTTATCTGCTGATTAAACCTAAACCACAATCGCCGTAAATCGGCGGTATTATAATTTGATCGTTTATGATTGCAATTTAAGTTCTTCATCCTCATATAGATTCCAAAAGAACCTGAGGGCTTCTCGATCTACGTTGGAGAGAGAATTTCCTACGCCGAAATTCTCTGGACACCTAATGCCGTAACTTCGAAAACGATAAGCAGGGTGTCAAAATACCCGTGTTTGAGCTTTTCAAATATTTAATTGTTATGAAAAATCCTGTTGCATTATAAACACGGATATGATACAATATCGACATATAATATTAAAGGAGACTACAATGGAAAAAATAACTTATCTATCTCTTTCTCTTGTTGCCATCGCGGCGGTGATCACGTTGTGCTTCGTTTTCGTGCTGTTTCGCAGGGTATCGCGTCTTAAGATAGCCGACAAGAGAGTTGAGGAAATTCAGGGCTATATTCATAGCGGATCAATGACGTTCCTTTCACGTGAATACAAGCTCATCATTCCTTTCGTTTTTGGCGTGGGCGCATTGCTCGCGGTCCTTGGCTTCATACCCGCCCTTAAAGGCGCTGAAGGCATTGGCTGGCAGGCGGCGATCTGCTTTGTGATCGGCGCGTTCTTCTCTGCTGCTGCAGGTTGGATCGGTATGGCGATCGCTACAAAGGCAAACGCAAGAACCGCAATGAAGGCGAAGGAAGAGGGCATGTCGGGCGCGCTTAAGGTCGCATTCAGCGGCGGCGCGGTTCTCGGCCTTTCCGTCGCCGGCTTCGGTCTGCTCGGACTTGTTGGCATTTTCATCGTCGTTTATCTCATCACGGGCGATATTCACGCGCCTATACAGATACTTACAGGATACAGCCTTGGATGCTCTCTTATTGCGCTCTTTGCGCGCGTCGGAGGCGGTATCTATACGAAAGCGGCAGACGTCGGAGCTGACCTTGTCGGAAAGCTTGAGGCAGGAATCCCCGAGGATGACCCCCGTAACCCCGCTACTATTGCCGATAACGTTGGTGATAACGTAGGTGACATTGCAGGTATGGGCTCTGACCTTACCGAGTCTTACGTAGGTTCTATTATCTCTTGCCTTACGATGGCGCTCTTCACGGGCCTTTCCTTCAAGCATATTTTGTTCCCCATCCTCATTTGCGGCGTCGGAATTTTAGCGTCCCTCATTTCTGTTATGATCGTTAGATCCCGTAATTGGAAGGATCCCCATAAGGCACTTAATATTTCCACTTATATCGCAACCGGCATCGTTATAGCCGCATCGGTTCTTCTTGCTATATTCTTCCTCGGCGAGTACAAGTATATGTTCAGCGTCATAGTCGGACTTGTCGCCGGAATCGGCGTCGGCTTCGTCGCGGAGCTGTATACCTCCGATAAGTACTCGTCCGTTAAGGCGATCGCAAAAGAATCACAGACCGGTCACGGCACGAATATTATCTCGGGTCTTGGCGTAGGTATGCGCTCGACCTGGCTGACGATAGCTTGCCTCGGTGCGGCGATCGCGCTTGCGTATTTCTTCGGCGGCGCTTACGGAATCGCGCTTGCGGCGGTAGGTATGCTTTGTACGGTTGGTATCACGGTATCGGTCGACGGCTACGGCCCGATCTCCGATAACGCGGGCGGTATTGCCGAAATGTCGGGTATGCCAAGCGAGGTTCGTAGCATCACCGATAAGCTTGACGCCGTCGGTAACACGACTGCCGCTATCGGAAAGGGCTTCTGCATCGGTTCCGCTACTCTGACCTCCCTTGCGTTCATCGTTTCCTTTATAGAGTCGGTAGCAAAACACGTTGACGGCTTCACGATTTCCCTCAGCGACCCCTGCGTGCTGATCGGATTGCTTATAGGTGCAATGCTGCCGTATCTGTTCAGCGCTATGACCATCGGCTCGGTCGGCAGAGCTGCTAATAAGATGGTAGAGGAGGTTCGCTCGCAGTTTGAAAACGATCCCGATATTCTGACGGGCAAGAGCGTTCCTGACTATAACCGTTGTATCGATATATCGACAAAAGCGTCCTTGCGCGAGATGATAGCCCCCGGTCTGCTCGCTATTCTGGCACCGATCGCCGTAGGCTTTGTGCTTGGTGCGACGGGTCTTGGCGGCATGCTGATCGGCGGACTCGTATCTGCAATCATGCTCGCTGTATTTATGGCGAACGCAGGCGGCGCGTGGGATAACGCGAAAAAGTACGTTGAAGCGGGTAACTTCGGCGGAAAGGGAAGCGAAACTCATAAGGCTGCTATTACAGGCGACACCGTCGGAGATCCCCTCAAGGACACCGCAGGTCCCGCAATGGATATTCTTATTAAGCTTATGTCTGTCATTTCTCTGATCCTCGTACCCGTGCTTGTTAAGGTGACGCCCCTATGGGACGTTATCGTGGAGTTCTTTGCTAAGCTCTGAAGATAAAACATAAAAATAACCGCGGAGCGTATCGCTCTGCGGCTATTTTGTTTTGTAAGCCTTTGTTAATAAAAGCAAATTTGCGTAGTATAAATTTCTTTCAATAACAAATAATAGTATCACGATTTGAAATAAAGGAGAATTTATATATGAAAGCAACCGGAATTGTCCGACGCATAGGGGGTCAAAAAAGGACTTGGGACGGTTTTTTATAAATAGCAAAAGCGAGGTGAATTTCACCTCGCTTTTATGGTATTACATTAGTTTCTTTTTCACTTTACCACTTTCGATTATTTGAAGAATTGTAAAAACTATATACGCAACCAGGCTTACTGTGCTTAATACTCCCAATATATGCACGGCGGTGCTGTTGTTAATCAACCCAAAAAAGACATACGCCGAGCCTATGTCACCACCGTCCGGGAAAAAGGCATACATAAGTACGTAGGTTATATAAGTAGTTAATGTGTATGCTCTTAATTTTGCAGAATAAATTAAGTTTGGTAGTACCTTACCGTTTATAACGGCAAAT
>JAZQGR010000113.1:0-6967 GCA_045540115.1 Eubacteriales bacterium
CACAAGAGCACACGAGAGCACGGGAACCGCTGTTTTCCCGGACAGGAAAGCACCGGAAAAACTAAAAAGTATCGGAAAAACAGTATTTTATCCGTTGGGGTGGTAGAGGCCGCTGGTTCAAGTCCAGTCACTCAGACCAAAATCGGGGGTTCAATTGTACCTTAGATTTTATTTATTTTACGGGCTTTTTCGGGCTTTTGGGTGTTTGCACCGCCCCGAAAACGTCCGCTATTTTTTTGCCCAAAATCGGCTCAAAATCGGGCTTGACCACATGTTTGACCACAATTGGTTTTTTGAGGCGAAAACCGGGAGATTTTCCAAATAATTAAGTGGCAAGGATTTGTATTCTTGCCACTCTTTTTATTCATCTTCGACATCATCATCATATGAACGCACGACCTCCGGTGTCATTTCTGTAAACGGTACCAAGTCGCGAATTGCAGCACAGCATTCAGGAAAGGCCGAAGGCGTACACCAATAGCGGATGTGCTTTCGACTTTTATCGTCATAGGTGACAGTAAAATCCATCATACCTACATCGGTGCATTCCCATACCTCTTCTGGTTCAAGAACACTCGGCATCGTTGCAACTACCCTTTCAAAACCGACTTTGTACAGAGGGCTGTTCGTTCTATGCGACCACTTTCTTAATGGGTTCGTTTCCGACTCCATGTAAGGATTGTATTCATAACTTATGCTCGTCGGGGTTAGAGTTAGTTTGTCATCATACGCCATATCCACGGGGCCGTACCCGGAGCATCCTTTTATCACTATTTTTATAATACTCATTTTTCTCCCATTTTTCTCCGTTTTTTCTTCAAAATTACAATACTTTTTTTGGAGCGTGTCCGTAATGTATCACCCTGGGGCTGAAGCTCATAATCTTCTCCCAATCGCTCTGTAAGGCTGAATTCCCCTCGTAGCCATCCATGTACTCCATAGGATCTAAATCCCCCACGAAGCAATCTCCGCTGTCCAGAACAAGCGTTATACTGTCCTCGCTGTGGCTTGGAGTGGAGACGATCTCTCCGTCAATGCCCAACGAAGCAAGGAAGGCTCGGCTATCTTTACAAGCAAAGACCTCGGCTTTGTCTTCGGGTACGGATGGCAAAAACCTCAATGTCTTATCCCGGCTGAATATCTCGTCCGAGAAATGAAGGTTCGGCACTTGGGTATCCATCACAAGGAACTTCACACCCATATCCACAATCTCTCCAACAAGCCCCATATGGTCGGGATGGTAGTGCGTTGCAAGGATATAGGTGATATCCTTGAGTGATATGCCGTTCTTCTTAATTTCTTTATAGAACATTTGGAGCGTTCCGGCATAGTCGGTATCGAGCAGAATACTGCCTTTTGCGCCACGGATGAAGTATGTATTCGTATTGCCGTATTTCAGCTTCGTAACCATTACCGCCACTCCTTTCTCCCCGATAAATTGGAATTTGTCAATCAACACAATACTTTGAAAATGCTCTGCAATCTATATCTGTGTCCATAATGAAACCAAGGGACTTATAAAAAGCAATTGTTTTCTCGGTGTTTTCTGTTAGTAGATGCAACTGATACACACCACGATAATCTTCCATTATTCTTTTAAGCAATGCCGTACCAATACCCTGTCTTTGGTATTCGGGATATACAAGCAAATCTTGCACAAAGACTACCGAAGAACCATCACCAACAACACGAATCACACCTACAAGTTTGCTGTCTGCAAAAGCAGCATAACTTTTCAATGAGTGCAAATAGGCATATTTCAGCATTTGAGGTTTTCTGATGTAGTTTATCCATCCAACACTTTCATAAAGCGGCAGTATTTCTTGCTCATTATAATCCTTATATTCTGTAATGGTATATTCCATAGTTTCACCTCGTCAAATTCTTATTTATCGATTAAATCAGCACCCCATTGCAATGGTCGACTTCGTGCTGTATGATTTGTGCCGTCCAGCCGGTGTAGGTCTTGGTGCGCGATTGCATTTCCAAGGTCTGATACTGTACCTTGATGGTCTTATAACGCTTGCACTTGCGCGGTCCACCGAGAAGCGATAGACAGCCTTCTTCTGTGTGATACGCACCGTCCTTCATGATAATCTCGGGATTGAGCATGATAGTGTACGTAGGAGCTCGACCGCTCTCGTCGAGAAAAGCGATAATGCACTTGCGCACGCCAATCATATTTGCAGCCATGCCAACACAGCTTTCTCTGTGTGCCATCAGCGTGTCCAGCAAGTCTTGTGCGCCCTGCAAATCTTCTTTTGTCGCAACTTCCGATTTTCCTGCAAGGAAGATCGGATCGTGCATCAGTTCTTTTATCATTTCACTTCTCCGTATCTTTATTCTACCCCGTGCATCTCCATCAGCTCGACCAGGTCGCCAAAGCTTTTATTGTACTGCGCCTGAGAGATCGCGCCGTTTTGCAGGAAGGTATCGAGCAATTTCTTCTGCTGACGGAACAGTTCAACCTTCTGCCAACGCTCCTTTGTCATGAGATTGGAGTGCCCTGTGCGAATCTCGTTCATCTGCTTCACTTCAATCCCATCGGTCTTGCGCTGATAAACGAATCCCAGCTTTTCCTGGACGCGACGGCTTTTCTTGTTGCCGTCATAGTAGCCGCACCAGATGCGGTTCATGCAAAGATCCTCGAATGCATAGCGAAGCATCTCACGCGCGGCTTCGGGAATAAACCCCTGCCCCCAGAACGGCTTTCCAATCCAATAACCAAGCTCGTATTCATCGTCCGCTTCTGCAAGATCGTTACGGTGAAAGCCAATACTGCCGATCGGTTTGCCGTTCTCTTTGAGGCACACGGCATAAGTCTCGGGCGCGGACAGCACCGTACGAATGATCTCGCGACTGTTCTGAACGCTCGTGTGGGGCGGCCACCCGGCAGGTGGGCCTACATCGGGGTCGCTGGCGTATATGTATAAATCCTCTGCATCATCCTCGCGCCACGGGCGGAGAATAAGGCGTTCTGTTTCTAAAACCATAGCAATTCCCTAAATAATCATCCTTGACAAACCGGAATTGATCACTCAGCGAAATACTCTGCGATTTCTTCCATCCGGCTCTCCTGCTTGACCGAGAAAGGGCAGCGGCTCTCACAATGACCGCAATGCAGACATGCCTCAGCATTGACCAACAGCTTTGTGTAGTGATTGGCGGCGATATCGTCACCTGCCAGAGCAAGGTCGTAATACTTGTTTACGAGACCGATATCAATTCCTTCCGGACAAGGCTGACAATGATTGCAATAGACGCAAGTGCCCGTGATGGTATCCGCCGTAAACGTGCCTATTATGGAATAATCCTTCTCCTCATCGGTGGCGGTAAGAAATTTCAAAAGCGTATCCAGATGCGCCATCGTCTGCACACCGGGAACGGCACACAGAACGCCGGGACGGTCGATGGCATATTGCAGGCATTGATTATGCGTCAGAGCAACTCCAAAGGGAGACTGATCGGCAGACAAAAGCTGACCCGCGAAAAAGGGCTTCATGACCGAAATACCTACGCCCTCGCGCTCACAACGGCGGAAAAGCTCAAAGCGTTCATTAACCGAGCCAATGCCGTACTCATCACCCTTTTCGAAATCGTAGGCAGGGTTGAGTGAGAACATCATCATGTCCACAAGCCCCGTGTCAAGGATGCGGTTTGCCACGCTCGGTGTATGGGAAGAAAAGCCAATATGATGAACAACGCCCTGCGCTTTCAGTTCCTTCAAATAGTCAAGCACGCCGATCTCGCAGAGCGTATCGAAATCCTCGTCATCGTCCACGCAATGAAGGAAACCGAAGTCTACGTAGTCTGTGCCAAGCTGTTCGAGTTCCCAAAGAAAGGTCTTTTTGATTGTGTCAAAATCCCGGCACCATCCGTACTCTCCATCCTCGTCATAAACCGCACCGAAATGCACCTGTAAAAACACTTTCTCTCGGCAATTCTTTATCGCTCTGCCGATGGGGGCATAGGACGCGCCCGCCGTGCAAAGGTCAAAAAAGTTGATGCCGTTGTCGATTGCCTTGCGTATAATTGCTTCGATCTCATCTACGGGCGTTTTTCCGATACCGCCCATGCCAAGACCGAGCACGCTGTATTTCTCATTTTCATTTCCGTGAGGAAGTTGTCTGTATTCCATAGTCATTGATTCTCTTTCGATTTATCATGATTGATTCATTCCGTCCACCATCTCGCAGGACTTGGCCGTCATTTCCACCCACGCGGGACGGAAACCGCTTTTGATGGCGTTGCGGACAGATTTCACATTGCACCAGGCGGCGCAGTAAAACGGCACTTTCCCGCATTTCAAAATCTCGATGGCAAGACGGCTTGTCAGCGCCGAGGCGATCCCCTGCCTGCGATATGCGGGCAGCACGTCAATGCCGATCTGCCACATGGTATCACAGTCGGCGCTGCACCCCGCAAGGCCGATCAGCTGATCGCCGTCATACGCACCCACACCAAGCACGTCAAGATGCTTTCTGTCCTTACAAAGCGCATTCGACCATTCGGGCAAGTATAGCTCAGCAAAGTCGCTCTGCGTCAAAAGCCGCATTTCGTAGGGGCAATCGAGCGCACGCAGAGCGCCCATGTCGGGCAAAAAATACTCCGCCATAAAGCAGATCTTCTGCCCCTTTTCCATCAATTTCTCGTTTAGAGCGTGCAAATGTGGCGTTTCAAACAGATGCTCGACGGGATATTTGTTGATGTAATTCTCGGCGATCTCACGGAATTCGGGCGACACCGCCGCCACCACGTTGTTGCCATACGACACCAGCTGACAGGAAAACGGCAGTTTCAAATACCGCCTTGCCCCCTCGCTCTCACACGACGTGACGACCACGTTCTCGCTCTTTTCAAAGTCATCGGGCGCGGCGCAAAGGTCAATAGCGGATTGCGCCATCGCGATTTTTAATATTTCTTGGTTGGTCATGATTTTTGTTCATTCAAGAAAGATATAAAATCAAAATAATTCTTTTTCATAGTTTCATCCAAATCATCCGGCGTTGCAAGAGTTGCAAGGGGAAGCTCTATATGTTGATGATCGTAAAAATCATCCGCAAACCTGTGATCACGTATTGTGGAAGAATCCAAAGGAATGACATAGAATTCTGTTGCCATGCCGTCACATTCATTTCCCAAGCACAAATTCACGCCGAAACAATCCTTACCCTCGTAATCGCAATATTTGATTATGGCATGGTTATGCGCGAAGCAAGGGAAGCAAACATCATCACATCTACGAGGACAAATCTCCTTGCACTCAGAACACATAGTGTCCAATTCGCAATCAGCAGGATTCTTGTAGTCCGATACTTCTAAAACTGTCTTGTTTGATCCAAGCACACACTCACCATAGGCATCTTCATCAAATTTATCATTCTCCGAAAATATCTTTCGCTTTAAGATTTTGTATCGGGTCTTTTCCGTTTCTTTTGAAAAATCTGCATATTCTTCATAAAAACGATCAATGCAAACAAGTGCAGCATTATATGACGAACACAAATATTTTTCTTCATACGAATCGGGAGTTTCCTTGATTGAAAGTTCATAAACAAATCCCTCAGGAGCAGCTATGAACCGGTTGTAATTATTCTGTTCGTATTCGATATATGCCTTTGCTAATGCGGAAACGGGAGGCGCGGCAATCTCCGAGAATCGATCTAACAATGATAATCGCAGTTCGAAAGTAGGCGCATATCTGTATATAATTTGTAACAACTCATCTTCCGTAAATTGATGATTCGTATCTTTGATCTTCGCCTTCAAATCTACAGAAGGTAATAATTCGATGATTTCATTTGTCATATCACTTTTTCCTTTTCACATTTACGGTACGTAATCTCTTATAATCTCCATAATATCGCGCTCGTATATGTTGCCGCCGAGAACGTTGCCGTTCGGCTCGAAGGACACACAGCGAACGTCGCGCGGATCTTCCACGTACGGATTTTCGGGAAGGCTGTCCATGAAATACTCCGCGAGATATTTCAAAGCGTTTCCTTCGGGGAAAATGATGTTTCCCTCGTTTGCGGTAATATCCATATCCACAAAGCTGTTGAGAATCTCCCTCGTTTTTCTGTTGTACGGATTATCATCTGTCGCACTCCTGAGCCACGCAGGCTGAAGGCGGATTGGTATGCCGCACTTCTCTGCTTCTGCGGCAAATTGCTTCACCACATCAAGCGGTATCGTTTCCTGATGGAAAGCATCCACCGACAAAAGCAGATCGTTCACGCCGCACGCGGCAAGTCGCTCCGAGACCTCGCGAATCTTATCGGCATTCTTTGAAAAATAGCCGTTGGTGATGACTTGCCGTTTGGGAATATTCAGTTCATTGGCGGCCGTCATGATCGCATAGACCGCGTCCGGGTACAAAAGAGGCTCGCCGCCAAAGGTCATAACCGTTTGGATATCATACTCCGCCGCGATCTTACGCACCGCATCCGCGGCAATCCCTGGATCGATCCGCTCGCCACAGGACGGGTGATCTCCCTCGGAGCAGTGCTTGCACCGCCCCGTGCAGGCGTAGGTCACGACGAACTCGATCTTGTTCAGATTTTTCAGATATGGATTCATTTTTTCCTGGTGTAAGCTGCAATCGCGTCTGCCGCGAACTCGGCAGTTCCCTCGCCGTACTTGTCAATGTTCTTCTTGAAACGCGCATCGGCTACATACATCTGCCCGAGCCCAGCCAAAATCTCCTTGGTACAGGTGTAAAAATGCTCCGTGATATACGCCTGCAGCGTCATTACAGCCGATTGCACCTCGGCGGAATCGGGTAACGCGCCGGCTCTCATCAAACGAGCAAAACCAGCAAAAATCACATTCATTCCGGCGACCGTGTCCTCACCAGGAGTGCCCTCGTGCTTGGATGCATATTCCCGATAGGCATCGGTGTTGCCCCAACGCTCTTTCGCTTCATTCCCGTATTTTTCGTTCTTGTTTTCCAACACGTCCATCGTAT
>JAZQGR010000114.1:0-1592 GCA_045540115.1 Eubacteriales bacterium
TTTCGATGCTTCTTTCACTTTTTGCCTGCAACAAGAACGAGGGCAAGAAGAATGACGGCGGAAAGACCGAGATCGAGGTCGACGCTTGGACGACGCATCTGACCGATAAGCAGATAGCAAACGTCAAGGAAAAGCCCGATAACGCAAGCACGACCTATGACGTCTACCTCACAAGAGGTGAGACCGAGGGCTGTCAGCTCGTTGTTTACAGTAATGAGAAGATAGCAAAGTCTACCCTTAAGTTTGACGCTAAGAAGTATGAGTCCGAGAGCATTGCGATGAACGTGTTCATCCTGAACAGAACTCAGAAGATAAAGAGAAAGGAATGGACAGACGCCGCTGTTCCTTACTACGGACTCAAGACGGCAATCAATAAGCAGACCGTTGTTCCTTATATCGTTGAGTTTACGACAACGGCAGATACTCCCGCAGGCGATTACACTTATACCTATGAGTTTGTTGATACTGAGTCCAATAAGGTTCACGCGACATTTACGGTAAACGTACACGTTTGGGATATCGTTCTCCCGATTGAAAAGACCTTTGCGACCTGCGTCGGGATCAACGGATACCATATCGCAAGATATGACAGAGGAAAAGAAATGTTCAAGAAGTACTACGATCTTCTTCTTGAACACAATGTCTGCGGTCGCACAATGCCTTACGACATTATGTCCGAGGAGGCGGAGGCTTATATGTCCGATCCCCGCGTGACCTCCTTCGTAATAGGACTTTGGGAGGCGGGCGACTGGACAGACGAAAAGCTTGTTCAGTATTATAACCGTGTAAAAGAGAACCCCGAATGGTTTAAAAAGGCAATATTCTATATCATAGACGAGCCGACCACGGCGGAGGCGCTTGAAAGATACAAGAATCTCTGCAACCGTCTCAGCGAGCTTTGTCCCGGAATCGGCGTAATTTCGCCCTTCTATACGAACGGTCAGCTCGATGAGAACGTAGAGCAGGACCAGGTCGATGCTATGGCACCGACAACTACTCTCTGGTGCCCGAAACTTTGCCTCTGGGACGAGGATCAGTCTTATGATCGCTTCCTTAACTACACCCCCGAAAAGACTTTTGACGAAAGAATGAAAGAATTTCAGGCGGAGGGTGACACCGTCTGGGCTTATGTTTGTAACGCTCCCGTTGATCCCTATGCACAGCTCTTTGTCGATACGGACGGTATCAAGCACCGCATCATGATGTGGCAGCACTACCAGCGCGATATCGAGGGCTTCCTCTATTGGCAGACGACCTCCTGGGGATACCGTCAGGGCGATATCAATCCTTGGGAAACCGCTAAAAACGGTGTCAACGGCGCAAACCCCGGTGAGGCTGCAGGCCCCGTTTACGGCGAGGGATTCCTCCTTTATCCCGGTACTCCCGTCGGAATTGGCGGTCCTGTTCCGACCAACCGTCTTAAGATGCTCCGCGACGGTATTGACGATATCGAGCTTCTCTACCTTGCAGAGAAGGAATTTGGCAAGGAATGGGTAATGGAAAAGGTAAATGAGGTTACTCCGACTCTTACATCCTTCACAAACGAAGAGAACTTCTATAAGATCCGCAAAGAGATCGGCGACGCGCTCGAA
>JAZQGR010000115.1:0-1719 GCA_045540115.1 Eubacteriales bacterium
TTGAAAATTCATTTCTTCAATTCGGCGCTCAAGATCAGCACCGAAAAAGGGCGGAGCAAGCTGATCAAGATTAAACCGTCCGCTCACATTGACGGAATGGCTGCATTGCTCGACGCGATGACAGTTCGTCAAAAGTGGTACGGTGAAATCGGTGAGCAGCTCCGGAACGCGAAGGAAGAAGAGGACGAAACGGAGAACAGCGAAAATGTCACTACTTGACAAGATTTTTAGACCAGCGGAGGCAAAGAAATCGGAGGAGGCTTTACGAGAAGCGTCCTCTTTTTTTCAGACGTTGACCGCTTACGCTCCCGTATTTACGAATTGGGGAGGCGCTATTTATGAGAGCGAGATCGTCAGGGCTGCGATCGACGCCAGGGCGAGACATATCTCGAAGCTCAAAGTCGAGACGATAGGGACGGCAAACACGTCTCTACAGAAAAAGCTCGCACTCGGTCCGAATCAATGGCAGACGTGGAGTCAGTTCCTCTACAGAGTCAGCACGATCCTCGACGTCAATAATACGGCGTTTATTGTTCCTGTATTCGATGAGCGCATGATCATAACCGGAGTCTTTCCGGTTCTCCCGACTATGTGCTCGCTGGTCGAGTATGACGGCGAGATATGGCTCCGCTATCAGTTCAGTACCGGACAATATGCAGCTGTCGAGTTTAAGAAATGCGCGGTCCTTACTAAACACCAATACAGGAACGACTTTTTCGGAGACTCGAATTATCCGCTCCGGGAAACAATGCAGCTGATCCATATACAGAATCAGGGAATCGAGGAGGGCGTTAAGAACGCGGCGACGTTCCGCTTCATGGCTACGCTTAACAACTTCTCGAACGCGTCGGATCTGAAAAAAGAACGGGAGCGTTTCACAGAGGCAAACCTCTCGACAAAATCAGAATCGGGCGGGTTCCTGTTGTTCCCGAATACTTACAAGGATATTAAACAGGTCGACGTCAGACCGTACTCCATAGACGCGGATCAGATGAAACAGATCCGGGAGAACGTATTTAATTATTTCGGCGTAAGTGAGGGCGTATTGCAGAACAGCGCAAAGAACGAGGATCTCGAAGCGTTCTTTGACGGCGCGATCGAACCGTTTGCGATTCAGCTCTCGGAGGCACTTACAAAGATGCTTTTCTCGGAGCGTGAGAGAGCCCAGGGATCTTACCTGATCGCGAACGCTAACAGGCTGCAATACATGAGCACGTCGCAAAAGGTACAAATGGCAAAGGAACTTGGAGACCGAGGCGCGATCCTCATCGATGAGATCCGCGAGCTGTTTAACTACTCGCCGCTGCCTAATGGAGCCGGTCAGGTCGCTCCGATCAGAGGCGAATACAAAGCAACTGACGATTTGACAGAGGGCGAAGCCCAGGAGGGAGAAGATAATGCCAATTAAAGCAGAGAGAGAATATCGAAATATGACGGTTCGAGCTCTTTCCGATAATGACATCGCGGAAGATGAGCAGAGAGTCGTCAGCGGCTATGCGAGCACATTCGACGAGCCGTATGTCCTTTGGGATGGGGACGGATGGAAATATCTCGAGGTCATAGATCGCGGAGCGTTCGACAATACGGACATGAGCGACGTGATTATGCAGTATGACCACAGAGGGCGAGTTTTCGCCAGGACAAGGAACAACACTCTTGAAGTCACTCCTGATGACAAGGGTTTGTTTATAAAGGCAGATCTCGGAGGAACAGAAATCG
>JAZQGR010000116.1:0-3103 GCA_045540115.1 Eubacteriales bacterium
ATCGATCGGAGATCCTGGGAAGATCCTGGCGATCGATCGGAGATCCTGGGAAGATCCTGGCGATCGATCGGAGATCCTGGGAAGATCCTGGCGATCGATCGGAGATCCTGGGAAGATCCTGGCGATCGATCGGAGAGAGGACTATTGGTTCGCGCCGTGGCAGATGCCGACCGCCACTACGGCTACGCCGTGCGGCTGTCGGCTCCTGCCCGACTGCTCACCCTCATCGTCCGCTCCTCCATAACGCCGTCCAGCCACTACGGCTACGCCGTGCGGCTGACATCGTTATGGAGGAGCTTCTGCCAAGCAAAGAACGGGGCATATCTGCCCTCTGAAAGTGCATAGCGAGGGAAAAGGCCGTAGAGGGGTATCCCCCTGTGGGGTCTACCCCTCCTGTCCTTTTCCCCCTTTGCGGAACTCTCGACATGAAAATGTGGTGTCGTTCCGCAAAGGAAAAGCGGAATGCTCGGGCATGACAATTTCGCCTAAAAAACCGCCGTGCAACAGCTCGGCGGTTTTTCTTAACGGCGAAATTGACGCTTGCCGAAAACCAAAGTTTGGTTTTCGGTCTGCGCTTCGCCCTCGCCCCTCGCTCGGCTCGGCGACACCCTCGCCGCCCAAGTGTGGGCGTTTTCGCTTTAAGGTTGTGCCTGCCGGAACTGCTCGTCGCGAAAACGCCATGCGGCACACCCGTCGCCGAGCCCCACAACGGTACGGTCGGACGGCTCTATGGCTTGTCGGCTCGCTATGCTCGCCGCCTGCGCTATGCCGCCGCCCTCCCTTCCCGTTGTGGGGTTTCCTCGCTCGTCCCCGGCGCAGGGGTCAAAATCCCCCCGGGGGGGAGTCCTTCGCCTCGCTCGCTTCGCTCGCTCGTTGACCCCCCCGGGGAAATTTTGATGGTGGCAACTTGCGCCGGAAGTGCGTACAGCCTCAAGATATCATATACAAGCCAGTTTGTGATTGTCCCATTTATTGGACTGGTACATATCCCCCTCTCCGCTCGGAGCGGAGAGGGGGCACGGTAAAGAGGGGAGGGGCTGAAAGCCTCCCTCTACTACGTATATCAAACGGTAACCTCTCCATTTTGTGGAAACGTCATTGTCGATTTTTCGCCGTATTTTGTAAGTTTGCTGTGGTATATGGTATAATATCTATGATGAACGGTCGGAGGTCACAATAATGAATTACGGAACGTTATATAAGAGAGTAGGGCTTAATCCACGGCATCAGGGCACGGCTATAATAAGCTACGTCCTGGATAAACTTCACGAGGAAGGGCGAGAAATGCCGACTGCTGACGATATCCGGGAAGCGGCGGTAGCCCTTGGGATAAAGCCATCATCCGGAGAGCGAGCAGTAAGATATGCGCTCGATAAGAGCGTAGAGCGGATATCCTATAACCAACACGAGCGAGTATACGGGGAGCTTACGGAACTGCAGACCGGGAGACCCACAGCATTGGTGGCGATTTTCCTCTTGGGAGAATATGCACGAGACGCTTGTCTTGACAATATAGAAACAATTTCACCTAAATGTAACAATATTCACTAAAGGGTGATTATATATACAAAATGCACCGCCACAGGCAGAAACGCCGGGCGGTGCATTCTTGTTTCAGTAGTGTCAACGTATTGACAACTGATTGTCCCACGTGGTATAATGTATGCGCTACCAATCATCATAACCGGAGGACACTATTATGATACCAAAATATCAAGAGAATTGCAAGGGTCTTTTACATAAACACCTTAAGCATCGGCGAACAAATGAATTTCTAATAGAAGCGTTCCCCTCGAGGCTGCGCCCACGGGTTCTGCAATGCGGCTCTTATGTCGGGTTATCACCGATGCCATATAATCAAGAACTCCCTCATGTTGTGGCAGGGAATTACTGCAGAGAGCGGCTCTGCGCTGTGTGTGGTTGGCGCCGCTCTGTCCGGTGGCGTGCTCAGATGCGCCCGGTAATAGCTGAACTGGAACAGCATTATAAGCTGATAAAGATTGAGCTCACAATCCGGAACTGTAAAGCCGAAGACCTATCCCGGAACATTGATATCCTCTTCGAAGGGTGGAAAAAACTCCGCCGTATGAAAGCATGGAAGCAATTTGCGATCGGGGGAGAGATACGGGCGTTAGAATGCTCCTACAATGAGACCGAAGACACATATCACCCTCATATCCACGTCTGCGTAGCGGCAAAAAGTGATTATTCCCCGGGAACATTAGGCTATATCAGCCATTCAGACCTTATAGAGATGTGGAAACTTGCTTGTGGAGTGGATTATAACCCGTCAGTTAGGATACAATCGGCAAAAAATCTCGTAGATACGGTCAAATATGCATTGAAACCATACTCAGCCAAGATAGATAACAGGGAAAAAGCGGTACAAGTGCTTCAAGTCCTCGGAACGGGCTTACATGGTCGTAGATTGATAACCGCTACGGGAGAAATTCAGAGGCTAAGAGGTGCTTATGGCTTCGAGGAAGGTGGGCTGACGGATGGCGCTCCAACCCCTCAGAGCGCCGCTGAGATAACGTATTGGGAAATAGACCCGACAGGAGGGTTATATACATTCGTTAAGCGAGTAAGCCTCAAAGAGAAGGAGAGAGAGCAACATGACAATCGGACAGGCTATTAAAACGGCAAGGCGTACCACAGGACTGACACAGATAGAGCTTGCAAAGTACCTCTGTGTATCGGTGTCGAGTGTCAGAAAGTGGGAGCAGGGGAGAGTAAGACCGGCTGCAGAGGCTATAGAAAGACTGTGTCAGCTATTGAAATCCTCGGAGACACTCGTGGTAAGTCTCACGGCAGATGACATGGTAAAAACCATAGCAGAGAGCTACGCAGGGCAATGCGGCTGATGAAATATGACGGAGCGGGATAACCGCTCCGTCATATTTGTATCAGCCAGCGCGGCAGTAAGCCGCGGCGGTATCATCCCGTTACCGGGAGATCCTCTCTGTGATAGAGATCATCCTGGTGATCCTGGCGATCCTGGCGATCCTAGCGATCGATCGGAGATCCTGGGAAGATCCTGGCGATCGATCGGAGATCCTGGGAAGATCCTGGCGATCGATCGGAGATCCTGGGAAGATCCTGG
>JAZQGR010000117.1:0-24575 GCA_045540115.1 Eubacteriales bacterium
TTGGGATATTACTGAAGGTTCCCATCAAATTAAAGTGGGCGTAATTGATTCCGGAATTGCTGCTCATCCTAATCTTGTGGATAATCTTGTCGCGGGATCAAATTTCTTTGACAACTCCGGTACCGGAGACAGCTACGGACACGGCACACAAGTTGCGGGAGTTATAGGCGCGGTATCTGGCAATAATCTATATACTCAGGGAGTGTGTAAAAACGTATCCTTAGTACCGCTAAAGGTATATACGGAAACCGTGTATAATGAGAAACTTAATGAATATGATATGAATGGTGATACTGATGATATTATTGCCGCAATAACTTATGCTACAAATAACGGTATTCACATTTTGAATTGTAGTCTGGGCGGAAACGGAAATAGTCCAGGTGAGGCACAGGCGATAGCGAATTATCCGGGGCTTTTTGTAGCATCCGCAGGTAATGATGAAGAAGATAACGACAATAATGCTCACTATCCCTCTGGCTACACAACAATATTAACTAATGTTATTTCAGTTGGGGCTTCTAAAGTCACGCCAGAAAACTCTGCAAATGGAACAGATGAAATGTGCACGTGGTCAAATTTCGGTGCTAATTCGGTGGATCTGTTTGCGCCCGGAGAAACTATAAAGACGACAGATGGTTATGATGAGCAATACTACCAAGGATGGCTTAGTGGAACTTCTTTTGCAGCTCCTCACGTCGCCGGCGCCGCGGCACTCATAATGAGCGTACGCCCGGATATGACACCTGCTGAGGTCAAAAAGTGCATTATTGACAGCGTAGACAAAAGTGACGCGTTCGAGGGAAAATGCGTATCAGGCGGTCGTCTTAATGTTTACAAGGCAGTTCAGCTTGCGACGCAGCCGCAGACCTTTACGGGTGACGTAAACGGCGACGGCAGAGCGGATATGATAATCACCCGCCGTACGTCGGACGGAAAACGCGCGATAGATACTTATCTCGGTCAGAGCGACGGCACGTTCGGCTCGGTTATTACCACAACCCGAACACAGACGTATAATTATGAGGATCCCGTATTTATCGGCGACGCAAACGGCGACGGAAGAACCGATCTTATTGTTCATAGCGTGGTCGGCGGTAAGCGAAATCTTTTGATATACAGGGGAAACACGAACGGCACGTTTACAGCGGCTATGCTCACCGCAACAAACGATTCTCACGATTATTTCACAGCTAAGGCGAAATTCTTTGTAGCCGACGCAAACGGTGACGGATGCGACGACTTTATTGTACATACGAGAAATTCAAGCGGTAAAAGAATAAACCTTACATATATTAGCGAGGTTGCGGGAACGATAGCGTCCTTTAAGAGTACCGCAAGTACGTTCACGTCAACGAACAATTACGGAATTGCGCCCGTATATATCGGCGATTTTAACGGCGACGGTTGTGCAGATATAGTCGTTCCTCATACAAGCAGCGGAAAACGCTGTCTATTGGTATATAAAGGAAAATCAAGCTCACCATATTTCAACAGCGGCGTGAAATTTAACAGTAATAAGAACAATGACTGGCTACAATGGCCCTGTAAGGAGTTTGTCAGCGACGTGAACGGTGACGGCAAGGACGATCTTGTCGTTCACTGGAGAAGCACGGACGGTAAACGAAACAACTTGGTATATAAGGGCGGCTCCTCGGGATTAACGACAGAAGCCGTGGTGACAGCCGTTACAACGCACGACTACGTTGCGAGCGACGAGATGTTTATCGGCAATGTTAACGGCGATGGATATGAGGATATACTCGTTCAGCGTACCGATTCAAACGGTAATCGGAATCTTCTCGTATACAGGGGTTCGTCAAGTGCAACGTACCTGATAGGCAACAATACCGTTACCTCTGATACGCTCGATCTTCCCGTGACGCCGTCCTTCTTCTTACTGTCTGACGTGACAGGTGAAGGCAGAGCGGACTTTATAGTAAAATATAATAGCGGCGGATACGTAGCTTTCATGGTTTACAAAGGAACGAGCACCGGCACCTTCAGTACAGCGGTCTTAACTGCGGCTTCAACTATACCTTATTTCCATAACTGATAAATAATCAAAAGCCGACTGATTTCAGTCGGCTTTTTGTTTATGTAATTATCTCTTCAGCTCGTAGATTTCTACTTCCCAAGGGAGGAGGTCTCTGTCTGAGTCGAGAGAAGGGACGGTGTTCTTCTTGTTCGTAAGCTTTCTTGTCCACTTACCCTCTTTTATTTCCTTTGGAATATCGAATTTCACAGTTTTGCCCGAATAGTTTGCAACGACGAGCAGGGTCTGAGCCTCGCATGCACGCGAGTACATAATAATATCCTCATGCCCATCAAGATAGAAGTTGAGGTTACCGTCGATGATCGCAGGATTCTCGGAGCGCATCTTTGTCAGCTTCTGATAGAACGCGAAGATCGAATCATCGCTTGCCCTGTCGGCATCAAGATTTATCTCCTTATATCTCGGATTCACCTTTATCCATGGCTTGCCGGTGGAAAATCCCGCATTCTCGCTTCCGTCCCATTGATATGGCGTGCGCGCATTGTCGCGGCTTCTCGGCGCGAGCATATCGATCGCCTCCTTAGGGGAAACGCCCGATGCAACCATTGCGTTGTAATCCCCGACGGTGTAACGGCAGTTGTAATCCTCAATAGAATCATACTTGACGTTCACCATACCGATCTCCTCGCCCTGATAGATAAAGGGCGTGCCCGGCGTGGTGTGAATGAATACCGCAAGAAGCTTCGCTGAGTCTGTTCTGTACTCGTCGCTGTCACAGCCGTAGCAGGAGACCTGACGTGCGCTGTCGTGATTTGAAAGATACTGAACTGCCCAGCCGTTATTCTTTATGACGTTTGCCCAATTACTCTGAACACTTCTGAAATGGTCGGCAGAGATGGAGTAAACGCTTCTGCTTGAAAGCTCGAAATGGTAAACCATATCGATCTCCTCGCGCGAGGCGGCAACGTAACCGAGCGCATTTTCGTGCGAAACGCCGGCACCCTCACCGACCGTCATACTATCTCTTCGGCCAAACACCTCGGTATAAAGCTCGTGAAGGATCTCGTGTATACCCTCAACGTTGGTGCACATAGACGGATCGGCTACAAATCCATTTCTGTCAAGGAGCGGATTGGGCTCTTTTTTTGTGTCGGGGAAGCCGGCGGGCTTCTTGAAGCGGGTGAAAATGTCAAGGCGGAAGCCGTCAACGCCGAGATCGATCCAGAAGTTCAGCACGTCGTAGATCTCGCGGCGCAGAGGCTCGTATTCCCAATTAAGGTCAGGCATCTTTATCGAATACTGATGCAGGTAGTATTCGCCTGTTGTTTCGTCGTATTCCCACGCAGAACCGTTGCCTTCACGGAAATAGCTGCCCCAGTTGTTCGGCTCGGAGCCGTCCTCCTTCGGTGGCTGCCAGATATAATAATTTCTGTACGGATTGTCCTTTGACTTTCTCGACTCCTTGAACCACTCGCACTCGTCGGAGGAATGGTTGAGAACCATATCCATTATGACACGAATGCCCATTCCGTGAGCCATATCAAGCAGCTCCTTGAAGTCATCGAGCGTGCCGTACGCGGGGTCGATGTTTCGGTAATCGGATACGTCGTATCCGTTGTCGACCTGAGGCGAGGTGTATATGGGAGTAAACCAGATGCAGTTTACTCCGAGGTCGCGCAGAATGTGGAGCTTTGACATAACTCCGCGAAGGTCTCCAATGCCGTCACCGTCGGTATCGCAAAAGCTTTTGCAGTAAATCTCGTAAACGACGGCTTTTTGCCACCATTTTCTATCCATTGTATAGCCTCCTCTAAAAAATCCGTTTTACCAAGCAAGCGCTTTCGTCAGGAACTGTCCCGTATGCGAGCCTTCAACTCTCGATACCTGCTCGGGTGTACCACAGGCGATGACGGTTCCGCCGCCCTCGCCGCCCTCGGGGCCCATATCTATGATATAGTCCGCGGTCTTGATAAGGTCGAGGTTATGCTCGATGACGATCACGGAATTGCCCTGATCGGTCAGGCGCTGAAGTATCTGTATCAGCTTATCAACGTCGGCGGTATGAAGTCCCGTCGTCGGCTCGTCCAGGATATAGCAGGTCTTGCCCGTGCTTCTCTTTGCAAGTTCCGTTGCGAGCTTGACTCTCTGCGCTTCACCGCCCGAAAGGGTGGTCGACGACTGACCGATCTTTATATATCCGAGACCGACGTCATAAAGCGTCTGAAGCTTTCTTTTGAGTCGAGGCAGGTTTTCAAAGAAGTGAAGTCCCTCCTCGACTGTCATTTCAAGCACGTCGGAAATGTTCTTGCCCTTGTATCTTACCTCAAGGGTATCGCGGTTGTAACGCTTGCCTCGGCAGACGTCACAGGTGACGTAAACGTCGGGCAGGAAGTGCATTTCAATTTTCTTAACGCCGTCGCCCTCGCAGTTTTCACAGCGTCCTCCCTTGACGTTAAAGGAGAAGCGTCCCGATTTGTAGCCGCGCATTTTTGCGTCGTTTGTCGACGCAAAAAGCTCGCGGATGTCGTTAAATAGACCTGTGTAGGTCGCTGGGTTAGAACGTGGAGTTCTGCCTATCGGGCTTTGGTCGATGGCGATAACCTTGTCGAGGTTATCAACGCCCTCAACTCGCTCGTGCTTGCCTGCGCGGATAAGTGCGCGATTGAGCTTCTTCGCAAGAACGGGATAGAGTATCGAATTTATGAGTGACGATTTTCCCGATCCCGATACGCCCGTTACGCAAACGAGCATTCCGAGAGGAATGGCAACGTCGATATGCTTTAGGTTGTTCTGACAGGCGCCGATTATCTGCAGATAAGAGCCGTTACCCTCGCGGCGCTTTTCGGGAACCTTTATTTTCTTTCTTCCGCTGAGGTAGTCGCCCGTAATGGAATCCTTATTTTCCATTATCTCCTTCGGTGTGCCCGCCGCAACGACCGTTCCGCCGTGAACGCCCGCGCGAGGACCAATGTCGACGATATAATCGGCTTCCATCATAGTTTCTTCGTCGTGCTCGACGACGATGACGGTGTTTCCAACGTCTCGGAGAGATTTGAGTGCCTCGATCAGCTTGTGATTATCGCGCTGATGCAGACCTATGCTCGGTTCGTCGAGTATATAGAGGACGCCCATAAGGGACGAACCTATCTGCGTCGCAAGACGGATTCTCTGCGCCTCGCCGCCCGAAAGGGAGCCCGAACGGCGCGTAAGAGTGAGGTAGTTAAGGCCGACGTTTTTGAGGAACGAAAGGCGCGCTTTAAGCTCCTTAACGATGTCCTTTGCGATCCTTTCCTCGGTTGGGGTTAGGTTAAGTGCGTTCACGAAATCAAGCGCCTGATCGACCGACATTGAGCAGAAATCGTCGATGCTCTTACCGCTGACTGTGACTGCGAGAATGTAGTCCTTGAGTCGTTTTCCGTTACAGATCGGACAGGGAACGACCTCGAAAAAGTCGTCGTAGTATTCGTTCTGTCCCATACTGTAACGCTGTTCGATGATGTTCAAGACACCGTCAAAGCGCACAGACTGACGAACCTTTCGTTTATCAAAGGAACGCTCGATGTCGTACACCTCGTCGCCCGTGCCGTTAAGAAGGGCGTCGAGGGCTTTTTTGGAATAATCCTTTATCGGTGTTGTGAGCGTGAAGCCGTATTTTTTGCCGACCGCCTCGTAAAGGGGCGACATCCAGGTGCTTTCCTCAATACTCTTGAAGCCGTTTACGTTTATTGCGCCGTCGGCGATGGAAAGCTCGTCGTCGGGGATAACAAGCTCTGCCGACACTGTGCGAAGCTCACCGATGCCTGCACATCTTTCGCAGGCGCCGAGGGGATTGTTGAACGAGAACATACGCGGCGAAAGCTCCGGCATGCTGAAGCCGTGCTCCTCGCAGGCGTAGTTCTGCGAATAGGTGCGCTCGCTTTCGCTTCCGTCGGGGTTTATGATAGAAACTATCATGTTTCCCTTTGCGAGGTTAAGCGCGTTTTCCGCAGAGTCGGTAAGACGCATATCAATGCCGTCCTTCATAACGAGACGGTCAATGACTACGTCAATAGTATGCTTTATATTCTTTTCAAGAGTGGGAGTCTCGTTTATATCGTAGGTCGCGCCGTCGATACGAACGCGGACGTATCCGCTCTTTTTCGCCTCCTCAAGCACCTTTTCGTGCATACCCTTTTTGCTTCTGACAACAGGGGCGAGGATCACGAATTTCGTTCCATTCGGAATGGTCTTAAGATCGTCGAGTATCTGGTCTATGCTCTGCTGACGTATTTCTTTTCCGCAGACAGGGCAGTGCGGTATTCCTATTCTTGCGTACATGAGACGCAGATAGTCGTATATCTCCGTAACCGTTCCGACGGTCGAACGGGGGTTTTTTGACGTTGTTTTCTGATCTATCGAAATGGCGGGGGAAAGTCCCTCGATAAGATCGACGTCGGGCTTGTCCATCTGCCCTAAAAACATTCGGGCATAAGAGGAGAGTGACTCGACAAATCGTCTGTGTCCCTCAGCATAAAGGGTGTCAAATGCGAGCGACGACTTTCCCGAGCCCGAAAGCCCCGTAAATACAACGAGCTTGTCGCGCGGGATAGTGACGTCTATATTTTTGAGGTTGTGGACTCTTGCGCCCTTGACTGTAATTTTGGGGTATGACATTAATTTATCCTTTTACTTTAATCTTAAAGATGCAATTTTATCACGCAGATAAGCCGCGCGCTCGAAGTCGAGTATCTTTGCCGCGTCCTTCATCTGCTTGGTAAGCTCCTCTGCAAGCTTTGCCTTTTCGTCGCGCGAGAGCTTCTTCGCTTCCTTCTTTTCGAGCTTGTCGGATTTGCTCGGCGACATACCGATCTCGATAAGGTCGCGCACGTCCTTGACTATCGTCTTGGGAATTATTCCGTGTTTCTCGTTATACGCCATCTGTATCTTACGGCGGCGGTTAGTCTCGTCGAGGGTTGCCTTGATCGACTTCGTCATAACGTCGGCATAGAATATGACCTTGCCCTCCGCGTTTCGTGCCGCACGGCCGACGGTCTGAATGAGCGCCGTTTCGGAACGCAATAGACCTTCCTTGTCGGCGTCAAGAATCGCTACAAGCGAAACCTCGGGAATATCAAGTCCCTCGCGGAGCAGATTGATTCCGACGAGAACGTCGAATACTCCGAGACGCAGATCGCGTATTATCTCCATTCGTTCGATGGTTTCTACGTTGTGGTGAATATATTTGACCTTGATAAGATTCATTTCAAGGTATTCGGTCAGGTCCTCTGCCATTTTGGTCGTCAGAGTTGTGACGAGAACTCGCTCGCCCCTTTCGGCACGAATGCGAATTTCTCCCATAAGATCGTCGACCTGTCCCTCTATCGGACGAATCTCAATTTCGGGATCGACAAGTCCCGTCGGTCGGATAAGCTGCTCGGCAACCTGAACAGAATGCTCCTTTTCGTACGCGGCAGGGGTAGCGCTGACGTATATTACCTGATTAATCTTACTTTCAAATTCCTCAAAGAAAAGAGGACGATTATCAAATGCCGACGGCAGGCGGAAGCCGAAATTAACGAGGTTCGTTTTTCTCGCCTTGTCACCGCCGCTCATGCCCTTTACCTGAGGAAGGGTAACGTGCGACTCATCAACGAAAAGAAGAAAATCCTTAGGGAAATAGTCCATCAGGGTATAAGGCGTCGTTCCCGGCTCGCGTCCCGAGAAAACTCTCGAATAGTTTTCAACTCCCGAGCAATATCCGAGTTCGCGTATCATTTCCATATCGTAACGCGTGCGTTCCTCGATACGCTGAGCTTCTATAAGCTTGTTCTGACTCTTGAAATACTCGATTCGATCCTCAAGCTCGGCTTCTATTTCGTTTAACGCCTTTTCACGCTTATCGTCGGTAGTTGCATAGTGAGTTGCGGGGAATACCGATGCGTAACGGAGGTCGCGAAGAATTTCGCCCGTGAGGTAATTGACCTCTGTAAGACGGTCGATCTCGTCACCGAAAAACTCGACACGCAGAACTGTACTGTCGGACGATGGCGGAAATATCTCAACGACGTCTCCGCGCACGCGGAAGCGGTTGCGCTCAAAGCCGACGTCGTTGCGATCGTAATTTATTGAAACGAGCCTCTTGAGCAGCTCGTCACGTTCCATAAGCATACCGGGGCGGAGCGAGATCATAAGATCTGTGTAGTCCTCGGGGTCGCCGAGAGAGTAGATGCAGGAGACTGACGAGACGATAATGACGTCGCGTCTTTCAAAAAGTGCCGAGGTCGCGCTATGCCGGAGCTTATCTATCTCGTCGTTTATAAGCGCATCCTTTTCGATATAAATATCCTTGCCCGGAATATAAGCCTCGGGCTGGAAATAATCGTAATAGGAAACGAAATACTCAACGGCATTTTCGGGGAAAAACTCGCGGAACTCCGAGCAGAGCTGCGCTGCAAGAGTTTTGTTGTGAGCAAGAATGAGCGTCGGGCGGTTTACCTTTGCGATGATGTTTGCCATCGTGAAGGTCTTACCGGATCCTGTGACGCCGAGAAGCGTCTGACCCTGATAGCCGCGGTTTATTCCGTCGACAAGCTTGTCGATAGCCTGCGGCTGATCGCCCGTCGGCTGAAATTTTGAATGCAGAATAAACTTGTCGGGCATATTTACGCTCCTCTCTCTTTTTTGAGTTTTTTGCTTATTTTTTTACAATTAAAATGCTGTCAAACACGTCGCGGATCAAATCCTCAAACGGTCTGTTAAGATCGGCAGGCTGATTGAGCATCTCAAGCTCACCGTCTCCGTTTTTCACAATAAACGTACTTGATCCGCCTCCGTCAAGATTGACTCCGCGTACCGCTCCGTGCTCCTTCAGCAGAAGTGCACACTCATAAAGCGTAGCACCGTTTGAATGCCACGGGCGTCTGCCGTCGATTACCAGAATCACAACGCGATCATCCTCCGTGAGCCCGACAACTGTCCTTGGATGAGGGGTAGAACCAAACAGCTCTCCTGCGGCAACGTCCTTTACCTTGCCGTCCTCAAGCAGGAGATTGAGCCCGCAAACCGCCTGAGCGATCTTACCGATAAGACGGGGCTTGCCTGCAAGGGTATCAATAACGTGATTTCCGCTCTTTGTTACCGCGAAAAAGTAGCGCTCGCTGTGAGGATTGGCAACTATCACTCCGTCCTTTACGCAAAGTCCTGAAGGCGCGCAGTCACCGTACATATCGAAGAAGTCTGCATTGAAAGCTGCCAATATATCCCTGCCTTGCTCAACCTCAAATTTTGCGGTGCTCATCACCGTTTCCTTTTGATTACGGTAGTCGAAGGTACCTTGCGGTGTTCCGCAAAGCATTGTATACTGAGTAGCGTCATAAACAAAGGAATGAACAACAACGGGTTCATTTTTTGCCGTTTCGTAATGCTCTACGGCATAGCTGCAGCCGGGTGAAACCTCTCCGCATTCCTTCTTTTTCAGAGAAAGACCGCGGTCCATGGATGAAAGCTCCTTCTCATAGGAATGAAGCTGATCGGGCTGATATGTAAAGTCGGCGAAGATAACGTCTCCGCTTTCCTTAAACACCGAATTTTTTATGCGGAAGCGGAAGGTCACAGTGAAGGTCGGAACGTGGGAAAGAATATCCTTAGGGAAAAGGAAGATGTGATCCTTGAAGTGAAACGGCTCTAAGTCGTTTCCGTCTTCCCGATAGCGCTCGCCGTTCAGATCCGCAAAGGCGTAGCATTTTTCCGTGGTTCTGATCGCCGCTTTCACGGTGTTTCCTAAATCCAGAAAAGTCACGGAACGGATAAAATCTTTTGGCATCATCAAAATATTTTTCATGTGGTGTTTAACCCTACTTTCGTATTTGTAATGAAATTTGTATCAAGAATTTGCCTTTGGATACTATTGCGGTCTTAAATCAATCTTGAAGCAAAAATCCGACCGTCGGCTCAAAACTCAAGCACGATTCTACCGTAACCGATATTTTCGCTTACGGCATTGAGAATCAGCTTTTTCTGATCGATTCCGGGCTTGACACCGACCGTTATCTTGCCCATATACATTTTGCGGGTATTGTTTTTCACGTTATTGTGGTCGGTATTATCGGAGCCTGTACCCACGATAGAGGCGCGGGCGCCTGTTGCCACCTTGACAAATTCTCCCGTTTCCTTCGAGATAAGACCGTCCTCGGTGCTGATTGTGAAGGTCACAAGCTCATTTGCCGTCGGAACAACGTTTCCGTTTTCGTCAACACATTCGCAGGTAAAGACCGCGATGTCAAGACCGTTCGGTTTGAAGCTGTTTTCAAGCGTTAGCCTGAACGCGACAGGCTTTCCTGCGGTGACTCTCTTGTCCTCGCAGACCTTGATGCCGTTTTTGTAACCGACACAAAGAAGCTCGCCCTTTTCGTAAGGAACGCTCCATTCGCCCCACGAGTATTTTTCGATAGTTTTTCTGCCGAGGGATCTGCCGTTTACGAATAGCTCAAGCTCGTCGCAGTTAGTATATACGGGAACGAATACGTCGATCCCTTCCATTCCGTCAAAGTTCCAATGCGGAACGATATGAGCCATCGGCTCATCGGTCCAATACGACTTGTTCAGATAGAAGGCGCCCTTTTTCTGCAAGAACATATCGATCGCGCCCGATTTTGAGGAGATCGCAGGCCACATCGCTTCTCCGCGATGGTCTATAGATATCCACTGATACGCGCCGAAAATGTAAGGACGCTCCTTGTAGAACCTCCATGCATCGCGGCGGGAATTATACCAAGCGGAAAAGGGAGTAGTATCATAGTCCCTGATCCTGCCGTTTGTCTCGTCGCTTTCGATGTGCCAGTCACGGGTCGTGCCTGTTGCACAGCATTCTGCAGCGAAGATAGGTAAGTCCGGGTTGGTTTCGTGAACAATGTCGAAAAGCGGCAGGTTGTAGTTTATACCCGCAATGTCACAGTATTCGAATATCGTCGATTTGTCGGGCTTAGCGTTTTGCGCCGCGGTGATCGGACGGGTATATTCAAATTTTCTTATATGAGCGGCGATCGCTCTGTGTGTGCGCCTTCCGTTTTCGGTTATGTGGGTTTCTTCCTCGTTGCTTGTTGACCACATAATGACGCTCGGGCGGTTTCTGTCTCGCTTGACAAGAGACTCGAGCTGCTCAAGACCTTCCTTTGTGCTCTCAAACCAACGCGCCTCGTCCATAACGAGCAAGCCGAGCTCGTCGCAGGCGTCAAGATAGCCGGCAGTCTGCTGGTAGTGACTTGTGCGGTAGCCGTTTGCGCCCATTTCCTTTATTAGCGAGATCTTGTGTTTGGCGATGTTGTCGGGAACGGCAAGGCCGGTCAGGCCGAAGTCCTGATGACCGCAAACGCCGTTTATAAAGGTTTTTTTGCCGTTAAGATAAAAGCCGTCGTTCGGCGTGAACTCAAGTGTTCTGAAGCCTATGCGGGTATCGTAGCGGTCGATCTCAACGCCGTCGGAATACAAAACGGTTCTGACGGTGTATAGATTCGGGTTTTCGCAGTCCCAAAGAAGCGGGGCTTCAACTACCGTGCTGTACTTGAAAACAGTCTTGTCGCGCATGGCAGTGCTTCCGCCGAAGGAGGCATTTGCGACGGTATTTCCGTCCTTATCGATAACGAAGCTTTCGCCCGTTATTTCCTTGTCGGCGTAATCGGTATTGACGACGGTCGTTTCAAAATCGATTTGGAAATCGGTATCATTGATCTTCTTGTAAGGAGCATAAACTCCCCAAAGGTCAATTGCGACAGGCTCAGTCACCGTCAACCATACGTTGCGGTAAATGCCGCCGCCCTGATACCACCAGCCCTCGAATTCCTCGGTATTGACGTAAACGGCAAGGCGGTTTTCCTTGTCGAAGAAAACGCGGTCGGTAATGTCAAATTCAAAGGTATTGTATGAAGAAAAGTTATGACCGATAAGACAGCCGTTGAGATAGACCGTCGACTTGCCTGCGACTCCGTCGAAGCGAAGCGTTATCCGCTTATCGGTATATTCGGCGGGCAGAGTAAAGCCCTTACGGTACCAAGCGTTATCGTAGCCGAGATAACCGAACGCCTGACTGTGACCCTCTTCAACTATGTCCTGATCCACGATATAATCGTGCGGCAAATTTACGCTTACCCAATTTTCACTCAGGACTCTGCCTGATTCCCACAGGTTTGAGTTTCCGCGTATGTAATCGTAAGCTGCGGGGCCTGCGAGCTTCCGCTCGGTTTTTGCCTGAAGGTAGATCGGTGTCTTGTCAACGGGAGTTTCGACCTTTATATCGCCCTTGTGGAATATCCAGCCGAAATTTAGTAACGTTTCTTTACGCATGATAACATCTCCTTATGGGATCGGTGTTGGTTTATGCTCTGTATTCCTCAATCTTTGATGCGAGGTATCTTCCGACCTTGCACTGAAGCGTTTCGGCGTCAAGTGAAAGCTCGGCGGGGAATTTATTTGCAAAGCTCGATTCGAATGTGAAATCACCCTCGTATCCGATCTGACCGAGTGCTTCTGCGACCTCGAGCCAGTTGATCTTCAGGGTGAAGGGAAGAGTGTGATTATCCTCCTTGAGGTTCGTATCGTGAACGTGGAGGCAGTAGATGTGCTCCTTGCCCATCTGACGGATGAAGTCGGGAATGCTCGTTCCGACAAGTGAAACGTGACCAATGTCGAGACAGCCGACGAGATAGGGGCTGTTTACTGCATCGATGTACTTATTGAACTCCCAAGCGCGCGAGCAGGTGCTGTCGGTCACAGCTCCTGCAGACTTGTTCCACTGCCACATATTCTCAGTCGCGACCTTGATGCCGAATTTCTCGGCATAGGGCATAAGACGGGTATAGAACTCGACGTTCATCTCGAATAACTCGTCGGGATGCTCGGCGTAGCAGAGATGCTGCTTCGGGTGAACGATGATAACGTGTGCGCCGAGGTAAGCGGCAAATTCCATCGCCTTTACGATATCGTTAAAGATCTTTTCATCCTTTTCGGGATCGCCGACGCTCGACGGGAAGGGAGCGTGAGCCTGATTGCAGGTAATACCGCATTCCTTAGAGAGGGCTTTGATCTTATTTGCGTAGTCCATATACGAGTCGGTGAAGAAGGGATCGTCGCTCGCAATAGAGCAGAACGAGTAATCGTAAGCATCGAAGCCTGCCTTAGCAATGAGGCGGATCGCACCCTCAACGCCGTGTTTTTTGAGTAGATCCGAGGTGGATGTTGAAACAATCATGATAGTGTCTCCTTTGTAAGAAAAATCTATACCTGAATTGTATCACATTCAGGCTGAAAATGGAAGATATATTTTACTTATTTTGTAGAGAATTTTTCAGCGCCTCGAGATTTTTCGTCATAAGCGAAATATAGGTCTCGCCGTTCTTTTTATCGGTCTTTGTGACGTTAGCACAGGAATGAAGGACTGCCTTTTTCGCTCCCGTTTCCGAGCAGATCGTATCCGCAAGCGCGCCGTTGCTCAGTTCCGTCACGAATACCGTTTTGATCCCGTTTTTCTTTACGGTATTTATCAGCTCAACGACGGTCGAAGCCGACGGCTCTGTCATATCGGAGCAGCCGGGATAAGCCGAAAGGTATTCTATACCATAGTCACAGAAAAGGTGTGTGAAGGGGAAGCGGTCACCGAAAATTACCGTCTTGCCTTTGGATAGCTCCCCGACCTCCTTAAACGCAATATCGAGCGCCTCAAGCTTTGAAAGATACTCGGCGAGATTTAAGGAGATATAGTCCTCTTCCTCAGGGAAAAGGGAAATCAGCGTTTGCGCTATTTCCTTTACCATAATTGCGGCGTTTTTTGGAGAGGCCCAGAAGTGCTCATCGGTGTGAGCGTGACCGTTGTGGCTGTGCTCATCTTCTGCGAACAGATGGACAAGCGAAAGGTGCTCGACTTTTTTCATGTCGGCTCCCGACATCAGCTCCAATACCCATTTTTCGTCCGCTCCGCCGATCGAAAGAAATAGGTCGCAGTTTTTGATCCTTGCGATCTCTCTTGCCGACGGGTCGTAAGAATGGCTGTCCTGCCCCGGCTTGAGAAGAAGCGTCACGCTTCCTTTTTCTCCGATAAGCTCACGCGCAAAATCGTAAAGAGGGAAGCAGGTCGTGATGATGGATATTCCTTCTCCGTTTTGAATCGGTGAGCAGGAAAACATCGAGAGCAAGGATGATACTATTATGATTAGAGAAATGATTTTTTTCATATTTGTCTGCCTTATGCTTTTATTTATATATAGAGTATAAATCTTTTTCCTTTTCCCGTCAAGAAGATATGATAACAATTCTCAAATTGAGAGGGAAAATTCACGGATTATTAATTATTTTATCCGGGTACATTATTGACAATATTTTACTTCGGTATTATAATGTTAGGGTGCTAACAAAGATGTTTGAAAACTAACAAATGGGAGGTGTATTCTTTTGAATAAAGATGCTCATGTGGGCTTGATCGTCAGGTGCCTGCATCATAAGATCGGCAGGGAAATAGCGAGCATTTCCGGGAAGCAATTTGGCGAATCTACGACGCCGGTTCAGAACTGGATAGTCCGTTATCTTTACGATAACAGAGACAAAGACGTTTTCCAAAAGGACCTTGAGGCGCGATTTTCGGTGCGTCGCTCGACGATGACATCAATACTTCAGCTCATGGAGAAAAACGGTCTTATCGTCAAGGAAGAGGTTCCGACCGACAAGCGGCTCAAAAAGCTGATACTTACGCCCCTTGCTATCGAAAAGCAAAAGAAAATGGCTCTCTGTATTGATGAGCTTGATAAGAAGATCAAAAGCGGTATAAGCGAGGAAGAATTGAGCGCATTCTTCACGGTTGCTGAAAAGATCAGCGCAAATCTTGATTCTTGAGGAAATAAAATGAAAAGCTTCAAAAGACTTTTGAAATGTGTGAGGGAATTCAAGCTTCCTACGATACTGACGCTCGTTTTTATAATGGGAGAGGCGGTCATCGAGGTGTTTATTCCCGCTATAACAAAGGATCTTATAAACGAGATCCAGTATGGCGGTGCTGATATGAATAAGATCATTAAGCACGGTCTTATGCTTGTTCTTATGGCGGCCTTGTCGCTTATGTGCGGCGGGATTGCCGCAGTTACTTGTGCAAAGGCGTCGGCAGGCTTTTCGCGCAACGTGCGCCACGATATGTTCCATAAGATACAGGACTTTTCCTTTGAAAACATAGACAAGTTTTCGTCGACCTCTCTCGTTACGAGAATGACGACCGACGTAAGCTACGCTCAGATGGCATTTATGATGGTGATAAGAATTGCCGTCCGCGCGCCCATGCTTCTTATCTTCTCCGTTATCATGGCGTTCAGAGAGGGTAAGGATCTTGCCATGACCTTCGTCGTGGTAATACCGATCCTCGGCTTTGGACTCTTTATGGTAGCGCGCAAGGCGATGCCGGCATTCCGTCGAGTTTTCAAGAAGTACGATCGTCTTAACGAATCTATCGAGGAAAACGTCCGCGGAATGAGAGTCGTCAAGGGCTTCTCACGTCAGGAATATGAAAAAGAGAAGTTCAATAATGCCGCAGAGGATATCTGCCGTGACTTCACGAAGGCCGAAAGGATCGTTGCCCTCAACACCCCAATAATGCAGCTATGTATGCATTTTAATCTCATATTCATTCTTCTTATCGGCTCAAAGATTATTATTACGAGCGGCGGAACCGAGCTCGGTCTCGGATCGATATCCATGATGCTTACCTACGGTATGCAGGTGCTTATGCAGCTCATGATGATATCGTCGATATACGTTATGCTTACTATCTCGGGCGAATCTATCCGCCGTATAGGCGAAGTTCTTGATGAAAAGCCGGTTCTTGACAGCCCCGCTTCTCCTGTTACCGAAGTGAAGGACGGCTCGATCGTATTTGATAACGTTTCCTTTAAATATTCGGCAGCGGCTGAACGATTTGCTCTTGAAAACATTGATCTTGAAATAAAATCGGGAATGACCGTCGGTGTCCTTGGCGGAACGGGATCGTCAAAAACCACGCTTGTTCAGCTTATTCCACGTCTTTACGACGCGACCGAGGGAAGTGTCCGCATTGGCGGAATCGACGTCCGTGAGTACGGACTCAAGGAGCTTCGAGATTCTGTTGCAATGGTGCTTCAGAAGAACCTGCTCTTCTCGGGAACGATAAAAGAAAACCTCCGTTGGGGTAATGAAAACGCAACCGACGACGAGATTGCTGAAGCTTGCCACCTTGCTTGTGCCGACGAATTTATCGAGACCTTCCCCGATAAGTACGACACGATGATTGAGCAGGGAGGAACCAACGTATCGGGCGGACAGAAGCAGCGTCTCTGCATTGCACGTGCGCTTCTGAAAAAGCCGAAGATACTTATCCTTGACGACTCGACGAGCGCTGTCGACACCCGTACCGACGCGCTTATCCGCTCGGCGTTCGCGCAGTATATTCCCGAAACCACGAAGATAATAATCGCTCAGCGTGTTTCCTCGGTACAGGATGCCGACCTCATCCTTATTATGGAAAACGGTAGAATAGTTGACAGAGGAACACACGATGAGCTTCTGAAAACGAGTGAGATCTATAAGGAGATCTACGAGCAGCAGACGAATGGGGGTGACGAGGAATGAACAGACGCGGTTCAACCCATCGCGGCGGCAGAAAGATGAATTTCAAGGCGCTCGGAAGAGTTCTTAAATTTCTCTACAAATCCTATCCCGTGCTTCTCCCCGTCACGGCTTCGTGCGTAGTTTTCTCTGCGATCGTGGCGACTCTTCCCGCAATATTCCAGCAGAAGGTTCTCGCGGTAGTTACGAAATACTACGAGGCAGGCTCACGGGACTGGGGCGCGGCATCGAAGGAGATATTGCCGCTTATAATCACGCTGATCGCTCTCTACGCTATTTCGCTTGCGTCGATTACGATCTATACACAGATGATGGCAAAGATAACGCAGGGCTTCCTTACAAAAATGCGCTGCAAGCTTTTCGACGGAATGCAGGATCTGCCCCTCAAATATTTCGATACCAACAAGCACGGCGATATAATGAGCCACTATACTAACGATATAGATACACTCCGTCAGCTTGTTTCACAGTCGATACCGACGGTTCTTCAGTCGGCAGTCATAATCGTTTCCGTTCTTACCATAATGCTGTGGTACAGTATCTGGATGACTCTCGTAGTTCTTGCAGGCGTTGCGCTTATGGTATTCGTTTCGGGGAAGATAGGCGGCGGCTCGGCAAAATACTTCATCCGGCAACAGAAGGCGGTCGGTAAAAACGAGGGCTTCGTTCAGGAAATGATGAACGGACAGAAGGTCATAAAGGTGTTTAACCACGAGGAAGCCGCAAAGGAGGACTTCGATAAGATAAACGAAGAGCTTTATCACGATAGCTTCCGCGCGCACGCTTACGCAAACTGCCTCGGACCGATCATCATGAATATCGGTAATATTCTTTATGTCATTTGTGCAACGGTTGGTGGACTTTTCCTCATTGGAGGAGTTAAGAATCTGGCAATTTCCGGTCTTGCCTTCAGTATTGATATCGTAATTCCGTTTCTCAATATGACGAAGCAGTTTACCGGTAACGTAAATACCTTCTCGCAGCAGATAAACTCCGTAGTAATGGGGCTTGCAGGTGCTGAACGCGTATTCGAGCTTATGGATCAGAAGCCCGAGGAGGACAACGGATACGTTACTCTCGTCAATGCGGTTATCGACGAAAACGGCAACGCGATTGAGAGCGAAAAGCGTACCGGTCAGTGGGCATGGAAGCATCCTCACAGCGATGGTACCATCACGTATACTCCTCTTCGCGGAGACGTAAGAATGGAAGGCGTTGACTTTGGATACGTTGAGGATAAGCAAGTGCTTTTCGATGTTTCGGTCTACGCAGAGCCGGGACAGAAGGTCGCGTTTGTCGGTGCGACGGGCGCAGGTAAAACAACCATTACCAACCTTATAAACCGCTTCTACGACATCGCTGACGGTAAGATCCGTTACGACGGAATCAACGTCAACAAGATCAAAAAATCCGATCTCCGCCGCTCGCTCGGTATCGTCCTTCAGGACGTTAACCTCTTCAGCGGAACGGTTATGGATAATATCCGATACGGTAAGCTTGACGCGACCGACGAGGAATGCATTGAAGCCGCAAAGCTCGCGGGCGCTGACGATTTCATCACCCGTTTGCCCGACGGATATAATACCGAGCTTACGAATAACGGCTCAAACCTCTCGCAGGGACAGCGTCAGCTCATTTCGATCGCACGAGCTGCCGTTGCAGATCCGCCTTGTCTTATCCTTGACGAGGCAACCTCGTCCATTGATACCCGTACCGAGGCGATAGTTCAGCGAGGTATGGATAAGCTTATGGAGGGAAGAACGGTGTTCGTAATTGCTCACCGTCTCTCGACTGTCCGCGACTCCGATGTTATTATGGTCCTCGATAAGGGACGCATAATCGAGCGCGGTAACCACGAAAAGCTGATAGCAGAGAAGGGAACCTATTACCGTCTCTATACCGGCGCATTCGAGCTTGAATAATAAAAAACGGATAACGGGAAAACCGTTATCCGTTTTTATGCTTTTTTTACGGGCGAACGCAGTTCGCCTATACGAAAAACGTGGCGGAGCGTTTAAGTGTTTGGGATAGCGTGAGCGTTGCAAGAGCTGACCGTCGAGGACGCCGGTCCCTACAACGACGCTGGAGCGATTTTTAAGCATATCGAAGCTTCCTTAAATCGAAAGAGGTTTCCAAAGGGGAAAACGTACAAAAAACGCATTCGCGGTTTTTGACGGTTGTCCCCTTGGCGTGGTTCTTTTGTAACTTTTCTTACACGAGTAAGAAAAGTTAGTAAACCCCCCATTACAAAATCACAACAAACCCAATCCCACCCGCAATTACTATCCCCGCGGCAAACAACCCAATAAATAATCCAATTGCAAATTTGACAATAAAACTCCTCATTTTAACACCTCATAATCTCTGCTTATCATTCCCAAATCGGCCCGAAAAATCCATTTTTACCATTCAAATTCAGAATAACGCCATCTTAATTTGGTAATAGCTCCAAAAATCTCCCGAAAACCCAAAAATATTTTATAAAAAGTCGGAAAAATTCAAAAATCGTATTTACAACTAAGGTTTCTTGTGCTAAAATATAGGGTGGTAAACGGCGGACATCCGCCGAATACCTATAAGCACATATAAAAAAATATATAAATATATATGGAGGATTATCATGGCAAGAAAAATGATTTCCATGGATGGTAACAGCGCTGCGGCTCACGTGTCCTACGCGTTTACTGAAGTTGCTGCCATCTACCCCATCACGCCGTCGAGCGTTATGGCGGAGCTGACCGACTCTTGGTCTGCAACAGGTCTTAAAAACATCATGGGCGATACCGTTAAGGTCGTCGAGATGCAGTCCGAGGCAGGTGCTGCAGGTGCTGTTCACGGCTCCCTCGCTGCAGGTGCTCTCACTACTACCTTTACCGCATCTCAGGGACTTCTCCTCATGATCCCTAACATGTACAAGATCGCAGGTGAGCTTCTCCCCTCGGTTATCCATGTTTCGGCTCGTTGCGTAGCTTCCCACGCTCTTAACATTTTCGGAGACCACTCCGACGTTTACGCTTGCCGTCAGACCGGTTACGCTATGATGGCTTGTACTAACCCTCAGGAGGTCATGGACCTCGGTGCGGTTTGTCACCTCGCAACCATCAAGGGCAGAGTTCCTTTCCTCAACTTCTTCGACGGCTTCCGTACCTCTCACGAGATCCAGAAGATCGAAGCATGGGATTACGACGATCTTGCTGAGATGGTCGATAAGGACGCTATCGCTGCTTTCCGTGCTCGCGCACTTAACCCCGAGCATCCCGTTCTCCGCGGCTCTGCTGAAAACGGAGACATCTTCTTCCAGCACCGCGAGGCGTGCAACCCCTACTATGACGCTCTTCCCGCAATCGTTGAAGAGTACATGGACAAGGTCAACGCTAAGATCGGTACCGATTACAAGCCCTTTAACTACTACGGTGCTCCCGATGCTGACCGCGTGATCGTTGCTATGGGCTCCATCTGCGACGTTATCGAAGAAGTTATCGACTACATGAACGCTAACGGCGAAAAGGTCGGTCTCGTTAAGGTTCGCCTCTACCGTCCTTTCTGCGCAGACAAGCTCGTTAACGCTATTCCTACTACTGCTAAGAAGATCGCAGTTCTTGACAGAACCAAGGAGCCCGGCTCCCTCGGCGAGCCCCTTTACCTCGACGTTGTTGCTTCTCTTGCTTCCAAGGGAATCAATGCAAAGGTAGTCGGCGGCCGTTACGGTCTCGGTTCAAAGGATACTCCTCCTCAGTCCGTATTCGCAGTTTACGGGAACCTTAAGCAGGACGAGCCGAAGGCAAACTTCACCATCGGTATCGTTGACGACGTAACAGGTCTCTCGCTTCCCGAAGTTCCCGCTCCCGATACTGCTGCTGCAGGTACTGTTTCCTGCAAGTTCTGGGGTCTCGGCGGCGACGGTACTGTCGGTGCAAACAAGAACTCCATCAAGATCATCGGTGACTATACCGACAAGTTCATTCAGGCATACTTCCAGTATGACTCGAAGAAGACCGGCGGTATCACGATCTCGCACCTCCGCTTCGGCGACAGCAAGATCAAGTCTCCTTACTACATCACCAAGGCAAACTTCGTTGCCTGCCACAATCCTTCTTATATGCAGAAGGGCTACAAGATCGTTCAGGACGTTAAGCCCGGCGGTACCTTCCTTCTTAACTGCCAGTGGAACGCTGAAGAGCTTGAAGCAAACCTCCCTGCAGACGCTAAGAAGTACATTGCAGAAAACAATATCTCCTTCTATATCGTAAACGCTATCGACAAAGCACGTGAGATCGGTATGGGCAAGCGCACCAACACCATTCTCCAGAGCGCATTCTTCGCTCTCGCTAACATCATGCCTATCGATACCGCTATCGAGAAGATGAAGTACATGGCTAAGAAGTCCTACTCCAAGAAGGGCGACGCAGTCGTTGAAATGAACTACAAGGCAATTGATGCCGGTGTTGACGCACTCGTTAAGGTTGAGGTTCCCGCTTCCTGGAAGAACGCAGTTTGCGATGCTTGCGAAGAAGAAGTGACCGGCGACCGTCCCGAGCTCGTTAAGTTCGTTAAGACTGTTCTTAACCCTGTTTCCAAGCAGCTCGGTGATACCCTCCCTGTATCCGCATTCAAGGATATGGCAGACGGTACTTATCCTCAGGGCTCTTCCGCTTACGAGAAGAGAGGCGTTGCAGTTGAGGTTCCCGTATGGAACGCTGACACCTGTGCTAAGTGTAACAAGTGTGCGTACGTATGTCCTCACGCTACTATCCGTCCCTTCGCTCTTAGCGCTGAGGAGGTAGCAGCAGCTCCCGCTCAGATGAAGAAGGCTCCCAAGCCCATCGTTAAGACCGAGTACGTTTACACCCTCGCTATTTCTCCTATGGACTGTATGGGATGCGGAGTTTGTATCGGCGTATGTCCTACCAACTCTCTTACCATGGTCGCTAAGGATACTCAGCTTGCTGAACAGGAAGTATTCGATTACTGCGTAGCAACCGTAACCGAGAAGGAAGAGGTCGCTTCGAATAAGAACCTTATCGCTTCTCAGTACAAGCAGCCTCTCCTCGAGTTCTCCGGCTCTTGCGCAGGATGTGCTGAGACCTCTTACGCTCGTCTCATTACTCAGCTCTTCGGCGAGAGAATGTACATCTCGAATGCAACCGGATGCTCCTCCATTTGGGGTGGCTCTGCTCCTGCAACTCCTTACACCGTAAACAAGGCAAGCGGACGCGGTCCTGCTTGGGGTAACTCCCTCTTCGAGGACAATGCTGAGCACGGTCTCGGTATCTACCTCGGACAGAAGACCATCCGTAACCGCCTCATCGAGAAGGTTAAGGCACTTGAGACTCCTTGCGAGAAGTGCAAGGCAATCGTTGACGAGTACCTCAACACCATCGACGACGGAGCAGCAAACGAGAAGGCAACAAAGGCACTCGTTGAGCTTCTTGAGGGCTGGGCAGCAGAGGGCTGCGAAGCTTCCAAGGAGATCCTCGCAGAAAAGAACTACCTCTCCAAGAAGTCCGTATGGATCTTCGGTGGTGACGGTTGGGCATACGATATCGGCTTCGGCGGTCTCGACCATGTAATCGCTTCGGGCGAGGACGTAAACATCATGGTATTCGATACCGAGGTTTACTCCAACACCGGCGGACAGGCTTCCAAGGCTTCCAACATCGGTCAGGTTGCACAGTTCGCAGCTGCAGGTAAGGCAATCGGCAAGAAGGATCTTGCTCAGATCGCTATGTCCTACGGTTACGTTTACGTAGCACAGGTTGCTATGGGTAGCGATATGAACCAGACTCTTAAGGCACTCACCGAGGCAGAAGCATATCACGGTCCTTCGATCGTAATCGCTTACGCTCCTTGTGAAATGCACGGACTTAAGGGCGGTATGACAAACTGCCAGGCAGAAATGAAGAAGGCAGTTGAGGCAGGCTACTGGCAGACCTTCCGTTACAATCCTGCACTCAAGGCAGAGGGCAAGAATCCTCTTACCATCGACTGCAAGGAACCCACCGCAAGCTATGTTGACTTCATCAAGAGCGAGAACCGTTACAGCCGTCTTGCTAACGCATTCCCGGAAAGAGCTGCTGAGCTCTTCGAGAAGGCAGAGAAGAACGCAAAGGCGAAGTTCGAGCATCTTAAGAAGCTCGAGGAGCTTTACGGCAAATAATCTGCTCTGAATAAGAGATTAACCCCCGACGGGAAACCGTCGGGGGTTAATGAATATTGACGTAAGGTATTTTTTGTGTTATAATACAAATGCAATTCAACAAAACTGAATCTTTTCAGAAACTTTGAAAATTAACTGGCTAATCTTCTGGAATGCTATTATGAGGATTACCCTTTGAGGTTTATAGCGATAGGTCGCCCTATGGTCAGTTACATGATTTTGTTGATTGACTTCATCGTAGGAGGCAAAGAATATCTTTCCATAAAACTATGAGAAAGATAAAACAACAATTTATGGACTTGAATAGGGAAACCGCAATGCGGCTCTGGAATAAGTCTTTTGGCAAAGAAACAAAGGTTAAAGATTTCGCTGGGAGAACAATTGCTAAGGGTGCTTATAATGACCGCAATAGCGAGTTTGGATGGAATGTCGATCACATTCTTCCTCGAAGCAAAGGTGGTGCAACAGCTGACCATAATTTGGTCTGCTGCCATATCAAAACAAATGACGAAAAATCAGATATTTTTCCTTGTTTTAAATCTAATGGTATTTCTTTTGAAATCATCAAAGTTCAAAACCATTACGAAATCAGGACAAAGGATAAGAAAAAAGAATCAAATGATAGTTATGGATCGAACGAACTAGATTTTTTTGATTCTGCGGCAGGCGTAAGGTGTTTTAAGAAAATGCAAGACGCTCAAAATAAGAAGAGATTCGTTGGAACTGTATTTGTTAAGCTTTTTGGTGTTACCAATACAGTAGTGCTTGATTTTATCAAACAACTGTTAAACGAAAGCTTGACTTTTAAGCGTGAGAGTTTATATGTTGGCAGAGAAGAGTGGACTGCTATAGCTCATAATTATGATATGCCATTGAAAGATGATACTGAGGAGTTACTAGATAAATGCGTCCTTTTGAATACGTATCTCTCGAAGTATTTTGAACCGTGCAAGTACGTGGAAGGGTTTGATATATACTATCGGGTCGATTTTTATGCTAATGCGCAAGAGATGTACATAAAACATACTGATGAAGTATTTAAAAAGCGCGGAAGGAAGCAACTTGTTTTTAGCCCAGTATATAAACCGTACAAAAATTCATTGTTTGTGAATGATATTGTGCTCGAAAATACCCATATCAGCGAAAAGGTAAAACAAACAAACGACGAATATACCGAATATAACTTTGTATATACAAAACTTGCAGAAAATTTAAATAGGGAGGCAATTGGAAAGTAAGGTTCTCTTGCCTCGAAGATGAATTTGTAAAGGAGAATGATGGGCGACAATCATTCTCCTTTTTGGCATTAAAGAGAGTTTTGAAAAGGCAAGTTTCGGTAAAATTCCCTGAAAAAAGCCCCAAAGGCAACAATGTGTTGCTTGCGATTTATGCCGGGATATGCTATAATAAAAGCAAAGTAATCAAAGGCGGTGATCGTATGGAAACAAAGGATATTATAAGGGAACTCAGAACGAAAAGCGGACTCTCCCAGGAGGAGCTTGCCGAAAAGGTGTTTGTCACCCGTCAGGCAGTCAGCCGTTGGGAAAACGGAGAAACGGTACCCAACACCGAAACGCTGAAGCTCCTGTCAAAACTCTTCAATGTTTCGATCAACACGCTCCTCGGCTCTCCGAGAGAGTTGATCTGTCAATGCTGCGGTATGCCGCTGGAGGATAGCAGTATCAGCAAAGAAAAGGACGGGATCTTCAACGAAGACTATTGCAAGTGGTGCTACGCCGACGGCGAGTATATGTATCACGATATGGACGATCTGATCGAGGTATGTGTCACGAATATGGCAAGCGAAGCCTT
>JAZQGR010000118.1:0-7542 GCA_045540115.1 Eubacteriales bacterium
TACTCCGTTCTCAAAGACTTTTCAAAAGTCTCTGTCCAGTCCAATGCATAGCCGGCTTCAATAGAAACCTTCGGGCCTTCATCCGCGCCGAACTCACCTACGTATCCCACGCTGAAGGATACCTCGTTAGAAGAAGATTGACTCAACTCATAGCTCTCGATCAAGCGATATTCGGTCTCGTTATTTCCCGAATCGGAAATATCCGAGAAGTAAGGTGCCGCCTGCAGGACAGCCTTGACATCGGGGTCGGTATAGGCATATTCCGGTCCTCTGTACTTCGCCAGAATACCGTCATAGTCCCGGTCAACAGCAATCACGAGATAGTTTGCATGGTTCGGTGCATCCGTATCCACATAAGCGCCGTCATGAATTTCGTAACTCGAAGCCACTCCGAACTCGGTGATTTCACCGTTTACGATTTTGTCGCTATAATCTTTACCACGCAGATATCCGGTAACCAAATGGCTGCCACTGGTGCCCGAATGCCCTAACGCATAGGTAAAGATAAGTTGTTCTCTGCCTGCGTCATTTCCGTCAAAGTTGCCGACTGCAATGGAATTAAAGCTCAAACGGCTGAGAGTATTGCTATCCGCATAGTCATCACCGGAGTCAAAATAGGTTCCACTGGTTAATTTGATTGGAGCTGTATCCGCTGTAACTGCGCTGCAATCGTAAAGGGAGCCGTTGACAAATACATACTCTTTCGCCGCGTGTCCGTTAATTGCAACCGCCTCGACTGCAAGCTTCTGCCAAACACAGTCAGCAGCGAAATAACCGTCATACGTCCAGCCGTTGGAGGATACGCTTCTGCCAAAGGTCTTGGTAAAGCCACTTCCCGTGTTGGTCATAAGGCCCATATAAAAATAGTCGGCATCCATATCAAGGTAGCCGTCCAGCTGCCACTTAGATTCACGGTTATATACCGAAAACTTACCAAGCATACCAGCAAGGAAAAGGTCGATATCACCGTCGCCGTCCAGGTCACCGCTTGTCAAAGCACCAGCAACAGGAAGTTCATACCTGGTTTTATCTTCATTCATTGTATCGTAGAAGTTAATTGTCTGTGCAGCTGCCCGGTTTACAATAGCACCGGCATTTTCTGCTCCGTAGGCAATTTTAACCATATGTCTGTAATAGTCTCTGGTCGTGTCATTTATCGGGACACTATTACAATAGGAGAAAACTGCAATATCGTCGATTCCATCCTGGTTAAAATCGTTTACGGTCATAGAAACGCCCAGCTTTGTGCGCAGGTTGTAGGCTTCGTTTTCGTCATCCACACGGGTATGGGCTTTACTGCCATTTCCGTATGCATAACGATTGACATACTGAGTCATCAGCAGATCGTATCCTTCGCCTGCCTTGGTAAGCTTCATCCCACTGGACTGATAATTCCATTCTTGAATCACGCAGCCTCGGTCTGTCTGATTTAAACCCGCACCGGTGGTTTTATCAACGTTGTTATACAGATCCTGCGGTGTATATATTACAATGCTCTCTTTTCCGTCACCGTTAAAGTCTCCAGCAACGATATCGAGGACACTTCGTGTTTGGTGGGTGTTAACCACAAGATTATTACCATCGTACAGCGCGTCAAATACACCGATCTGAACACGATCGGAAGAACCCGAAGCTGCTTTGGTGTCTACTACCCAAAGGTAGCCTTTACCCTTCTGAAGGCCGACAAATGCCACATGATCCTTTCTGCCGGTGCCATTGGGGTCAAAAGCAACCGCCTGAACAAGATCATAACTTGACGCAGTGAAAGTGCCGTTGGAAGATGCCAGACCTCTTGCAACATTATAGAGATCATCATCACTATCCATTTCATAGTATGAATTCTGCTTCAAGCCGCTGGTGTAGGTTCTAAGCACCATAAGCTCGTTCTGCTCTACCATCAGGAACGGCACGCCGATTCCATAACCGTAGGGGTTGGTGGTCGTTGAAAATCCATCCGGAGTTACGTCGTTATTCATCAGATCAAAATCCGAGATATTCGAGCCTCCGGTGCCTGTGTTTTGGATGGGATCGGCATCTGCCGCCAGCACCGACAACGGCAGTGTGCCGACGAAGATGATCAGCGACAGCAGTGCGCAGGCAACACGCACCGTTATGCTTTTCCGATCAAATAGTTTCCTTGCTTTCATTACGTTTTCCTCCCGGTTTCAATTAACTATTGATTGCAATCGAGAATAAAGTTATCCCATATACTCTTGTAATTATTATACTATAAACGGCTCCAAATCGGTCGTGCGAGTTACGCCAAAAAGCCGCATTTTACGACAAGTTACAATTTCACTGTTGGAAATCGACTTTTTTATGGTATAATGGAAGCAATGAGAAAGCAAAAAGGAGGGCAACGATGAAACGCCTAAAATATGCACTTTGTATCGGTAGTCTGATCCTTGTCAGTATCGCCGTGTTGCTGTTTTTGAACGTCTTCACTTCCGATGCGGACAAGACGATGGCATTTATCGACTTTGATAGCTATGCTGTCAAAAACGAAGACGGAACCACGACGCAAATGACGATGGATGAGTTTTATTCCATCGTTCCCGAAAAGGACCAGGTATTTGTTTTTACCGCTACCGTAACGGAGGATAACTACGACGACTATATCCAGTTCACTCCGACCGGTATGGATATCCGGGTACTGCTCGGAGATACGGAGGTCTATCATTCCGATTCCAATCTGCCGGAGGATACCATAGACCAGATCACCTCCCGCATTCCCATTCGTGGAATGGAACTGCCGCTAACCGTCACAATGGAATGCCGTCATCTCGGCGGCGCCAATACCGTTTTCCCGCCGATGCTTTTTGCCACCTCGGATATGACCGAGATGCTCCCCAATCTTGCGTGGGGACACAGGGGCGGCATTCCCACCGGAGCTTTTGCAGTGATCTTCCTGGTATTGCTCGCTCTTTTCCTATATAGCATTATCGAGGGTAAGCCTCGCTACAGCATGATCGCCCTGGTCGTAGCCTCCGCAATTTTGATGGTGCGCGGCATTTGCGCCGAAAGCGGATATCCTTTCCTACCCGAGTGGATGATCACGGTGTTTACACGTACCGAGCTGCTGTGGTTCCTGTTCGCCGCATTTATTACGTACCTTGCCCTTAACTATAAAAAGATTAAGCTCATCGGCTGGTGTGCCCTCGGCAGTGTAGCGATTTTCGCCGGAACCTATTTCGTATCTCTTGCCACAGGCGGGAGTTTTGCTATGCTGGTAAAAGGCTTTATCAACAGCCTGATCGAGTTTGGTGATTATACAATTCCCTTGCTGTGGATCAATTTCCTGCTTCAATTCATCTGCCTGTTTGTCGCAGGCATCACCACCGTGCGCTCGGTATCCGAGCACATCGCCAGAGAGCAAGCCTTTGAACTGAAGGCCGAGCTTGCTATGGAAAACTACCGTGTGATTGAGGAACAGTCCAAGCATGATGCTGTTGTACGCCACGAATTCAAAAATCACATTTCGGCAATCAAGCTGATGCTTGAGCAGGACAAGACAGCAGATGCACTTGAGTATCTAACTGAGCTTGAAGGCCGTAGCCATTCCACCGCAAAATTTACAGGCAACTTTGCCATCAATGCAATTTTGCAAAATGCTGCTGCCCGAGCCGAAGAGCTGGGCTTCCGAATCGAAGCCTATGCCAGAGCCGAGGAAGAGCTTGCCATCCCCGAAAGTGATCTGTGCGGTCTGCTTTTCAACCTGCTGGATAATGCCTTTGAAGCTCTTGAGCATATAGAGGATATAAACAAACGTAAACTGAATATCCGCATCAAGCAGCGTGGCGATGCGCTTGGAATCTACTGTGAAAACACCTATGCGGTTGCTCCCGAATTTGACCATAACGGAAAGCTTGTATCCAAGAAGCGCGAGAAAGGTCACGGACTCGGCGTTACGCAGATGGAGCGTATTGCAATAAAGTACAAGGGCAAACTGGATTTCTCCTATTCCGATGATCTGTTTATTGCCCAAACGGTTTTGTTCCTGCCTCACAAAAAACGCAAAAAAGCACCGCAGGAAGCTGCAACAGAATAAAAAATGAGGATCGTTCTCCTGGTGGGAACGATCCTCTGTTTTTATGAAAGATATGTATTAAAATATCGGAGATAGGCGGTGGCAAAGCGGTCGCTGTAGGTGCGGGATATGGGAAGTGTGATGCCGCCACGCAAAACCACCTCTGACTTGCCAACCTCTCTGACGTATTCCAGGTTCACAAGATAACTGGCGTGGCACCGCTGAAATTGATTCGGAAGCAATGCTTCCACCTCGGAGAGCGTCATGCGAAGCTCCTGGGAATCATTTTCCTTGCGGATGAAAATGTTGTGGTTACGGCTCTCGATATAGTAGATCTCCTTCGTGGGAAGAGCCACAACCTTTCTTCCGTAGTTAAGAGTAACGGTCTTGGGAAGCGCTCTGCGCTTCAGGTCGATTTTGATCGCTTCGGTCAGCCGTGTGCGGTCAACCGGCTTGATCAAAAAGTGAATAGGATGTGCATCGTAGCCTTCCTCTGCAAAATCACGGCAGCTTGTCATAAAGACGATGCCGATCTCAGAGTTGCGGGCGTACATTTCCTTTGCCAAGGTAAGTCCGCTCTTTTCCTCCAGCTGGATATCCAGTATCAGCAGATGAAAGGGATCTCCTTCCTCGTCCAGGACGGCCTCGACCGCCTCAGCAGAGCTGAACAGAGAGATATCATGCTGTACCTCCAGCTCGTTTAATATATCTTCACAGAGAGCACGGGTGCTCTCCAGTATAACCGGCTCGTCCTCGCATATGGCGACCTTATACATCCTATCACCGTCCTTTTGTTCCGTACTTTTCTTATTATACGCCTTTTTTGTGAATTTTTCAAGATAATCAGATTGTCATTGGGTAGGCGGTGGCGGAATAGGTTTCCGTCACCGCCTTTGGGTTTGGTTGAGTCTGTGCGTACAAAGGGCTGCGCAGGCTCTTTTAATTTAGTTTCGGTTGTTTTACTCTGTTGCTGAGAATTTCACTTCTTTCCAAGTGAAGCCTGCCCACGCAACGTTTGTACCTGCCGTTGCTTTCAGATCGCCCTCGGCGTTTGCCTGATCGGGATGCAGCGTGAGGGTAATGCCCGAAGAAAGGGTTTCACCTGCAAACAGATTTACATTTACTTTTAGGGGATTTATATCTTACTTTCAAGATAGATTTCCGCATCAAAGGTGTACCTTTCATTATTTCTTGATGACGGGATAATCCTCTCCTTGCTCCCAGTACTCACCCAGCTTGGTGGCAATTGTGCCACCCCTGAGCTCTTCCTCGGTTACACTTGTGATCTCTACGTTGTCACTCCCGGGGTTCAGATGTGAATCGCTGTGTACAGCCGCAAGACCGTCGCCACCGAGGTAATAGCAATTCTTGATTGCATTAACGCTCCGGAGCGTGCCAAATGCCGCAAGCTCTGCCTCGTCGGTCAGGTTTGCACCGCGCTCAAACTTACCTGCAAACAGGCAGTTTTCAAGGGTAGTCTTTGCACCCGTGTTGGAGAAGCTCAGGAAACCGCCCATATAAATGGTTGCGTAGTTATTATAACTGTTCTTTACGTAATTGGTCTTGATGGTTCCGTATGCCGCGCAGTTGCGGATGGTCACTTCACTTGAGTTCTCCTGAATCTTGCCGATAAATCCACCGGCACCCGAATCAACACGGTACTCGCCGGCATCAAAGGTGCCGTACCAAGCGCATTTTTCAATCAGGCTCTGGTGATTGGCATAGCCCACAAAGCCGCCTATCATGCCGGGACCGTGTACCTTTGCGGTAAGGTTTACGTATGAGGTGATATTCTGAATGACGGCGCCGTTGCGCACAAGGTCGTTTTCACCGTTCAGACCGCAAATTGAACCTATGACACCGCCGACGTAATCGACTTCGGTATCCACTACCACCTCACCGTATATGGTGAAATTCTTGACAGTACCTGTCCTGACCTCACCGAAGAAGCCGAGGCCGGGTCTGCCACCTTCAACATTCAGCCCTCGTATGGTGTAGTTCTGTCCGTCAAAGACTCCGCGGAAGTTATTGTTCTCCTCGCCTGTGGAGCCGATAGGGGTCCACGGTCTGCCTTCAAGGTCGATGTCTGCCGTAAGGACTGCATTGGCGGTCCTGTCAGCGGTATTGACGTGGTTGGCAAACCAGAAGAGGTTGCCGCCGTTCTTTATCTCGTAGTTGCCGTCAGCGTTCAGTTGTGCAGGCTCATAATCGCCTGTGTCACTAAAACCGTTCACCCACTCGACAGCCTCGCCGCCCGCTATATCCTGCTCATCCCAGTCGTTTACGGTGACTTCGGGAACTCTCAACACATCATCAAGGTAGAGATGGAAAGTGTAGAGGTTACCGCGTTTCCAATCGTATGAGCCTGTAACGTTCTTGAAAGCCGTGCTTTCGAGCTCGTAGGTGAAATACTCATATTCACCTTCTTCTGCCGCACCAGTCGGGTCTTGTGCGATAATGGTGAAGCGCAGGAGCTTGTCAAAGAACGGATCAAAAATTCCCTGTGGGAATACGGGAGCATAGAGGAATATGCTGCCATCGGTATCTATACTACCATCGGTAATATCCACCTGGATGTCTGTAACCTCGTTTGCCGGTCTATAGTCTAAGGAATAAGTGCTGGGATTGTAAGTCACCTGAACACCCGAAGCGGAACAGGGGTTGTCTTCGAAATCTATCACCGCCAACTTCACGCCATATATGGTGGCAGGCTCTCCTCGCCAGTTATATACCTTGAAGCGGACGTATGCTGTAAGGTGTTCGAAGAAGAGTGAGGCGGTGCAATTGTCAAGAACAGCATTGGTGTACATATACGTGTAATTGCTCAGATGTGACAGGTCGTTTATCCCCGACTGGGTGAACCTCGTCGGCATATAGAGCGTGGTGATGAATGTACCTTTACCCTCATCATCAATGACAACCTCTGCCGTTGAGCTGTTGGCTGTGTTTATAGGTGTAACGGCGTGCACGGTATATCCGTCAAATACATCATCAGGCCATTCGGGATTGTATGTACCTATGGTCTCGAAGATTGCGAAATGGGCATCGTCCTGCTTCTCGGCATCGGTATGTCGCAGAATCCTCGCATCCGTCACCAGATTACCCTCGGTAGTCTCCAAGTAGCTGCCGTCTCTTTTGGTAAACGCCATCTTCATGTCCGACTCTGTAGCGGCGGGGTCGCTGTAATCCCACGCAAAGGTAAGCTTGCGGTCATTGTTGTCCGTCCACAAAGCACGTGTGGCGGCATTGTCGTTGCCCGCACTGCCGCTCAGTCGCAGATGGCGCCCGGCAGTAGGAGTGTCGGGTGTGTCGGGTCCGATGTCATCTTGCTGGCAAGCGGTGAACAGACCTGCGACAGCTGCTAATATGAATATCTTCCTAATAGTTTTCATAATATCAACGTTTCTTTAGTTATTCCCACCAAATTCATAATCATCATAGGTGTCATCGCCATAGCCACTTATTGCAAAGCCACCTTCTACCTCTACTTCGATTACCTCAACTTCCGGAGATTC
>JAZQGR010000119.1:0-5062 GCA_045540115.1 Eubacteriales bacterium
ACTTTGAATATGCATTTATTTATAAATTACGAAATTATATAATTCATGAAGACTTACCAATATTCAAATTATCTAGAGAAGTTGGAGAAGGTTATATAAAGTCGAAGTTTATCATTTCAAAAGAAAAACTGCTTTTATCAACAAGAATAGGTTCTGCAATAAAAAATAGAATATCTAATAAATTCCAAAACACGGAAGATATCGATATATTACCTGTTTTGCTTGTTCTCCAGAAATTAATTGTCGAAATACAAATAAAAGTACTTGCAGCCCTTTTTGATAGATTATTGTCTGCATTTAAGAATTTAAGGGGTTATGTTTTAGATAATGAAGAAATATACCTGTTAAAGGATGGGGAAATTGTTAATGGCTTATTAAACGTCTTAAATAAATACTATAAATGTATGGCTGATAATTTTGTTTATAGTGAGGGATTGTTGGCAGATAAAACTATAAATAAAATCTATATGGATTTTTCTTATGTCTATTTTGGACAGAAAGATGTAATATATAAACCACAAAAACAAAATGATTAAACCTATGGAGTAAAAATAATGTATTTCAAACCAAGAATATTTGTGAAGAAAAACTCAAAGCCTTAAAAGAAACGCTTGGCAAGGCGGTAGAACGCTTGAAGCCAGACATGCGCTATGGTAATTGGTTAGATTTTTGGTATCAAACTTTTGCAAACCCTCATTGCGGGAAACCACAAAGGTCGGATATGAAAACTGTATTTACCAGCATATCATTCCTGCGGTCGGGCAAATTCCGCTCAACGAACTCACGCAAAACGACCTGCAACAATTTTATGCAAGGCTGAAAAAGAACGGTAGATTGCACCGCTCCGAAAGTCACGGAACTGCAACGTCCAACCGAATGGTACGCTCCTGCCACGCACTTTGCCGAGCCGCACTTGAAAAGGCAATCACCGAACAACTGATTACAAAGAACCCTTCTCTCGGCTGTAAACTACCGCCCAAAAAAGCCAGGGAAATGCAGGTGCTAACACCAAACGAGCTTGGACGATTCCTTGCCCGCACCAAAGAAGAAGGTTATTACGAAATGTTTTTGTTGGAACTTTCGACTGGCATGCGCCGTGGGGAAATCCTTGGGCTGAAATGGAGCGACCTAAACCTGACGAACGGCAGTTTGCGAATCGCAAGACAAGTCGTAGCCGCAGGCAGTCAAACCTTGGTGCAAGCCCCGAAAACGAAGAATTCCATTCGCACGATTATCCTACCGCCGTATATGGTAGAACTCCTTGCGGAAATGAAAAAGCACAAAACCTGCGAATGGATTTTTCCGTCCCCCGTCAAAGAAGGCGAACCGAGAAATCCGAGTGCAGTATATCATCGCTTCAAGCTTATCTTGGAGCGTTCGGGTTGCAAGAATATCCGTTTCCACGACCTAAGACATACCTTTGCAACCATGGCACTTGAAAACGGTATGGACGTGAAAACGCTATCCGATATGATAGGTCACGTTAGCGCGGAAACCACGCTGAACATCTACTCACATATTACAGATACGATGCGGTTGCAAGCTGCCGTAAAAATCGACCGCGAAATCGGCGGTAAAAACGCAGAAATACCTGAATCGAAGAACGAGCCGCCCCAAACCGTATCGAGCAAAATTGACGGCTTTGTCGAGCCGTACAAGCCCAAGATACGAAAATCGGGAACGGGCTGTATCACCATGATAAACGAACACCTATACGAAGGACGGTATTCACCGAAAATCAACGGCAAGCGAATGGCAAAAAACGTCTACGCCAAGACAAGAGAAGAATGCGAAGAAAAGCTCGCCGAGCTAATAAAAACAATGAAAGCGGAAATCGCAGAACTTAAAAAGGCAACATTAAAGGGGTGACGAAATCAATCGTCACCCCTCAAAATTTGATATGCAGTAAACAAAGAAAAGGAATTTTTATTTTTTGTAAAAAACCTGCTATTCCAAGCACATAAAAACAGAGAAAAATCCGCAAGTGGTCAAACATGTGGTCACGCCCGTTTCGGTGGGATATGGATGCTATCAGGAAATCGAAAATCCGACTCCGCAAAAATTCTTTTTCTGCCGTTACTATACCATACATCAGCACAATAGTCAAGCGCCTTCTCTCAACACTCAAAATTTGCATCGCAGTAGTCAAAGAAAACGCCCGACGAAAAAAGCCCGAATTTATTTTCGAAAAAGCGCTGGGCTTCCTCTCTCTTCTGTGGTATGTTGTTGTGCTAACAGGAGGTGCAGATGGATAACGAATAATCAACGAGGGCTGACGAATCTGTCAGCCCTCAAAAATTGCGTTGCAGAAAGCAAAGAAATATTTATTGTCTTTCAAGCAGAGGCTTTGCCAAAATGTCATCTTTTCTTGTGATCAGATCATCCGTCGCAATTGCCGCTTCAAGAGCATCCGTGCCTATACGGTCAACTGCCGCACCAAGACGCTCCTTGACATATCCGTTTTCCTTATACCAAAGCATAACCTTTTCAATAACGGTCGGAACTTCATCTGCCGAATATACGTTATTCAAGAGTGTTCCCATACGCTGAGTCTTTCCCCAAGTTCCGCCCACAAAGATACGGCAGATAGATGCCGCTTCCTTGGGAACAGCCCCGAAAGGACATTTTCCAACGCAAACACCGCAGCTGGTGCATTTAGACGTATCGATAACCGCCTTTCCGTTGACAACGGATACTGCCTTTGTCGGACAGCTTTCGGCAACGGCACATTTTTTACAGCCTCGGCAAAGCTCACTGTCAAAAGAGAACGCACGGCATCCCTCAACGCCTACGTCATTAAGACTCGGCTTCATACAGCTGTTCGGACAGCCGCCTACTCCGATCTTGAATTTATGCGGAAGCTTCACGTCGCGCATCCCTATGTAAAACTTATCGTATATGACCTTTGCAAGAACCTGTGTGTCAATGTTTCCGTAAACGCAGGTCGTGCCTTTACAAGCGGTAATAGGACGAACCTTTGCGCCCGTGCCGCCAAAATACAATCCGCGCTCTGCCATAAAGGCTTCCGCTTCGGGAATTTTATCAAACGGAATTCCAACGATCTCTGCGGCAAGTCTTGCGGTAAATATTACTTTGCCGTTGCCGTATTTCTCGGAGCATTCGGCGATAGCGTGAAGCTGGTCGGGAGTAAAAAGTCCTGCGACCGTAACGATTCTGCCTGAGAAGCAGTCGGTTCCTCTGTTTCTGAGAAAGCCTCTTCCTTTAACACTTGTTATTTGTTCATTCGTCAACATAGCTGTTTACCTCGATTTCATTGACTTACATCTGTTTTTATGATATAATATTATATCACGTTTTCCGTGATTTGTCAATGAAATACGCCATTTAAGAGGATATATGAAGAAAGTAAAAACAATAAAGAACATCGTCGCTTTTCTGTTGATCACAGCAGTTCTGTTTTCTATGTCAGCGTGTAACGGTCAACCGAAAAACGAGAACAAAAATACGGTAGTCTTTACCGATGCCCTCGGTCGAGAGGTGAATATCAAAAAGAACCCCGAGCGAGTTGCCGCCCTTCTTGGAAGCTTCGCGGACGTTTGGATGCTTGCGGGCGGCAAGCTTTGCGCATCTGCTGAGGATGCTTGGGAGGATTTCGGGCTTGAGCTTGACGATGCCGTCAATATCGGCGGCGCGCATTCTCCGAGTCTTGAGCTTCTCATATCAGCAGACCCCGATTTTGTTATCGCAAGCGCGTCCACTGCCTCCAATGTTGAGATGAGGGAAACACTGGAAGCTATGGGAATTGCCGTTGCATATTTTGACGTGGATAACTTTGACGATTATCTGAAAATGCTCGATATTTGTACCAATATTACAGAACGCAAGGATCTGTACGAACAGAACGGACTTGCGATCAAGGCACAGATCGATGAAATAAAAGCAGAGTACAAAAATTCAGATATTCCCGAAGATGAACGAAAAGTCCTATTGCTGCGAGCCGCTTCAAGCTTTGTAAAGGCAAAAGGCAGCAGTGGAACGATCCTTGGCGAAATGCTTCACGATATGGGCTGTATCAATATTGCCGACAGTAACACGAGCTTGCTTGAAAATTTGAGTGTAGAAGCGATCATTCGGGAAGAGCCGTACCACATTTTCGTGGTAACGATGGGAAGTGATACAGAGGCGGCGAAGCAGTCGCTTGAAAATCTGATAAAGGAGAACCCTGCCCTGAGTACGCTTGATGCGGTGAAAAACGGTAGATTGCACGTTATGGATAAAACGCTGTTCAATCTGAAGCCTAACGCGCGCTGGGCAGAGTCATACGGAATACTTTATGATAAGCTTACGAAAAAATAAGATAGGATATATATACGGTATAGCGATCCTTTTATTGCTTCTTGCTGCCGTTCTCGGTGTGCTTTTCGGATCATCGGAGCTGAGGCTTTCGGACATGCTTTCGTCGCTTATAGCGGGAGATATGCAGAGTCCCGAGGCAAGAATATTACTATACGTCAGATTGCCGAGAGTTCTTGGAAGTCTTATATGCGGTATGGCACTCGCCGTGTCAGGCGCGGTCATTCAAGGCGTGCTTGCGAACCGATTGGCATCTCCGAGCATTATCGGTGTAAATGCGGGTGCAGGTCTTGCTGTCACTATTGGCTCGGCATTGGGTATCATAGGTGGCTGGAGGCTCTCTCTGTTTGCTTTTGTCGGTGCATTCTTGACCGTGATGCTTGTCAGTCTCGGAGCAAGAAAATGGGGGGCTTCAAGAGGAACGGTCATATTGATGGGCGTAGCGCTGAACGCCTTGCTCGGCGCGATATCCGATACAGTCACCACCTTCAATCCCGAAATCAGTATACAGTGCCTCGATTTTAAGATAGGTGATTTTTCATCGGTGACTTACGCAAAGCTGATACCTGCCACAGTGATCGTTTTAATATCCGTCTTGATACTCTTGACATTTTCAAACGAGCTTGACGTGCTGACTCTTGGTGACGAAAACGCCAAAGGGCTTGGAATGAATACGAACGTGATGCGCGTAATATTCTTACTGCTTTCCGCACTGTTGGCAGGTGCGGCAGTCAGCGTTTGCGGTCTG
>JAZQGR010000120.1:0-6378 GCA_045540115.1 Eubacteriales bacterium
CCTCCTTATATGTTACGACTGATATCACGTTGTTTGGAAAACGATGCGAGAAAAACATCTGATGCCAAATCTTTGATGTAAATCAATGCCAAACTATCAACACCAAAATTTATTGCATAAATCTCTCAAAATCTTCTTGATACAATAGTGTTGTTATTTAGATTACTTGTAATAGTCTATATTCGCTATTTCGGAACATATTTTAACAATTGCATTCTTAGGAATCAACCAAACACCTTGGTCATTAAACTTCATCGCGCCTTCGATTTTGCCTTCTTTGCAAAGCATCTGGACGTATCTTTCGGTAACGCCAAGTAATTTTGCGGCTTCTTTCGTGGAAATATAGTTAAAATCCATAATATCCCCTCATTTTACTTATAATTCGACACTATAATTATACTTCGTCCAGGCGAAATTGTCAAGTGGTTGTGAACAATATCATGGTAAATATATGTAAATATTTTGTGATATTTGGCTCTATCTTGAAACACCGAACTTGCTCTGGCATTTAGATACGATTTCTCACTCGGACAGACTTTCAATCGCGATCTGCATGCCGAGCTTGAAGCCATATTCGAACAATGCTTCATCCGATAGGCTTGCATACTCGCTCCAGCAATCGTGGAACTTTTCGAAGATTTCCTTCTGTTCATCGGTCATGGTTTTCAGCAGGTCATCGTTGTGTCTGCTGATATATTCCAGTAGCTGTTGCATCTCGGGAGTGTTCTGTCTGCCGTCCTCGGGCGGCATGACGTTTCCTCGCCATAATTCCTTTATGATGTTTTTCATGGGCTGCACCTCCTGTCAGCACACAACAATATTACAGAAGGGGGAGAAAGTCCAGACCTTTTTTGAAACAATTTCAACTTTTTTCGCTGGGCGTTTTCTTTGACTACTGCACCGCAAATTCTGCATTTTGAGCAGGGGGCTTGTAAGCGTTTCGAATGTATGCTATACTATTGGCAGAAAGAACGATGAACTGCTTTTTCGGTAAGGTGCGCGAGTTCTCGAAAAAATCGGCTCTGACCACACCTTTGACCATCTACAGGTTCGGACTACGTGGACACAGTGCGAGTAAGAGCACCCGAAAGCAGTGATTTCAGATACAAAAGCATCAAAAATCACTCAAAAGCACTTATTTTACAAGGCTTTTACGGTTTGGGAGCAAGATGCCGCAGGTTTGAATCCTGTCGTCCGGACCATCAAAGGGCAATGAAAAAGATATTGCCCAAGAAACCCCCGATTTTATCGGGGGTTTCGCCGTTTCTACGGTCGAAATTTTTACAAGCGATTTTGTAGATGTGAAAAAGGTATTTTTCCCTTTCTGTAGTGAGCCGAACTCTCGCACAACCGAATACAAGCCACCGAGCGCATGGATAAGAACAAATCCATGCCCTTTTTTATTCCCACAGAAAGGAGGAAAAACCATGCGAAAGCAAACCGACCTGGACGAGATCAAACGAACAGCCATCACCTTGCTCCACACCGATATCTACGAAACCCCATACTCCCCGATGATCGTCAAGCACCCATTCGCCGACACTGGACTAACCGCCCTTCCCGATGGCAACGGTGGCATCACGATGATCAACCTTATGGAAGAAGATGCACAGAACCGATGGCGGCAGACAATGGCTCAGTCTATCAACAAGGCAAACAGCGCCTACGAGATTTATATGATGGTCACCAAGCCCTACGCGCTGACGTTTTTGAAATTCGCACAGCCGAGTCTGTCAAGAGAAGATATGTCCCAAATCCTCGCCAGTGCATGAACGAGATCAGAAGCACCGCACCAGGATGTGAATGTTACCGTCAATCAACTCCTGCGGATGTTCAAGCAAGCCGATCCGACCTGCCTCATGGAGCAAGACGAGTATATCCAATTCAAAGCGTTGGATGACACCGTAACCGTTTACCGTGGGGTAACCACTCACAACGCCAAAAGCGTGAAGGCATTGTCCTGGTCGCTGAGTCAGGAAACCGCCGAATGGTTTGCCCACCGCTTCGGTGAGGACGGAACAGTCTACGAAGCACAGATCGACAAAAAGCATATATACGCATATTTCAGTGGAAGGAACGAATCCGAAGTAATCGTCGATCCTTCTTATCTGACAAACATTACGGAGGTACAGGATCTGTCCTCCGATTTTTTATTATCACAATAACGGAGGTAACCAAATGACCATATACCAAGAAGAAATGCAGCGGAAGGCACAGCACTACGGATGCCTTACAGATTACGATGAAGCAGATCAACTCCTGCTCATCTCGCACAAGGGAGTCCATCTTACCGCAGTCAACCCCGAAGGATTTATGTACTACAACAACAAGGATCTCACCGATCCCGAATCCCGTGAGGTGTTCTCACACCTTGTAGACGATGCCGAGGTCGTCCGAGAGTATGTCGGCATCTACGTGTCAGCCCCACAGATGCAGCCGAAGGATGTGCAGAACTACCGCAAATTCTCAGAGTACGGCGACGTGGTGTTCGCCGGAATGTACAGCGAAAAGCACGGCTTCATGTTCTGTAGCTGGCGACAGTCGGACGGCGGCAAATACCTTGCCCACGGCGACTACTCTCCCGACTACCTCTCCTCCAAAGAGAATTATGCAGTCCGCGCCGGACTCATCGTCAAGGACAAGATCTTCACGCAAGCAGAAGCGGAGGAATTGTTCAAGTGTGCAGCTTTCGCAAGAGATAACTGCGACTCGCTGACCTACGAACAGGATCGAGGTCTCATGGAGCTGATGGAAAAGCTCCAGGATGCCTATCCTTCCCTCAAGGAAAATCCGCCCACCTTCGATGACGGCGAAGCCCCCATATTAAATATGTAATAAATCATACAGCCCACGGTTTTGAAACCCAAACAAAACCGTGGGCTTTTTCTATTTCTACGAAAGGAATCAACGCCTATGTATTTTTCAGACAGTTACGAGCTGCGACAGCTCGAAAAGCTCATGAGATCGATCCCCAACTTCCGACCGAGAGGTCACGGCGTGGTCATCCTCCGCCGATACGAATACACCGAAAAGGACTGCGACTGCCGTGCCTGTCCCCACCATATCAGCAGAAAGAAAGGATGCGGAACAGATAAATGCCCGTGCATCAACGAAAGGATCACAGCCGGAGCCGCAACACTGAAAGAAGCCGTTGCCGAAACGATGGCGGCGATCCAGTATCCACCCTTTGTAAAACGACTGAATCAATATCTGAAAGAAAGCGAGGAAAACCCCATGTACTTCAAAAATGAGAAGCACCGCACTGCCTTTACCGAAGCGGTTGCCAAGTTGGATAAAAAAGACTACGCGCTCATGGCGGCGGTGTATCTGCTCACCGCAGACTGTCGACTGTGGAGCTGTACCGGACGGTACGTGCAGAGAAACGAAATCCTCTTTGAGAACATCCGCCTCAAAGGCAGTACCGCAAACGGATATACCCTGTACTGCACCGCAAAGGATCTGTACCTCGGCACAAAGAATCTGACCGTCGCAGACCTTGCGGATACCACGATCATCGAGCCGAAGATCTTCGGCGTTATCTGCAACGCAATGGCAATCCGCAGATACGGCGTGGGTGCCGTGAAATTCAAGGAAAGGACGGATAATTGATGATTAAAGTAACCGTACAGTATAACGACCACTTGGTCGATATCCACTTCCCATGCTCCGAAAACACACTCCAATCGGCGCTCATGGAGATACACGCCGCTGACGATAACCCGCCCGAACTGTTCGTTACGGATGTTATCTTCCCCGAAGAACTCGACCATTTGAAAGACCGCTTCGTTAATCTGGACGAGCTGAACTACCTTGCCAAGCGCATGGAGAGCTTCTTCGGCACGGAGGAAGAACAGTTCTACGAAGCCATGAAGCAAGAAGGCTTCACCGAGCTGAAGGATCTCATCAACCTGTCATTCAACCTCAACAAATACTGCCTCATTCAGAATATCGGCAATATGGGTAAGGTCGGTCAGGAATACCTCTTAAACCGTGACGGCTGTATTCCTGCCAACGACGATGCCAATCCCAAATACGCCGAGATCGGCAGACGGCTGATGCAGTCCGGCACCGGCATCGTCACCGGACACGGAATCCTCTTCGTGGATGAAGATATGCCGTTCCAAGAGCTGTACGTCGGTCAGGTGTTTCCGCCTTACCTCTACGATGCGAGTATCCTCTGCACGGCAAAGGCAGAATACCACGGCAAGGTGGAATATCTGTACCTGCCCTGTGAGAGAGCCGCCATCGACAAAGCTATCGGCAGGCTGGGTGCACCCGATGTCGACTCGGTCAGCATTATCCTCGATGACTTTATGGTAGATAACCCCGAATGGATGCGCCGTCTGCGTGAGATGACGGCAAGTGAAAGCATCTACGATGTTAACGAGCTTGTAGGAGCCATCAGCAATGCGGATATGCAGCTCGATAAGCTGACTGCCGTAGCGGAATATGCCGGAGTCGAGGATGCAAAGTCCATCACAGCTCTCGCCAACAGCCTTGGTCTCTTCACACTGATCGAGGGTGCCGAGGATAATGAAGATGTGGGCAAGCACTTCGTGGAACACGATCCCGACTATGCCGTACCCGAAACCATTGAGGACTTCGTCAACTACGACCAGCTCGGTGAGCATATCGCCGACGAGCTGAACGGATTGTTCGTGTCCTCCGGCTTCGTCTGTATGGAGCCGGATTATTCTATCAGCGATGTTCTCGACAGCGAACAAGGAATACGGATGGGAGGTATGTAACAATGATAACCGCAGTTATTCAGCACAAAAAAGACACCTTGGTGGTGGAGCTTCCGAGAGCCAACACCGACCTTCAAATCAAGCTACTCTCCATCGGTGTGAGAACTCTGCCGCAGAATATCAAGCTGTTCGGCGGTGAGGATGCGGAGATCGATGTGCAGCTCGCATCAAGCAGCCGAGTCGGTCAGCACCTGTGCCGACTGTTCAATACCGAAAACAGCCTCGGCGACGTGAACACCACTGCCTACCTCGTACAGACCGCAGACGAAGGCATCAAAACCGACCTGGAACACGATATCTACTACGACCAATACGGCACAGCCGCGGAGCTGATCAATGACATCAAGGACAGAACCTTGGCGCTCGGCCCCGTGAAGATGAGCCTGTATTTTCCCTTGACGGGTAATATTGACGAAGGCGACGGCAACCCCTTCACCGTGGGCGACTCCTTCCTCTACGATTACCGATACGCCATTGACGATCTCATTGAGGAATACCAAGACCGTGACGTGGAAAATATCCTCGATTATTTCGATGAAAACGCAGGCGCAAAAGCCAAGCTGGTATCGGCGGTATGGACTACCGAGGATGTGGACGGAACGCTCTACGGCAAGGTGGAACTCCGGCTCCGTGAGGAATTGACCGAGGACGAGCTGACCGCCGTTAAGGATTGGATCACCGGACAGAACTCGGACGGAGCCTTTGAAAGCCTCGAAGATCACCCCATCGACAGCGAGGACGGCAAACTGTCAATCTCGCTCTGGCACGGCGGTAACGACTACTTCGTATCCACCCGTGACGAGCTGGATGAATATATTGCACAGCAAAATGAACTGAAGATTGGAGGGATGTGATATATGGCTGTGTTATTTTCCGCAGTAACCATAACCTCGGACAGCGACCAAGCGGAATTCCTCGTAGCAGGCGTTCCGAAAAGCTATGCTGATCTCGAAGGCTGGACTGCATTTGAAACCTTTATGAACGAGGTGGACACGGAACAGGATATCAAAGTCCACGTGGCAGCGTGTCTCTACGGAGAAGGCGAAGTCTTTACGGCTACCCCCGAAGAAGTTGCGTACTTCACCATTCGGGCGGCGCAAACCGATGACTTCTTCTACGACCACTGCACTGATGCCGGACACAGCGACTTCGTGATACCGTGGTCACCGAAAGAACTATTCGGAATGGAGATGAAATAGTATGTCAATTTTCGATGATTGGAACCGCATGGCAAAGGAGAACCGAGCGAAATATCCGCCTGGCACCCGCATCCTGCTCCTCGGTATGGACGATCCACACCATCCCGTACCGCCCGGTACGAGAGGAACGGTGGATCACGTCGATGACGGCGGTAATATCCACATGAAATGGGATAACGGAAGAACCCTCAGTCTTTGCAGCGATGCGGACTCCTTCCGCACACTGACCGCCGCTGAGCTTGCGGAGGAACAGGCACAGCAAGAGAATCCCACCGAGGACGAAGGTCAGAACGAGGGCGAAGCTCCCGTTATGAGTATGTAGGAGGACTGCCTATTGGAATACGAAATCTATATCCCACAGCCCCAAGCGGATGCCCTTCTTGCAGAAGCGGCTGACCGCAGTATCTCGGTAGAGGAACTTCTCACCGAGA
>JAZQGR010000121.1:0-24865 GCA_045540115.1 Eubacteriales bacterium
AATTTTCGTCAAGAATTGTCTTCTGAGATTTCAGCCATCATCTCATCATAGAGCTTTGGAACTTCGCCGAACACTGAGACAACGTCATTCTTATCCGCATCCCACTTCGTTAGATAGGATTTGCCAATATCGACGACATCTTGATTAAACGATCCTTGGATGTTCGCCAGTTCTTCATCCGTTAATGGATTGGTCAGGGAATAGAGGGTTGAGCCACCGTTCTTACCGGCAAGGCAAAGGCACCCGTAACCAAAGTGAGATTTCTCCGTGTACTGAGGCATGTTGTCTGCATCGTAAACAGCATTGCCATTTTCGTCACGAACGAGAGTGATAAGCTCCTTCTTGCCACAGCGATGACAGAACTTGAATTCCTCAAAGGTTCTACAATCGAAATCCTCGGTGTAGCAGCCACCACACTGTGGACATTTTTCTTCTTTTTGTACGCTGCTCATAGAATACCTCCCATTAAGTGAACGAATTTTTCGTTCAGGGATTTTACAGGAACACGGTTTTCATTCTCTCCCTCGAAGCAGATACCGGCATAGATCCATTCGCTATCAGGCTTAATAAAGGTCATGTAACAAGCGCGTGGAATCCCTTTATCGTTTTTGATGTGGCAATGTGGTTCACCTGCCTGCAGGTAACCGTGATACATTCTTACCGGAGGCAGAATATTTCGATAGTGTTCCACAACGCTCTCCGTGACGAAATCACCGGGGAAGAAATAGTCTCCGAACTCGGGTAGGTATGAGTCTTGCCATCCAGTGAGGGACTTGACATCTTCCTTTCTTCGGATTTGGAAACGTCCGAGCTCACTGGTACGAAGCACGTTGTAGATTTCAGCAGGCGTTAGATTTACCGTGTCTCCATCCTGATCAATTCCTGTACAGCGACCCGGAAAGAGATGAGAGATGTTGACGGTTATGACCTTGGACTTGCCTGACTTATAGTAGAGCGTCACAAGCTCGCTCGTTCCTGCGGTTGCCGGGGTATACTCGGGCTCCTTTTCAATTTCCTTTTCGGGGGAAAAGTCAATTGCCATGTAACCATCCCTGTTGCAATACAGGTTCAGGATCTTTCCAAAGGAAAGGTGATACCGAATGATGTCGCTGGTGGAAAGGCTGTGTCCTGTAAAGTCCTTGGGATGGAACATATTGAAGCGTGTTAAGATGGCATCCGGATCAAAGCTTGGTTGGCAAGCTTCATAAACTGTCTGATACTCCTTTTCCGGAGGGGGGAAGGAGCATTTTGGTTGGTTCAGAATCTCTCTGCATGTGCAGAACTTGTGAGTTCTTCGGATTTTGCTGTCGGGATCAATTTGGTGTAATGAGAATCGTATCATTCCTTTTCTTCCTCCTGTTTCTTGCTGTTGAAAATTCGTTCGTAGGCTTGGTTGACCGGGCAGAATTCGCAATCGCCATCGGTGCAGTGACCGCCGTTCACTTCGCATCGGCAGTAACGGCTGAAGAGTATTTTGAATACTTGAAGTTCGGTTTCGTTCATGTCGGCCTCCTCAATACTCATCGCACTCATGTGCGTACTCGCGGATGTTGTGACAGCTTCGCTCGATTCGTTCCACTGCCTTGAGAATTGCATCAAGTTTCTCAAGATCGGTTTCTTCTTCCTCACGCTCAATGTCTGCCACTTCCGCTTTGACATCACTTAGCTGCTTGCGACATAGCTCAATGCATCTCTTCAGGGATTTTCCTTTTGGTTTGTCGTTCATTTAATAACACTCCTTCTTAACTTGGTTTTGATGCACCTACAATATAGTCGGAACGAAATTAGTTTCAAGAAATCTTACTTTCCAAGAGTTTTCGGAGAAAAAAGTAAGTTTTCTTGATTCTTTTTTTATTTCAGCCATATTGTAGACACCCAAATAAAAATTTTATGAAGGAGTGCTTTGAAATGAAAAACACAGAAAATTGGGAAAACATGAACGCAGAAGACCTGAACGCTGAGGAAAGAGAAGTTGTCAACGAAGAATCTCTTGACGAAAATCCCGTTCCCGCACCCATCAACACAGATGACAATTCTCCTGACGAAAATTCGAATGATCCGCATGATGCGAATGATTCGGACGAAGGTGACAACGGAGAGCCGTCTGACGGTGATGATGACAACGACGACTCGTCTGAAGAGGATGCAAATGCAGATGATGCAGATGCTGAGGATGAGACAGAGGAAGAACAGAAGTCCGGCATGAAGAAGAAAGAGGTTGCTACCTTGCTTGCTGTCGGCGGAGTGCTTCTTCTGATCCTGATTCTTCTCGGTATCTTCATCTACAACATGACTCATCGTATAGACGAATCCCGACCCGGGGACGACACAACCATTTCGACTACAATCAGCGGTGACGAAGACGATGACGACAATGGCGTGACCGGTAGCGAAGGCACCGGTGTTGGTGACGAAAATTCTGATGACGGCAAGACCGATGGTGACGGTTCTGACGACAATAAGAATGACGGATCCGGCAAAGGCGACCAAAACGATTCCGACGGCAAGGGCGGTAACACGACAGACAAGAACAACGGAGGTGATAACAACTCGAACGGCGCAAATGGAGACGATGATTCTGATTCCAATAATAAGGATGACGACGATGACTCCAACGGCAGCAATGGCAATAACGGAAACGACCAGGGTGGCAGTGGAGACAATAGCGGTAACAACGGAAAGGATGACAACGACGATTCCGGGAATAATGGTGATAACGGAAGCACTTCTAACTATAACGGGGAAGTGGCGGTGTCGATCTCTAAGATCGATGCAAATACCGGTATCATTACCCTGACTATCGACGGTTCATCGGTTGTGATCCCTGTGCAATCCACCTCCTTCAACGGCAGAATTACCAAGAGCGGTGTTGCTAAGGCAGAGCTGTTCGGGTATAATAGTGCTATAACCGTACTGTTGTACTACCCTGAGAACGAGGGCTTCCATACGAGCCAGGCAAACGGATTTATGAGCCGAAACGGAGATTCCTTGACGGTCCTTGTAGATCAAACCGGTGATGGAAGCAAGCTTCTCATTAAGGTCAATGGAATGAAATCCTTATTCTGAGTTCCAAAACAGGGAAGCCGGTTAACACCGGCTTCCCGACAAAAATGAATATTCGAAGGACAGGTAGCAGAAATGAAATACAAGTACACAATTTTCGCCGAGTGTAATCTTGAGGAAGAGGATCTCGTGACGAAATTAGAGCAGGCAGGCCTTACAAAAATTTTCGTTGAGAGATTCATCAACATCGAGAGATTACTTCGTGACCAAAATAAATTTCTTGACGAAAAATTCGATGCCAAGTGGGAGAAGATCCGCACCTCAGGAATCATCAAGAGAGCAGAATTGGTTGAGGCAATCGAAAGGCGAATTCAAAAAGCCGAATGCAAATCTATGTTCGTACTGATGAGCGCCATTAATGAAGCTGGTGTGGAATGTGAGTTGCCCAATGCCACCATTGGTGTCATGCTTGAGAGATGCGTAGAACTGCTTGAACAATAACAACAGCAAATAGAACCGATGTATAACTCCTGTCTTTTGGGCAGGAGTTTTGTTTTTGGAGGAAGAAATGAAGGAGAAAATCAATTGGATATGGCACTATCTATCAAATAACGTAGTGTGTCAGGAGTGCGGAAAGCACGAAAGAAATTACCCGGATTACATCTGCGATGCGCACACACACGGAATGAATTTGTACGGTCATCCTGAGTTCCAGGTTGTTATTGATTACGGTGCAAAGGAGCTTGGTAGACTACTCAACGAAATGGGAAGAAAGGTTCGGGATGGTCAAAGATTTAAACACGGCGACCGAGTATCCGGACTTTATCTTGACTGTGATATTGAGCTTCGTGAAATGCCGGATGTAAACGGTCAACCGATACTTCGCATGATCATTCCGGATAAACAAAACCGTTGGCCGGAGGCTTCCGATTACCCACACAATCTGCAGATTCTTGCGACGTCAGTTTTATCCTTGTACGGAAAGATCCATGAGAATGGTGAGGGGTACGACGAGGAAGAATATGACGAGTGTGACGTGTATTCAGAGGAAGACTATGAAAACTAAATAATCCGTGCTACAGCGCGGGGAAACCATGAAATCCCGCGAGCTTTGGTAGCCTGCGGGGTTTTACTATACTCGGAGGTTACTTATGAGACAAACATTCAAAATGCAGGATTACGATATCATGGTCGATTACGGACCTCACGTAGTCAGCCGCCTTTACTCCCGCTTTAGCGGAATTGATACCTGTTATCTTGATTTCATCTTCAAGGGTATCTTTACCAACGAAGACGTTGGTGAGTACCTGATCAACGATGTGCGCATTGGCGAAGAGGTCGTGGTCATTGATGAGGATAGCGGAATCTCTTTTGCACTGAACGTTGGAACCGATTGCTTCTTCGTCAAGACGCTTTTTAATGCCTATGAGGGTAATCTGCTCATTGGCGAGATGCAAAAGGTGCTTCGCCTTGCCAAAGCAAGAGGACTTCGAATTGAGGAATTCACGCGGAAAAGGAGTGAAAGCTATGCCTAATTTCAGAAGCGGAGAAATGGTTATCATTTCAGGACCCATCTGCATCCTCAGAAAGAACGGAAAAATGGAATCGTTCAGAGGAAAGGTCGTTCGAGTGATCAGCTCGGACTTGAAACACTGTCGCTGTGATCTTGGACTGGACCGACTGGTCTACATTCCCAAGACACATCTCAGCAAAGCAGCGTAAAAGACGAAAGGACAAAGCCGGCATGGCTTTGTCCTTTATCTTTCGAACAAAGTATGACATTGTATATCCTATACGCGGTTTCCCATTGAATGAAAGACAGAAATTTGGTATAATTACTGTAGAATATTAGGCGGTTAAATACTTGCTGCCTTGGAACAGAATAGACCGGCAAGTAGCTTTTGCGTTCGTAATGTATTCAAGAGACATGGCGGAAATATTGATGTGTAACGGCAGTGATAATGCGTCACTGCCGTTTTGTAATTTATAAATCATGTTCCACAAGATCATGATGCCCAAGAATGATATTTATGCTCAACAGATGGGCAGTCAGGAAGGAGGAGACGAGAAAAGAAGGGGGAGAATTCTATGATGGATCGAGAGAGATAGACGGCTCCGAAAAAATAACAAGATAAACTTGTTGCCAACTGCCGAAAACAAGGATTTCGCCCCGAATATCACCAGTTGACCTTGCCTATTGATGAGCAGAAATATGATAAAATAATGATAGGTGGTAAACGTGATATGAATGAGAAATTTATTGTAGACAGAATTACACAACTAAGAATGGAAAAGGGTGTCTCCGAGTACCAGCTGAGTTATGATTTGGGTCGTTCAAGATCCTATTTCAATAACATCTCACGAGGAGAAAATCTACTGTCGATGAGCGCCTTTTTAGAGCTATGTGATTATTTTAAGATCTCTCCTGCAGAGTTCTTTTTACCAGCGCTTGAAAAGCTCAACGAAAAGACGATACATAAATACTTAAAGCTAAATGATAAGAATCGGAAGGCAGTCAATGAGGTTATTGATGCCTATTTAGCGAAGCAAGCCCTTGAGGAGCAAAAGAAGGCTCCGGAAAAATAAATAATCTAAAGTGAAGGAGGTTCCACGGTATGTTAGAAAGAAAGCAAATTCTTCCTATCGGAAGCACAATCGCTGTTTGTTATCGAACGGATGGAGGCAAAGAGACGATCTTACAAGTTGTGGGCCACCTCACGATGCGGCGCGCAAAGGTGTGCCTGTATGACTATGTCTGTGTCTACTATCCGCAGGGAATCGAAGACGGGCTCGTCTATATCAATCATACGGATATCGTTCGGGTTGTTGATCCTTCCGAGCTTCGGAATGAAACGTATGATCGATGGCTCACGCGAAAATACGGGGAATACCTTGCGTATTATAATACCCGTGACCCAAAAGAAAGACCGGATATCGACACGACAAGAAGAGAGATCCTGATCGGTCGCGAACGGGAACGAAAGAACAACAGAATAAGAAAGTGGATGCGGATTATTTGCGCTGCAGCCATAACCTTGGGCGCCGGATTAGCCTTCTTACTGACGAAACGTTGGGAGATTGCTGTCGGCGCCTTATTCTTTGCGTTCCTTGGTAGTAGGACAAGAAAATAGGAGAGTAGCCCGAAGACTACTCTCCTTGATGAGGATATTTAATTGAAGTTTTTGAAATGCAGCCGTTTCTTTAAGAACATAAATCTTTCTTTTGATACACCGCCGGAGGTGTGGGCAAGAAGTGTTGGTTCTTGCTTAGCATAGAGTGCTTTCAGGGAGGAGATCGTTTTATCGGAAACGTCGTACATTTCGGCAATCTGAACCAAGGTCATATTTTCTATAAGGTATAGCTTTTTGAAATCATCGAGAGGTAAGCGTTGTGAGATCTCATAGCGCTTACTTCTTTTTATTTTATGCTTCTTTCTAAATGCAGCGACATTACTTGTTGCAACGTGCATCGATTGTGCAATTTCTTCATCGGACCACATATCTTCGCAATAAAGCTTTCGAATCAGCTTTTCATCCAGAAATTCTTCCGGTGTGGGTTCGTGAATCTCATTATCCTTGATCAACTTCTCGAGGAACGCACGTCCGACGTGATAGGTGGCCATGATCTCATCTAAGGATAGGCGTTGATTCAGAAGAATCTCAAGCCATTCCTTTGAGAAGGTCGTAACACCCGCGATCGGAGCCGGAATGATACCGTACATCTCTGCGACCTCAGCAAGTGTGGAGTTCTTAAGTTGCTCGAGCAGTGCAACCGGTTCGAGTTCTTCAAATAGAAGCTCGATGAGATCCTGGAAGGCATAATACTTCTTTCGTTCACGAATCTCTTTAGCAAGCTGGCCATCGTGCTCAGAGTATTTTGCCTTCAGGTCAATAACAGCATAGTTCTTCGCCTCGAGCATAGCAGCAAGGTGTTTAATGGTAAAACCATACTCTACAAACAGACGATGGAACAATTCAATGGACATTCTGTTCTCCGGCATCGTTCTTGTATCGGAGGATATGCCGTAATTACGACGAAGCTTCTTGACCCACTCAGTTGAGAATGAGTAGCGAGATGCAATCTCCTTATCGGTAAGTCTCTGTTCAACGAAAAGGGAATGCATGACCTCAGGAGAGAGAACTGTTTTAAGCATAGGTTTTTTCTCGATTCCATAGGTCTTACACAAACGGTTAATAACCGAAATGGACGTCTTGGTTTCGGCACAGATATCGGACACTGTCAGTGTCTTGAGTTTTTCTTCAAGCCAGGGCTTGGTTATGAGTAATCTTATGGGAAAGCCGGCGCGGTCAGATTTGCTGCAGTCACAGTAGAAATCAGAAAGCATTTCAAAGTCAACCTGCAGATACTCTGCCATCTCACGTACGTTCATTCCTTGATTTACAAGCTCACGGATTGTTTCAATCGAAAAGGTGGGCTGTTGATTCATCTCTTTCATCTCCTTTTCAAGAAGTTGGAACAAGGTCATTATACACCAAATAAAAAATAAAATCAAGATAATTTCAAAAAATGGGGGATGAAAACAGAAAATGTTCGGAATTATTTTATTGTAATTATAAAAAAGAGTATGAAAAATGCATTAAGAAAAAAGGCATAAAAACGAAATACAAGAAATTGATTTGATGAAATTCCTGTAAAAAAGAAAAATAATACCTCTCTTGACCTTGACTTTTTGAGATTTTCGACTATAACTTAAGCGAAAGGGAAAATACCCTTTCTCAACGGTTGCAACCAAAATATTTCAAAAAGCGGAGTCTGACCAACTGTGCTTTAGCGAATATGAGGAGAAACCGAACCGACTAAATCAATAAGGAGTGGTACCGTATGAAAATTACCAAAGTTGAAATTTTTCCCGCGAGGGACCCCGAAAGACTGAAGGCTTCTGCTGCAGTCGTGTTTGACGATTGCTTTAAGGTGCGCGATATCTTCATCTTCCCCAGAAAGGATAACAGCGACGAGCTTTACGTTGCTATGCCGGTAAAGAAGATCAAGGATGACAAAAGAATCTCTCTTGCCCATCCGATCAATGCCGAGTTCCGTGCGGAGATGGAAAAGGCTATCCTCGATGCCTACTATGCATCCCTGGAGGAGAAGGAAGAGGACGGCGATGAGGACGACAACAAGTCCTTTGAAGACGATGATCTCTCCGACGATGCAGAGGAGGAATAGTTCCACCGAGCTTTCGGACAGCCTGCTAAGAGTTGAATGCGGGATCCTCGCTGCCAAGCTCCTGGATATGGAGTTGGTTCGGGCAATCCGTGCTGAATACGTAGACGAGCAGGAGGTAGTCAGCGCAAAGCTACGGGAAGTGGTACAGTTTTGCAAGGAAACAAGATTTGTACTGACGCCGGAAATGGCTGTCGGTGTCTTTTTTACCGTGACGTGCGACTGTGCCTGCACCAAAAGAGTAGATCCTGATGAGTTCGATCAGATGCTTCTGCTTTTTGCAAGGCTGACAGGATATTCCAAACCCTGAAAATTTAATAGGAAAGAAGGTAATCCGGTCATTTAAGTCCCCTTTACAGCAATTCCTGAAATATGAAGAGGTGCAGTTATGAATTTGTTGACCTATGTTTTCGCTTTTGCCATTTTTGCTTGTGTCGGCAGCTTTATCGGTGTTTGTGCCGATCGCATTCCGAGAGGAGAACAGATCTTAAAGGGAAGATCGCGGTGTGATTCCTGTGGAAAAACACTTGAACCACTCGAGCTTATTCCCATTGTGAGCTATTTGTTTCTCGGAGGAAAATGCCGTCATTGCAAAGCCAGAATACCGTTTCAAAGTACAGCTATTGAGCTGTTGGCCGCCGCACTTGGCACACTGGCAATTTTCTTGTTCGGTCCTACAGTACAGGGAATTGCATACGGCATTGTCACCTGTGTGTTAATCGAAGTTGCCGTGCTTGATTTTAAGACGATGGAAATCTCCGACGTTGCGAGCATACTGATCGCCCTTGTCGGCATTGTTTTAATGATCTATCACGGTACGTATATTTCGTCTCTCATCGGTCTTGTTTGTGTAAGTCTGCCGTTTTTGGTTCTTACGCTTCTGAAGACAATGGGAATGGGAGATGTCAAACTGATGGCTGCGGTTGGTTTATTGCTTGGCTATAAAGGCGTATTGCTCGCTGCTTTTTTCGGAATCGTGATAGGAAGCATTGCGGCAATCGTCATGAAACTACGTAAAACAAAAGGATGGAAAAGCGAGATCCCCTTTGGTCCGTATCTCTGCATCGGTACATATCTTTCGATGCTGTGGGGCGAGTGGCTGATCTCGTGGTATCTGTCACTACTTTAATTGATAAGGAGAATAAACCAACATGAATTCTATGAAATCCAATCGTTCCCGCAAGGGCTTTACCCTTGTGGAATTACTCGTCGTTATCGGTATCCTTGCCGTTCTTGCGGCAATTGCCATTCCTTCCGTCGCCGGCCTCATCGAGAAGGGCAACGTATCTACCGATACGCAGAATGCAAATGAAATGTCCAATGCTATCGAGCGCTGGGTAGGCGAATATGAGGTATACATCGCCGAAGTAAACGCCGGTACCGTCGACAATCAGGATCCTGTTGCCGGTCGTGTTTCCAACACTATCAAGACCGTTGATGCGGACTTTGATGCAACCGACAGAGAGGTTGTTAAGCTCTTCGAAAAGGGCGTTGACGGCACTGCCGAGAGTGCTACCGTTGGTAGTATCGACTACCGTACCAAGTATCCCACCAGCGAAGCAATGGTCAAGTCCATTATTTCCAACTACACCAAGATCAAGGGCGAATCCTTTGAACCCAAGCAGAAGACTATGAGCTTCTTCTACTGTCCTTCTCTCGGTGCGGTTATTTTCGCTGACACCGATTCTACTGTTGCTGAGCTTAATGCACAGTTCAAGAACGGTATCGATGCGAAGGGTAACGCATTGACCGACTCCACCGTTTGGATCAATCTCACTACCGACACCGCCAACGATCAGGTCAGCGCATCTTAAACGGCGGTAAGCCGCCGCAGCCATGAAACAATGGGTAGCCGGCGCAGGTACAGTTCCTGTGCCTGCGTCGGCATACTTTTATTTGGGAGGAATTTATGCATAGAAGAAAAGGCTTTACGATAATTGAGCTTCTTTGTGTGCTGGGTACCGTTGCGATTCTATGCACGATTTCGGTACCGGTTATGAAGCAGGTGGATGCCAGAAGCAAGGATAGAGCCGATGAGGCTCTGATTATGGTGTACAACCAGGCGATGGAGAGCTATCGCTTCAACGATTACAGTACACTTTCTCTTGTATCCAATAAAAAGGTCATGTTTGAGGAAAACGGCAGAGTTAAGATCAATGCCGAGCTGAACATGGATAGCGATGAGCTTGCGGCCCTTGCCAATTCCGGCAAAGGAATCTATCCCGAAAGCAAGGAAGAGTGTCTTGCCATGATCAAGCTGTACACCGGCACGCACGATGAGATCGACTATCCATCCAAGGGTGTACAGTATGATTTCTACTATAACAAGACCACCGGAAAGATCTCGGTTTTGAGACAAAGCGACATCCCTGTCGGAATGCGTTCGCAATACATCAATTTATCCGGAGGTTGAATATGAAACAAGATAACAAAGGTGCGGTGCTGATCGAGGTGCTGGTGGGACTATTTATTACGTCCCTTGTTTTTATCGGCGTCTATACAACGATCAGTGTATCGCTTGTCAACACAAGATACCTTCAGCAGGCTCGTCAGACCTCGGATTTCGCCTCGCAGTTTACCGAAGCACTGATGGCAGGAGCTGACTGTGAGGAATACTCGGTTTTTGATTTTATTAAGGACAAATACGGTTCCGTGTCCGGACAGACCGAGGTAGATCTGAACGAAGCATATCAGACCCTAATCGGTCTTGAGGCAATGGGAACCGATACGGTAAACTTCCGTGAGCTGATTAACGAAAATACACTGTCTGCATATAACGTGCAGCTGTTTCTCATATCACCCAATGCCGTGTATCTGTCGGAGCAGAGCGTTGGAACACCGTTTGGATCAGGTGTCTATTCTCCTGACGAAAATTTATTGACCTTTGAGCTTCGCGTTCAGCGGAATTCTCAGGACTGGGGATATAACGGATACAGCATCTATAAGGAACGTCAGCCTGCCGTGATCAGTTATATTTTTCAAGTGTACAGGGGGTAGAAGATGAAACGGGAAAAGGGAATGACACTGCTCGAGCTGCTGATCGCCATGGGAATTTCCGCAATGATTATGGCAGCGACCTTTATCATCATCCAGTTTTCCGCAGCGACCTATGATAATACACTGGGGATGATCAAGGATAATAACAATACATACGATGCATCCAACATATTGAACCAATATATCCGAACCTCTTCCTATATCGCTCTCGATGACAACGACACCGGCATCTTCATTACGGTTGACGACAGTACCTTCGGTGGAAGTACGGGAGATAAGCACACCATCCGTATTGCTTATGACGTGGATGACAAGACGCTTTTTATCGACCGATTGGACGGCAGCAATAAGATGATTATCTCAAGAGAGATCAGCCGTATCGAATGGGAGATCTTACATAACGGTGTGAAGTACACAGCATACGAGCTTACCGCAACGGGAAACGAGCAGGTTCGCTTTTCCGGATATGCCTGCAAGAGAGGAAGGTAGCTTATGAAAAAGAAAAAAGGTTACGTCCTTGTGTATTCGGTCATCGCCATGCTTTTAACCTGTGCTCTTGTACTGAGCACGGTCACCATCATCTTGTACTACGGTAACAACGTCAATCGAACGGTAGGTGGAAACGGTGCCTTGTATGTTGCTGACTCCGGGATATCCTCATTTGAGGATTATCTGAACGCCTACTACGTCGATAAGGGAAATATCAAAACCAATGCAGAGGATCTGTGGATCACTGTCTACGACATTGTGGAGGAGATCGTCCCTGTTATAGGAGAAGGACAAAGCGATAAAGCGCTTCTTGCCGTACAGGGCTACCTGAACTATAACTACGTGATCTCCGCATCCACGGGACTTCGAGCCTTATCGGCTGACGAGGCTCTAAGCGGATCTTATCGTGTGTATGTGGCCACGCAAAAGAAGCAAGAGATTCGAAACCAAGGAAGGATTACACTGCTCAGTGTGGGCGAGTACGTGTATCAAAACAAAAGCTATTATAAATTTATCACGGTCGAGGCCGTCATCGAGCCGGTATATACGGCAGGGATGATCACGTCTCTGCGGCTTCGGATCGTGGATTACCAAGAAAGTATCAAAGGAGGTACCTCGTTATGGGGAAATGTTTCGTGGTAGCTGATTTTGGTCAAGGAAAGACCAAGCTCAGTGCTTATCGAAAAGAAGAAGGGAAAACTGTACTGTTTTCCGGCGCCGTCTATGACACACCCAAAGGTGGCTTTGCCGATCCGGAAATGCTTCAGATGTTTTCGGTGTGGCTTGAAAAACTGGCAGTAAAGCGCGGTGACCTGTTTGCCGTTCTTCCGGTGGATGACAAGTTTGTCATGGTGGGCGAAGCGGATTATCCGATGGGCAGCAGTAAGGAGATTGCAGGTATTATCAAAAATAACATTGCAACCTTCATCCCGGAGGAAACCGAACAGTATCATTACGACTGGCGTCTGGTGGAAAGCTATCCGTCCGGACATGGTCATTTTCAGATCGCAGCCGTTAGGAAAGCCGAGATGGACGTTATGCACGAGATCGCAGAGCGGAAGCATTTGAAGCTTTGCCATGCAGATATCACCGGCAACGCTCTTGAGAATCTGGCACTGCTTTTGAGATCTGATAAGAAGTACGGACTCAATACATCGGAAGACGCTATCGCTCTTGTGGATGTTGGTGCAAGGAACTCTCACATCATCGTCCTCTCTAAGGATCGCGTTATCGAAAACGTATCGGTGGGACATGATCTTTACCGTATGGATAAGATCATCATGAGCACACTCGGAGACCTAAAGGCTGATAAAACCATCATCCCGGAGCTTTTGAAGCTGAATCCAAGCTATACCGAGAAGGTTTCGCAGTATGATAACTTCCTTGATATGGCCGCAACCGATATTATTCGTCTGATCAAGCAGGCAGTCAGCGGCGAGAACCGATACCGTCTGTCTACGGTGTACTTCTCCGGCGGTCTGTACAAGATGCCTCAGCTTGTTAGCCGAATCAAGGAAAGTTTCGGAACTCCTTGCTTTGCTTATCCTTTAGGGGATTTCGTTACCGTTGATACCGGATGTATCGCTTGTGAAACAAGAAAACCGGCGCCGGTAGCAGATATCTTTGCCACGTCCTTTGGTGCTCTGATGGGAGGTATGAAAAATGCAAAATAAGACCTTAAAACGAAGGCTGAACCTGGTACCGCAGAACCTTCTCATCTACGAAATGCTCAAGATCGTACAGTGGGTCGTTATCGGCCTTTGTATTGCCGGTGTTATCCTTATGACCGTTATTGCTGTCAAGGGATACATGGAGATCGACCGCCTGGATAAGGAGCTTGCAGAGGACAAGCAGATCATTGCAGAAGGACATTTGGATGAGCTGAACGCCCTAAAGGAGCAGTACGATAATCTGATTCTCGGTATCGATTCGGGAAACATTACCTTGATTCCCGATATTGACATCAAGATGACTGAACTGTTTACCGTTATTACACAGCATAAACCGTCTGCCGCCCAACTGACCGGCGTTGAAGGTCAGCTCAAGAGCACCGGCGAATATACCTACCGAATGGAATATGCATCCACCGACCGGACGGTCATCAGTGGCTTCCTTGAGAGGCTTCAGGGAGAAAAATTGGAATACATCAATATCTCCTCAATTACCAAGGCGGTAGAGGAAGAGCAGACCTATTGGCTCTTCAGCATTACCGTGAAGATCGGAGGGATTTCCGAATGACGAAAATGACAAAGCTTGAAAAGAAGATCGCGACTATCATCCTTACCGTCGTTCTCGTTGGTATCCTCGGCGTCGCACTGCACTTCTTTATTTATCAACCTAACAACGACCAGATAGAGACCCTTTCCAATGAGATTGCGTCTCTTGCAGATAAGGTGGAGGAGGCGAAGAAGGCACCGGCCTTGATCGTATCCTATCAGAACAAAATCAACGCTCTGATCGGCGGCTCAGAGGAGAATTCAAATCTTCTGAATAACACCATAGATGTGCCGGATATCCTCCGCATTATAGAAAACGCCGCATTCAGCTCCGGCGTGGAGTTTGAAGAGATCAGTATGAACGGCAACGCTTCCTTTGTCAAAGGCGGCTTAATTGAGAATGAAGATGGAACCACAACCGAGATTGTCAATGCCGAGAACTTTTACCTCCTTGAAATGAAGCTCAAGACCATCAGCAGCTATGACCAGCTCTGGCATTTTATCAAGGCTTGTGAGGATTCCGGCTTCTACGTAACGGTAGACCATATATCCGTCAAGAGTGATGAGACGGTTGGCCATCGGCTGAAGGGCGAAGCTCAGATCAACTTCTATTCGCTCGTCAGCAGTGCTATGGCAGAGAATGCCGGAAAGTGAGGTCCCCATGAAGCTTTCGATCAACAGACTGGAAGATATCCTGCTGGCTCAGGGAGAGATCACCAAAGAGCAACACGCCATGGTCAGAAAGTACATCATGGAGAATAAAATCAGCAGCACGGTGGCGATCACCGACCTTAAAATCAAGGATATCAACGGAATTTACCGTGTGGTTGCCGATGCACTTGGCGTTGAATTCGTTCCTATTATCGACCGATACAGCAGACTTTCCGATGAGATCATTGCACTCATTCCCGAAAATACCTGTAAGGCCTTTTGCGTGTTGCCCTGGGAGTTGAACGGGAACGAACTGAAGCTCCTTATCGATAATCCTCAGAACACCACGGCGATCCGTGAGGTGCAGGACCTGACCGGCAAAAAGATTGTTCCGGTTATGGCTGTCGGCAAGCAGCTCAAGAACATTATCGAATACTACTTTAAGAACAAGCATGAAAAAGAGCAGATGCTTTCTTTGACTAAGCAGGGGATTGAATCCTCCGGCGTTGTCAAGATGGCCGAATCCTTTACCGACGGCACCGGCCCTATCGTCGAGTTCATTAATCTTTTGCTTGAGCGTGCTTCATTGACCAAAGCCTCGGACATACACATTAAGCCCAATGAGAATGACGTCCGTATTCGAATGCGAATCGACGGTGAGCTTCGAGAGATCGCAAGAGTGGATAAGAACAGCCTGAACACCGTTATATCCCGTATCAAGGTTCTGTCGAATCTGAACATTGCCGAGAAGCGTATACCGCAGGACGGTGCCTTTACCTATCGCGGAAAGAACTGTCTGCTTGAGCTCCGCGTGTCTGTCCTTCCGTCTCTTTTCGGGGAGTCCTGCGTTATGCGTGTCATTGATAAGAAAGGTGTGGACTACGATTTCTCCGGACTTGGAATGTCCGATGAAGACGAAGCGGTATTCCGTAAAATGATCAGCAGACCCGACGGCCTGATCCTGGTTACCGGTCCTACCGGTTCAGGTAAATCCACAACACTGTATACAGCGCTGAAGGAGCTTAACAAACCGTCCGTCAATATCATTACCGTAGAAGATCCTGTTGAGTCCCCGGTCAAGGATATCAATCAGGTACAGGTGAACAGTCAGGTCGGTCTTGATTTTTCAGCAGCACTTCGTTCCATCCTTCGTCACGACCCCGATATCATCTTTATCGGTGAGATCCGTGACAATGAGACAGCACAGATCGCCGTTCGCTCCTCCATTACGGGACATCTGGTGCTTTCCACCTTGCATACCAACGATGCACTTTCTGCTATTATGCGTCTATGCGATATGGGAATCGAAAAATACCTTGTTACGTCCTCCTTAAGCGGCGTGGTTGCACAGCGTCTTTTAAAGCGTGTCTGCCCTGAGTGCAGTGTTGACCACAAGATTACAGAGGACGAATCGAAAATGACGGGGCTGCCCGTCGGAACAGTGACCAAGGTAGGACGTGGATGCATGAACTGCGGAAATACCGGTTATTCCGGTCGAATTGCTATTTACGAGTTTGTTCTGATCACAAAAGAGCTTCGCAAGGCAATTCTTGAGGGCGTAACCATGGATGAGCTATACGACATCGCCAAGGGTCAGGGAATGATCAGCCTGAAGGATAGCTGCAAGGAACTTCTTCTGAACGGTATCACCAGCTGTAAAGAAGCGGTTCGAGTCATCTATGCAAAGGAGTGATCGCTATGAGTAACAGTACGTTTGACCGTTTGATTGCCGTATGTCAATCCCAACGAGCATCCGACGTCCATTTCAGTGTTTCACAACACCCCATCTGCCGCATTAACGGAGATCTGATGAGACTGGAAAAGCTTGGGTTCTTAAGCGACGAGGATATCAAGGGCTTTATCGAGGATACCATGCCGCAGGATAAGATGACTGAATTCGAAGAAAAGAAGCAGCTTGATTATGCCTACGAAACAAGAGAAGGCATCCGCCTTCGTTGTAACGCCTTTAAGCAAAGAGAAAGCCACGCACTTGCCGTCCGTATTCTCAACGATAAGGAATGCACCATTGACGGTCTCGGTCTTCCTGAGATCCTATACAAGATCTGTGATGAGGGTTCAGGTCTCGTGCTTGTAACAGGACCGACCGGCTCGGGAAAATCTACAACACTTGCCGCCATGATCCGATACATCAACGAAAACCGATCCTGTCATATTCTCACCATTGAGGATCCCATTGAGTATAAGCATTTCTCAAAGCAAGCTCTGGTGAACCAACGTGAGGTAGGGGCAGATGCACTCAGCTTTGACGAAGCCTTACGCGGTGCACTCAGACAGGATCCTGACGTTATTATGATTGGTGAGATGAGAGATCTTGAAAGCATCTCCATTGCCGTGACAGCCGCAGAAACAGGCCATCTGGTTTTCGGAACTTTGCATACTCTCGGCGCTGCCCAAACCATCGACCGTCTGATCGACGTGTTCCCGCCCAATCAACAGCAGCAGATCCGTGTGCAGCTTTCAGGTGCATTAAAGGCGGTCATTTCTCAAAAGCTTGTTCAGTGCAGCGACCAAAGCGGTCGTGTACCTGTCAACGAAATCATGCTCATTACCGATGCCATTGCCAATAACATTCGCGAAGGAAAAACATCCGCCATCAACAATGCCATTGCCACCGGAGCCAAAAATGGAATGATCAGTTTTGAACTCTCCTTGTTCGGACTTGTCAGAAAAGGAATTATCACCAAAGAAAAGGCCTTTGAAGTGGCAAACGATAAAGGCACATTACAAAGCCTGTTTGAAAAGTAAAATTCCGTGCGTCGTGTTTTCGTATTGCGCAGTTGTCTGTATCCGCACAAAGATGCGGAGGTGAACGCAGCTAAAGCTGAGGCTTACGGGAGTGGAGAAGGGCACGTAAAGATGAACTTCTTACCGTTTGGTATGTATGTTAGCATCTGCACCCAGCCCTCCTTCATTTCTGCTGCCAAGCTCGATAAACGGTATCAGCGGTTACACGAAAGGAAATACGATTCGAACAGCCTCAGGAGGAAAAATATGTACAAATACATTGCAAAGAACAAGGACGGGCAGATCGTAAAGGGAGAGCTTGACATCCAGAGCAGAGAAAAGGCGGCATCCGCAGTATCGGCTATGGGTCTATATCTGATCTCACTAACCGAGAAAAGCAAATCATCCTTTCACCTTCCCGGACGTATCAGTAAAAAGCAGATTTCCATTGTGCTCAGACAAATGTCAACTATGATCAGCGCGTCTATTCCTATCCCGGTCGTGCTCAGCGTTCTTCGTGACGATGAAAAGGACGCAGCTTTAAAGGAAATGTTTACGAGTCTTCACAAGGACGTGACGGACGGAACTCCCTTATCCACTGCAATGGCAGCTTACCCTAAGTGCTTTTCGCCCTTTGTGCTCAACATGGTTGAAATGGGCGAGGTAAACGGTCGTCTCGACGTCGCCTTCGAGCGAGTCGCTACCGTGACAGAAAAAGAGTTGAAGGTCTCAGGCAAGGCAAAATCCGCACTTATCTATCCGATCATCCTGCTTGCTTTGGCTGTGGCGATGACCATTTTTCTGTCCGTAAAGGTAGTACCGACCTTTGCACAGCTCTTTATCGATTTCGGTGGGGAGCTGCCCGGTATCACGAAGCTGATGATGGGCATTTCGGATTTCCTGCAGGGGTATTGGCACGTTCTCATCTTGGGTATCATTGCTCTTATTGTCCTGATCAAGGTACTGTGGAGCAAGCGCAACTGCCGTAAATACATGGAACGTGCTCTCCGTAAGGTTCCTGTGTATAAATCCATCTGCATTTCCAAAATCATGGGCAAGTACGCGCGTGTTGTTTCTTCAATGCTTGACAGCGGGGTCTCAGTCATTAAAACCTTGAGCGTTACCAAGGGATCCCTTCAAAACGTAGATTACGAGGATAGCTTTAACACCGTCATTTCCGAGGTCAAGACCGGTATCCCCATTCACCAGGCGCTGGACAATACCGGACTCTTTACGCCTCTTGCCGTTTCCATGACGAAAATCGGCGAGGAATCCGGTAAGATCAGTGAGCTTCTTGCTAACACTGCCGAATTTTATGAGGAAGAGACCGAGCGTAAGATCGCATCAGCCATGACGCTTCTGGAACCCATTATGACTATTGTACTTGGTGTCATCGTTGCGTTTATCGTGGCTTCCATTATCCTTCCGATGTTCGATATGTACTCAATTATCGGCTAAGGAGGTAGATGCATGGGCAAGAAAGGCTATACCTTAACCGAATTGCTCGTTGTGATCGCTATACTCGCTATATCGGTAACCGTTGCCGTCCCGGTGATTTCATCTATTACGGGGAAAGCCGGTATGTCAGCAGACTCCGTAACAGCCCAGTCAATCGAAACGGCGATTGATAGTTGGATGAATACCGATTATGCGGACGATAATTTCTTCCGCACCAACCTCTATACCAGCGCCTCAACAGAGCCGGCAGCAAGATCCAGAATCGGAGGATATACCGAACAGCTTTATTCATACAACTTCGCAGGCACAAGACAGTTACCCGGTGTGGAGCTGATAAACGAATCCGAAATTCGTCATTCCGTAATTTGTGCGATCAAAGCAACCTCCCATATGAAGATCGACGAAAGGGGAGGCGAGCAGTTCATAGAGCCCCCGGAAGCCGGGGCACAGTACGGCTTCAAATACTACTATAAGATTGGAAAAGTCAACGCAGAGCGCACCGACAGTACGACAAGTGCTTTAGGAAATGACGAGGTGTATCGCTACTACGTTTGGCTTGACCGTCAGGGAGGCAGTATTGATTCGACTACTGTCCCCAAGCAATACAAGAACACGGAAAGCCTTTCGGTGTTGACGGAAAGCCTTTGTTCTCTTGTATTTGATTATTCCGGCAGAATCAGAGCCGATTACCGGATTACCGTAAAGCAGGAAGGAATGCTGAGTTATACCTTCGATGCGGTAAGTGAGACCCCGAGAATGTTCAAGCCCGGAATCTATACCGTTGTCTTTTATGTGAACGGAGATGAAATTGGCCGTATAGAATCATACACGATCAACTCCACAGGACAGGTCATAGCCGTTCCATAAAAAATGCAGGACGTTTTCACGTCCTGCAAAAAGAAGTATTTATTGTGCTGCAGAAAAACCGAATGCGGATGATGTTTCAATGAAGCTGACTTTTGTGAAACCGCGTTTGGCGTATTCATCAATCAGCCATAAGCATTTTTCTTTCCAGTCGGAATCACTTTTCAGAATCTGATCATCCCAAGCGGGGGCCCCTTCATATCCCGTAATACTGGAGGAGGGATCCGAGTAGGTGTAGCCTTTATCAATGTCAGTGCAGACCATGCCTTTGACCGATACATACTGACTGATAACAGTAAGCATATCTCCGTAAGGATCGCCGCCCTCATCAATGACAAAGCTGATCTTTACCGATGCACTGACAGGTGAACGGTCATCCTTGGCTGTGTAGATTGTGATACGACCTGTTGAAATATCGTTGTTGCGAAGAACCTTTACCGTAAGACAAGAACCGGACAGCGTACAACTCAAATTATCGGTTGCAGATAAGAAAACGGTATCGCCGTGATTGGCAGGTAAAACCGAAAGCTCATAAACAAGTGTATCTCCAACCTGTGCGCGACTTCCCTTATATAGAATCGAATAGATGGCATCTCCCTTTATATACGGCTTTGCTTCGTGATTCGAAGAATAGGAAACAAGCTTTGCCGATACGGAGCTTGAAGGAACATACGTTGGCTTTGGATCAGAAGGTTCCGTTTCGGGCGGATTGGTAACAGGGGGATCTGAAGTATCCGGCTCTGTTGTAGGAGGCGTAGTTACAGGAGGCGTGGAAGTATCCGGCTCCGTTGTAATCGGAGGCTTTGTAGTGCTTGGAGGATCGGTTGTAGGAGGAACAGTAGTTCCCGGTGTTTCGGTCGTACCTGTTGTTTCGGTAGAATCCGTTACAGGTTTATCGGTAGTAGGCGTAGAAGTTTCATCTGTGCCCGACACTGTGGTACCGGGTGTCTCGGTTGACCCCGGCGTGTCACCACCGGTTGAAACGGTCTGCTGTGTGCTTGTTGTAGCACCTCCGCCCAAGGAATCCCCGGGTTTTACTGAGCTGCAAGAGACAAGAAGCATCAACGCCATAAGAAGAGTAAGTATAACGATCAGATGTCTTTTCAAAAAAATCACCTCGATTGGTTTCATTTTTTATATTATAGCACAAAAATACAGATGTGTCAATAAACTATTGCAAGGAGTTTGCTATGAAAACGAAAAAAGCGTTTACCTTGGTAGAGCTCCTCGTTGTGATAGGTGTGATTTGCATATTAGCTGCCGTTATGGTACCGGTGATTACCGGTGTCCTGAATAAATCGAGCGAACAGGCGGACGAAGTATCCGCAGGACTCTATACATCAGTTATGCAGCAATTTGCAAATGAAAAAGCAGGGGAGGCGCTGTTATACCCCGGCCTCACCACTACGGGAGCAGATGCCGAATACAGTGTTTTACACGATAAAGCGGGTAAGGGAATGTTCCCAGGATATAACCTGCTTGAATACGATAACGATGATGCTGTTTACGATGCCATTCGAAGAGAAGCAGTCATAGCCATCAAGGCTTTTTCCGATGCCAAGACCCTGAACGGCTATTATGTGGAAGCACCCACCAAGGAGCATTATCATTACGTCTATTATTATTTGACCGGACAGGTAACCATTGAGGACGAGCGCACGAAAACACCTGTCAGTCGCTCATCGGTACAAAGCGGTGCCATTGATGCCGATGACTATTGGGTCTACTTAAGCCGCGACGGCGGCAGCGGAGATGCCATTTTAAATCAAACCAACGGAACAGGTATGGTGTTCGTCCAGATCCGTCAGTTTGGCACCAACGATTTACTGGAGGGAACGACGGTCACTCTACGAATCGGATCACAGCTTATGACTGCTGTGACCGGACAGAACGGAACTGTCGGCTTTACCGGAGTTCCTCTTGGTTCTGTATACGTCGAGGCAGAGAAGCACGGAGCCATATCCTTCCCGGACAGTAGATTTTATAACGAAAGCGGAGCCATTACGGTCAAGACAGGCGGCTACGTTGGAGATTCTGCTGCCAATCCTTACGTGATCTCTATGAAGATGGGATCCCTTGGTTCGCTTGGATTCTACCGACAGACAAATACCTGGAACGGATCCTCCTGGACAAGCACCAAGGCATATATCACAAGCAACACCGACGTGACAAGCGCCTTTACCGTAGATACCTCGAGACCTCAGAACGCTGCAAGAGATGAAACCTATTACACCAATCTCGGAACAAGCGGCGGTATTCAGGAACTTCTTACTGCAGACGGAAAATTCCTTTTGTACGGTCCTTACAATCTGCGCATCACAGCAAATGGGTTCAGAGCCTATACCGAGGCGGTGGAATCCAAGGTTTACGGTATCGATGATCTTGCAGGAACCTATTCCGGTGAGACCTCCCCCTATGAATATCCCATCGTTATGCGCAGAGTTAACGGTCAGGGAATTGTTTCCGGCACGATTACCTGGGAGCGTAACCAACAGCCATTGGCAGGAACACCGACCTACAGCGGAAGTTGGGTATCCGGTCACAGCAACTATGCCGTTACGACTCGTGTCGTGATGCAGAACCGAAGCACCGGAGCAAAGTACTATAGCTCTTACTTTACGGCAGTATCCTCAGGTCAGTATCCGTACAGCATCCAAAACCTTCCCGACGGTACCTACGATATTTATCTCGAGACCCCCTACGGAGATAGCAGTAGGCTTGATCTTTCGGGACTTCCTGACAGCGTGACGGTTGACGGTACTGATCTTGTTATCAACGCAAGTGTATATTACGCGGACGTAGATCTCGGTAATGCCAATATCACCGTCACCTATGATTATCGTGGCAATTACGACCCGATTTCCGGCGCATCCATCAGCCTTGTTCGTATGGGAAGCGTTACGTACACAACAAAGTACACAAACGACGACGGAGAGACAAGCTACACCAATATCAAGCGCGGTTATTATCAGATCAAGGTTACCCTTCCGACCTATATTGGATCCACGACGTATACCTACAAAATGTTCGTGGACGGAACGGAGGATATTACCATTCGGCTTCCCATTGCCAACGTAACAGTAAGCGGAACGATATCGGGATATAAGCCTGACGGCTCGGCAATGAATCTCTCCGGCAGCTTTGAAGGACTGACTGTTCGATTTGATCGCTACAATTCTTCCGGTTCGAAAAAATACTCTTCCGTGTACGCTACTGTCAGCGACAGCGGTGTTACGGCAAGCTACAGCATAAGTCTTGTTCCCGGCAATTATAAAATTGTGACCGACACCACTTGCTATTTCGACTACGAAGATGCCGATGAGGTGAAGAACTTCAAGTCTGCAACTACCTTCAACTTTGGCTTGGACATTGACGATATGAATATCTCGGGACACCCTGCAGATGAAATCAGCTGGCATCAGAACAGCACCCATCACTGGAGGGAGTGCGCAAAGTGCGGCACCGTTTTTGGCAAGGCAGCACACACGTATTCTGCTTGGACAGCATCGGGAGCCAGTGGATGTTACCGTTATTGCACTGAACCGAATTGTCGCAGAACGCTGGATCCTGTTACCGCTCACGATTATCGTTATACCTCGGTAGGAAGCTGGGCATCCACCTGTGTATCCAACGGAAACAACCATTATGAGTGCTACCGTTGCTCCTATGGCAAAGACGAGCCTACAGATATGAGCGGACATAACTTTGGAGCCTGGGCTGCAGATAATGACAGTACTCATACAAGAAAGTGCCGTAACAGCGGCTGTACTGCAAGCGAGACTGAAAACCATTCCTGGGGAGACTGGTATTGGGTATCCAGAGAGATTCAGATGTGTACCGGCGGTGCTTACTGCTATTCTACAGGAACACAGCGTTCGGACTGTCTGACCTGCGGACATTACAAGTTTAACTATCCCAAGGTTGCCCATTCCATTGATACCTTCTTTATGAGGGATTATCAAAGCGCGGATCTTTATTATAACTTCCCGGTAGAATACGATGACCAGGATGTGTTCTTTATTACCGCAAGTGGGCGAGTCTATATGAAGCTTGCACCGTCAACCTCTTATTCCGGACGACGTGTCTATGGGCCAAATAACCCGGATAACGGTCTGTACGGACACACAGAATTCTTCACTGCACGAACAGCAAGCATATACGGGGACTCGGCTATTTTCAGCAATACCGCGCACTCACACATCGTTGCCTGTGCTAACTGTCCCCAGATCAACGGCGTTACCCATTATTGCTACGCTCCCATCAACCATATGGGTAATCCTTACCGAACGACCAACCGCTGTGGATGCTCCAACAAGCCTTTGGGATATGTAAGGACTGCATCAGGTCTTGAACTGTATCCCGCACTCAATCCCAATTGGGAGAACCCCTATGAAAAGCAAGGGAGGTATTATGAATGACAAAGAAACGAATCATTGCTGTCGTTGCAATTGTACTTGCCGTAGCAACGGTTGCCGGAATTGTATTTGGCATCGCTGTTAAGCCCGGTAAGGATGATGACGATAGCACAGACCATACGCACCCGAAGGTGGACGAGCTCTACGTTCGTGAGCTCCTTGACGGGACATCTGTAGACGATATCATAGACGATCCCGACTGGGAGGCAAATGTGGTGGATACCACAGTGAACTACATTATGGTGGATGCTGATAAGTTCGATTTCTCCAAAAAGATTGGTGTCGAAGACGGATATACCAACGTTTACTTCAATACTGACAGCAGAGAAATCGAGATGCTTCAACACAACTACGTAACATACATCAACGATCTGGACCCGAAAAAGGAGCTTCAGGATCTGATCGGTAATGTGCAGGGAGATATCACCGAGGAGCTTGGCAATCCCTCGCAGTCCTTTATGCTGATGAATACATCGGGAGAAATGAAGGATTATGACGGTCTTAGCGTGGATGAAATGATCGATAAGCTTCTTGAGGGCGGTCACGTGATGTACGTAATGTATGAGTCGAACGGACTTCGTTATGAAATGAACATCATGTTCTCGGACGACACCATCTATTCTATCGTTTGGATCTATGACGATTCACACCTCCACGGAGACGATTGTGAGCATTAAGGAGGGTGTCTATGGATAGAAAAATAAGAAGACAAGGGTTCACCTTAACGGAATTGCTCATTGTTCTTGCAATCCTTGCAATCCTGGTTGCTATTGCAGTTCCCGTGATCGGAGGACTCTTGAACAAGGGAAGTGATAAAACCGAGGACGTTAATGCGGCTCTATA
>JAZQGR010000122.1:0-11098 GCA_045540115.1 Eubacteriales bacterium
ACTTTCACCGCTGGAAACACCAACCGATTCGGAATAGCTGTTGCCGGCAGTTTGTCCAACAGAATTGCTGATGCCTGCCGATTCGCTCCAGCCTTCCGATCCATTGGCACCGGTTGCCTGGGAGTAGGTATCGGCATCGGAGCCGTTGATTACGAAAATACCGCCACTGATGCCCTCGGTCTTACCAACCGTTTCGGTAGAGCTCCAACCACTGCTTCCGTTCACCGATGCGCTTTGATTGCTGCCCTCGGTTACAGTAACACTGTTGTTCTGACCTACGGTCTGGGTCTGTGTCACGTTTGCAGTCTGACCCATGCTTTCAGAAATAGAGGTTGAATTATTGACACCTGCTGTATAGGATTCTCCCTGGCTCACACTTTGGCTGCCATTAACACCAACCGTCTCGGTTGTATTGACCGATTCAGTCTGGCTCTGCGCAATGGATTCAGTAATAGACTCAGACTGAGATACTGAGTTTGCAATGCTCTCACTTTGGGATTCCGTAATACCCTGGGTGTGAGAAATACCCACGTTTTCGGACACCGACACGTTATGAGATACCGAATCACTGCCCCCGATGCTTTCTCCCACAGACACGCTGTTACTGGTGCCATCGGTGTGCGAAGTACTCTCCCCAAAGGATTCCATTGAGGTGGTTCCCTCGGAAATGCCGTGACTGGTACCGATCGTTTCACCTGTCGTAGTTCCTGTGGTATGCCCAATGCTCTCTCCAACCGTATCTCCGATAGAGTGACCAACCGAATCGGAGACGGAGGACGAGATGCTGCTTCCTACCGTATCGGTAACACTGTCCGCTTCGGTATAGGAATGATTCCATCCTTCCGATGCGCCCAGGTTTGCCATATACATCATAGGAATGGACAGGCTGAAATTCATACTGGTATTGCCCTGAAGCTGCTTATACCACCTTGTCATCTCACGGGCTGTCTGACCGAGCCAGCGTTCCAGATGCTCAGACTTAACGGGACTGGATATGATCTGAAGCACGTATTCACGGTCGGACATACCGGAAATATATTCTTCGGTGGTGTCTTGAGAATCGGCATTGACGTTCTTACCGCCCATGCCCTTATCGCCCACGTCGACACCGCCGGATTTTGCTTTGGGAATGCCGCGGACAACGGTTAATCTGTCCATGGTGTACATTTTCTCATGAAGCCATTCCAACTCGTCATAAGTCAGAGTACGATGCTCAAGAACACGGTAGGTACCTTGAAGCACACTGCAAAGACCAACAAAGTCCTTATCGGCGATCGCTTTTGCTTCGTCGGGTGTTGTGGAAACACCCTGAACGCCGTAAAGATAAAGCAGGCCGAGAGGAACCGGCTTTAAGAGATTGGCTATGATGGTAAGAAGCTTGATGTTTCTTTCCCAGATAGCCGCGAGAACCTGACCGTGCATATCCATGAAGGATTCAGACTGCTTGGCACTTTTCGGCAGACGAATAATTCTTGTGAATTTGACTGCCTTATAGAAGTGAACGACGTTACCGTTCTCCTCCATCATTTCAAGTTCGTACATGAGGTACTTCATAAACTTTCGGTCATCGGTATATTCTTTCCACGTCCTTACGATGCGAAAATCATCAGTAGGATCGTGTCGGTTCTTTTTTAAGATTGAAGACAGAACCAAACTATCATCTCCTTTTCGTGATATTGCCTTACTTAATAAGGCTTGGTGTTATCACGAATATCGCGGATCTCGCGGATAGCTCGGTTCTTGGAACGGGTTCCGAAGAACTGGGGAACCTTTTTGCCTTGGAAGATGAAATAACCTACGGGATAGGTGATGGCAATGATCCAGAGAAGATTCTGGAGCCATCCGAGAATTGCTGCACCCGAAGAGGATGCCACCGACTGACCGAAGGATGCGCTCAGGTTATCCGCCGAAACACCGGATACGATCATGATAACGTAACGGTAAACAAACAGGATGGCAAGGTATCCGAGCACAAACCACTTGGTGTGCTTGATAATATCCTGCCGCTGACTGGGTAACAGCATGGCGAGGACTGCACCGAGGATCCACATAGCACCGGTCAAGGGAGTGATGATTTTGGTTCCGAAATTGTAATACACGCTGTTTAGATAAAGCCATAAGACAAAGGTTCCGATGTAGATCAGAAGACTTCCGATCTTGGGAAGCATCTGACGCACTCCGAATTTACTGGTGTAAAGCATTTCACCTTTGCTCTTTGGTACGTAGTTTTTCTTGTACATAGCTTCTCTCCTTTCAGAACTCTGCGCTTACAGAATCTGACGTTCATCGCGCACTTCATTCTCGACGTCGGCAAACTGTTCTGCAAAGAAGATGTAACCGATGGATGCCAGCCCCATAAGGAGCCAGATGTTCTTATATACGAAGTAGAAGATGGCAAGAAATGCATTCTGATTGAAGATCAGAAAGTTTTGAAAAAATTCAAGCATAAACTGCCTCCTACTCTGATTTTTTCTTTGGCGTGCTTGACGCCGTGTAAAGTGGAATATCGCTTTGCATATTGAAGACGTAGGTCCATCTTCCGGCTGCAAGCTCCGAGATACTGGTCAAATAAACTACAACGCCCGAGATCTGCAGGATATATCGTCCGCTCGTTTCGATCCACTTTTCAATTTGAGGTTTGAGTTTCTTTTCAATGGTCTCACGGTTCGGGGCAATGAAGAAGATGTTTTGGGTAATGCTCTTGAGCTTATCGCACTTTTCATTGAAATCTGATTGATGATGATTTCCGCATTCCACCTCGAAGTACTCGATACCGTCCTTCGTGCAACCAACGATATCGGGGATGCAGGTTCTGCCATCGGGAAGCTTGATTGAGTTGCTTTTTCGGGACATGGATACCGAACGGTATTTGCCGGTATCCTTAAGGATTTGAGTAACGTCTTTGATGATGTAGCCATGCTCACCGTTCTCGTGTTCCCTGACGATTTTTTGATACTCGGTTTCAGGAGGATTTTTACGGTATTTATCACGGTAGATACTAAGCCCAACGTCGGTAAGGTTCAGGATCATAAACCATCGCATACCGGTACTGATCTTGATCTGTGAAAACAGCTTCATCGTTACAAGATACTTGATCAAACGGGATGCCTTCTCCGGACTGATGACTTCGTCGTTATCGGTAACTTTCTGGCAGACGAGCTGCCGTGCCTTTGCCATCTCCGAGATTCCGCTTTCCACAATGGCGGTAAAGATCTCCCAATGAATCGGCTTTAACTGATCGGTGATCTCCTTAAGGTCCTGCACGTACATTCTGCCTTGGGAAATAAGGTCTTCCGCTGTTTTGTCTGCGGCTCCTTCAAAGGTGACCACTCTTTCGTTGGCTTCGGTTACCGTTGTAACGGCCATAGCGGGCTTTAATGCTTCCAAAGGTGTATCGGTATCCAAGAGATAAGCAGGGGTTCTGCGCATATCCTCAGGCTCCTCAAAGGGCTCGTTGAACATTTTCTCCGCATTATCGATCATAAACTTCAGCTGACTGACCTGATCGGTAAGGCCCTGGATCATTTGATTCTTTTGGGTAAGACGTTCCTTAAAGGTGTCGTAGATACTTCGTGCTTTTTCCTGATTCTGCCGAAGCATATTACGTGCTCTTGCCAAAAGGTCATTTAAAGACATTGACTCCAGATCTCGACTTGTAATATCTCCGTAAGCAAGCTCGCTCTCCAGCACCTTTACGCAGAAGGCACGGAAATTGCGGATCAGCTCCTGGGTGTTGTTGGTGGCACTCTCAATAAAAGCGCTCAGCTCTGCAATCTGCTCATTCTTTGATTCAATTTGGGTATTGAGACGTTGAATAATCAGCTCCAACTCTCTTACGGATTTATTGCTCACTCGTTTCCTCCTTTCCTGTTTTCAGTACGGCACCGCTGTCCTTTTTCTCCGCCGCCTTGTACAGCTCCCACTCGTAATAGGATCCGGTCTCCAATTTCAGCTTTTCGGCGATTGCCTTCATCTCATTCTCTATCACTTCATAGGTTTTCAGGGCACTGGCTCTGTATGTAAGTGCTGTCTGGGCTGTAGCGGTGTCGCCGCTTTTCAGAGCTTTTGAAATATTCTGAAGATACAAAGCAAGATCATAACTCAGGATACTCTCCATTGCTTCTCGAATGGGCTCCTGTTCCTTTTGAAGATTCATGGCAGAGATCTTCGGAATCATTACGTCAAGCTTTTCGTCAAGAAGCTCGATATAAAGGGTGGATGCCTCAAAATCGGTATAGGCACCGTTGGCAAGATGAATATCCACTACCGCAATATCCGAAAGCAGATCCCTAATATCGGTAAGCTGATCCTTCAAAACTCGGTAGTCATCCTGGAGCTCCATATCGGAAAAGGTCAAGCGGTAGGCTCGTCGATTACCGTCTTCATCGGTATAATATCTTGTGGACGCAAAACCAAAAATAAGAACAATGAGATAAGCAATTCCAAGGATCAGGAGAGCCTTCTTCCAATGCTTTTTTACAAAGCTTTTGACAGGGCTGTCGTTTTTTTCATCTGTCTTTTGCGGTTTACCTTCGGTGAGATCTATTGTATCGATGTTCCATCTTTCACGCTTTCTCATGGGTCTGTCCCTCATCGGAGGCTGCCTGTTCACCCTCCTTGGGGACAAACAGACAGTTATTCAAAAACTCAACACCGTTGGGAGTCACCTCGCCGACGCGCTCGGTATAGACCAGACTGCCGTTGCAATTCTCACACCGAACGTGCCGATCTACCTCTCGCGTCTGAAAAGCACCCGTGATGTATACCTGCGATCCCTTCTGCAAACGCTTTTTGCATTCCTTTGCGGTCTCGCCGTATGACTTGATCCAGGGGTAATCCGTACGCTCCCCTTTCACCTGTTCTGCTACCCGGTAACGTCGGCTGACAGCGATCTGAAACTGTGCAACAAACGGTCCATCCACCGTCTCGTTTCTGCGAACATCGGTACATACGGTACCGAGCAGGTTTCCCTTATTGGAAAATTCCGCAATCTCCCGAGGATCGATTTTCTTATCCAGAATAAACGGTCTTCCATAGGTAATGACCTCACTGAGCAGTGTGCTGATCTGACTTACGTGGCCGCAGGCCTCACAACGAACAGGCTTCTTTGTCATTTTGGTGGAGATCATGCCTCGAACCTCAACAAACACGCCGGGTTTTAACGCGGATACGTAATTCTTCGCCTCGTCCTCAGACAGTCCGTAGATATTGATTTTTGGGAAATCCTCTCTTCCGTTTTTACGGACCGTCTTCAAGATGAAGGTAACGCGATACGTGCTTGTTTCCTCGTTAAATATCACCACCGGTGCACTGACGAGCTCACCGAAGAAAATAAATGTGTTTTCTCTTGCCATATAGACTTCTCCTTCTTTTATTGTCCCTGCGTATTGCAGGTATGTAACGGCTTCGACCGCAGTCGAAGCACTTGTGTTTAGCCTGCCTTTTGCATCAGCTTGATAATGTACTTGGGATCCTGTTGGACCTGCTGACACATTTCTTTTGCAAGCTCCATCATAAACCGGAATCGCTCCAGAAACTCATCATCGGTCTTGCAGTCGTCATATTCCAGATACAGCATCTTACCAAGCGCCCCCACAAGGACGGATTGAGATACCTTGTCCATCCGTTCAAAACGCTTGTGCTTATCGAAGAATTTACCGTAAGCCTTGGTAAATTCCGAGAAGATATCCCCATAGATATTGCTGACTCTCTTGCGCTCCGGTCCGCCCACCCAATCAATGACCTTTTGATTGATGTGCTCTGCGTGAGCGCGTTTAAGTCCTGCGCAATAGGTTCCATCCTCCTCCTGTAAAAAGAAGCTGGGTGCAAGGAGGGGATCTCCACCGTCCTTTGCGGCTGCGGTGATTTTTCCGAGCGGATAAGTTCGGCAAACACCGGGCTTATGTTCGTGTACACGACAGAAGAATTTACCGTCTCTGCGACCGAGGAAATAACAGGTGGTTTGACCATCGAGCTCCTCACGATACCTTAACCGAACCAATGGCAAGTGAGAGGATGGACCGAGATAGCATTCGCCATACTTGTCCACCACCTCTTTGCAGGTCTTTCCTGTTGCAAGCGTGAGATGGAAAATATCCAATGGGTTTAAGATGATGTCGCTTCTGTTTCTGCAGCATTTGCCGCACTGATCACAGGCAAACTCAAAGTGTTCTTCATCACCTAAGATTTTGAGTTCTCCTTTTTCAAATTGCTCAGCGAGCTGCTTCATGTAGTTTACATCCGGCATATCGTTCATTCCTTCCTGCGTCAAAACTGACGTCTTTCAAATTAAAATCGCACCTTCATAAATTGAACCGTACGTATTCTGAAAGACTAAGGAATCCGGATATTTATTTTTACAAGATCATTCGGAAAGCATCCACCGCGCCGATCACCGTACATACGATGCCGGCGACGGTAATACATAGGATCAGGACAAACAGAATATAGTCACGCACACCGAATTTACGAATCTTCCGAAAGGGATTCTGCATCAGAAGAAAGCAAACACCCTGAAGAAGCAACACGATGCCGATGATCAGGCACAAATTAAGGCCTGTCATGGTAAAGTCAATCATGGATCTCTACCTCCGTTTCTGTAATTCCACCGTAGCCGGGAGAAAAGGTGATCTCCTCATCACCGATCGGTTCCGGTTCCGAACCAAGATCAATGATATCCTCCTCTTCCAATACGTCATCAATGTGCTTAAGACGCTTACGGTCTTCCTCGGATTTTTCATAAAGCTCGTCGTTACGGAAGGTATCAAGGGTTCCTCTTCCGAGCCTTCCTTTTTTATTCCACAACACAATAACAAGCCCGCAGAGAAAAAGCAGAACAAGCAGTATGATAATATCCATTAAGATATATAGCCAGGTCATAGTCAGCCCTCGCTTCCTGCCGCTCTGCACTCAACGGCAATCGTTGCAACACCGTTAACGCCGCAGCCGGTTACACTGACGGTAAAGCCTTCGCCCTGATATTCACTGATCAGAACACCTTTGCCCTCAAAAACAGCCGTCATTGCATCCTCTGTCTCGGCACCTGTAAAGGTCGGCTCCTTTGCATCTGTGTTCAGGCCGTTGGCAATCAAGGTATTGACAGTGTTGAATGCATCTGTAAACTTGGCGTTATCTTCGTATGGGTTACTGCCGAATATAAAGGAGTATACACCGTTATCCGACCAATAGCAGGTCAAATTTCCTTTAATCTCGCCAAGCGTAACGTAATCATATCCGTGAACACCTTCGCCTGTCATGAAAAGCGAATCCTCGGGTATGCCGCAGTCCTCAGGCGCTTTGCCAAGGCAGGTTCCGAGCATTACCGCCGTAACATCTGTAAATTCCGGGTCCGGGAACACAGGTTTAGGCTCTTCTGTATTTTGCGTAACCTCATCGGTTACTTTAGGCTCCTCCTTATGAGAACACCCGGCAAAACAGCCGATGATAAAGCATAAGGAGAGCAAGATGAGTAACAGTCTTTTCATTCCATCACTTCCTTGTCTAAATTTACTTGCGCCTCGAAATCCGTAAAGCCAGAATCATCGGGATGACACATCACTGAGGCGCATAGAATGTTATCCCGAGGTGAGTAGATCTGAACGATCCAAAGAATACCGTCTGTATCCCGATACGAGTACTCGAACATCAGATATCCTTTTATCAGGGCTACGTAATCATTATCGGGACAGGCTTTGTAGGATTCTTCATCAGCAAAGCGAACCTTTTGCGGAATCACCTCAAGAGGAAAGATTAGACTTTTGGAATAGCTCTCAACAAAATCTTCAACAGCTTTCTCTGCTTCGGTTATCTTTAAAGCTTCTCCTGTAAGAATATCCGCAGTGAACGTAATACTTGATACTGTGTCCTCCTTCAAAGTCGCAGCCATGCGCCCTTTGTAGCCGAACTGAATGGAGTCGATCAACTCATAGTCCCCACTAAGAGCTTCTACAAATCCGAGGTCCTGCAGTTCTGCTGCGGTGCGACTCTCCCATACGGACATTTGTGTTTTCTCATTCTTTTCGAAATTCCCGATTCCATAAATCAGCCCGATAATCAAGCCGATCAAACATAATACGGCTACAAGGATCATCGGAGTGATCAGTACTTTTCCTTCTCTCATTGTCATCCTCCTTAGTAAGGGCATTTGATTACGGTACTGACGTTACTGTGCATACCGCACCACTTGCTGCTGTCAACAGCATGGCAACGGGTACAGAGAATATGGTAATAACCATCCCATACATGCTGTCCCTTTGCGGAGCAATAAGTATCCCAGGAGCAGCTGTGTCGGATATCACATCGAGCGCGCCAGCTATGCGAGGAGCTGGCAGCATAGGTTCCGGATTTGGTTGCACCGCAGCCGGAGCACTTATAGTAAATGGTTCCGCCGGTGCAAACCTCGCCGGTTCTGGAGGTCTCAACCCAGGTGTGGTCAAAATACCGTCTTCCAGAACAGGTGGAGCAAACGTCATAATGGTTGCTTTGTCCGTTACTGTATAGGGTTCCTCTGCCGGTGCAGGCAGTACCGGAATTCATTACTGTGCCGCAGTTTTTACAGTTCTGATGATGAGTTCCCATCGAGCTCGCAGAGCCATTGTTATCATAGACCCAAATTCCGTTGCCAACGTGTCCTCCAGTCGAGATAGGCTGTGTATAGGAGTAACCGCATCCTTTGGTACAGTAATACACGCGAGTTCCTGTTTCGGTACAGGTCGCAGCTTTGGACACATAAGAAGAGAGTGTATGTGACGCAAGCCCCGTGGTCCGATAACCACATACCGTACAGTACTTATAGCAGTAAGACGTAGAATAGTAGGTCCAAGAGGATTCGCTATGCTCGTCAAAATCAAAGTCCTGGTAACAGTTTCCGCATTCGTACCAATGGCCACTATAGTCACTGGTGAAATACATATCGTAGTGATTGCCTGCATCGTAATCGTCCACATCCATATCAAAATCTTCTACGGTATCGTATCGGAAGTTCAGTTTTGAGGTACCGAGTCCCAAAAAGCAGGTGCTTTCAAGGTTTACATAATAATATCCGGGGACAAGGTCAATCTCGTAATACACAAGATTACCATCGCGGGTAACAGATGCTTCCCTTGAACTGTAGGTCGTGCTTCCCGAGACGCGCTGAAAGATGATCTCAATATCGTAGAGCACATCGTAAACGTAGAGCTCGTACCCGTCCTTGTAAGGAGTCACCGTTCCCGAAACCGTTACGGTAGGGACCGAGAGCGTGACGTCACAGGTTTCATCGTTTGAAATAAACATCTTCCGATAGGTCGTTGTACCTCCCAATGCATACGGAAGCGTAATGGTCATCTGGTAAAATCCGCAATCCAAACCGTCAGCGGAATAGTTGCCGCTTGCATCGGTATAACAGGTAGCGGCATAGGAGCTGTCACCAAATCTCTTGAAGCGCACCGTTGCACCGGACACGGGGTCATAATCGCCATAGCTGTCATAGCTTACGGTTCCTTCAATAGAGCCGGTTCCCACGTCACTGCGCTGCACCTTACCGGATATCTCCACGTGACGACCGTCAACAGTAACCGTTTCCGGAAACTCACCGAGGTCATCAAGATGATACGGTGATTCGATGGCAAAGGTATAGGTGCCGTCGGGCAAGCCGCTTACCGAATAGGAATGCTTTCCGCTCGCGTTGTAGGAAAAATACGAGCTGTAATAGGAACGTCCGGTAGAGCGATTGGTAAGCTTCACACGGGCATAGACACTACTGTTAGCCGAGTATCCCCAACTGCCGGAAAGTCCGCTTACCGTTCCCTGCTGTGGCTGCTGTGATATCTCCCGTTCAATAACGCCGGACACAACCGACTGACCTGCAGGATATCGCATTACGATAGGATACTCATAAGGAGAGGTAAAGCCTGAATAGCTTCCACAGGTATTATCAATACCGTATACAGTGGACTTGACGTTCTCGGTGTATGTACGGTATCCGTAGGAGCTGACCGACAATCGGTAGTTGCCGTAGGTTAGGAATTTATCTCCTGTCAGAAGCTGTTGAACGCCGCCCGAACTGTAGAGATTCGTGGTATAAGTTTGTGAGCGCGGACTTCCGCCGGGATTCGATGTGTTGGCGGCAAATGCCGAGGTTACGGTGATACTGTCAGTGAGTTTTTCTCTTGAGGTAATCCAGTTGCCGTTTTCCCATACGACACGCTCCTCATAAAATCCGAGACTTCCGAGAGAGCCAAGCTTCATATTGACCACGTAAGGGTAATTGAGCTGACAGCCCTCATAACCGCTTCCCGAGATCATGATCTCGCCGGATTTGTTGTAGTAACTGCCATTGGGAAAGCTAATTGCTCCGGGATAATCGATATGTACGTTCACACTACCCATCGGGATTCCCGAAAACCCTACGTATCCGTTCTGGCCGTCTTGTGTCACACCGGTAAAGGTGGAAGCCCCCGAGGTCACCGTAACAGTAGCTCCGTCAAGAGGCTGTCCGGTTCCGTACTGCAAAACTTGAATGAAGAGGAATCCTGTTCCGTTCCCGATGCCGCCCAATGCAGCACCGCTGCCGCCGTCACGGCTTAGGTAAACCCAGTAGTCCTCAATCTGAATATTGCCGGTCAGCACGTCATTTCCGTCTGCAGTGGTAAGGTCGGAGCGTTTCATCTTCTTGACTTCACCTGTCAGGTAGTAATAGACGTATTCGTATTCACTGTCTGCCGGAGGGCTGATGTAATATTCGTCGCTGACTGCAGTATCACTGAATGCCTTAATTGCAATGACGGCTTCTCTTCGAATTTCGTCAAGAACGTCTGCACCGCCGGCACCGGCAATAATGTTGTAGCCCGGGTAGGTACCGTCTCCTGCTTTATCTGCGAAAGTGGCATATTCAGAATCTGCACCACTGTTTGTGAGTCTTGGGTAACTGGAAGACTGCCCTACGTCCTCCACGGCAAATTTCTTCATGATAGAGGTATATAGAGCCGCATTAACGTCCTCGGTTTTATCACTTCCCTTGTTCAAGAGTCCTCCGATCACGGGAACTGCAATAGCAACCAGGATTGCAAGGATTGCAAGAACAATGAGCAATTCCGTTAAGGTGAACCCTTGTCTTCTT
>JAZQGR010000123.1:0-46957 GCA_045540115.1 Eubacteriales bacterium
GTTCTGCACTAATCGTTGTGTTGTCAGATACGCCCCTTGTTACATTATCACTTGTAGCTATTCCGCTTGACACAAGTGTTTCATTCGTTAATATCGTTAAATCCGTAACAGCGATCGCACCAATATCACCGAAAAAGCTCAATTCGTGTTGCTTATTAATACCGCCAGCAATATTATCCATCACAACAATTATACTGCTGTCATCAAAATCTTGTTCAACAGTCGCCTTACAAAGTATTTTTGAGTCTCGAATCTTTTTAGATGTATCCGTCTCCGTCGTTCCACTGGAACTTGAAAAGCCGCTAAACGAAAAAAACAAAAGACTGATAGTAAGCGCAAAACTGAATAAACGAGTTTTTACGTTCATATTTTTTCTCCTTTCCTTTACTGTTTTCGGTGGGACATTTGATTCTTAGGATATCAAAAAACATTATTGCAATTAAATCTCGACTTCAACGGAACAAAAAAACATGCAGAATTGCATCATTTAAATATCGATTCACGGATTTCGTTTACGTCGTCTTCGCTCAAAACGCCTTCATCAAGCAAGGACAGTACCGATCGTATCTCATTCTTATACCATGCAAGTATCCCAATTACCCCGTCCGAAAACAATTCCTCATTCGTTAATTCATCGTGATTATTTTCGGCATCTTTTCTTTTAGAGTGCAGAATCATTTGGCGGTATCGGCAATTCAAGTTGTACACATGCACGCCGTTGAAACTTCCGTAATAGTTAATCCAATGATCTTCGAGCACAAATTTATCGTAGTCATACGCATCCCATTTATTGTAATGATCCTTCATTATCTTCAACTCCACATCATCCCGCAATCCATTTCCGTTGGTGTCTGCGGACGAAGAGCCAAAGCCGGGTTTTTGCGCGCACCCAACGAATGCCGCCGCGATCATACAGGCGGTCAGAAGTAAAATTAAAATTCTTTTCATAATAGACACCTTCCTTTCAAGGCATAAGGGTTTGAGTACCGAAATCAAAAAAGCACATAAGCGCCCTATGCGGCTTATGTGCTTTTATATCATTTTATGAGTAATTCGCCTTTTTGTCTTCGCGGAAGCGCATTACTCTTACGCACTTAGCCGCTTTTCGGTACAAGCTGTTACAAGGAAATATCTTTCCTTGATATTAGTATATCACATTACGCGCATAAATGCAATAGCGAATTAACATTTTTTTGAGAAAATGCGCATGATATTTTTTATTTTCCGTCGATGACCTTATCTGCAAGGGTATAGAGACGGTCGAGAGCCTCAAGCATTTCCTTCATATCGAAGGTGCCGTTTACATTCCAGAGACGCTCGGAAAGTGCCGCGAGGTTTTCCTTTACAGGCTGGATGTCCTGCTCGTAGTTACATTCCCACGCACAGAAAGTTCCGCCAATGACCTGATCTGTCGGCTCTACGATAATGGGCTTTTCGTAAGCGGCGGTTTTGGGGTTCCAGTTTTTCCACGTAAACTTGCTCCACTTCAGAATGTCCTTAGGATACCATCTGCCGCCCGGAACCTTTGGATGCGTCGGAGGAACGATGTAGAGAGGCTCCCACGAGGAGTTGGTTACCGTAAATCCCTCCTCGATAAGCTCGTTCGGAAGATGATAATAGGATTCCCAAGCGGTAACAATAACGTCTCTTGAGATCGTTTCTGCGCCATCCTTCGGGAAGCCCTCCCATACTATCGGTGTCTTACCGAGGGCGAGGATCATATCGGTTATATCCTTTACAAAGCGTGTATAAAGCGGATATTTACCGTTTATGCCCTCTTTCTGCATATATGCTACGCAGTCGGTGCAATTTTCCCACGTTGAGATATTAGCCTCGTCACCGCCCACGTGGATATAACGCGAGTTCGGGAACATCGCGATAAGCTCTTCAAACAGAGTTTTGAGAGTGTCCATGACGCCGGGCTTACCCGCACAGATAATGCTTCCGTCAACGTTGCCGGAAATCGCCGTATTTTTGAACAGCTCAGGATATGCCGCAGTAAAACAAGAAGCATGACCGGGAACCTCGATCTCGGGAATGATCTCGATATTTCGGTCGGACGCGTACTTATTGAGCGTCGCGATCTCTTCCTTCGTATAGCTTCTTCCCTTTGTAGAAAGCTTCGGGAAGGCGTCTGACGGTAGAGTGTAGCTCTGGTAATCGGTGAAATGCAGATGAATGTACTTTATCTTATAGAGGTAGCAGAGGTCGATATAATCCTTTAAGGTGTTGAAGGGGTGCCACTGGCGTGCAAGGTCGACCAAAAGTGCGCGATAAGAGGAATCGGGCTTATCCTTGATGGTATAGGAAGGAACTGTGATAGCGCCCTCCTTTACGTTAAGGATCTGATGAACCGTTGCAAGCGCATAGGTGATGCCGTCGTTATCCGATGCGGATAGAATCATTCCGTTCTTCGAAGTCTCGATCTTATATTCACCGGGAGCAAGCTTCTCATCTCTTACGAGAACAATTCCTCCCTCCTCCTTATTTATCGTAACACCGTTTATCTTTCTTGCGTATAATCTGAAGGCGTTAATAAACGAACCGAACTCCTTATCATCTGTCGTTATCGCTGCTTTCAAATCATATATTGCATATTTTTCGGTATTACCGACGAGCTTTACCTCCTTCGGCTGAGGAACTATTGTAAAAAGCTTTTCTTCACTGTACATGTTTGTGTCTCCTTTCTTGTTGGAACATGAGTATAACGGAACAATTGAAGTAATCATCAAGATTACAGCGAGCGCGATGTGAGCAAAACTTATTGTTTTATTTTTCATAACTATACTCCCCAAAATTATTATCAAAAGAGTTCAATAAGCTCTTTAGATGCATTTGTTAGATTTACGCTTTCATTTTCTTTGAGCCAGACCATATCCTCGATACGAACGCCATATTTGCCTTCAAGATAGATACCGGGCTCGACGGTCACGATCGCACCGACCTCAAGCGGCTTATCCCACGTTCCTGCAAGACGGGGGTTTTCGTGAATAAACATACCGACTCCGTGTCCGAGAGAATGGCCGAAGCATCCTTCGTAGCCCGCAGCGTATATAATGTCACGCGCGACCTTGTCACAGTCACTGCCCTTCTTGCCAGCCGCAACGAAATCGAGCGCCGCAAGCTGAGCCGTGAGAACTGTATTATATACCTTTTTCATTTCGTCGTCTGCCTTTCCGATGACGATGGTTCTCGTCATATCGGAACAGTATCCCTGATAAAGTGCGCCGTAATCAAGGGTAAGGAAACCCTTTTCGAGCTTGACGTTTCTCGGCTCTCCGTGTGGGAGCGATGAAGCGGAGCCTGATACTGCAATGGTATCAAAGGACGGCTTTTCCGCGCCGAACTTTCTCATTCCGTATTCGAGCTCGAGTGCGACATCGATCTCGGTCATATTCGGTGTCATAAGTCCGAGTAGTCTGTCAAGCGCCTGCTCTGCAATTCTTTGTGCCTTAACGACCTTTTCTACCTCATCCTCAGTCTTTGCCACACGCATTTCCTCAACGAGACCGCCGCAGGGAACGAAATTCACGTTCGGGAACTTACTTTTAAGTCCCTCAAGAGCCGCCACGGTCATTGCGCAGTCCTCGAAGCCTATGTTTTTATAGCCGTTATCTGCAAAAACGTTTCCGAGAGTGAGCTTGGCGTTTTCGAGCATTATTACTGCAAGATCGTCACTTTCACAGCGCTTTGCGACCTCGATATATCTGAAATCGGCAAGCAGAAACGCCTTTTCCTTACCGACGACAACGTATCCGTCGGTATAGTTCAGACCACTCAGATATCTCTGGTTCTTCTCGCAGGTAACGAGCAGGCAGTCGACCTTTTCGGGAAGCATTGACTGAAGTCTTTTGATAGTGTTCATTTTATTTTTCCTTTCTCGGTGTCGTAGTAATATTGTAACATACTACCTTGGGTTTGTCAATAAAAGAAAACTCCCCTTGCGCATAATGCGCAAGGGGAGCCAAGGATAGTGTTAAAAGGGTTTTTCGTTCATCCGCGATTTGCATTATTAGATGCCGCCTGAGCTTCTTTAAATGCCTTTCTTACGTACTTCTCGAGTTCTGCGTCATAAAAAAACTTTATGAAACCGGGTCTTGTCTTGACCTTGTCAATTCTCTTATACGGAACAGGCTGACCGTCTGTAATAAAGAGAAATTCGGGTTCTACTTTTACATTTCTTGCATAGTTTTCTAAAAATGTCCTTGTTGTAATTATCTTTACATCAGCAAAAGCGATCTTTACGCTTTTGTAAAACAAGCATCTCCATATTACGTGCGTTGGCGTAACAATAATTTTACCCCAGGCAATAGGCCAAAGGTAAGGGTTTACAACAAATAAAAACATAATTAGCATGGCAGTCATAACTATCAGGGCACAAATTGCGAACACGGGGTCGTGTGGCAAAACAAATAAACAGGTTCCCCCCATAGCAAAAAGCATTCCGCCTATCATAAGCAAGAGAAAGAATCTTGCCGAAATTATGAATAAAATGGGTTGACGAAAAACCTTTTTCATTTTAATCTCCTCCGAACACACCTTCAATGCATAGTCGTTCACACCAGTTAGCAAGGTTATTCAACGCATCCTCTGCGATGGATTTTAGAAACTTTCGAATTTTTCTATCTTTCTTTAATCTACATTTAATTGCGTTGTCCTTTTCGCCTATGTTTGCAGAGGTGTGGTTAGTGACCTTAAGGACTTCGCCCCATGCGTTGTAGACGTAGGATGCTATCTTAGTATCCGCGGAAGAATTCATATACCGAGTCTATAAGGTATTCTTTGCCTTCCTCAAATGGGAGCAACACTTTACCTTCAAATCGCAATTCCACAATTGGAAATTCATCATCTCCGTTGTAAAAAATCATAGATGATGATACAACCTCTATTATATCTCCTTCGACAAATAGCGAATAAAGGCTTCTTTCACTCGAACATATATAAAATTCACGTTGTTTTCCTTCGTATTTAGCAAAACCTCCGTCGCCGTCAATTATCTCGATTAATAGACCATGCTCAGTTGAGATAACTTTCCCAACAACTTCTTCATAATTTTTATCGTTGGAATAGTATTTCAACATTTTATTTTTGAGCGGAGCATCAAGAATTTCTTTAAGAAATGAACAAGATTGGCTAAACAGCAAACATATCGCCAATAAAACTGCAAGTATAGTCTTTTTCATTAGGTTCTCCTTTTAATGATGAATCAATTCATTGTCTAAACTTATTAAAAATTATTGAAAATGGAGCCTGCAACGCCTCCTATAAATCTTAAAAGCGCTTGGTTTCATATGAGATTTATTATTTTCTGAACGAGAAGCATTGTCGGCGGCAGAGTCACAACCGAGATCAGCGTAGAAACGCCGACGTTCTGCGCCGCGATGTTGGGATGAAGATCGTATGTCTCGGCAAACATTGCGGTACTCGATGCCGTCGGCAGTGCCATCATCATTGCAGACAGCAAAGTGAAGAACTCCGAGAATCCGAGCAGCTTCATCACAACGCCTGTTACGATAGGAACGATGAATAGCTTTATCGCCATACCGTAATATGACGAGTATTCCTTGATATAGCTTTTGAGCGGTATTCTCGAGAGCATAATTCCTATAAGTATAAGCGACAGGGGCGTACAGGTGTCGCCGATCATCGTCATACTGTCATATATCGGAGCGTAAAGCTTGAAGCGTACGGCGTAAAGAATTAATCCGAGAACGCACGGGATCGTTCCGGCGTTAAGGAATATTTTTGTAAACTTCAGCTTCATTTCTTTATTTGCGCGTCCTATTATAAATACTCCGTAAGACCAGAGAACAGTATTGAACGCGATCACGAAAAATCCACCGCAGAACACGCCTATGTCTCCAAATGCCGCCTCGAGAACGGGGAATCCAAAGAAGCCGCAGTTACCGAAAACAATACAATGCTCGATTATTCTTCCCTTCTTCTTATCCTTGAAGAAGCAGGTGCCTCCGAAGCCGATTGCCGCGGCGATAGCATGTGAGATAAACCCACAAAGCAACGCAATAAGACCGATCTTGAAAAGCCTGTCGGAATATTCCGCTCCGAATGTTGCGGTTGCCAGCATAAAGGGCTGACAAACGTAGAGAATTAAGGTCGACAGCTTTTTTGCGAAGTCTCCCTTGACGACGCCGGCCTTTGCGACAACGTATCCGGCTACGACCGGAACTACCATTTTTATTAACGTATTATAGAGTGTTTGCTGATCTATCACCATTTTTTATGCCTTCAAGCTTTTGCTTAATCATTTTCATATCCGTGAACATCTCTTCCCTTTTTGAAGGATCGCGTAAAAGCAGGGACGGATGATATACCGCCACGATCTCAAATGCTCCCTTTTTGAAAAAAACTCCGTGTTCTCTTGTGATCTTAAAATCAGGTTTTATCAGCTTCATTGCCGATATTCTGCCAAGACACACGATCATTTTCGGCTTTATTAGCCGAACCTGCTCGCGTAAGTAGTTCATACACGCGTCCTGCTCTTCCGGGAGCGGATCTCGGTTGTTCGGCGGGCGGCATTTGAGAATATTTGCTATATATACCTCATCGCGGTCAATGCCGAGCGCCTCAAGATATTTATCGAACAGCTTCCCTGCGCGTCCGACAAACGGTATACCGCTTTTATCCTCGCTCTCACCGGGCGCTTCGCCGACAAACATAAGGTCGGCGTTTTTGTTTCCTACCCCGAAAACAGCATTCGTTTTCGTTTTTCCGAGAGAGCATTTGTCGCAGGCTTTACAGCTCTTTTCAAGTTTTTCCCAAGTCATAATTCTTCCTCCGAGCGCATATATGCTCCCTCAATAAGACCAGCAGTCAGGCGCATAGAGGCATAGCCGATGACGAATATTATCAGATACTCAATGTATACGCCGATTATTGACATCCATTCGGCGGAATTGACGGGTGGGCCGTATTCTATGAGATTTTCGATTATCTCGACAGTAGGCTGTATCAGCGAAAGGACAATATAAAGCGCGTCAAAAATGAGCATTGCAAGCATCGCGGGATTTTTCGCCGATATGAGCTTTCCCGAAAGAGTGAACTCACCCTTCATTTTCTCATTGAGAAGCTTCGATATCCTGCAAGCAACGAGTATAAAAAGAAGCTCAAAAACAAGGTTCATCGCGGCGTAGGATATCAGAAAAACGATATCGTCCGCAGTAGGAACGACGCTTGACGCGTATATCTGCACAATACCGCCGACTATCGGAACGGCAAGCGTAGCGCAAGCAAGCAGGTATGCGCCTCTGTTCTTTTTCGCAAAAAGTATTATCGCAAGCGCAGCCAGAACCGCCGACAAAACGAACACGGTAAGCGTTACGGCTGTGTTTGCTATAGCGCTCTGAAGATAATACAGCGCGATATAGATACCAATAACGAGTATCGTGAGCTCACCGCCGCCGTTAAGCCCGTTTCTTGCCGATACGTATATAAGCGAGCCGAGAATCGAGAAGAAGGAGAACTGACCGAGAATGTCGGCGCCATACAGGCAGATATCGCCGACAAGCGTCGGGTACATATAGTTTCCCGCGACCTCGTATTCGTATATGCAACTGAGGATCACTCTCAGAAGCTGCGGAAGAAGGCACAGAAGAAGTATTAGTATCCTTACTTTTTTCTCTGCCTTTTTTTCAGAAATAAAGTCCATATTTTGGGGTGAGATCCTTTCGGCATCAATAGAAGCGGAAATTTGCAACGACGCGCCCGAGAATGAACACCTCGTCGACAATTATCGGCTCCATCGTCACGTTTTCGGGCTGGAGACGGAAATGTCCGTTTTCCTTATAGAAGGTCTTTACGGTCGCGCTGTCTTCGACGAGCGCAACGACTATCTGTCCGTTTTCAGCACAACTTTCCTTTTTGACGATAATAATATCGCCGTCGAGTATTCCCGCCTCGATCATACTCTCTCCCTTAACGCGAAGGGCGAAAAGCTCGTTTGCGCCGTAGGAATGGTTCATAAGCGGATAATCAATGTATCCCTCATAGTTCTCAACGGCAAGTATCGGCATTCCGGCTCTGACCGAGCCGAGAAGCGGGACTCTCATCGTATTTCTTCCCTCGCGGGTGCTTCCGGCAGTCTTAAGAGTACGGCTCTTACCGGGATCCTTACGGATCATTCCCTTCTCCTCAAGACGGTTAAGGTAGGCGTGAACCGTCGATGTACTCTTTATTCCGAGCGCAGACTGGATGTCACGCACCGTAGGGGAATAGCCCTCCGTTTTTATGGTTTCGTTAATATAGTCGTATATAGCTTTTTCTTTCTCACTGATTTTTGCAGCTCTCATATATGCGACTTCCTTTCAAAATACAAGATACATTTATACAATTACATGATACCATATTAATTCCTAAATTGCAAACGGGTGTTCGAATTTGTTTGTAAACAATTTGTTAATTAAGCGTGCAGCCTGACAATTTTCGCTTGTTCATATTGACAAATTGTGTCAATTCCTTTATAATAATATTGTAACAGGTGCTCAGATGAGCGTTGTTATGGAGCAAAATTCACAAAAATATATTAGGAGGAACAACAAATGAAGAAAATCAAATCGGCAAAACGAACAGTCCCAAGCAAAATTCTGGTATTTTTGCTTACCCTTTCGCTTATCTCCGCCCCGTTCTCTCTATACGCGGTAGAGATTTCAGAAACCAAAGATGAAACACCGCTGACGATAGAAGCCGAAAGCGATGTCTTCATTTTGGCAGAGGAACAGTCACAACGAGGCGAGTTTGAGAAGCATTTTCTCATGTCCGACGGTACCGTTTTGGCAGCATCGTATCCCGAAGCAGTACATTACAAAGAAGGAAAAGAATGGACAGAAATTGACAATTCTCTTTCTTTTGAAAAAGGTTTCTACCATAACAGCAATAAGAAATTTTCAGTACGCTTTGCACATAATGCAAAGAGCAACGACGTTATTTCAATTGATTATGAGAACTACTCCCTATCTTGGTCACTAAAAATTAACAGCGCAACTAAGGGAACAGGTTTGACTATGTCCGAAGATGCGGTAGTGGTCATTGACAATTCATCAGACGCAAAGGACGCGGACGAATCTACAGCGATGCTTTACGCAAACAAAGCTCAATCAAAAATATATTACTATGACGCATTTGGAAAGGACAGCGCAATTGACGTTTCCTACGGGGTAACGCATAACAAGGTCAAAGAAGATGTAATAATAAACAGACTATCGGATTTTTCCTCGTTAACTGTTCTTGTTAATTCAGGAGTATTATTACCAAAACTGTCTAAAGACAATAGCATTGAATTTGTTAACTCAACCGGAGATGTAATTTTCACGCTATGCAAACCGTATATGTATGACTCAGCAGGCGAAGTCCTGTACGATATTGCAGTAAATGTCAGTAGTGTAAAAAACGGATGCTCCATAACATATACCCCAAATTACAAGTGGATGAGTGATCCCGAGCGGGTATATCCTATCGTATTGGATCCAACTGTCGTATCATCTGCCTATCAAGCCAACTATGTTGATACCTACGTTCATGTGGGGGACTCTGCAGGGGATCATACAACCGAAGCAAAGCTGTACTTCGGACTCAGAAATTCTCAATTACACCGAAGCTATTTGAAAATTCTGCAACTTCCAAGCGTTCCCACTAATTCATCAATTTGCGAAGCAAAACTCTGGGGAAAGATTACCGCAGGCACCGACACCTCAGCGCCGCTGAGCATTTATAAAGTAACTACTCCTTGGGATGTAAACACAATTTCATTTGACAACCAGCCCTCCTCTACGCTTTTGGAGGATAACGTGCCTTGCGATCTAAATAAACTTGAGGTCAATTTTAACGTTATTAATTCTATTGCACTTATCAATTCCCTAACATTTGTCAATCACGGCTTTATGATTCAATATACCGATGAGAATTATAACGATTATAATTGCATATACTCAAGTGACTGTGGTAACAACGCAAGGTTACCGCTTCTAACAATCAAATATTACCCCAAGAGAGAAGAGGAAAGCAATAACAATTTTGATAGTGCCACTGTAATTGACATATCAGTTGACACAGGCCGCACCTCAAACGTCCGCGGAAGCTTGTCTTCTGCTACAGATATTGATTACTATATGATTCAACCGCCTCGACACGGTCGCGTACAAGTAATGGTTACGTTCCCTTCCGGCTACATTTATTCGGTATCTGTATACAATAAAGATCATACCTTAATTGAGACCGATGAGGACCGTCTGCACAACTATAATTATTTTTGCAATTTTAAAGTAACGAGGGGAAACGCGGATGGGGACTACATCGATACACATTACATTGAGATATCTTCAAATGGTACTGTGTCATCATCAGATTATTATTTATCTGTTTTTTACTCCTCGGCATACTACGATCTCGATTGGCAATACCCCGTAAACGGCAGATACCGCATATCATCTCCTGTCGGGCATAGAACGCTTAGCGGCTCACCACAATATCACAAAGGAATAGACATTCCGGGATCTACAAGCGACACAATTTACAGCGTATGCGACGGGACAGTAATTGGAAACGGATATGATAATAATCCAAATACTGGTATGGGCAACTACCTTATAATCAAAGCCGACGATATTGATCCCGATACCGGAAAACATTACGTAATACGGTACATGCACCTATCTGAAAAGTCAGACGATATAACCAATCGGGTACGTAAAGGTCAAGAGTTAGGCAAAATGGGAACGACTGGAGCCAGTACCGGGGTTCATCTCCATATCGATATAAATGACGAAGGGAAGTCAGGCTCATTAGGCATTTACGACCTTGTTAATCCGATAGACTTCTTCAACGATGATATACACTTTTACGGTAAGGTTTTCACCCGTGATTGACGCTTTGAAATATATCGTTCGGCTATCGAACACTGCTCTGACAAAGGAGGATGCAAAATGAAACTAACAGCAATTTTACTCTGCATTATCACAATATGCACATGTTTTTTTGTAGGATGCCAAAGCAACAATAAGAATGATGCTTCGATAACGACCGAAACGACGGGAACGACGGAACCGCCAGTAGTAACAACAGAGCCCGTCGAGGTAACAGCCCCGCATGAGTTTTCGGACAGTTATGACCTGCTTATGATGCAGCTTATGGCTCCTTACTTTTCTGAGCGCAACTATCGTATATGCCCACAGTTTTACGATGACATGTATCATTTTGGACCCGATGTCCTCATGTCTGATGATGGACCCTATGCAGAGAGTTCCTTCGGGACCTCGAAACACATTCGTGCTTACCATAACCAAGAAACGGGCAAGTTTGTTGAGTACGGAATTTTAACCCACGAACAAGTTGAGCAAATAATTATCTTTGACAAAACCGCCGAGTGGGGAATCCCGGATTTCATAGACTACTACGGGATTACCGAGGAAGAATACGAGAAGGTATGGTCTCTTGAACGGGAGGACAATAAATACAATCCGGAGTTTTATGAGAGTTTCAACATCAACAATTACTGGAGGATTTGGTATAATCTCTATCATAAGTACGGCGATGTTGAGCTATTCGTACACCCCGACTACGATTGGCCGGAAATAAGATCAGTTACGTACAAATACGATAATTCTCACACAAGACGTTATTACACGATAGATTGGCGGCTCATCGAGCACGTAACGCCTGAAAAATTTGAGGAGTACGAGAAAAAATTTGCAGGAACCGAGAATTTTAACGTTATCCACTTTGTCAACTACTTTAAGATAGATAAATCCGAATTTCTCGAAATATACCCGAATCTGTTTAAGTATTACAATCCCGATTACGTTTACGGTACAAAGGAAATGCAAGACAAGTATTTTTGCCCCGTAAGACAAGGTGAAGGAACGCCACTGCCCACCTATACGCCCCCGTCCTTAGAAGAGGATGAACTGTAATAGCAGCTCCCCGCGCTCGTCCGCGGGGAGTTTTTTCTTCATTTTTGCAAAATACGACATTTCCCTTGACAAAATACAGCCGTAGTGGTATCATATATGTATCAAATTCAGAGTAGAGCTTCGGGCGTTAAGTGCCGACGGGACGGGGAGTTGCCCATCGGACGAAAACATAGCGTTGCGGTCCGTCGCTCGCATCCCGCTGGTACATAAGGAAGTGCTTTAGCCTCCCTGTGCTGCGAGAATATGCAAGGGAGGTTTTTTATTTGAAAAAAAGTGAAATTAGCAAAGGACTTTATTCTGCCAAGGTCATAACGGCATCGGGACTTCTGACCGCCGCGAGCGTAATTCTTGCTACGCTTGCAAAATACATATTCAATGAAAGCGCTCTGCGTCTTACCGTCGAGTGTCTGCCGGTATTTATTGGCGCCTTCGCCTACGGTCCTATCGTCGGCGGGGCTATCGCTATGGGTGCCGATCTCATTTCCTGCGTAATCGCGGGAATGGCTCCTAATCCACTAATAACCATCGGTGCCTGCTACGTCGGCGTAACTGCGGGAGTTGTCTACAAATACTGCTTCAAAAAACGCTTCCCGAAGCTCAGAATCGCTCTTGCGGTATTTTCGGGACATATTGTCGGCTCTATGATGATAAAGACTCTTGCTTTGCAGATATATTACCGAATGGGTATAATCGTCCTTTTCAGAATACCGATCTATATTGTCATTGCGACAATTGAGAGTATAGTTCTCTGCTTACTCTTCAAAAACAAAGGTCTGAAAAAAGAAATTACAGGTGATTGATAAATGACCTACGAAGAAGCACTATCGTTTATACACAGCACCGAATGGCAAGGAAGCCGTCCGGGACTAAACAGAATAACAGAGCTTATGAGTAAGCTCGGAAATCCCGAAAAGACCCTTAACTTCGTTCACGTTGCGGGAACGAACGGTAAGGGTTCTTTCTGCGCAATGCTGGATTCCGTTTTGCGCAAGGCGGGATACAAAACGGGACTTTTCACCTCGCCATTCATCGAATTTTTCGAGGAGAGAATACGCTTTGACGGCGAAATGATATCGAAGGACGAGCTTGCCGAGACCGTTTCCGAGGTCAAGGACGCGTGCCTCAGTATGACTGATCCGCCAACGGAATTTGAGGTTCTTACCGCGATCGGATTTGTTTACTTCAAAAAGAAAAACGCCGATATCGTAATTCTCGAATGCGGAATGGGAGGAAGACTCGATTCGACCAACATTATCCCTTCCCCCGTACTTTCGGTAATTACCGGAATCGCGCTCGATCACGTTGCCTTTCTCGGCGACACAGTCGAAAAGATCGCCTTTGAAAAGGCGGGCATTATTAAGCCGTCACGCCCCGTTCTATACGGAGGCAGGGATAAGGCGGCAAGGGACGTTATCAAGGCTGTCGCGCTTGAACGCTCATCTCCGTATTATGAAAAGGATCATTCGTCGCTCGTCTGCGGAAAAATTTCCCTCAAGGGCAGTACCTTCAGTTACAAAAAGTACAAGAATCTCTCCCTCTCACTTATCGGAACGTACCAGCCCGAAAACGCTGCAAACGTTGTCGATGCTACCGAAATACTTCGCGGTGAGGGCTACAAAATATCCGACAAAAATCTTCGCGACGGACTCCTTAAGACCGAATGGAAGGGACGCTTTGAGCGTCTAAACGATTATCCTCCCGTATTCTTCGACGGAGGGCACAACGAAGAGGGCGTAACTGCCGCCGTTCGTACCGTCAAGGAATGCTTCGGCAAAAAGAAGATAAACGTAATATCTGGCGTTCTTAAGGATAAGGATTACGAAAAGATCGCGTCGAAGATATCTGCGGTGTCGAATACTGTATACACGGTTACTCCCGACAGCCCACGCGCACTTGACGCGAAGGCTTATGCTGAGGTCTTTAAGAGCAAGGGCAAGAATGCCGTCCCGAACGAAAGCTTTGACGAGGCGGTAAGCAAAGCTTATTCCGAGTCGCTGAAAAGCGGAACGCCTATCCTATGCGTCGGATCGCTTTACTCATATCCCGATTTCAAGGCGGCGCTCAAGCGCGCCGATAATGGCGGAAAGCTCGGCAAAAAAGCCAAGGAAAAGCGCCTTGCGGCTTTGACGGCGACGACAGTATTGCTGCTGACCGCGCTCTTTCTCGTACTTAATCTTATAGTCGAAAGCGGCTGGTTCTCCTCGCTCTTCGGAGAAAAGATAAAATACCGCGATTATCCGCCACTCGGAGAGGAATATCTCTACGAGCCCGATTGGAACGAGAATATCTTCGAGGACGAGGAATATCTCGACAAGGACAGAACCCTTCACTATACGTCAAACAACGTAACGCTCATCCTTGAGGATGACGACGATTTTGAATCTGCAGGCGCGATCGCGCTCTTCTTCCGTGAGTATTTTGACGCGGTCATAAACGGGGATCACGAAAAATATAATTCCCTCCTTACAGACCTATACAAAAACGAGTACGGTGATAAGCCTGCATTCACAATGCAGAAGCTCTACGAGATCGAGGTCACTGACCTTAACTGCGTAACATATCTCAATGAGGGCAAGACGAATCAGATAACGGTTTACGAGTTTGACGTAGCCTACAAGATAATGGAAAATAACGGAACGTACAGAAATAATCTCGTCTCCGACGACAAGCGTCCTCTGCGCTACTTTTTATACCGCTATGTAACCGGAGATATCAAGATATTTGACATCGAGGAATACAGAGAGATCATCCGTTAAGGAATTTATTGTCAGCAAAGTTATTGACATATTCTCATTTTACAGGTATAATTAAATTATATATCAGGAGGTGGCACAATGCTCGCAATTACAAATGCAACTATCGTAATGACAGATCATTACATTTACGACGGTACCGTTCTTGTCGATGACGGCAAAATAGTCGATTTCGGCAGAAAGGTAAATATACCCGATGGTGCTGAAATACTTGACGTTAACGGCGCATACGTCGGTCCCGGTCTTATTGACATTCATACCCACGCTGACGGTGAGACATTCTTTAACGATGATGCCGAAAAGGTAGCAGATACCCTGCTTCATCACGGTGTTACCGACGTTCTTCCTGCCCTTTACTACAACATGAACAAGGAGCAGTACCTTGCTGCTATCGCTTATCTCAAGGAAGTAATGGCAAGCGGTAAGGCAAAGAACATTATCGGATTCTATATGGAAGGCCCGTACCTTAATCCGAAATTCGGATGCAACCGCGAAAACAACCCCTGGAAGGGTCCCGTTGACGCGGCAAATTATAAAGACATCGTTGATACGGCAGGCGACCTTGCAAAGGTCTGGTGTCTCGCTCCCGAAAGAGAAAATATCGAGGAATTCGTTCGCTACGCAAAGAGCGTGAATCCGAACGCGGTATTCGCTGTGGCTCACAGTGAAGCATCTCCCGAGGAAATCGAAAAGATCATTCCCTACGGTCTTAAGATCGCAACCCATCATACGAATGCAACCGGTACCCTCAATAAATATCCCGAGTGTCGCTCTGCTTGCGTTGACGAGTGCGCGCTTTATAACGATTCGATTTACACCGAGCTTATCTGCGATAAGGTAGGTATTCACGTTGATCCCTATATGCTTCGCCTTATCAGAAAAATAAAGGGAGACGATAAAATCGTACTTATTGCAGATTCCTTTGTTGAACACGGTCCGATCCCGGATGGCGATCTTTACGAGGGCGCGACCGATATCAACTTCGACTTTATGGGCGAAATTGCAGGCTCGAAGATGATTCTCGACGGTCCCTGCCAGAACATTATCAAGCACACGGGTGCTTCGGTATGTCAGGCGTTCAAGTTCGCATCGACCAACCCCGCAAACGTCCTTGGTCTAAAGGACCGCGGAAGAATTGCTGTCGGCAACGTAGCAAATCTTATTGTTGTCGACCACCTATTTAACGTCAAATACACCGTTTTCGGCGGTGAAATTGTAAAATAATAAATAATAATCAAAGGAGTATAAGACAATGAATTTCATCACAGATCCCGCAACAAAATTTGACTTTGCCCCCGCTGATTTTGTTCCTTTCAAGGATAAAAAGGTTTGCGAGTACGTTCGCAGCCTCAGCGGCAAGGACCTCGAAAAGAGAGAGGACTGGTGGCATCCCGAGTTTGAAGTCAAGGTTATGATGAACCCCCATCCCGTTCTCATTTCCACCCTCTTCACTCGCCTTAAGGCAGCATCCGAGGCAGGAAAGTCCTTCACCATGATCCTTGGAAACCCCGAGCCTGACACCTACATTCCGCTTGCACAGCTCATCAACTACTTCAAGGTTGACTGCTCCAAGGTTCACCTCGTAGCAGAGGACGAATGGGCAGACGAAAACGGAAACATCGCTCCTATCACCTACGAAGCAGGCTTCGCTCACTCGATGATCAAGTACCTCTACTACCAGATCGACGAGAAGCTCCGTATGCCTATGGAGAACGTTCACTTCCCGACCAACGCTAACATCAAGGATTACTCCAAGATTATCGACGACATCACCGAGGGAACCGGTGCGGATATCGCATCTACCTCTCCCGGATGGGCAGGACACATGGCATTCGTTGACCCGATTCCCGAGTTCATCGGAAGCGGCGACATCGAAGAGTGGCTCAACCAGCCCGCACAGATCGTTAAGCTTCATCCCATGACCATTATGCAGAACTCCCTTAACGGTACCTTCGGTCAGTCCGGTGACATCGCTAACGTTCCTCCCTGCGCAGCTACCATCGGCCCGCTCGACGTTATGAGAGCAAAGGAGCGTATCGAGGTTCACGCACTCGCTACCTGCGGTACCTTCTCCTCTTGGCAGAGAATGACCAGCCGTCTCTGCACACACGGTCCGATCACTCCTTACCTCCCGAGCACCATGCTTCAGACCAAGAAGACTCAGGTTTACATCAGCGAAGAGCTCGCTGCTCCCTTTGAGTGCTGGGAAAAGGTCGGCTACTAATATACTTAAAATTACGCGGAAATCCGTCACTGTACGGATTTCCGCATAATGCCTTGAAAGGACAGATAATGTCAAAAATTGATTTGGGCAATTATAAGCTTCTCGGTATAGATATAGGTACAACATCGCTCAAAGCGGCAGTCTTTGATGGTAATGGTAAGCGTCTTGCGCTCACGAGCAGAGATTATACCCTGAATACCTATCCCGATACCGGATTTATCGAATTTGATCCCGAGGAATATATAAGGATCTGTAAAAGCGCGATTGACGAGCTGACCGAAAAATGCGGTAAGGTCGACGCAATATCGGTCGACACTCAGGGCGAAACGCTCATTCTGACCGACGAAAACGGTTCTCCGCTTTACCCCGCGGTAGTTTGGCTTGATAACAGAGCCGAAAAGGAAGCCGAGGATATAAAGGCGAAATTCGGCAACGAGCTTGTTTATAACGTTACGGGACAGCCCGAGATAACAGCGGGGTGGCCTGCGAGCAAGCTTCTTTGGTTCAAGAATAACCGTCCTGAGGTATTCGGTAAGATACGCAAGGTATTTATGCTTGAGGACTGGATACTCTACCGTCTGACAGGCAACTACGTCACCGAGCCGACGATACAGTCATCGACCATTTATTACGATGTAATAAACGGTAAATGGTGGGACGAAATGCTCGACTATGTCGGGCTTAGCAAGGACATGTTCCCTCGTATCTGCCGCAGTGCAGAGGTCGTCGGTAAATATGACGGCGCGTCCGTAGTAAGCGGAGCGCTCGATCAGATCGCAGGTACCATCGGCGCAGGGTGCGTAAGTGACAGAGTTATCAGCGAAATGACGGGTACCATAATGGCTATCTGCGTTATGACGGACAAGCTTCCGCCATATCAGCCGAACAGCATTATTCCCTGCCACGTCCACGGTATCTGCGGTAAATACTGTCTTATACTCTGGTCGTCGACAGCCGGAATGGCGCTCAAATGGTTCAAAAATAATTTTGCAGAGGACTTTACCTTCCGTGAGCTTGATGCTCTCGCCAAGGATATTCCCGCAGGCTCCGACGGAATGACGGTGCTTCCATATTTCTGCGGTTCAACTATGCCGAAGTATAATCCGAGCGCGACCGCGACCTTTACGGGTGTAACTCTCTCCCACGGACGCGGACATTTCGCAAGAGCGATAATGGAATCGATCGCCTTTATACTTAAGCAGGACCTTGACTACATAGGTGCTGAAAAAGTCGAAGAGATACGCATAACGGGCGGCGGCGCGTCGAGTCCACTCTGGGCTCAGATGAAGTCCGACGTAACAGGCAGACGCCTTAAGACCCTTTCCGAAAGTGAGACAGCTTGTCTCGGCTCGGCAATATTTGCCGCTGTCGGAATCGGACTCTTCGATAACATCGAGGATGCGGCAGAAAAGCTCGTTACGACGAAGAACGAATATCTGCCGTCGGGCGTCGATTACACCGAAGCTTATAACAGATTCTGTTCATACGACGCAAAACTCAACTGATACGAAAGGAAACTTTCAGACAATGGTAAAAAATTATGTAATTAAAGAGCCCTTCTTTGAATACGGTCCGAAGTGCTATATGTACGGCGATACTCTTCTTGAGATCGCAAAGGGACTTGATGAGCTCGCTGAAAAATACGACGTTGACGTCATTCTCGACGTTCCGGACACCGAGATATTCAATATCGCACACAACGTAAAGAGAGTTCACGTTTACTCTCAGCACATGGACAGTCTTACCGTCGGTAAGGGTATGGGAAGAACTCTTCCCGAGGCTCTCAAGGCGGCAGGTGCCGTCGGCGTTATGCTTAACCACGCCGAGCATAAGCTCACCCTTGACGAGATCAAAGCGGCTATCGCCCGCGCTGACGAGGTAGGTCTTGCTACTATGGTATGCGCTGACAGCGTTGACGAGGTCCGCGAGATAGCAAAGCTCGGACCGAACATTCTCGTCGCTGAGCCTACCGAGCTTATCGGTACAGGCAAGCCCGCAGACAAGGAGTACGTCGACGAGGTCATTCGCGTAATAAGAGAAGTCAACCCCGAGATCAAGCCCTTCCCCTCCGCAGGAATCAGCAAGGGCGAGGACTGCTACAACATAATCAAGGCAGGCTCCTCCGCATCGGGCTGCTCGAGTGCTATCGCAAAGGCGGAAAAGCCTCTCGCGCTCGCCGAGGAAATGATTGCGGCAGTTCGCCGTGCTTGGGACGAGGTACACGCTTGATATGAAGAAGGAAGCTTTAGAGGCGGCAAAAAACGCCTATAAGATCGAAAGCGAGTGCATCAGCACGATGCTTGATTATTTCGATGATGAGCAGTTTTCGAAAGCTGTTGAGTTGCTGAAAAATGCAGAGCGTATCGGAACCTCCGGTTGCGGACATTCGGGAATAATCTGCCAGCACATGGCACATCTTCTCTGCTGCATCGAGCGCCCCGCGAGATTCATTTCTCCTGCTGAGGCAGTTCACGGTGCAACCGGTTATCTTCAGAAGGGCGACGTTATGATATTCGCCTCCCGCGGAGGAAAAACCAAAGAGCTTCTCCCGATCCTCGACATTTGCAAGGCAAAGGGTGTATCGGTAATTACCGTTACCGAGGATCTTAATTCAGTGCTTGCAACGAGCGCAGACGTTGTTCTCAAGCAGTACGTCAACCGCGAGACCGATAAGTACAACGCGCAGGGCACGACTTCAACTACCGCCCTTTGCATGATCTTCCACGCTCTTCAGGCGGCACTTATCGAAGAAACAGACTACAAAAACGAGCAGTTCGCACTCATCCATCCCGGTGGAGCAGTTGGCGAGCGTCTCAATAAAAAATAATTAATTTTTGGAGGAAAACAAAAATGGAATTTAAGGTTTATCAGAAGGAGCTTGAACTCCAGTCCAGAGGCTGGATCCCCACCTTCCACGACGTAACGAGCGAGATCATCAAGATCGTTGAGGAGTCCGGTGTTAAGAACGGTACCGTTTGTATCGCTTCTCACCATACCACCTGCTCGGTAATGGTTCAGGAGTGCTCTCACGACATCGATTCTTTCGACCTCGAGTATCTCCAGCACGACCTTCTCGACATCATGAGAAAGATGATCCCCGACTACACAAATGAGGGTGACTACCGTCATCCCGGTCCGATCCACTCCAAGTTCGGCAGATTCGTAAACGAGCCCGGTGACTTCACCTCTATGAACACTGACGGTCACCTCCGTTCCTGCTTCTTCGGCAGAAGCGAGACCATGACCATCAAGGACGGCGTTCTTGACGGCGGTGAGTTCGCTCACGTCTACTTCATCGACTGGGACCACGTTCGTGCTCGCCACAGACAGCTTAACGTAACCGTTATGGGTACTCCCGATCCGATCAACGACAGAAAGTGGAACGACGGTAAGGTCGTTGACACTCTCCGTAAGTTTACCGACGAGGAAAAGGCAGACGACGTTCACTATACCCTTAACTGGAAGAGATAATTCTTAAAATGAGACTACTTTTAGACACGGCAAACCTGAATGATATTCGCTATTTTAACGAGTACTTCCCTATTGAGGGAGTAACGACGAACCCGACCATTCTCTCGGCAGAGGGTGGAAACGTTCTTGAGCTGCTCAGCGAAATTCGCGCGATAATCGGTTGGGACAAGGAGCTTCACGTTCAGGTCACCGAAAAAGATTTTGACGGAATAATCGAAGAGGCAATTGCTCTTGTCAGCTTTCTCGGAGACAACACCTACGTTAAGATTCCTGCAACCGACATTGGCCTTAAAGCCACGAAGTATTTGAGCAAGCGCGGCTACAAGATCACGGTTACTGCGATCCTCAGCGAGGCACAGGGAATGCTTGCGGCAAACGCAGGTGCTTCTTACGTTGCACCCTACGTCAGCCGACTTGATAACCTTTGTGCCGACGGTGTGGGAACCGTTAAGCAGATAAGCGATATACTCAGCTTTTCGGGTCAGAAGACTCAGGTCCTTGCAGCGAGCTTCAAGACCGCAAAGGAAGTCCTCGACGTCGCGGCGGCAGGTTGCCACTGTGCGACGGTTGGAAGCAGCGTAATGAAGAACCTGCTCTCCCACACCTCGACAGATACCTCGATCGCTCGCTTTGATTCCGATTGGAAGAATGCGTTCGGTGATGTAACACTTCTGTCGCTTTTGAACGAAGGCAAAAAATAACAACATAAAAGAGCCGCCCATCGGACGGCTCTTTTTGTGTCGTTTGTTTACTTTTTCCCTTCGATAAAGAACGCCGCTTCGCTGTCGGCAACAGAAAGCGCATAAGCGAGCGGGAACATTTCAAACGCCGCGCCGACGTTTCTTTCGTCGTCGTTACTCGAAAAGCCCATATGATAACGGATAGCGAAAGCTTCCTCGCGCGTGAGCTTCATGTATCCAGAGATGATATAAACGCTCTTTTCGCCGTGTCCGTAAGGGAGCTTATCGTCGTATTCGTAGGTCGGGACTGTCTGCCAGACGCCGTTTGCGTCCTTGACGTTACGCGTGCCCTTCTTATAGCAATTGACCTTGCAGACGTCATGAAGGAGGGAGACGATAGCGATACTCTCGTCGCTGTACTCCATTCCGTAGGTCTCCTTGACGCGCGGACGATTGAGATAATCAACGAGGCAATCGTAGACGTTGAGTGAATGCTCAAGAAGACCGCCCTCATAAGCACCGTGGAAGCGCGTGCTTGCGGGGGCTGTAAGAAAGTCTCCGGTTGAGGTCAGGTAATCGTAAAGCTTATCCGCGCCATCTCGCTTAATGCAGGTAGTGTATATTTCCTTAAATCTTTCTCTGGGTGTCATATTACTTCCCTTTCTTGTTTTGGATTTTATCGTATACCGCGTCCGCAATCAGCGCAAATTCCGTGATTCCGAGCTTTTCGCCTCTGATATCCGGAGCAAACGATGCGCCTGCCACCGCCTCTGTCAGTTCTTCCTTGTTCAGTTCAGAGAATTCTGACGCAAGCGAATTTACAAGCGTTTTTCTTCTTTGGGCAAAGGCGCCGCGAATGACGCGAGTCATAGTTTTTTCATCCTTGACGGAGTATTTTCTCTCCTTATCGATCTCGATGCGAATGATGGCGGAATCGACTTTCGGTGCGGGAACGAAGCTTCCCGCCGAAACGTTAAAGAGTCGGCTTGCTTTGCCGTAGCGTGCGACCGACGCTGTAACCGAGCCGTAATCGCTGTCTCCCGGCTTCGCGCAAAGACGGAGTGCGACCTCCTTTTGTATCATTACTGTTATATTATCAAAACGGCATCCCGATTCAAGGAGTCCCATAATTATTGGTGTCGTTATGTAGTACGGCAGATTTGCACAGACGGTAATAGGCATATCGCCGAATTCTTCTTTGATAAGTGCAGGTAGATCAACCTTCAAGATGTCCGCATTTATGACCTTGAAGTTATCAAACTCCGCCATAGTTTCGCCAAGCGCCGGAATGAGCGTCGTGTCGATCTCGACGGCGACGACCTTTTTGTACAGCTTGCAAAGCTCCTGCGAGAGCGTTCCGATTCCCGGACCGATCTCGAGTATCGCAGACTCTTCCGACGCACCGCATTCCTCTGCGATCCTTCGCGGCACCGCTTCGTTTATCAGAAAATTCTGACCGTATCCCTTGTTGAAACGCAGACCGTGCTTTTCCATTATATTCTTGACTTCGCTTAATGACGTCAGCTTCATTAAAAATATTTTTCCTTTTAGTATTTTAATTTTCTCTTGACACATCTTGTTTTTTGTGTTATAATTTGACGGTACGCTGGTATAGCACAGTCGGTAGTGCAGCTGATTCGTAATCAGCAGGTCGTGTGTTCGAGTCACATTACCAGCTCCAAGAACGCTCTCAGACGAGGGCGTTTTTTGTTTTACTCATCAGTCTTCGCTACGCGAAGATGCTGATCCGTAATCAGCAGGTCAGTGTGCAAGAGTCACATTACCAGCTCGGGGAACGCTCTCAAACGAGGGCGTTTTTTGTTTTACTCATCAGTCTTCGCTACGCGAAGATGCTGATCCGTAATCAGCAGGTCAGTGTGCAAGAGTCACATTACCAGCTCCAAGAACGCTCTCAGACGAGGGCGTGTTTGCTTTTCATTGATATTATACTACACTTTTTGTAATTCATCAAGTATTTTCTCAAAATTGCTTGTTGCGTAATATGGTGCTTTGTGTTATAATGAAAAAAAGCAGAAAGGGGACAAGTATGGAAGAAAAAAACAAAACCCGTATACGAGATTTTTTGATCGGCATTCTGATTTCCTTCATATTTCTTTCGCTTCTCTTCTCTGTCTCTGCGATTGTTTTCAGCGAGTATAAGAATCCGAGCCTTTCGCTGAATTTAATTCTTCTCCTTTCATTTTTTAGCGCAGCAGTCTATTGGATGCTTGAATACTGTATCTTTTATAAGAACCGTTCTTCTGCATTTTCGGTCGGCTATTTTATCACGATCGTCATATCCGCCGCCATTACTTTCTTCACAACAAGTGTGTTTCCAATATACTTCATTTTTGATTATACACCTGACATAACTGCCGTCTATTTAAAAACCGCTTGCGTGCGGTTCTGCCTGTTCAATTCCGTCGCGCTCGTGCTTCGTCTCGGTATCGAGACCTATCGTTATATCAAGCTCGTTTTCGGATATAAAAATGAACAATAAGCCGTTACCTGCATATAATGCAGTGTGACGGTTTTTAATTTCTTACATATTTTTAAGTACAATATACAAATCCAGATGACAATATATGTATAAATCGATAATTTTTCTTTTTTCTGAAAAAAGTCTTTGATTTTTGTATAAGTTTATGATATAATATGTAAGATAGATAATTACGGTAGAGTAGTCTGCCATGAAATAGGTAACTGTACCTTTTGCTAAAAAACAAAGTAAAGGTGTTGACATAAAAATGGAAAGAATCGTAATAAACGGAGGTAAGCCCCTGAACGGCGAGATCGAAGTCAGCGGAATGAAAAATGCCGCTCTCCCGATCCTTATGGGCTGCCTGCTCGTTGAAGATAAATGCATAATTGAAAATCTCCCCGAGATCGATGACGTTACCCTTTCGCTCAAGATACTGAGTGCTATGGGAATGTCTGTCCGCATGATAAACAGAAACACAGTCGAAATAGATTCTACCTTTGCAGTCGGTGGAACTGCTCCTATCGATCTTGTCCGCAAGATGAGAGCTTCTTACTATCTGCTCGGTGCTGAACTTGGACGCTTCGGTCGCGCTTACGTCGGTTATCCCGGTGGATGTGATTTTGGCGTTCGACCAATCGACCAGCATATCAAGGGCTTTGAGGCACTTGGTGCCGAGGTAAACGTCGAGGGCGGATACGTTGAAGTCGTTGCCAAGGACGGCATCAGAGCAAACAACATATTCTTTGACGTTATAACCGTCGGAGGAACTATGAACGTAATGCTCGCGGCTGTAAAGGCCGAGGGCACAACGATAATCGAAAACGCCGCACGTGAGCCTCATATAGTCGACCTCGCAAACTTTCTTAACTCCTGCGGAGCTAAGATAAGCGGTGCGGGAACCGATACTATAAAAATCAAGGGTGTAACAGAGCTTCACGGCTGTACCTACGCTATAATCCCCGATATGATCGAAGCAGGAACCTATATGTTCGCCGCAGCTATCACTAAGGGCAATCTTAAGATAACGAACGTTATTCCCAAGCATCTTGAGTCTATAACTGCAAAACTTGAGGAAATGGGCGTTGAGGTTGAGGACGGTGACGATTGCGTTACCGTAAAATACCGCGGTACGCTTAACCGTATAAACGTAAAGACTATGCCCTACCCCGGCTTCCCGACAGATATGCAGCCTCAGATGGGGGTTCTTCTCTGTCTGTGTAGCGGCGTAAGCTGCTTAAGCGAAGGCGTATACGACAATCGATTCCGCTATTTCGAGGAAGTTAAGAGAATGGGCGCAAACGTTAAGGTCGATGGCAGAACCGCCGTTATTGAGGGAATCGAGAAGTTCTCACCTGCGATCATCAAGGCAGTTGACCTTCGAGCAGGTGCGGCAATGGTTCTTGCGGGACTTGCGACAGTCGGCAGAACAGAGATCGAAGACATTCGCCACATTGAGCGCGGATACGACGATATCGTCGGCAAGCTCCGTGCCGTCGGTGCTGACATCGAAAAGGTAACTTACCCCGACGATACCGAGACGGTCGCCAAAGCAAATTAATATTTAAGGCGGTTACATTGTAACCGCCCTTTTTTATTTTATTATTTTCAAAATAAACGCTTTTTCCATCTTCTCAAGTGAACGGAAATCCATCGCTTCCTTGTAAATATCCTCCAGAATAAAATGATACTCCTTTGCCTTCTGAAGTTCGCTAAGCGCACAGTCCTTCAGCTCATTTTCAAGAGCTGTCAAGAAACGGAGCTTTTTCCTTACCTCACAAAGCTTTTCGTTAGCTATGAAGCGCTCGCAGTTAATCACTTTTTCTCCGTCACCGAGAAGCACAGTGACGCTCTTTTCGGGAAACGCGACGGCGTTGACGCGACCAAGGCAATCGCGCGAAACGTGCGTTTTCAGCTTCTGCTCCGCCGCTTTTTTTATTATCTCGTCAAATATAAAGCTCGAAATTCCGCGTTTATCCCTTATATACGTTACCCTTTCGCATTCATTTTTATAGGTATCGAATTCCGTTTCTCCATTCATCGAGAATGCGCTTATCTGACGGGGAATGAGGGCGTATTTTGTCCCTATTCCGACTGTCTTCATAAAACGGCAGATCGCCTTTTCAGCCTTATCCTTTTCGTAGCACGTTATAAGCGTTATTTCCTTTTCCGCCCTTACCGATTCCGCTACCGAGAGATATTTATACGCCGTCGAAAAGCATCCGCCCTTATTAGCCGAGATCTCCTCTATTCTATCTCGGCAAAGCGAAAGAAAATCGCTGTTCCAGAATTCTCCGAGGTTAAGATATTCCTCCTTTGCCCCGGGATAACGCGCCTCAAATATATGCGGCGACGTTCCGTCCGTCACACCGATGCCAAGGGCGGGAATAACGATCCCGTCAAGGGAACTCGGATCAGACGAGCAGTAATAATACTCGACTTCATACCCTTTCTCCTCAGCTCTTGATGCTATCTTTTTCATAAAGGTCGATTTTCCCGTACCCGGTCCGCCCTTTATGACGTAAAGTCTTTTCACGTCGGAAAATATAACGTCACCGTAATTAATAAATCCTCTTGATGTATTTGCACCGATAAAGTATTTTTTCGTTCTTACCGCTTCGCTATCTGACATAGTGATCCTCCGTAAAAGCATTCATTCTTTTACATATTATGCAATAATCAGAAAAACGTCAAAAATGAAGAAAGCGGGGATCAGATCCCCGCTTTCTTTACGGTTTATCGGTATTATATACCAGCATGTGATCGATTAGCGATCGGTACCTTCGTCCCAATACGTAATTTACCGATTCTCTTGCGATTTCGTCGGTTGAGTACTCGACGCTCAATATTTTTGACGGAACGTATCTGATCGCCGACACGTTATCAAATCCCGCGATCGAAATATCCTTAGGATAATTCAAATGCTTCGATGCCTGAAGCGCATAGTGGTCTGTCGGGCAGACGATTCCCGCGCAGTTCCCAAGACGCTCTATATCGGTTACGACGTTATAGTCGCGGCCGAGCTCATTCATCGTCTTTATGAAGCTGTTAACCCTGATGCGCTGTGCATTGAATAAGTGAAGCTCTTTTTTCAGGGCGGGAGCAAAATAAGAGATCTTTCCGCTCGGCGTTTCCTCCGATATGCGTAACGTCAGTTCGCGCATCGCTTGGGCATCGTCAATACCGACATAAGGAAAATCAAATAGTCTGTTCCCGATAAGTACGATCGGTGTGTTCAGAGAATGAAGATAGTTTTTGTATTCCTCACTGTCGCTGCCCGCCGAAAACAGGACGATTCCGTCGACTCCGATATAATCGAAGTATTCAAGCGCGACTCTTTCATTATTTTCATTCTTTTCCGAAAACTGAAACACGATTGAGTACCCGAACGCTCTTGCGGCATTTACCAGACTCATTGCGAGCTTTGAAAAGAACTCGTTATAAAGGTCAAACAGCACAACGCCTATCAGCATCGAATTTGCCTGATCTCCGCCCTGAATACTCGGGCGGTAATCGTATTCCCTTGCGACCTTGATAATGCGTTCCTTGGTTTCTGCGCTGATGCCGCCTCGATCGTGAAGCGCTCTATCGACCGTTCCCTGTGATACCCCGCAGATCCTTGCGAGCTGTGTCGTCGTTATTTTCGAGAAACGCCTCATTTCAAGCAAAGCTCCTTATGAATTTCAACCTTAGGGAATGCTATACGTCCGTTCAGTATCTCAAAATCAACATTTTCACCGTCGACCGTTACATTTGTAACGCTATCGGCATTCGGAACAGAAATTGAGCAAAGAGAAAGCGGCTCGCCGAGCATCGAAATGAGATATCCGTTTTTATCATGCTCCACCGTTCCCCAGCTGTCGGACACGCTGAACAGATACTTGCCTTCACTGCTTATCGGGGCAAAACCGATGTAATTTTGCGTCATATCAAAGCTGAAGCCGCTGTATATCGGCATCAAGGCATAGGAAGCCATTGATCTCGCATAGTTACTTCCGCACTCGATCTCGTTCCACGGGTTGCGCTTCCTTCCGTCGTAACGGTCGCGGATCGCATTTACCATCGTCTCTCCCTCTGAGACGAAGCCCTCTGCGATCATAAGACCCGCAAGCGCATACTCAAATCCCGTCATCGTCTCCTCGCAGTAGGAAATCGGTATTGCAGGGACGTTAACACCGTCGGGATACGAGCAGATGATCGTTCCCGCCTCATCGTTCAGCGAGAAGTTGCGCCACATATTGGTGACCTCGCGCATGGAGCTCTTGTAATTATTCTTATAAAGACTTTCAAGTGCCGTCTTCTTTTTATCGGGATCAAAAACACCTCTTACGCCAATCAAAGCGGCATGCCAATCGGCAAGCATCTGGTCGATTATACAGCCCTCTGCGACCTGATATTTGATCTCCTTTGCCTCATCGTTCCAATACCTTTCCGTGCCCGTATACTTATCGAGCACAGACTTGTCGGAAAGATCGACAGACTGACAGAAGTATTTACCGTTAAAGAGATGCTCGTTTGTCCATGCCTTGCCGCTCTCGTAAAGCCTTGAATACAGGCTCGCGCGATCGCTGTCGCCAATGAATCGAGCCATTTCGGCTCCGCAATCAAGCGCGAGCAGATAGAAGCCCTCAAGCCACGAGCTCGGGCCGAAAAGCTCAAGATCGAGAGTATGATGCTGACGGCCCTCAAGAACACCGTCCATATCGGCGTCCCACATATCGGGATTATCCTTCGACCATGCGTATTCGAGCATCTTAAAAATGCTCTCCGAATGTGCTTTCAGCCACTCGTTATCGCCCGAAAGCTTCCATTCGCGGTAGCATTTGATGACCTCGCCCATCTGACCGTCAAGGCAAGGGCGTCCTGTTGTCATCTCATTTTTTAAGGGAAGATTTATGCGAAAGCTCGTTGCACCGTCAGCCTGCAGGGCATATTTGATCGTATTTTCTCGGATCGAGCGTTCAAGCGACGGGAAGAGATACGGCATTGCGTACGCATAATTCCAAACGTGCTGACAGGTTCCGTAGCAGGATCCCGCACGCTCGGTACAACCCTCCCAGCCCCAAAAAGAGCCGTCCTCGAGCCGAAGTGCCGTCGGGCTCTTAATTACCGAAAGGTTTGCGGATATGGCATCCTTGACCGCTTCGGGAAGCGTACAGGAACGAAGTGCTTCCGAAAAGCTCAGAGTTTTTTCAAGCAGCGTATCGAAATTTTCAAGCGAATATTTTGCGCTCGAAAGTGAGTCTTCAAAAATCGTTGCATAATGGTTACGCCACGTTATTTCATCAATATTATCACTGCGAGGCCTCCAATAATTCTCTGCAACGGGAACGTGCCACGAAATTACAAAGCGCAAGGAAGCCTTGGCGCCACCCGGAATATCAACGTAGGAAACAACGGTTCCGTGATCATGATCCAAAGGCTCGGAATATACACGCTCTGGCATTCTTTCAAGATTTGAGAGGTTCTTCCAATACGTCGTGCATCCGTCCTTCCAGCTTCCTCTGAACCAATACTGCTGAATATCGGTATCCTCGCCGTCGGTAAGGAGCGTGATTTCGGAATATCCCAATTCGTTATTACACTTGTCGGCTCTTTTGAACGTTATTCCGTTAAGCTTACCGTCGCCTACACGTTCGTTAAGCGTTGACGGCGTAGGATTTGCCACCGTGCAAGCAATAGCGTAGCGCACAGGCTCGCTTGATGTATTCTCTATCTCCCACTCAAAGAAAGCGCCGGGTATACTTGAATCAAATTCGTTATGCGGGATCAAGGGATTAAATGCGAGAAGACGAACTGCCGCGGGAAAGCTGTCATCCGTGAACGTAAGCTGCGCCATAGGATAATTACCGTCAAAGGAGACGTTTTTAAAATGCGGATATCCTGCAAGCGAGTTTTCACGCGGTCCGTAACCGAAGCCGGCATGACTGCTGCTTCCAAACGAGGTTCCCATATAGTCCTCATTCGTATCGCCCTGCAAAACCTTGACGCAGGTCTTATCGCCGCAAGTTGCCTTTATCGCAAAATGAGAATAGCCGTTTCTTGTGCATTTATTCGGACGGTTGAATATCTCCCAGTCTGCAAGCTCGCCGTTTCCGAGCAGACCGATACAGCCCGTACCGATACCGCCGAGCGGGAATGATATCTTTTTCGTGTTTTCTCCGTTGTAGATCATATTTGACCTCCTGTTCCTTGATAATACTATTTTATAACGAAAGCAAGCTCCGTGTCAACTTACACGGAGCCAGTTTTTTAAAAAACACGGTATATCCGTCAAAGATATACCGTGTCAAAGCGATCTATTTCACTTTATTTTTTGATCCGAGCCTTTTGAACGGATACTTATAATTACCGAGCTTTGTAAGAAGTAATACAAGCGGTATTGTAAGCAGAGAGGAAACGAAGTTTCCGACAGCGTGCATGGCATCAAACGGCAAGCCATTAAGTAACCATATATAGGCAAAATTCCAATCGCCTTTAAAAAACATATAGCACTGATACGGCATATAGAGGAGTCCGAAGCCGATTCCGTGAAGTGCCGACAAAACCGCAATGACAATGCCCGCTACCCATTCGGGTATATTTCTTGGAATCAACATTATGAGAAGCCAGAGAACCGTCCAAAGATAGAGGTACGGATACCACCACAGATTAAACCCGCCGAAAAGCCCCTCTAAGAATACGTAAACGTATATAGGTATCAGTGCCTTCACGCGGTAGACAACGGTAAACGCCGCAATAAACAAACCGAGAGGATGAACGTTCGGCACTATGTCGATCTGCGCCGACAGGTACATTATCGCGCCGAAAAGCGCAAACAGCACCATCTCCTCGATTCTTTTGACGTGCTTATTTACCTTCATGCCTTTTCGTACTTGATCTCGTAGCTGTCTTTGTCTGAAATGATCGTGTCATCGACACCGCTCGGCAGCTGTTTGCCATCCTTATAAAAGCCCCACCAAGCGCCGTCCTTGTCGTAGTCGGCACGAACGCCGTTTACGACCTTAACATAAAGGCCGTACTCGCTCTCGTCGCCCTCAATGAGCTTCTCCTGCTCAAGAGCGCCGCGCAGGTTCGGAGAGTTCGTCGTTATCGTAAAGACGGTCTTCTCTCCCTTGTCGTCGATAACGGTGACTGTAATGGTTTTCTCGTCATTGTCACCCTTTGGCTTTTCGCATCCCGCAAAGCTCATAAACGCTGCCGCAGTCAGCGCAAGAACAAGCAGAACCGATAAAATTCGTTTAAGTTTTATCATTTTCTTATTCCTTTCATTTGGGAAATATCCCATAAAATTTATTAGTTCGGCGTTTTTGCACCCGTTAATACGGCGTCGGCTCTCGCAACTTTTGCAAAGTCGGGGTAAGTCTTCCGGCTCAAGAGAGTAAGGATATGGTATCCTCTGTAAATTGCACCTTCTCGGCTTGCGCCAATGGCTTTTCCCGTCCTTCTGCGGTATGACGGTAGCTTTTTACTATGGCATTGCCACTCTCTTTCACGGCGACGTGCTCGCTTCGGTCTTTCACCGATATTCCTTATTAAACCGCCCTCGGCGGTGCCCCTTGTCGAACATTGTAATTATACTATGAATGTCGGCTTTTGTCAATCAAGACAAAGGAAAAGGCGGCAAAGCCGCCTTTTATTACGGAATCTTCTTGAGCTCTTCGTTATCGTAGGTTACCTTGTAGGTCTCGATAAGCTCTTCCTGATATTCCGTCATTATCTCGGAAACGTAGCCCGACTGAGCATCTATCTTCCAAGCGGGAAGTCCGTCACCTATGAAATAAACAACGTGATACCCGTATGTCGTCTCGACGATCTCGCAGTCACCCGGCTTTCTGTCGCCATAGATCCAGCTTTCAAATTCCTCTACCATATAGCCCTTGGTAACGTTATAGTAAGCAGTCGCCTCCATAGCGCTCTTGTCGTCAAGACACTTGGTTTCGAGCGCCTTGAAGCTTTCCTCTGTCTTGCTTCCGTTCTTGAACTCGTCAAGTATAGTGTTTGCCTTTGCAAGAGCTTCCGCCTTTGCTGCCGCAAGCTTATCCTTATCGGTCTCCTTATTATCGACATAAAAGAGAATGTGTCTGCAATCCTTCGTAAGATAATCATAGAAATACGAAGGAGTAACTATGCAGGAAACAACAAAATACTTTTCGCCACTATCGTTATTTACCTCCTGAAGGAAGGTATCTCCCGCCTCGCGGTCGGACGAGTACGCCCATTCATAATAGGGTTTAAGGGATTCGTCTGCGGCTGCTTCGGCATCATAATATACCGCATCAGCAAGATACTTCGAAATTATGACCGCGGGAGCGTCGGTCGTATTTCCTCCTGCCTGCTCAAGGGCAACAATAGCGTTTTTGAAAGCTTCGACGGTCTTGTTATTCGCAAGGAAATCCTCAGCCTTAGCCTTAGCTGCATTTACCGCCGCCGCGATCTCATCATCAGTCGCGTCCTTGTCATACTCGGCAAGGAAGCCGTACTGAAGCACGTCTATCATCAGGAAGCTTTCGGGATGGTCGTTTCGGAACTTAATAAGATCCTCATCGGTATACTCGATCTCGAGCGAACGCGCGTTCATGAAGCTGTAAGCAAGCTGCTGAAGCGTTATGCACCTTTCAAATGTCTCGGCGGTCACGCCCTCGATATAATACTCAGCGAGCAACGCATCGAGATTCTTGTAACCGTTCTCGACCGCGTTTGCCTCGAGCTCGGTTATGTAATTCTTTATCTCGGCAACTTCCTCTTCCTTCAACTCGAACTCAGCGGCGTAAGCTGCCTCGCAAGCGGAAAGATACTGCTCTATCTGAGAATTTGCCATCTCAGCAAAGAACTCAAACCATGTCTTATTTTCGGCAAAAGGACAAGCTGCCGTCTGCTTGCTTAACGGGAGCGAAAGGTTATATCCGTAATACTGAAGATAGCTCGAATTTTGTCCGACAAAATCGTAAAGGAAGAAGGCGTACATTGAGCCGTCAATTTCATAATGCTCAGTCTTTGCAACGACAAAGGATGCAAGGTCGATCTTAGCTTTTTTGTCCTTTCCGTCACAGGAAACAAGAACTGTAAGCATCATTATCGATGCGAGGATAAATGCGATTATTCTTTTCATAATACACTCCGATCGGTTAATCTAATATATGATACCATAACAATGTTAACAAATCAAGGCACAAGAGTGTTTTTTATGTGATAAAAAACGGATGCTTGAATAAGCATCCGTTTTTGTCATTTTATCAGCAAACGCCCTGAGCGAGCATTGCCTCTGCGACCTTAATAAAGCCTGCGATGTTTGCGCCCGCAACGAGATCGTCGCCAAGACCGTACTTGTTTGCCGCTTCTACCGAAGAATCGAAGATATTCTTCATGATCTGATGAAGCTTCGCGTCAACCTCTTCTGCCGTCCAGCTGTAACGCATCGAATTCTGAGACATTTCAAGACCGGAGGTAGCAACTCCGCCGGCGTTAACTGCCTTCGAGGGAGCAACGACTACGCCGTTTGCCTTAAGGAGCGCAACTGCCTCGTTTGTCGTAGGCATATTGGAGACCTCAACGTAGTACTTGACGCCGTTTCCGATTATCTGCTCTGCTTCCTTTACGTCGACCTCGTTCTGAGTTGCACAAGGCATAAGGATATCTGCCTTTACGCCCCAAGGCTTCTCGCCAGCGTAGAAGGGTACGCCGAACTTATCTGCGTAATCCTGAACTCTGTTGCGGCAGGATGCGCGCATTTCGAGCATATAGTTGATCTTTTCCTCGGTATTGATACCGTCTTCGTCGTAAATGTATCCGTCGGGACCGGATATGGTAACAACCTTACCGCCAAGCTCGGTAACCTTCTTAACGGTACCCCAGGCAACGTTACCGAATCCGGAGACAGCGAAGGTCTTGCCCTTTATATCATCACCGAAGTGCTTGAGCATTTCAACGGTATAGTATACAGCACCGTAGCCGGTCGCTTCGGGACGGATGAGCGATCCGCCGTAGGAAAGTCCCTTACCGGTAAGAACTCCTGTGAACTCATTACGGAGACGCTTATACTGACCAAACATATATCCGACCTCGCGTGCGCCGACTCCGATATCACCCGCGGGAACGTCTGTGTCGGCACCGATATGCTTGGAAAGTTCAGTCATAAAGGACTGACAGAAGCGCATAACTTCATTATCGCTCTTGCCTCTCGGATCGAAGTTGGCACCGCCCTTGCCGCCGCCCATAGGGAGTGTGGTAAGGGAGTTCTTGAAGGTCTGCTCGAAGCCGAGGAACTTCATTATAGAAAGATTTACAGAAGGATGGAAGCGGATACCGCCCTTATACGGACCGATAGCCGAGTTGAACTGAACGCGGTAGCCCTTGTTCACCTGAACGTTACCGTTATCGTCAACCCACGGAACGCGGAAGGAAATTGTTCTCTCGGGCTCGACCATTCTGTCGACTACACCCGCCTTTACAAGGTCAGGACGCTGATCGATCACGGGCTGGATCGACTCGAGAACTTCTTTAACTGTCTGATGGAACTCTGTTTCGCCGGGATTATCGCGTACTACCTTTTCGTAGAGACCGGCAAGATATTCGTTTTTGAATGCCATAGCATATTCCTCCTGAAAAACCGAAATGCTCGGTATAATTAAAAAAGATGAGACCATTATACATTTTTTACTTTAGTTTGTCAATAGAAAAAATCAGCTTTTTGAATTTTTTGTTTTGCAAACTTGTAAAAAATGATAGATAATCACCGTTCAAATGTCACATAATGATTTTTTTGCAGCCGCGTCCTTCATTTTTAAGCTTAATAGATAGGTTCTAAAATCGCAAAATCGGAATATAAATTGATAAACGAAAGGATAGCAAAATGAAAAACGCAAAGCTTTTTATCTATAACGGCCTAATACTGACCGCAGCGTCACTTCTTCTCCGCACGCTGAGTGTCGGCTTCAATATTTTTATTACTTCCAGAGTGGGCGAAGTTGGGACGGGACTTTTTCAACTTGTAATGTCTGTCTACTCCCCGGCTCTTACGCTTGCGAGCGCAGGAACGTCGCTTGCTTCGTCGCGTCTTGTTGCCGAGGAAATGGGAAAGCGTCGCGGAAATCCCCGTGCAGTGCTTATGCGTTGTATCGCATTTTCACAGCTTTCATCTATTCCCGTCGCATTAGCTCTGTTTCTGCTTTCTCCATATATATCGGCATCATGGCTCGGAAGCGACGGCGCTTCACACCTGTTAAGAATGCTTTCTGTCGGGCTTCCATTCATTTCGCTATCCTCATGCATAAACGGTTTTTTTATCGCTCTACGAAAGGCGAAAAACACGGCTATCGCGCAGATAACCGAGCAGCTTTTCAAGATGCTCGTCACCTTCACGCTAATATACAGTATGGCAGACCGAGCAGATCTGTGCTTACTTCTCGTCGTCTTTTCAAACGTATGCTCCGACATTTTCTCTGTCGTCATCTCGCTTTTTCTTTGTTCAAGAGAGGTCAGGCACCTACCCAAGCGCACTCAAACCCACACAGGTCTCTCTTCTACCGTTTTGTCCATTATGCTCCCCGTTTCAATAAGCTCATTCTTAAGATCAAGTCTTACCGCGCTTGAGCATATTCTCATACCGAAGGGACTGATGAAAAGTGGCCTAACATTCGGCGCATCAATGGCGGCCTACGGAATACTTACAGGTATGGCACTTCCGATAATAATGTTCCCCGCTTCGTTTTTATACTCTTTTTCTACCCTTACCGTACCTGAAATGGCTGAGGCAAACGAACGAGGAGATAAAGGGGAGATCATAAGCAAGATGCGTCAGATCCTCCGCGCGATCCTGTTTTTTTCTGTCGGAGCATCAGGGCTGATATTTGCCTACGGCTCCGAGCTTGGTCAGGCGATCTACGGCAGCGACAAGGTCGGATATTACCTCAACATTCTTGCGCCTCTTATTCCGATAATGTATCTTGACAACGTCTGCGATTCGATGCTCAAGGGGCTAGGCGAGCAAATCTTCACGATGAAGGTAAACGTGATCGACGCCGCATCCTGCGTTCTTTGCGTTTTCTTCCTTGTGCCAAAGGTCGGAATAATGGGCTATGTTGCTGTCATTCTTCTGAGTGAGATGATAAACTTCGGCTTTTCCGTTTTCCGACTTAAAAAGGTAACGGGCGAAAAAACGGGGCTTCTTTCGGCATTACCGAAGCCGCTGTTATCGATCCTTGCGGCAATCGTTGTGACCAAACCGATCGCATCTCTTATCGGGATTCCGTCCTTGCGTGCAGCAATAGGGATCCTTCTCGGCATCCTTGTATATTCGGCAATCATATTCGGTGAAAAGTCACTTAAGGACAAGGTAATAAAAAGAAGTCCCGTCCCATATAATGGAGCAAGAAAAAGAATTGGAGAAAAATCGTGACAGAGGACATTATAAAATGCTTACCGAGGCGCATCTCTGAGCAGCTTTTAAAATATGACACCTCATCGGTAAACGAAATACGGCTCGCTGTTACGCGTCCGATCACGCTGACCGTCGGAGAAAAAAGCCACTTGTTCGGTGATACTCTTTCGCCCGAGGAAATGATCTCCACTGTAACGGAGCTTTGTCACGGCTCGCTTCACGCCTTTGAAAGGACGATGGCGGAGGGCTACGTACCGATGAATAACGGCTGTCGCGTCGGCGTTTGTGGGAAATATTCCGAGGGGAGTATAACTGAGATAACATCAATCGTTATCCGAATACCGAGAACTGTGTATGGCATCGGGGACGGGCTGTGCAAAAGGATCATTGCTGGTAACGGTGGCGGAATGCTTCTCTATTCACCGCCCGGTGTCGGCAAAACGACTCTTCTTCGCGATATTGCGGCAACGCTTTCCTCGCCTCCGTTTCTTAGGCGTGTTTCGGTAATTGACAGCCGAAACGAGATATACCGCCCCGATGCCTTCCGTCGATCGATAGCCGATATTTATAATTCTTATCCGAAAAGCGTAGGTATCGAGCTTGCGGTTCGGACGATGTCGCCCGAATATATTATCTGCGACGAGCTCGGGCAAAGCGAGGCGGATTCCGTCTTATCCACTCAATCGTTCGGCGTACCGCTTATCGCAAGCGCTCACGCGCCATCACTTGACGCTCTACTTTCCCGTAAGGTATTCAGAGAGCTCAACGAAAGCGGGATATTTCAGACCTACGTCGGGATTCGCCGCGAGGGGAGAGGATTTTCGTTTGATATTACGGAAAGGAGAGCGTTATGATAAGCGGAGTCGGAATAATCTTACTGACATTGTCGATATTATGCTTCGGTTTTTCCTATGTAAATGCGCTTAAAAGCGAGAAGGAATGCGTTGAAGGACTGATTCTCCTTGCCGAGCGAATACATACGCGAATAAAGTGCTTCCGTCAGAGCCTAAGCGAGATCTATGACGGCTTTTCCCACCCGTTTCTTGACAGTACGGGCTTCACGTCACTTCTGAAGGAAAAGGGCTTATCGGATGCCCTTGACGGCTCGGGAGCCGATCTTCCGATCGGTCATGAAATGCTGCTCGAAAGCCGCAGATTTGCTTCACGACTCGGAAAAAGCTTTTACGAAGAACAGCTGACGCTATGTGAAGGCTACCTTTCCTTTCTTAAGGCTCAGCTCGGGATAATCAACGACGGGCTTCCGAAAAAGGCCAAGCTTTCTATTTCTCTCTCTTGTGCCGTCTCGGCTCTCAGCGCGATACTTTTTTTATGAAGGACATATAAATGGACATAAGCTTAATTCTGAAGGCGGCAGGCGTCGGACTGATCGTCAGCGTCGTCTGCCAGATTCTGAGCAGATCGGGGCGAGACGAGCAAGCAATGCTTGTATCTATGGCAGGGGTAATCATTGTTTTACTTATGCTCGTCAAGGAGCTCGGCGCGCTCATCTCCGCAATTAAATCGATATTCGGGCTATGACGGTGCTGCTTAAGCTTTGCGGATGCGCGCTTATCGGCGCGATCTGTGCGATGACGCTGAAAAGTAATACTAAGAGCATCGGTGTCGCCGTCGCGGTAATATCTTCAGTTATCGTTATAGGTGCAGTCATCGCGCGGCTTTCGGGCGCCATAGAGACGCTCAACGGGATCATGAGAGCGGGCAATATGACATATTACGGCACCGTTATGCTTAAGGCTCTTGGTGTCGGGATCGTGGTAAATACAGTTGGAAGCATCTGCCGCGATATGGGAGAAGGTACGATATCAAGCGTTGTCGAGCTTGCGGGAAAGGTAGAAATCGTTCTCATTTGCCTGCCGATAATAACCGAAACCCTCTCGCTGATAAAGGAGCTTCTTTCATGAGGGCGGCGATAGCGCTTTGCGCGCTTGCGTTACTATTTTCTATGCCGCTGACGGCATACGCCGACGGCGAGATAAAGGACTTATACGATTCTCTGCCCAATGACGCGCAGGAGCAATTGCCGAAGGATTTCGAAAAAGAGCTTGCAAATGACGACGGGACAAGCGCACTCAAGCTTCTTGATGCCTCATTCTTCGCTTCGTTTTTGGGCAAATCGCTTTCAATTGCGCTCGCGGACAGCGCACCGATACTTTTGACCTTGACGGTCACGGTTATAATCTGCGCACTTATGTCATCGCTGTCAAAGAGCGGCACAAGCGTCGGAAAAGCCCTCGATTTTGCGTCCGGCGTATCGATCTGCGGCTCGTGTATTTCAATAATCAAGCCGCTCTCCGAGGAGTGCATCGGAATGATCGACGTCACAAGCGGAATTATTAAGAGCTCACTTCCGATTTTGACCTCGATATCGCTTGCGGGAGGTCAGATAAACGCCTCAAATGCAAATGCAACCTTTTTAAGCGCCGTTCTTGCTCTCACCGAGGAAGTGGGCAGACAGGTGCTAACGCCCGTTCTCGCCGTTTCTATCGCCTTCACGGCTGTCTCGGCCATTTCGAGCGGAACGGGAATTGACCTCAGCCACATGGTTGCGTCGATCAAGAAGGCGTTCATCTTCCTGATAACGCTTCTTTCAACCGTCCTCTGTGTTACGATGGCGTTTCAGACAGTCATTGCAAAGGGCTCGGATACTATCCTTCTCCGAAGCGTAAAATTCGCGTCGGGAAGCTCGATTCCCATCGTCGGGGCGGCGCTGTCCGAGGCGGCGGGAGCATACCTTTCGGGAATATCACTTATAAAAAGCTCGGCAGGAACACTCGTTGCGGCTGCGATCGCACTTGCGGCTCTGCCGATACTCTTAAAGCTATTTGCAGTCAAGCTCTGCCTTACATTTGTTGCGTTTGTTTCCGATATTCTCGGCGTAAAAAATGCACCTTTACGCGACTTTGCTTCTATCTGCGATATGCTTATCGCAATGCTTGTCACAAGCTCGCTTGTATTCGTAATCGCTATGGGAATCTTCGCCTCAGTTTTACCGGGTGTTTGATATGAAGGAATTACTGTTTTCAATTATGAGCGTATCTGTCTGCGCAGCAATAATATCGATGCTCTCGCCCGAGAACGAAAGCATTAAAAAGCAGATTTCATTCGTCTGCGCACTCACGATCTGTGCTTCTCTGTCTCTGCCGATCATACGGGTTATCAAAGGGGATCGCATAGACCTTGATCTCTCGCTTCCGAGTGCGGAGGAAACCGACAGCTCGGTCGCAGTCGAAAAAATAATCGAGCTTGCTTCCGACGAGATATGCAAAAAAATGGAAAGCATCGCCGAGCGTCACTACGGAATAAAAAACGCCGCTCTCACCCTGCACCTCGATACGACCGACAAGGAAAACATAATAATACTTTCGGGCGAGCTTTCGGGAGACGGAGATCTTGAAGAAGCGGCAAAATACATAGGAAAGGAGCTTGGCTGTGAGATCAGATACGAAGAATGACGAGGGCACTCTGAGCAAATTATTCAAGGGAAAAAGAACCGCCATATTGCTTTTCATCGGAGTTATCGCGGGAATTATTCTGATATTCATAGGTAACGGCGAAAAAAAATCGAACGAGCCTTCTCTGCCCGACCTTTCGGGGCAAATCGAGATCACAAACGATTATATAAAGAATCTCGAGGTGCGCGTAAGTCAGATACTATCTAAAATGGACGGCATATCCGACGTATCGGTAATAATCACCGCCGACTCCTGTGCCGAGACAATCTACGCGCAGAACGGTCGGTACGACGGCGGCTCTCTTACCGAAAAAGAATACGTAATAATCGATCAAGGCGACACTGACGAGCCGATAGTAGTTAAGCTCATTTACCCGAAGATACGCGGAGTTGCCGTCGTTTGTTATGGCGGAAGCAATCCGATAAATCAGGAGAAAATTTCAAAGCTCCTCTCTTCCCTTTTTGACATTGCTCAAAATCAGGTATATGTCAGCGGTTAAAAACATATATTTTACCAAACAAACTTTCGGAGGAATCTTATGCTTAAACTTAAAAAGCCCGACACGGCTCTGATCGTAGCAAAAACCAAGGAGGCAGTCAAAAAAATCGGAAAAAGAAATTTAGCGATAATCCTCTCAGTTCTCGTCATCGGCGGCGCAGTTTGGCTCAACATTGCCCTTTTCAGCGCAGGAACGAAACAGACAGGCGGCTCGGCAGGAAACGGAAATATCGTTGTCGACGGCAACGGAAGCGGCGAGACAAACGATGTCGACAGCTTCTTCGCGTCAACCCAGATTGAGCGTCAGCGTTCGCGCGATGAGGCGATCGAGGTGCTTCAGCTCGTTGTTGAAAATCCCGAGGCGCTTGACGAATCGAAGGTCGTAGCAATGCAGGAGATCTCAAAGATCGCATCTGCGATCGAAAACGAGGGAAAGATCGAAAGCCTCATAACGGCAAAGGGCTTTGATAAGTGCATCGCCGTCATCAGCGATAGCGGCTGTAACGTGATCGTCAAGACCTCATCTGCTCTTATGCCAAATCAGGTCGCGCAGATTCAGGAGATCGTCTACGAGCAGGCAGGTATTCTCCCCGCAAATACCAAGATAATCGAGAAAATAGCATAAAAATACACCCGTTTGGAGCTTATCCAAACGGGTGTGTCTTTTAGATCTCGTCGGTATCGTTTTCCGCTTCAGCGTCATCTATTGCGCTGTCAGCGGCATAGCTGTCACCGAGCTGATACTCGGGAAGCGAGTCATCAAAGCGTGCCCTCTTCTCGATCTTGTTCTTGGGAACGATTCTCGATGCGGCGGTACGGGGAGGACGCGCGGGCGTCTTGGGAGCGCTTGATGCGCCGTCGCAGCTTATAACAACACGACGGTTATTGTCGGCGCCAACAGAGTTGGTGGTAACGCCTGAGATCCCCTGTATCTCGGAATGAATTATTCTTCTCTCATACGCGTTCATCGGCTCAAGAGTAACGTTTTTGCGGTAGCGGAGCGCCTTATCTGCCATTCTTCTTGCAAGACGGCGGAGGGTGTCCTCACGCTTTGCGCGGTAGTTCTCAACATCAACGGTGATTCTCGTGTAGTTGCTGTCATCATCCTCCTCGCGACGGTTAGCGGCGAGATTTGTGAGGTACTGGAGAGAATCAAGAGTATCGCCGTGATGTCCAATAAGAACACTTGCTTCCTCACCCGAAATATCGATAAGGAATGCTCTCTTGCTTCCGGGAATTACGGAGATCGTAGCATCAGCGATAATGTCCATGTCTCTGATTATGGTCTTAACGAAGGAAAGCGCGGTCATCTCGGGGGAGGAAACGTAGCACACCTTTACGGTAGCCGGAGTTTCACCAAAACCGAGAAAGCCTTTTTTCGGCTGTTCGATAACCTCATAGGTTACGGCAGATGAGGAAACGCCAAGCTTTTCGGCACCCTCATTAACCGCCGCTTCGATCGTTTTAGCGGTAACGGTTATTTCCTGTTTCATTTATTCACATCCTTAAAATCAGTCATTATCGGACTTCTTATCCGACTCATCTTTCATCTGAGCAGGGGTAATAAGTCCTGCCTTGGGATCGTCGACAGCCTTCTTCTGAGGTGCCTTCGGTGCCTCTATGACCTCGTCGTCATCAAGGTCGATACGGTGAGCGGCGCGCTTACCGGTGTTAGCCTTCTTCTTAGGCTGCTTGATTCCCTTATTCATTTCGCGCTCAGCCTGCTTGTAGTCCTCCTCGGTAAATACGGGGACGGGATACATATACTTCAGAGCCACCTGCTGTGCAAAGGACAGCACATTATTGTATATCCAGTAAACTGCGATGATCGAAGGAATACCGAAGGTAATGAACGTCGACATAAGCGGCATCACGTAATCCATTATCTTCATTGAGCAGCCTGCATCTGCAGATTGCTGCTGCTGAAGCTCGGACTGATACATAAACTTCTTCGAGAGCTTCATGCTTCCGAAGGTAAATACGAAGGTCAGTATCGGAATGAGGATATACCAGTTAAATGCAACGGTCGGTGTTACGGAAAGGTCAAAGGTATTTCCGAAAAGATAGAACTCGGGAAGATCTGCCTTTGTAAAGCCCTTGGGGAGACATCCGTACTCCTCAAGCTCCGTGTAGTAATTTCTGACGACACGAACGAGGTCGACCTGCTCTGTAAAGGGATTCTTTACCTTATCGAGGTTTCTTACCGGGTACTCAACGCCGGTAGCTTCATCCTTTTTGGTTTCAATTACGATCTTGCCTGCCTGCTTGTCAAGGCTCTTCCATACGTTTTTGCTGAAGTCCTCCTCATCAAGAAGGCCTCTGTCGTAAAGGTCAACGATGCCAACGCCAAGCTGCTTTACTTCCTTGTTCGAAAGATTTGAAACGTAGGTAAGCGGCGAGCGCATTACTCCGTAAACGGCAAAAACGATGACGAGCTGAAGTATCATCGGAAGGCATCCCGAAGCGGGATTATAGCCCTCGTCCTGATAAAGCTTCATCAGGTCCTCCTGCATCTTCTGACGGGTGACCTGATCGTCGCGTCCTGCATAACGCTTACGAATTGCCTGCTCCTTCGGACGAAGCTTTGCCTGCTTGAGCATATTTTTCTGCTGCTTTATACCAAACGGGAAAAGAAGCAGCTTGATTATGATCGCGAAAAGAAGAAGCGCGATCGCATAGTTCGGTACGAGCTTGTAGCACAGGTTGATTATCCAACCTATCGGTTTATTTAAAAAACCCATTTTTCTTTCAGCTTGTTAAACAAGCATCCTTTCAATTTTTATCGGAGTTCTCGTTTTTTAACTCCTTACCACGGCCACGGTAAATAATTCTTTCCGCCGTCATCTTACGGAAAGCGCCCCTTTTCGGGACGTAGTCGATGCCGCCTCGACAGAACGGATTGCAGCGGAGTATCCGCCACACCGTCAGAAAGAACCCGCGTATCGCTCCCCACTCGCTTATCGCCTCGTAGGCATAGGTCGAGCATGATGGATAAAAGCGACAGCACGGACGCTTTTTCAGAGGTGAAATATATTTTCTGTAAATATCAATGAGCCACAGAAAAAATCTTTTCATACTTCCTCCGTAGTGTTGGTTAATATATTTGCCTATATACTAACAAAATGGCGGACCTGTTACAGTCCGCCGAAAGATCAAGAAGATAAAGCCGATCACTTAAAAAGCTCAAGCTTATTAAAAGCACGGTTCATATCGCGCTGAACCTGATCGGAGCACGCCTCACGTATCTTATCCCTTGCGGTAATAACAATAAGGTTCCCCGTCTTGATAGGTTTATCCGATATGATATTACGGTAAGCTGCGCGCATAACGCGCTTCGCGCGATTGCGCACAACAGCATGTCCGAGCTTTGTCGTTGCGGTAAAACCAATGCGATTTAGGAACTCCTTCTGCGGATTTTCCTTACGAAGACGCCCTGCCTTCAGGTCTTTAAGAACGTATACTGTCACGGTATCGGTAACGTACCGCTTACCGCCCTGATACGCCTTAACGAAAAGATGGTTTTCCTTTATGGCGAATTCTTTCACATTATTACCCCTTCTTGAAATAGAGAAGAATCAGTGGGTAAGTCTTGCTCTGCCCTTAGCGCGTCTTCTCTTGAGTACCTTTCTTCCGTTAGCAGTGCTCATTCTCTTGCGGAAGCCGTGCTCTTTTTTTCTCTGAAGCTTTTTAGGCTGGTATGTTCTAAGCATTTTTGTGTCACTCCTTTTCCTTGGCGTTTAATGACGTTACTCTATATTATATACATATTTTAGCTGATTTGTCAAGTGTTTTCTTTAAACTTCACGCAAAAAAGTTATTTTTTGCCGCAATTATGGCATCGAATTAATAACCCGCCCTATTCGGGCGGGTTATGGATATTATGCCTTACGTTTTCTGTCGTAAACGAGAAGCGCGGTGAACGCAGTTGCACTGAGAAGCATTACTGCAAGACCGACGTAAAGGAAGTTCGTATCGGAGGTAGGAGGCGAATCGGGCTGATCCTTATCGAATACGTTCTGGAACTCGCTTTCAAGCTTGTCAACAGAGACGCCGTCCATCGTCAGCGCAGCAACGAGCTTGTTGTCGGGATCGACGGTCAGCACGACGGTTATCTCGTGAATATCCTCGTCGTAAACCATTCCGTCAACGCCCTGATCGGTCTCGTAAAGCTTGAAGGTATGAGTACCGACGTCATCCGACGTGAAGATAAGCTCGAAGGAAGCCTTACCGTTATCATCGGACTTGACAGCGATCTTTTCCTTCGTTACGGTGTTTTCAAGAACGAACTCAAAGCCTTCGGGTCCGACCTTGATATTGCCGAGGTTCGTAACTACCTTGTTTACCGAAACACCGACGGTAATAGGATCGGGATCGGGGAGAACAGGCGGAACGAACTTGTTATTGAAGGTCACGAAAACGTTATACTCACCGTTTTTCTCGGTGACAACTGCATTTTCAGTACCGGAAACGGTATTGATCTCAAGCTTACCGTCCATATCAACGTCAGTTACCTTGATGCTGAACTTCTTGACGGTTTTATCGTAGTCGACGTTTTCAAGAGAACCGACGACCTCAGTCATACGGAACTGATAGGTTCCGACGGCATTGAAGGTGATGGCTTCAATAATATCGGTGAAATCGAACTCGTCGTAATCGGCGTTCGACGCGTCGTAGGAAGCAGTCTTGCTTCCGAGCTCAACCCACTTGTCGGTATCATACTGCTCAAGCTTGAAGGTGAAGGAATCTCCTTCCCTCCAGTCGCGACCGTCGAGAACCTTAACGCCGCTGACAGTAACGCCTGTCGGCTTGACCGATTCCGGAGTATAAACGTTTATAAAGTCAATGCTGACTGTTCCGCCCGCACCGACGGTGACTGTCTTGACCTTGTCGCCCTTGGCGGTAAAGCCGTTAAGCGCAGTCTCAAGCTCAGTAACCTTGACGACGGTCTCCTCTTCAAGATCTTCGATCGTAAAGGTGACGCCGGGCTTGATTGAGATCGAAAGCGATCCGCTTGCGTCAGCCTGCACTTCTCCTGCCGAGGTCTTAAGCTTGTAGTTAGAATAATAGGATCCAAGCTCAACCAAAAAGTCAAAGCTTATATTGTCCGGTATCTTGTACTGAGCGCCGAACGGATGCTCGACGATCTTGTTTACGGACATGTTACCCGTATTAACGTCCGGCGGAATGAACACCGTAGTAAGAGTATCGGTAGAGGTTACAATGTAACCGTAGGTCGTACCGACAGTCGACGTTATCAGCACGATGAGAGAAATAATCATCGCTATTTTTCGTAAAATCTTTCCTATTTTCAAATCAAAAGTCTCCTTTCGAAAAGTTTGCATTTAATTGTATATCGGCGATGGAAAGGTACAAGGCTTCCCTTATACCCTTTCATCGCCGCCCATCCCCGAGGGGATGGGTGGAATATTGTTGATTAAGCGTTCAGCCAATCAGTGATTGTTGCGTACTCAACGCCGTTAGCAATGATCTTGCCAACAGTAGCACCATCCTCGATGGTGATATTGATCTTTGCTTTATTGGTGATAGCGGAAAGATCGATCGCACCAACGGTAGCGCCAGCTTCAACGGTAAGACCATACTTGGTAGGATTCATGTTGCCACGAACTACGATTGTTTCTACCTCAGTACCTGCAGCAACGGTAACCTTTGCCTGATTCCACATACAGAGGGATCCGATCTTACTGTTTTTTACTGTAAGATCAGTATAGTTTACAGCAGCTACGTCGTATACAGGCCACATGGGATCGGTATCAAGTTTAGAGAGAGTTGTGCCGTAGATGTTACAGTTGTTAAGAACTGCGGTACCGTATACACAAACAGCGGGAGAGACACCTCCGGAGAAAGATACTACCTCGGTACCGATAACGTCGACGTTATTGAACTCGGTATTGTAGTTGTTATATGTTGCGTTCTGATAATGTCCAAGCATAATAGCGGACATTGTTCCGGTAAACTTAAGGTCGTTTACAGTAACCTTGCTTCCGTCAGCAGACGAGAAGATGGGAGACATTGCAGGAATGGTACCATTTTCCCACTGGAACACGTCAACAGAAGTTGCAGTGCCATTTATAGTCGCTCCGTTACCATTAATGGTAACATCCTCAGTTACCTTCTGCGTGTGAACGTATGCGGAGTCGATGGTGTAAACGTCGCCGGTCAGATCATAGGTACCGCCTTCGGTGATACCTACATTATAACTAATGGTAGCTCCGGTTCCCCAAGGATTGGTATCTCCAAACGCAGCAGTAAGAGCATTTGCAGCGGTATCAAAGCCTGCAGCCTGAACAGCCTGAGTGAACGCAAGGATCTCATAAGCTTCGCCAAGCTTAGCTACGTCCTCGTTAGTAGCCGAGTACTTCAGATAAACCTGAAGGAGCGAAGGAAGAGATTCCTCACCGGGCTTAAGCGCATCTGTATAGGTGAAGGAGGTTACAGAATACTGAACACCGCCGATAGTAGCGGTGGTCCAACCGCTCTGCGTATAGCCAACACCACCTACGTTTACACCGATCAATGCGACATCAAAAGGATCTTCTACTGCGATCCAAGTACGAACGTAAGCAGCAGTCTTACCGGTGTTCTTAACAGTAACGATCTTATCTACTGCATTCTTCAGCTTTTCGCCGAACATCTTGTAGTCATGACCGTTAATGTTGATCGTGGTGTCGTTCCAAGCGACCTCACCCACATAGGGATAAAGGGGCTTGTTCTGATTAAAGGGAACGAGTTCGCCCTTCTCGTTGCGCTCATACTCGAGCTGCTCGATTTTAACGTTACCGAGCGTCATAACGTTTACTGCACTGTCTTCATCCTGAAGATATGCAAGCGTGCCGCCGATCGAAAGAGCGGCGACGAGGACCATAGAAAGGCCCATAAGAAGAATACTCTTCAACTTTGACATTTTCAAAATGCCTCCTCAAAATGTATTTTGTCTGCACATTGGTTTAACCGCTCCTCGGCTGTACAGACAAAACACCGAAGGCAGTTTTTAACGGTTTTCGCGCTGGAGCTTATTGGTGAATATCACCAAATCGTGGCACTTAGATTCGCTGCGCCCC
>JAZQGR010000124.1:0-5899 GCA_045540115.1 Eubacteriales bacterium
GGACTCATGGACAGCAACAAGAAGCTGAAGGACGCAATGCTCTTCAATATTTTATCGTATATGAACCACAATCTCTTGACGCACGGCAATACGGTAGCATCCATCGACGAGCTGTATCTGTTCCTCACGAACATGACGGCCATCGAGTATATCCGTAACGCCTCCAAGCGTGTTCGTAAGAAGGATTCTGCCATCATCCTCGCATCACAGAACATCGAGGACTTCCTCATCAGCGGTATTCGTGAGTTTACAAAGCCCTTGTTTTCTATTCCCACGCATCACTTCCTGTTCAATCCCGGCAACATCAATCCCCGTGAGTTTATGGATGTGCTGCAGATCGAGCAAGCGGAGTACGACCTCATCAAGTTCCCCGAGCGAGGAACCTGCCTCTACAAGTGCGGTAACGAGCGTTATCTCTTGCAGGTCATTGCTCCCGAGTACAAGGCGAAGCTGTTCGGTAACGCAGGTGGTAGGTAAAACAAAAACCCTCCAATCGGAGGGTTAAAAAATCGAAGGAGCGAACGTGACATTAATGAATGGTAATTTGATCGTAATAGAGATTTTTATTGTCTTTACAAAGTCAACAACCGGTCTAAGAATTTTGCTAATTTTTTTCATAAGCACTCCCCCTCTCAAAATGCATTTATTCTCGTTCGCGTTTGTCCCTTGCGGGCTTCGGTGGTCTGGTGAGCCAAAGAGGGGAGAACCAATTGACTCAACTACAGGATACCACAAACAATTGCAATTGTCAATATATTTGAAAGAAGGTGGACGTCGCAGTAGGCGCAACGATTGCCGCTGTCGCTAAGAAGGTGCTTGCAATTCTTCTCGGCGATAAGAAAGGCAGAAAATTTTTACTCTACGTCGTAGGGATCGCTCTGTTTATCGTCTGCATCCCGCTGATCACCTTAATCGGAATGTTCGGTTGGATGGCGGGTGACGGTGGAACGATCCTTAACAAAGACATGGTGCTCTCCAATTTACCGCAAGAACAGCAGCAACAGATTGCTACGATGGATGCGACCTGCGATACCATCGTATCGGTATTCAAAACAAAAGAGCTGGACACAGGCGATCAGCGCAAGGCATCTGCAATCTATATCTCCTACCTTGTAGGAATGGAAAGCGGCGATACCTTCTACGATGATCTTGCCAACTGTTTCCTCAACACAACCGCCGACAAGGACGTGTACGACCTTGTGTCCGAGACGTTCCTCGTTGTGGTGTCCGAAGAAGATCAGACAAAGATGGATCAGCTCTATGGCGTAACGCCCACAAGAGTCACGGAAGAAACTGCGGGAGAAGCGGAAACGTATTCTCCTAAGTCTTTTTCATAGACACAAAACTTGTATTTAAAGTTACAGTTTAGCCAAAAACATACTCGGAACAAAGGATCGAATAGCACTTTTGGTTTTAAGGAGTGATCTGTTCAAGGTAGGAAACTTGTTTCTAAAAATAAAAAATAATAATATAGTTTTTGGATTGATTATCTTTTGTTTATAAAAATGTAACTTTTTAAGAAATTAACAGCTTTTGTCCCAAATCGCTTGACATTTGTCCCGAGATGTGATATGATAAATTGAAGATAAGGGGGAGAGAAATGAAAAAGCAAAATATATTGAATTTAATTAAATACCATGTGGAGAAAAATGAGAACTCCTTTCGTAATGAAGCAATAAATATAGCGAGATACTTTGACAGCATTGGTGACGATCAGTTGGCAGAGTATATTATGAGTTTGATTGCGGAGTCAAATATGTATACTCCTCAAAGCAGCGATTTTGAAAGCGATTTTTTGAAGCAGATTGATACTCGTATAATGGATCCGCTTAATCTTCCAACAGAAATTTCCGAAGATGTCAAAGGAATAATCAATGCGGTAAATCATAATGTAGGTATCAATAAATTTTTGTTCGAAGGGTTGCCTGGAAGCGGAAAAACCGAAGCAGTAAAGCATGTTGCACGTTTGTTAGATAGAACTCTATTTTGCGTAGATTTTGAAAATTTAATTGATAGCAAGTTGGGTCAAACAAACAAAAATATTTCTTTAGTCTTCAATGAAATCAACATGATTCCACATGCAAATAAAGTAGTTGTTTTGTTTGATGAAATTGACGTAATTGCTCTTGATAGAGTAAATTCTAATGACGTTAGAGAAATGGGCCGTGTTACTTCAACGATACTAAGAGAGTTAGATAGATTAACAGACTTAAACAAAGAAATTGTAATTATCGCTACAACAAACCTTTATTCTAATTTTGACAAGGCGCTTATCAGACGTTTTGATGCAGTTATCAACTTTAATAGATATAGCAAAGAAGATTTGATTGAAGTGGCTGAATTTTATTTTTCTTCATTCGTTAAAAATTTTAAAGGCGTTTCTAAAGATATAAGATTGTTTAGAAAGATTTTGTCTGTTGCCCCTGAGCTTCCTTATCCCGGAGAACTAAAAAATATTATCAAAACATCTTTGGCGTTTAGTGATGTTAGTCTGGAACACGATTATTTAAAACGACTTTATAATAATTTAATTGGCGAATTAGAAAAAACAGACATTACTCAACTATACGAAAAAGGATTCACTGTGAGGGAAATTGAAAAATTAAAAGGAGAATCCAAAAGCTCTGTTTCTCGAAAACTAAACAAGGAGGATGGATCGGATGAATAATATGCTTGAACTAAAAGGCAAGCGATTTGTTCAGGCGGCGAGAAAACCTGGCTCCAACGGAGCATCTATGAACAGCAAAGCTTTCGTTACAACTGAACAGTTGCTCAGATTAGAAGCTAAATTGCAACAAATAAAAGAATTTTGGGAACAAGAATCCAAACCTTTTAGCGGAATTATAATTAGTGTTCATTACAACAAAATTGTGGCAAAGTCGAATCGCATTTCCGGATTGTTTAAAGGCAAAGATTCGAATCTGGCAATCGTCGGTGCAAAATTCAACAAAGAGAAAACCAAGCATATTATCACATATTTTTTGGATTTCTACGATCTTGATACAACGATCAATTCATTACTGATAGCAAATGAAATTGTTCGTTCTCTGTTCAAGGATGGGATAACCCAAACTGTATTTGACAAAAATAAGCCTTTATTTGATAAGATCAATGCCAAGACTCATCACATGTCAAAATCGGCATTTAGGCAAGTAATTGCGGATGTTTCTTATATAGAAGACTTTGAGGTTGAACGAGCAACACAACCATTCAAAGAAAGCATTATCACGCTTTATGATACCAAGATGGATACTCGTCTTTTGTTCAAAAATATAGGCATTGATATTTTATCAAGTCGTATTCTGGATAATAGAACTGTTTTCCTGGACGAAAACCAAGCTAAAATCTTGTACGAGAAAGCTCCTTATCTTGTTGCTATGGCAACTGAAAACTTATTAGATCTTTCTCCGGAAGACTTTATGGGCAGTTATGATGATGGAATGATTCATATTCCAAGTCCAACAATTGAGCCAACAATTGGAGTTATTGATACCTTATTCGATACAGGAGTATATTTTAGCGAATGGGTTGAGTACCATGACCTGGTAGACGATAATATTCCAAAAATATCCAAGGATTATCAGCATGGAACTGCCGTTTCGTCAATTATTGTTGATGGGGCACGATTAAATCCATGGTTAAATGATGGTTGTGGAAGGTTTAAAGTTCGTCATTTTGGAGTTGCAACCGCTTCACATTTTTCTTCGTTCACTATAATTAAACAGATTAAAAGGATTATTGCAGAAAACAAAGATATTAAAGTCTGGAATATTTCTCTTGGTAGTGATAAAGAAGTAAACGATAATTTTATATCAGCCGAAGCAGCTATCCTTGATCAGATACAATATGAAAACGATGTAATTTTTGTTGTTGCTGGCACTAATAAGCCTAACGATAGCATTGTGAAAATCGGTTCTCCTGCGGATTCTATAAACAGCATGGTTGTAAACTCGGTTACCAAAAGCGGATTATCAACAAAATATTCTCGAAAAGGATTGGCTCTTTCGTTCTTTGCGAAACCGGATGTAAGTTACTACGGTGGAAGCGAAGAGGAATATATTCGGGTTTGCGAGCCTTTGGGTGCTGCCAACGTTGCGGGAACTTCCTATGCGGCTCCTTGGATTGCTCGAAAATTAGCATATCTTATCAATGTTTTAGGCTTCAATCGAGAAATTGCTAAGGCTATGATTATTGATTCGGCCCGCGCATGGAACGAGGCACCTACACCTGAAGAAGTTGCTCTGTACGGTCATGGTGTTGTACCGATTAAGATTGAGGACATTGTTCGTACTAAAGATGACGAGATAAAGTTTGTTGTCACGGATATAAGCGAAAAATGGAACACATATAATTATGATTTCCCCATTCCTATGCAAGATGATAAATACCCATATGTGGCAAGAGCCACTATGTGTTATTTCCCGATTTGTGATAGGACGCAGGGCGTTGACTATACAAATACTGAGCTCAATTTGCATTTTGGCAGAATTAAAGACAATGGAAAATTATACGAAATCAATGATGACAAGCAGAATTCTGACGAGGATGTAGGCGGTGCAAGAAGCTATATTCTTGAAGGCGAAGCAAGAGAGAGATTCCGAAAATGGGATAATGTAAAATATATTTGCGAAAAGCCAACCAATGACAAGCAAGCAAAAAAATCTTACAAAAACAAGAACTGGGGTATGGAGATAAAAACCAACAATCGCTTGGATCCTAAAGACGGAGTAGGTCTACGGTTTGGCGTTGTTGTAACTCTGAAGGAAATCAATGGTGTAAACAGAATAGATGAGTTCATTAAAAACTGCCATTTGAACGGATGGTTAGTTAATACTATTGATATTCAGAACCGCATTGATATTCATGAAAAAGTGAACGAAGAAATTGAATTGATATAAGTTTGCATTTATTTAATAAAAGTTTCATTCATTAATGTTAGTTGAGTTTATTGTTCATAAGCATTATTTTTAATTTATTTTAATAATGTACAAAGCCGTGTGCACCTTTGGGAGCACCGGCTTTTGTCATATATCAAGGCAGTAATGCGTCAGTATTGAGGTGAAACATGATATACAGAGGATACAACATCCGAACGGTCGATGCAATCGACCTGCAAAGACACAATTACAATGAACACAAAACCGATTTCTGCGACGGTGTCTACGTTGAGCTTTATGATCAGGCGGACGATGGTCTCACCGAGCGAATCGGCGACACGACCTTCGCTGTCGGTTATGAGATCCCCGATCTTAGTGAAGACACGGTCGAGAAGGCGATCCGTGAATACGTGGACGATCACATCCTCGGGCTTGACTGTGTCCGAAACGAAGTTATCGCAGAGAGAAAGAACCACCTTGTCGGACGGCTCGTCTCTTGGATCGGCGAAGAGGAATCGGGAGCCGAGCTGTATAACACGCTCTCCGAGTATATCGGTATGACCGATGACGAGATCCGTCAGTGCGGATTCAAATCCTTGGTGCCTTACTTTGATCGAGAAGCATACGCACAGACCATTGCCGAGCACATGATCTTCGTCGGCACGGATAATACCACGACCGGCAATTGGCACTTCACCTTCGAAGAAATAGGCGAACGCTTCGGCGTGAACCTCTCCGAAGACAATGAAATGGTGGATATGATCACAGAGGAACTGTACAAGAAAGCGGATATCCTCTCGGAGATCGGTGTGTACTGCGATGAATTCGATCTGACCTTCTATCTCAACTACTGTCCTTACGTGGACAAGGAAGAATTCGATGACGTCGCATACGACCAACAGATATGAGAAAGGAGAACCAAATGACGAACGAAAAGAAAAAGCTCATCGCTGAAGTCGATGAGCTTCAAGGCTTCATCAATACCTGTGAGGTTGCACTCGATTACGGTCTCGGTCTTGATG
>JAZQGR010000125.1:0-5403 GCA_045540115.1 Eubacteriales bacterium
GGATTGGCAAGAATAGTTAATAGTAAACAAACGGAGGTAATGAAATGTTCAAACACGAAAAGATGCTTTTTCATCCCGTGGAGGTAGAGAAACCAAACCCGCAGTATGCGGCACTTTTGCAGGAACAGCTTGGCGGCGGCAACGGTGAGCTGAAGGCGGCAATGCAGTATATGTCCCAAAGTTTTCGTATCAAAGATCCCGAGATCAAGGATCTGTTCCTTGACATTGCGGCAGAGGAGCTCGGACATATGGAGATGGTGGCGCAGACCATCAACCTCTTAAACGGTCACGACGTAGATGCCGCAAAGGTACCCTCGGGCGAAATCCAGTCCCACGTGCTCTTAGGTCTTAATCCCGGTCTTATCAACGCTTCGGGTTACTCCTGGACGGCGGATTACGTGACGGTTACGGGTGATCTGTGTGCCGATCTCTTAAGCAACATCGCGTCCGAACAGCGCGCAAAGGTGGTTTACGAATACCTTTACCGCCAGATCGACGTGAAGAAGGTGCGCGGGACCATGGAATTTCTCCTGAACCGTGAGGAAGCGCACAACCAAATGTTCCGCGACGCCTTTAATAAAGTGCAGAACTCCGGTTCCAACCGTGATTTCGGCACCACCAAAGCCGCGAAAATGTATTTCTCCATGTCGGACCCCGGTCCCAACGCATTTGCGACGGGAGATACCAAGCCTGTTTCCTTTGAGTGATAGCAAAAAGCCGCTGAGGAGTTTGTTCCTCAGCGGTTGATTTTTGTTATTCTTATGATTGAACAAATCGCCATTATATATGCGATTTCATAAACCTTATGCGTGCTTCAAGTGCTTTTTGGGTCGTGGTAGCCTTTTGCATAATGTCAAAACCGTGCATCGTGCCTTTGGTTTCGTTGTGTGTGACCTCGATGCCTGCCTCGCGGAGTTTCTCTGCGTACAAGATACCGTCATCGTGGAGGCAATCAAATTCCGCCGTTTCGATATAGGCGGGCGGCAAGCCCTCAAAGCTCTCTGCTTCTACGGGTGAATACCAGACATAGTCGGGGCGGCTGCGGTCTGCCTTTGTCATCGGTGCGATCTTGCCCGACAGCGTAGAATTCCACATGGGTGTGTCGGTATATTTCATGCAAGATTCGCTGTTGTTACGGGCATCGAGATAAGGGTACAGGAGCATCTGAAAGGCAAACTTCACGGGATGCTGTCTGTCCCTTGCCATCATACAAACGCCCACCGCAAGGGTCGAACCTGCGCTGTCGCCGCCGATGCCGATGCGAGAGGTGTCGATGCCGAGCAAATCTGCACTATCGTAAGCCCAGGACATAGCCGTATAACAGTCCTCAAAGAACACGGGATGCGGATGCTCGGGTGCAAGGCGGTAATTGACGAACACGACCTTGCAGCCAACCTCTTTGGCGTACCGCATGGCGTTCTTATAGTGATAGCCTGCCGCCGCAAGCACAAATCCGCCGCCGTGAATGTAAATGAGGCACGGGGCGTTTTCCGTGATGGATTTCGGGGACATCAAAAAGCACTCGATCTTTTCGCCGTCGTAACTTTCGATCTCGTGCCGGCTGACGTCCAGCTCCTTGTCCTTAAATATGTATTGCGGCGTTTTCATATGCGGCACAGCCATAGCGAGGAACTTCTCGCTGATAGGCGGCGTGAAACAGGAAAACGGAAAGAATTCTCTGCTGATCTTATACTTTGCCATAGATTAATCTCTCCTCAACGCCCAACACCTTATACAGAAGTCCGTAAAGCTGAAGTGCTTCTTCGCCGCTTAGTCCCACGCATCCCGCGACCTTGGCGGGGATATCCACCGCCTTTTCCTTTAGTGCTTCACCGCTGTCGGTAAGGAAAACGCTGACCGAACGTTCATCAATGGCGCTCCGTTTGCGCACAACATATCCTTTAGATTCAAGGCTTTTGAGCACGGGTGTCATCGTTCCCGAATCAAGAAAGAGCCTTTCGCCGAGCGCCTTGACGGTGATCTCCTTTTCTTCCCACATTACCATCATCGTGATGTACTGCGTATAAGTGATATCCAACTCATCAAGATAAGGGCGGTATCTTTTGACCACCTCGCGTGCGGCGGCATACAGCGGAAAGCACAACTGGTTTTCAAGCTTTAGTGCGTTGTATTTTTTGTCCATAGTTTAGCCCTGTTGATCGATAACGCTCTTTGCAAAGACAGAAACGTCTGCCAGGTCTTTTTCGTTCGGTCTGCCTTTGTGAAATTTCGCAAACTCGCCGCGGCAATGGAATTCTTCCTCTGCAACGGCAACACCTACGGTGTCGGCCACCTTTCTCACAGGCTTTTTCATCGATTTCATCATAGCCGACGTGCCAATGCAAACAATCTTCCCGATATTGTCCTTATTTTCGATAATAAACTTCTTTACCGCCTCGTCCACGTCAAAGGCGTAATAGGAACAACCGAGAAAGAGAATATCGGCTTTTTCGTCAAGCGGACAAGCAATATCTTTGGATTCGACGGATGCAGTTTTGGCAACAGCATCCGCTAATTTTTTGGTGTTCCCCGAACGGGTATAGTATCGAACCGCTATCTTCATATTACAAGCACTCCTTTATCGATTCCTTCAGCTTTTTCATATCGGTCGGTTCAAAACGTGCGACGATCTCGCCGCCCCTGTCAATGAGGAACTTTGTGAAGTTCCATTTTACGTTGCCGTTGTTTTTGTAATCCTTGTCGGTCTTCTTAACAACGCCCGACAGCATCATTCCCATAGGCGACATACCGAATCCCTCAAACTTAGTGTTCTCGGTCAGCCATTTATAGAGAGGAATGGCGTTCTCCCCGTTTACGTCCACCTTTGCAAATTGATGGAACGTGATGCCAAAGCGACCCGTGCAGAAGGTGTGGATCTCCTCGTCGCTTCCCGGTGCTTGCTCACCGAACTGATTGCAGGGGAAATCGAGGATCTCAAAGCCCTGCGCCAAAAACTCCTCGTACAGCTCCTGAAGCTCCTTATACTGCGGCGTGAATCCGCATCCCGTTGCGGTGTTGACGATCAGCAACACCTTGCCCTTGTACTCCTCAAGAGATACCTCGCTGCCGTCCATTTTCTTAACCTTAAAATCATATGCGTTCATACCGCACCTCCAAATAATATTGGTTCAATTCAATTGAGTTCAATTGATTATAACATAACCCCACTCAATCTGTCAATAGTATCGGACGTGATTTCGTTTTTACGTAAAAATTTTCAATCCTTTTTCTTTGTTTACTGCGGGGCAACGGTTGACGGCGCACATAAAATAATCATCCGCCCGCATAGCGGGCGGTTTTTCATTTTCGGGCATAGCCCTAAACGATACTGGCTGCGCACAAGTGCGCTTTAGATTGGCCTGCCAGCCATGCAATTTTTACTTGCTACCCGTAAACGGGTCTTTGGGGTCATACATACTCAGCTGATCGCTTTCTTGATCTTGTTTTAGTTGTTCGCTGATGTATTCTTTTATGGCTTTCGTGTTTTTCCCTACCGTATCCACGTAGTACCCTTTGCACCAAAACTCGCGGTTCCTGTATGCAAATTTCATGTTGCCGTACTTTTGAAATATCATCAAGCTGCTTTTTCCTTTCAAATACCCCATGAAACTTGATACGCTCATTTTGGGTGGTATACTTATCAACAGGTGTATATGGTCGGGGCACACTTCTCCTTCTATTATCTCCACACCCTTCCATTGGCACAATGTTCTCAATATCTCCCTTATCTCCAAGCGTTTTTCTTCGAAAAACACTTTCCTTCGATATTTTGGCGCAAACACTATATGGTACTTGCAATTCCATTTTGTATGTGCTAAACTCTTTGTGGCGTTAAAATTGACTTTTTTCTCAAACATTTTAATGTCCTCCGATTGTGATTTTTTAGTTTTGACTGGCAGGTCTTTTCTAATTTATCACAATCGGAGTTTCTTTGTCTATACTCATCGGTAATAACCTTCACAGAACCCCGCCACTATGGCGGGGTTTTCTTATACAATAATCCGCTGAGGATTTGGTTCCTCAGCGGATGAAGGTTATTCTACGTTCAGAATATTGATCTTTTCTTTTTTGAGAAGGAATGCGAATGCGCCGAGGGAGACGATGCTATCGAAGGCGTTGCCGATGCCGAAGAGGAGAGCGATGCCGATGAGCGTCGGCGTCCACACGCCCGTAGCATAAAGGACGAAGGCGATGCCATAATAGATCGTATTCGTTACCACGGATTCGAAAAGCATATAGTTCGTCTTTCCGAGCCCGTAGAAGATGGAATCGAAGACGTTCTGGATGGCGTACAAAACGTAGAAGCCGAGAAGAACGAGCACCAGCTCAAAGAGCTTATCCACGTCGGTAAACTGCAGAACATTCGTCATAAAGGGCTTCCAGAGAGGGATGCTCGCGCACCACAGTACCGATACGATGGCGGTGATACCGAAGTAGCCAAGCGTGTTTTTGCGAACGTTTGCTTTGTCGGCTGCGGTTTCCTGCTTGATGAGTTCGCCGAGCTGCAGGACGGGCAAAAGAAGCCAGCCCCATATGAAGTTGTTTGCCACCCAATAGGTTCCTTGCTCGCCCACGACGTTGACCATACGGGAGATCATCACCATATACGCCACGTTGCGAACGAGGGATTCTACGCCTGAGATCCCGCCGATCTTGACAAATTCCTTTGTCCAAGCAAAATCGAGCTTGGTTTTAGCAAACACCTTGATGCTCTCTTTTGCAAGAAGTATCAGAGATACGGCGAGAAGCAGAGCGTTGACGATGATGTTGGAATAACCGATTCCGTTGACGCCGAGGTTTGCGGAGATGGGCAAGGTAGAAACGAGGAAGGTATCGGAAACAAGGCACAGCACGAGTCTTGCGCCTGTGAGAGCGTAAAGATATTTACTCTTGTTGACCGTTACCAGAGCGACGAGGGCAAATTGCGTGAGAATGGAGAAGACGTTTGCAATGCTCTCAATGCGTATGTAGGATGCGGAAGCGTCGAGGATACTCGTATCGGTTGCCATCAGGTTCAAAAGCGGCTCTGCGAAGATCATAATTACAGCAGAGAGCACGGCGTAGATGCCGAGGGAGAGGAGCATACCGGTTCGCACGCGGTTTGAGAAAGCGTTCTTGTCATCCTTAACCTTGCCGATAAAGTAAAACAGCGGAAGAATGATGGCTTCGTTTATGATCTCATAAATGAGGTTAACCCACGACAGCTGACCTGCAATGGAGAATGACCATTCGCCGGGAAGCTGACCGAGGAAGAAGACGCGCACAGTGGTGTAAACGGTTGGTGCGAGCCCAAGAACGAGAAGCGCGAGAAATAACTTGTAATTGATTCTTTTAAGCGACAGTTTGAGTTTGGAAAACATAGTTGTTCCTCCTATTTCATTTGTAAATAGGACAAAAAGAGCG